>JAILOV010000012.1 GCA_024690605.1 Lachnospiraceae bacterium | reverse complement strand
AGGCAAAGCATCCGCAGGCGGCGAAAAAGGTGAAGTTCTACATCGGCAATGTCCGTGATCCGCAGGCGGTGCGCGATGCGATGCCGGGTGTGGACTACATCTTCCATGCGGCGGCTTTAAAGCAGGTGCCCTCCTGTGAGTTCTTCCCGATGGAGGCGGTACAGACCAACGTGATCGGCACGAACAACGTGCTCCATGCGGCGATCGAAGCGGGTGTGAAGCGGGTAGTCTGCCTTTCGACGGACAAGGCGGCCTATCCGATCAATGCCATGGGCACCAGCAAGGCGATGATGGAACATGTGGTGCGCGCCAATGCCCGCGTGGCGGCGGAGCGCGGCGAGACCGTGATCTGCTGTACGCGTTACGGCAACGTGATGTGCAGCCGCGGTTCGGTCATTCCATTGTTCATCGATCAGATCCGTGCGGGAGAGCCGGTCACGGTCACCAACCCGGAGATGACGCGCTTCCTTATGAATTTGGATGAGGCAGTGGAACTGGTGAAGTTCGCCTTCACCCATGCGAACCCAGGCGATCTGTTCATTCAGAAGGCGGATGCCTCGACCATCGGTGTGCTTGCGCAGGCGGTGCAGCAGCTGTTCGGCGACACGGGCATGCGCGTGATCGGTACCCGGCACGGAGAGAAGCTCTATGAGACACTGATGACCAGAGAGGAACGTCTGCGCTCCGAGGATATGGGACAGTATTTCCGTGTGGTAGCGGACAACAGAGATCTGAACTACGACAAGTATTTCATCGACGGGCAGGTGGAGACTGAGGCGCAGGAGGCCTACACCTCGCATAACACGATGTTGCTGGATGTCGGGGGAACGGTGAAGAAGTTGATGACTACGGACTACGTGAAGGAAACCTTAGACGCATGAAGATCCTCATCACCGGCAGCAACGGCTTTGTCGGACGCAATCTGGTCTGGAATTTAAAGGAGATCCGTGACGGCAAGAACCGGACACGACCGGATCTTGTGATCACGGAGATCACAGGGGTCGATTTGGAAACGGACGAGGCCGTGTTGGACGAAGCCTGCGCAAAATGCGATTTTGTTTTCCATTTCGCCGGTGTGAATCGCCCCAAGGATGAGGGCGAGTTTCAAACCGGCAATGTGGACACGGCGGTAGCGCTTCTTGCGAAACTGGAAAAGCACGGCAACACCTGTCCGGTGATGCTCTCGAGCTCCATCCAGGCGTCCCTGACCGGTAGATTCGCGGATTCTCCCTACGGGAAGAGCAAGCTGGCGGGGGAGGAGTTGTTCTTCAGGTATGCGGAGGAAACAGGGGCGCAGGTGCTGGTCTACCGTTTTCCCAACATCTTCGGAAAGTGGTGCCGGCCCAACTACAATTCGGCGGTGGCGACCTTCTGCCACGCGGTGGCCAATGATATGGACTACAAGGTCAATGACCGGAACACGGAACTGGAGCTGGTCTATATCGATGATCTGATCGATGAGATGCTGGAGGCGCTGGAGGGACGACCCCACCGGTGTGACTATCCGCAGGACGGGGCGCATGACGGCTTGACGCCGGTACCGGATGAAAACGGCAGATACTGCCATGTGCCGGTGACGCATCGTGCGACACTGGGGCAGATCGTGGATCTGCTGCAGGAATTCAAAGCGATGCCGGAGACGCTCATCATGCCGGAGATCCCGGCGGGCTCCTTTGCCAAAAAGCTATACAGCACCTATCTTTCCTATCTCCCGCCGGAGAAGATGGTCTACAACTTTCGGTCCAACGTGGACAGCCGCGGGAGCTTCACGGAGCTCATCCGCACGATGAACTGTGGGCAGGTGTCGGTCAATGTAGCCAAGCCCGGGATCGCGCGCGGTCAGCACTGGCACAACAGCAAGTGGGAGATCTTCATCGTAGTGTCGGGACACGGCCTGATCCGTGAGCGGCGGATGGGGATCGATCCGGAGACGGACAGGCCCTGGCCGGTGCTGGAGTTTGAAGTGACGGGGGAGCAAATCAAGGCGGTGCAGATGCTGCCGGGTTACACGCATGAGATCATCAACCTGTCCGAGATCGACGATCTGGTGACGGTGATGTGGGCCAATGAGCCTTTTGATGCCGCACGGCCGGATACCTTTTACGAAATGGTGCCGACGGAGGCGGAGCAGCCGGTGAATCCGGAAAAGGGGAATGTCTGAGATGAACAGAACGGAGTTTTCGGAGGTGAAGTGGCAGGAGGACGGCAGGATCAGGCTGCTGATCATTGTGGGCACGCGTCCGGAGATCATCCGGCTCTCCGCGGTGATCGCCAAATGCAGAAAGCATTTCGACACGATCCTCACCCACACCGGCCAGAATTATGACTATAACTTAAACGGCGTGTTCTTTAAGGATCTGGGACTGGCCGATCCGGAGGTCTATCTGGATGCGGTGGGAGAGGATCTCGGAGAGACCATGGGGAATATCATTGCGGCAAGCTACCGGCTGATGACGGCGATCCGTCCGGACGCGGTGCTGGTGCTGGGCGACACGAACTCCTGCCTGTCGGTCATCGGCGCCAAGCGGCTGCACATCCCCATCTTCCACATGGAGGCGGGCAACCGCTGTAAGGACGAATGCCTCCCGGAGGAGACGAACCGCCGGATCGTCGACATCATCTCCGACGTGAATCTGGCCTATTCGGAGCACGCCCGCCGCTATCTGGCGGAATGCGGGTTGCCGAAGGAGCGCACGTACGTCACAGGCTCGCCGATGGCGGAAGTACTTCGTGCGAATTTAGTTGAA
>JAILOV010000001.1 GCA_024690605.1 Lachnospiraceae bacterium | reverse complement strand
TTTTGGAGGAACGGTTGTGAAAGTCGGATTGCCCAGAAAAAGAAAAGCGATGCTGGAACTGCCTGTCCGGCAGATCGCGCTTTCGGTCGCGATGATCACGGCGGTGGCCGTTCTGCTTGCCGTCTGCGGCATCACCTTCCTGCGCGCGTCCTGGAGTGACCGCTCCGGAGATATGCTCAGGACATCGGCGGTGCAGCTGGGAGAGCGGCTGGAGCATCTGTCCGAGGGTGACTGGACACTGAACGACCGGGGGATCCTCTGCAAAGCGGGGCATCCGGCCGACGAAGCGGCGGAGATCCTGCGCACGCTGAAGAACGGCACCGGACTGGAATACACGATCTTTTTCGGCAGAGAGCGGGTGCTGACGACGATGGGCAACGCGGACGGCGAGGAAGAGAGCACGCCCGCGATCGATGCGGCCTTCAGTGAGGTTGTCACCGCCGGCAGGGAAACGCTCGCCGGGATGGACGCGCCGGACGGCCGTGCATTACAGACTTATTTTGTTCCGCTGAAGAATCCGGACGGCACGATCATCGGCATGATCGGTGTTTCGGAGCAGCCGAAGCGCTTTCACGCGGCGGCGCGCGGGGCCTGGGCGCTCGGCGGGATCGCGGCGCTTTCCGTTGCTCTTTCGTCAGCGGTCATCGTGCTGGCCTCCTTTGCGGAGGCGAGGAGAAAAAAGCGCAAAGCGCGCACGGAAGAGAATCTCTCCCGTGTGATCCGGGCAACCAGAGAGGTTTCGCGCGATCTCTATGACTCCGGCACGGATCTGGCGGATTCCGCCGGAATGGCAGCCGGTGCGTCCGGCTACATGGCGGACAGGATCAGCGAGGTCTCCCGGGGCGCTGCGGTGCAGGCGGAGAGTGTGAAGCAGGCGGCAGGAGACGCCGACGGGATCTGGCAGGGTATTGACCGGATCACGCGCGGGACGGATCAGGTCGGGGATTTCGCCAACGAGATCGCGATCACGAGCCGACGCACAGGGGAATCTCTGGACCGGCTGGCCGACGGGATGACGGAAATGCAGATGCTCGTCGACAGGATCAATGAGACGCTCTCTCTGACCGCTGAGGCGGCGGAGCGTATCACGGCCTTTTCCGAATCTATCGCGGGGATCGCCGCACAGACCAATCTCCTGTCCCTGAACGCGTCGATCGAGGCATCACGCGCGGGAGACGCGGGGCGCGGCTTTGTTGTGGTCGCCGATGAGATCAGGCAGCTGGCCGATTCGTCAAAGAAAAGCGCCGAGGAGATCCGTGTTGTCGCGGGCCGGCTGCAGGAGAGCACCAGAGAGAGCAACGGCGTGCTCACGCGTCTCAAAGAGAACGCGGCAACCCAGAATGAAACGCTTGGAGACACAAAGAGTGATATGCAGCTGATCGCCGACAGCGTTCGCCATCTGGACGAGAGTACCGAGACGCTGATCGCGCAGATCGAGGGACTCAATGACAGCCGCATGAGCCTGACGGAGACGATCCAGGATCTTGCCGTGCTGTCGGAACAGAATGTCGCGTTTACCGAGGAGACAACCGCTTCCATGCAGGAATTGCATGAGACTTTTACCGTGATCAGCGAATCGGCCGGACAGCTCCAGCTCCTGGCTGATGATCTCCAGGAGACCATGGCGTTTCTCAGAGTGTGAACGCGGTTGCCTGCGGAAGGCAAAGTGTGTTACAATATCCTTCGCCGTTTTTCAACGGCGGAGGATTGTTTTTGTTTCAGGGAGACAGACGATGACAAAGATAGCGATTCTGGGATATGGCACGGTTGGCGGCGGTGTGGCGCATGTGATCGACGAGAACGCGGACCGGGTGCGCGCCAGTGCGGGCGATGATGTGGCGGTCAAGGCGATCCTCGATCTTCGCGACTTTCCGGGAGATCCGCACGAGTCGCAGGTGACGCATGATTTCCGGACGATCCTTGATGATTCCGAGATCCGCGTGGTCTGCGAGACCATGGGCGGCGTCAATCCCGCTTATGATTTCACGAAACAGGCGCTGGAGGCAGGCAAGAGTGTCTGCACTTCCAACAAGGAGCTGGTCGCGAAGCACGGTCCCGAGCTGGTGGAACTTGCAAAGAAGCATCAGGTGAGTTATCTCTTCGAGGCGAGCGTGGGCGGCGGGATCCCGATCCTCCGGACGCTGGAGGGGGCGCTCAAGAGCGAGAAGATCGATGAGATCGCCGGCATCCTGAACGGCACCACGAACTATATCCTGACACAGATGGAGGAAGAGGGCGCCGCGTTTGATGACGTGTTGAAGAAAGCACAGGAACTCGGCTATGCGGAGCGCGATCCGTCCGCGGACATAGAGGGACATGATGCCTGCCGCAAGATCGCGATCCTGGGTTCTCTCATGACAGAAGGCTACGTGGATTCCGAAAAGGTGCCGACGGAAGGGATCACAAAGATCACCGCGGAGGATCTGAAGCTGGCACGCGCATGCGGTGCGACGGTGAAACTTCTGGGGAGCTGCCGGCAGACGGATGAGGGACTGGAGATCATGGTCGCGCCGTTCCTGGTTCCCACGGAGCATCCCCTTGCTTCCGTCCGGGGTGTGTTCAACGCGATCGCGGTGCACGGCAACATGCTGGACACCTCGATGTATTACGGACGCGGAGCGGGCCGCGACGCGACGGCGAGCGCGGTGGTCGCGGATGTGTGTGAGATCGTGAAAAACGCCGGAAAGACCGTGCCGGTGTCCATGACGGATCGTCCGTCGAAGCTTGCTCCGGCAGGCGACACTGTCCGGCGGTTTTATCTGCGAACGGACGGGAGCGGAAAAGCAGAGATCCTGTCCGCGTTTTCCGGGAGCACCGAGGTGCCGTGTGAGGCTTGCGATGCGTCGGCGATCCTGACCGCCCCGATGAAGGAAAGCAGCTTTTTGAACATATTGTCCGGTCTGGCGGGCGTGAAAAACTGGATGCGCGTACTGGATGAATGACCATACGCACGGAAAAGAGGAGAGGAATGAAAAAGGTCGTTAAATTCGGCGGCAGTTCGCTGGCAGACGCCGAGCATTTTGCCAAGGTCGGAGACATCATCCGTTCGGACAGGGACCGTTGTTATGTGGTGCCGTCCGCGCCGGGAAAGCGTGTTTCCGGGGATACCAAGGTCACGGATCTGCTCTATGCCTGCGATGATCTGGCTTCCGAGGGCAAGGATTATGCAGGCGTGCTGCGGGAGATCCGCGGACGCTATGAGGATATCATCAAGGGACTGTCGCTCACGCTCGATCTGAGCGATGAATTCGCGACGATCGATGCGAATCTGAAGAAAAAGGCCGGCCGCGACTATGCCGCGTCGCGCGGAGAGTATCTCAACGGCATCGTGATGGCGAACTATCTGGGCTATGACTTCATCGACGCCGCGGAGGTGATCTTCTTCGATGAGAAGGGGGATTTTGACGCGGACAGGACCAACGAAGTGCTCGGCGGGCGTCTGAAAAATGCGGAAAATGCCGTGATCCCCGGATTTTACGGGGCGATGCCGGACGGCCGCGTGAAGACCTTTTCCCGCGGAGGAAGCGATATCACGGGAGCGATCGTTGCACGGGCTGCCCATGCCGATGTCTATGAAAACTGGACGGATGTGTCGGGATTTCTGGTCGCCGATCCGCGGATCATCAAGCATCCGCGCAAGATCGAGACGATCACCTATCTGGAGCTCAGAGAGCTCGCGTATATGGGTGCTTCGGTCCTGCACGAGGATTCCATCTTCCCCGTGCGCAAGGAGGGCATTCCGATCAATATCCGCAACACCAATGATCCCGAGGATGACGGGACCTGGATCGTGGAATCGACCGCGAAAAAATCGCGCTACACGATCACCGGGATCGCGGGCAAGAAGGGTTTCTGCAGCGTGAGCATCGCCAAGGACATGATGAACGCCGAGGTGGGCTTTGTGCGCAAAGTCCTGCAGGCCTTTGAGGATCAGGACATTTCGATCGAGCATGTGCCTTCGGGAATCGACACGATGACGGTCTTCGTCCACGAGGATGAGTTCATCTCCAAGGAGCAGGCGGTCGTTTCCGGGATCTACCGGCTGGCAAAGCCCGATGTGCTGGAGATCGAATCGGGGCTTGCGCTGATCGCCGTTGTGGGACGCGGCATGAAATCCACACGCGGAACGGCCGGCAGGATCTTCTCCGCGCTGGCGCATGCGCGCATCAACGTGCGCATGATTGATCAGGGATCGAGCGAGTTAAACGTGATCATCGGCGTTGACAACGACGATTTCGAGCGTGCGATCGAGGCGATCTACGCGATCTTTGTGGAGACACAGATCTGAGGATGCACGGATCCGCCCTGACGGCGGATCAGGGACGATCAAAAAGATAATTCAGAAAAGCGACTGCGCGGTCAGGGTGTTTCGTGTTTGCCACGATGCCGATGACCGCGTTTTTTTCGGGATAGGCGCCGGTTTCGTTGAGACGCGTCGCAGCTTCCGCACGGATGCCCATGGGACACGGAGCGGACATGACACCGCTCTCGGACTCGGCCGCTGCTTCCACCAGATAGGGCGCATAGAAGGCGAGATCCTCGTCACTTAAGATCTCCCGCAGATCCGCCAGCGTGCCGCCCCTCGCGTACTGCACGAAGATGTCCTCATCCGCGGCCAGCACATCGATCTCGGCCGCTGCGATCCGCACCATGAGTTTTTCCGCGGAGTAGAGGGACGCCTGGTCATAGGAATCCGCGTCCGACGACTGCAGGACATCGTTGTCGATCGTGCAGGTTTCGGCGGTGAGGTCGATGCCCGCCGCTTCCGCAAAGGATGCCGCGAACTCTTCGGAATCCCAGACGATGGCATTGAGGAATTCCGCCTGAAACCCGACGGGGAGATTGTTCCGGATGTCTCTGGTGATGAGAACGGCAAAGATCAGGACGGCAGCGATCGCGATCACGGGGATCTTGTAATAATCCAGGAAATAGAGCCACTTCTCCCGCGGCGTCATGGCGGCGATCCGTTCTTTCCGGCTTTTCTTCAGATCCGCGTCCGAAGGGACGACATTTTCTTTGTTTTCCGCAGGTGTTTCGGAGGGATCCTCAAGTGTCAGTCTCATAATGCGAACACCTTTTCCTTCTTGCCAAACGGCTGGTTCTTATGTAAAATAGAATGAATATTTTCAAGTATATCACAATTCCTTCTGGAGGCAAGCCAATGGACGTGAACACTTATGTCGAATGCATGACGCGGCCGAAGACGGTCACGTTGATGCGGTTTCTGAAGATCCTGTGCGTGATGCTCCTGATCGGGTTTCTTCTTCTGGCATTTCTTATGGGCAATCTGATCGCGTTCCTTGTGGCGATCGCCGCCGGTGTGGGCATCTGGTTCTTCGGCCTGCGCGCTTCCGTGGAATTTGAGTATCAGTATATCGACAGGGAACTCTCGGTCGACAAGATCTTCAACAAGAGCCGCCGCAAGCATGTCGCGAGCTACGATATCGGCAAGATGGAGATCCTGGCACCGTTTCATTCCCATCATCTCGATGAGTTCAAAAACCGTCAGCTGACGACGCTTGACTATGCGCCTGCCGAAGAGCAGCCGGATCACCGCTATGTGATGATCATGGAGGGCAAAGAGCGGCTGATCCTGGAACCCAGCGAGGGACTGGTAAACGCGATCAAAAGTGTTGCACCCAGAAAAGTGTTCACGGATTAGAGAGGAGGAATGTGTATGGGACAGATCATCGGAGACGGGATTACCTTTGACGACGTGCTACTTGTGCCGGCCTTTTCGGCGGTCGTGCCGAATCAGGTGGATGTGACGACCAATCTCACGAAGACCATCCGGCTCAATGTGCCGATGCTCTCGGCCGGTATGGACACTGTGACGGAGCATCGTATGGCGATCGCGATGGCGCGGCAGGGCGGCATCGGTATCATCCACAAGAACATGACGATCGAGGCACAGGCGGAGGAAGTGGACAAGGTGAAACGCTCGGAGAACGGCGTCATCAGCGATCCGTTTTCCCTGTCCCCCGAGCACACGCTCGCGGATGCCGATGATCTGATGGGCAAGTTCCGGATCTCCGGCGTGCCGATCACCGAGGGACGAAAGCTGGTGGGCATCATCACCAACCGGGATCTCAAATTCGAAACGGACTATTCCAAAAAGATCAAGGAATGCATGACCTCCGAGAACCTGATCACCGCGAAGCAGGGCATCACCCTCGAGGAAGCCAAGGAGATCCTCGCAAAATCCAAGAAGGAAAAGCTTCCCATCGTGGATGACGACTACAATCTGGTCGGACTGATCACGATCAAGGATATCGAAAAGACGATCAAGTATCCGCTCGCGGCCAAGGACAGCCAGGGCAGGCTTCTGTGCGGCGCCGGCGTGGGCATCACGGCCAATGTGCTGGATCGCGTGTCCGCGCTGATCGAGGCCAAGGTCGATGTGGTCGTGCTGGATTCCGCTCATGGACACAGTGAAAACGTCATCCGCTGCCTGAAGGAGATCAAGGGAGCGTTCCCGGATCTGCCGGTCATCGCAGGTAATGTGGCGACGGGCGATGCGACCAAAGCACTCATCGAGGCCGGTGCGGACGCGGTCAAGGTCGGTATCGGGCCGGGATCCATCTGCACAACGCGCGTGGTGGCCGGTATCGGCGTGCCGCAGGTCACGGCGATCATGGACTGCTATGCCGTGGCAAAGAAATCGGGGATCCCGATCATTGCGGACGGCGGCATCAAATACTCCGGTGACATCACCAAGGCGATCGCCGCGGGCGGCAGCTGCGTGATGATGGGTTCGATCTTCGCGGGCTGCGATGAGGCGCCGGGTGACTATGAACTCTATCAGGGCCGGAAATACAAGGTTTATCGCGGCATGGGCTCCATCTCCGCGATGGAGAACGGCAGCAAGGACCGCTATTTTCAGGAGAACGCCAAAAAGCTCGTGCCGGAAGGCGTTGAGGGACGCGTCGCCTACAAGGGACTGCTCGAGGATACCGTGTTCCAGCTGCTGGGCGGCCTGCGCGCCGGCATGGGATACTGCGGATGCGCGACGATCCCCACGCTGCAGGAGAGCGGACGCTTCATCAAGATCTCCGCTGCCGCGCTCAGAGAGAGCCATCCGCATGATATCCAGATCACCAAGGAAGCACCGAACTACAGCGTAGAGGACAACTAGAAAGGAAACCTATGGAGGAAGAACTCAGGGAGCAGCCGGCGGAGAAGACCGGCTCCCGGAATTTCATCGAACTCGCGATCGACAAGGATCTTAAGGAAGGCGTCTATGACCATGTCATGACGCGCTTTCCGCCTGAGCCGAACGGCTTTCTGCACATCGGCCACGCCAAGAGCATTCTGCTCAACTACGGTCTGGCCGAGGAATACGGCGGCAAGTTCAACCTGCGTTTTGATGACACCAACCCGACCAAAGAGAAGAGCGAGTTCATGGACTCGATCATCCGTGATGTGAAGTGGCTGGGCGCGGATTTTGAAGACAGGCTCTACTACGCCTCCGATTATTTTGAGAGGATGGCCGAAGAGGCGGTGAAACTGATCAAAAAGGGCAAGGCCTATGTTTCGACGCTCACGGCCGACGAGATCCGCGACTACCGCGGCACGCTGACCGAGCCCGGACGTCCCGATCCCGACAGAGACCGGAGCGTCGAGGACAACCTGCGGATGTTCGAGGAAATGAAGAGCGGCGCGGTCGCCGACGGTGCGATGACGCTGCGTGCCAGGATCGACATGGCATCGCCCAATATCAACATGCGCGATCCGATCCTCTACCGCGTGGCCCATATCCCGCACGCGCGCACGGGTGACAAATGGTGCATCTATCCCATGTATGACTTCGCGCATCCGCTGGAGGACGCGTTTGAGGGCGTGACTCATTCCATCTGCACGCTGGAATTTGAGGATCACCGTCCGCTCTATGACTGGGTCGTGCAGGAGTGCGGATTCGAACATCCGCCGAGGCAGATCGAGTTCGCCAAGCTCTATCTCAACAATGTGGTGACCGGCAAGCGCTACATCAAGAAACTGGTAGATGACGGCATCGTGGACGGCTGGGACGATCCGCGACTGGTCACGATCGCGGCACTGAGACGCCGCGGCTACACCCCTGCTTCGATCAGGCGGTTCGTGGAGCTCTGCGGCGTCAGTAAGGCCAATTCCACGGCGGATGATGCCATGCTCGAATACTGCATCCGTGAGGATCTCAAGGAGAAGGCGCCGCGCATGATGGCGATCCTGAAACCGTTAAAGCTTGTGATCGACAACTATCCGGAGGATCAGACCGAGGAGCTGGAGATCGAGAACAACAAGGAGGTACCGGAGCTCGGGACACGCAAAGTGCCCTTCGGCAGGGAACTCTGGATCGAGCGCGATGACTTTATGGAAGAGCCGCCGAAGAAATACTTCCGCCTGTTCCCCGGCAACGAGGTG
>JAILOV010000063.1 GCA_024690605.1 Lachnospiraceae bacterium | reverse complement strand
GTTTTTATATTGTAGAGAATCATGAGAAACATGTCAGCGAAGAGGAGGCTTAACATGACAGGATTTCACGGAAAGACCGCACGGATGATCGCAACGCTTGCGCTCGCATCCCTGATGCTCGGCGGCTGTCTGGACGAGGACGGCGAGTACACGGACTACGAGACGGAAGAAACGCAGGAAGCCGGAGGCTCGGAAGCGGACGGTGCTTCCGAAGCGGAGGGATATGAGAACGAGGGCCAGGCGGCGGAGGATGCGACCGACGGTGATGCCGGTTTCTTTTCGGGCGGCGGCGAGCTTTCGCTGTATAACTATCCGATGGGCACGGTGAGAGAGGTGGAAGGAAACATCGCCGTGGTCACCATCGTCGCCGATGACGCAAGAAGCTCGTGGGATTTTGATAACGGCAACGACGCCGAGAAGCTGGCGAGATATCACGACAGACTCGGCGAAGCCATGAGCTGGCTCGAGAAGCACATCGCCGAATACGGGCGGGAAGTTCATTTTATCTGGGACTGGGAGGAGCATGAGGAACTCCTCTACGACGCGGCCTTTGCGACCGATCTGGGCAGCACGATCAACCAGCAGAAGGAGGGCATCTTCGAGGCGGATGAGATCATCTCTTCGAAGATCGACAGCGAAGCGATCATGAAGAAACTGAACGCGGACGGCATCGAGTACATGTTTGCGATCAATTCCGATCCGAGCGCGACGAATGTCTCCTGCTCGTTTGATGTCGGTTCGGGACCGGAGAGATCGCTGAAGGACTACTGGTACATGATGGAGGGCAGAGAGGAGCCGCCGTATGAATTCCTTGTGCTGATGTTAAACCACAGAAACGAGTTTGTCGATTCCTCAACGATCGCCCATGAGTTCATCCATTCGCTGAGTGTGCCCGATCTGTATGCCGCCTCCGATATGGTGCCGCAGGAATTTGTCGACTATGCCTGGGACAACCTCAGGGACATCATGCAGGATGATTCGTTGCCCGGAGTCACGATCACGGAGGTCACGGCCTATTACATGGGACTGGTCGATCACAGCGATCTGGTGGACGAATGGGGGCTCGGACAGTCCACGCACTGACGCCGGCCGCCCCTTCGACGCGTCAAAATCTGATCGGAACGACTGTCAAAAATCGATAAGCGGAGGAGGGGAGTTGCGCGTATAGTTCTCTCTGAAAGATCGGAGAGGAAGGCAAGATGGCTATGCGTGCACAGAAAGGTTCCATGGTTCGAAAAAGAGAGATCGATTTTACGAGAGGAAAGCCGGCAGGGCTGATCCTCTCGTTTTTCTGGCCGCTGCTGCTGACCAGCATGCTGCAGCAGTTCTATAATTTTGCCGACACATGGATCGTCGGGAAGGGACTGGGAGACAACGCGCTGGCCGCCGTCGGGAACATGACGTCCCTGTTCTTCCTGATCGTCGGATTTTCCTTTGGCCTCGCCAATGGGTTCGGCGTTCTTGTGGCGCAGAGCTACGGCGCCAGAAATATGGATGAGCTCCGGCACAGGATCGCGGCGATCATCGAACTGGGCGTCGTCCTTTCGGTTCTTCTGTCAGCCGCGAGTGTGGCTTTTCTGCCCCATGCGCTGCGGCTGCTCCGGACGGATGAGCAGATCATCGGAGACAGTCTCCGGTACGGTTACATTGTCTTCGGCGGGCTTTTCACCGGGATCTGCTACAATATCTCCGCGTCGGTTCTCCGTTCTCTCGGAGACAGCAGAACGCCGCTGAAAGCGATCATCCTGTCTTCCGTCGTGAATCTGACGCTGAACTGGCTGTTCATCATGACCCTTCACATGGGCGTCGAGGGCGCAGCCATCGCGACGATCATTTCACAGATCCTTTCTTCCGTCATCTGCATTCATCGGCTGACACAGATCCCGATGATCCGGCTCACAAGGGACGATTTCAGAAATGAGAGCCGCATATTCATCGAACTGCTGAAAAACGGGATCCCGATGGCGCTGATGAATTCCATCACGGCGATCGGCTGCATGGTGGTGCAGTATTTCGTGAACGGCTACGGCGTGGTTTATACCGCGGCCTATACCGCCTGCAGCAAATATCTGAACCTGTTCATGACACCGGCGGCGACCGCCGGAAACGCCATGAGCGCCTATGCCAGTCAGAACTACGGTGCCGGTGAGTATCGCCGGATCGGGGACGGTCTGCGCGTCTGTCTGGGGATCTCAACGGTCACGTATCTGGTGTTCGGATCGCTCATGTTCTTTGCGCCGGGGGCGCTGGCGGGATTTCTGCTGAACGGGGCGGATCAGGTCAGTCTGGTGGTCCTTTTTCTTCCCCGCTGCGGGGTGATGATGATCTGCGTGGACTGCCTGTTTGTGATCCGCAGTGCCGTGCAGGGGATGGGGAAGCCGATGCTTCCGATGCTGTCCGGGATCCTGGAGATGATCCTACGGATCGGTGTGATCTCCTTCTTTATCGGGCGGATCGGCTTCACGGCGACGGCCTATGCGGAGATCGGCGCCTGGATCGGCGCGCTACTGGTCAATGCTTATGCGCTCTATATCGGACTCGTTCCCCGGCTGCGTCAGAATGCACCCCGTACCGGCGGGGTGAAGCGCGTGCACGCCAATCAGGCAGGATAATTCAGGGGGTGTGTCCCTCCTTTACCACCCGGATGATCTCGTTCATGACATCCATGTCATTATCGATCATATAGCGGTACTGGTGGCGGGTCAGATTCTCCGAATAAAAGGTGTTTACGCTGCAGTCTTCGATCCAGATGGGGATGATCTTTTTGTTTTCATTGACTGCCTTGACGAATTCCTTGCGCACCTCTTCGCTCTCCTGGGAAGTGGAGGAGAGCAGGATCAGGAACGCGTCGCATTTTTCGATGGCGTCCATTTCCTGAACATAATAGTCCGTGCCGACAGGGACATCCTCCGGTGCGCGCCAGACAAAGATCCCGTTATTCTCCAGTTCTTCCTTGATCTCCCGGGCGCGGACCTGATTGAACCGGTTGTAGCTTAAGAAGACCAGAGGCGGGGACTGCGGACGCATCGGCGCGGGAACGCCGGATTCCCAGTAGAAAAAGATACTGTGGGCCTCCACATCGGTGAGATCTTCACAGGTGCCGTTCTGGATCCCCCCGAGTCCGCGATGGATACAGGATCGGTACAGTTTGACCAGAAACGAGGTCTCATCCAGCAGATCCTCGAAAAAGAGCGCATGATCCGCGCCGAGGCGCAGGTCGATGGCGGAAAGCATGCCGGGATTTCCCCTGAAGCTCGGAAAGCACTGGATCTCATAGACGAGCGGTGCGATGCGGAACCGTTCCTTCAGAAAACGCTGCACATGGACCCTTTTGTCGGCCAGCCGCTCCGGATCCCATACGGTTTTTCTTCCGTCCCGGTAACTGAAAAAGAACTGTCCGTTCTCGGAGGAGATCGCGACGGCATCGCAGACATCCAGGATGAACACGCCCATGTGCGGGATGAACAGGATCATGTCACAGGCCGTCGACTGTCCGTCTGCTGTCTCAAAGACAGGTTCGAACACGGCGTAGATATAATCCGGCAGCTTGGTCATCACGAAGTCATAGACAACGGAAAGCGAGAATGACGCCGGTTTTTTTCCGATCAGTCTGGCCATGCACCTATTTTATCATTTTTCCGGTTGTTTGCAATCGGACGGGGATATGGGATAATTGCAGAAACGGGTTCGCGGCGTTATCCATCGCGGAGAGGAGGACAGATGACCGTACTGAAAACGGGCGACTATGAACTGCTGTTTCATGACGGCGGCGTGGAGATCGGAAAAGAGGGAAAGGTACTGTATTTCAACCGGCGCCCCATGTACGCGTACGTCAAGACGGCCATGGCCGTGACGGAATTCTTTGACCGGGCGTATACGGAGCTGTCCGCGGAGGGAGACGGCAGAGTCATTGCCGGCGGCGTGCTGGAGACGCCGAACGGTTCGGCACTGCGCTTTGCGGACACCTATGAGACGCAGGCGGACGGCGTGGTGATCTCGCGCACCGTGACGGTTCTGAAAAAGGGCGCGGACGATCTGGGCTTCGCCTCCAGGATCTCTTTTGTCCTCGCGGATGCGGACACCGTCCGCGATCTTCACTGCTTTGCCCCGGCGACCTGGTACCGGGACAATGAATTTGCCGGACCGCATGTGACGGGCTTCGATCCCGACTGCGAATATTTCTGGCGCAGAGAGACCGCCATGACCCTCCCGCTCTTCGCCGCGAAGAGCAAGAGGACCGGCGAGACGATCATGCTGTCCAGAAACCGGGCGGATGTCACGCTGCCCGGACGCAGGATGATGCCGTTCACCCAGATGATCGACCGGGACTGCACGGCGGGCGCCATCGGCCTCTCCCGCCCGGAGGACAGGACCATCAACTATCTCTACTACGGATTTCCGGTCAGGAAGAAGACGGGAGCGGTGCGGGACGGCCTGACCATCGACTATGTCTACCCCGTCGCGGACGGACAGACGGGAGATCAGCAGCGGGGCTACAACATCGATTACATGATGAAGACCAAAACGTTCAACCGGGTGCTGCATCCCATGGAGCAGGATTTCTCGGACCACTATGCGGTGCGTCTGGATCTGGGCTGTTTTGATGATTTCTACCCGATGATGCGCTGGGCGTGGCGTTCTGTCTACGCGCGGCTGCGTGACGATCTGTTCGCGGTGGATCAGGATCTCCAGTATCACAACAACATCCGCGCCATGAAGGAACTGGCCAGGGACTACGGTGACGGCGCCTGGGGCGTGCCGTTTTCGGCGTTCCTTCCGGACATGGATACGGACAGCATCTCTCTGCAGTTCGGTTTCGTGGGACAGCAGCCGGGCATCGGCTTCCAGCTGATGGACTACGGTCTGCGGGAAAATGATCCGGAGGCCTTCGAAAAAGGACAGCATATGATCCGTTTCTGGGTGGAGAACGGGGCAAACGAACACGGGGCACCGAACGGATGCTACAGCCCGATCAACAGGGCCTTTGAACCCTATCCGATCTGGCTGCGCATGTCCGCGGACGGCCTGGAGAACATTCTGGATGCCTATGTGCTCACGAGAAAGAAGACGCAGGAGCATCCGGACTGGCTGGCCTTCTGTGAACGAGCGGCGGCCTTTTTCCTGAAGGTGCAGGACGGGGACGGCTCCTTTTACCGCGCCTATGAGCCGGACGGCTCCATGCGCATGGATTCCAAAGCCAACACGATCAGCCTGGTCCGTTTTCTCGTCCAGCTCTATTTGGTCACGGGCAAGGAAGACTATCGGGAAGCGGCGCTCCGGGCGGGCGAGTGGTCCTATGCCAATGTCTATGAACGCATGGAATACCGCGGCTCCACCTGCGACAACGCGGATATCATGGACAATGAATCGGGCATCTATGCCATGTTCGGCTTCCTTGCCCTGTATGATCTGACCGGTGAGGAGAAATGGCTGCGGGCGCTTCTGGGCGCAGCGGATTACACGGAGACCTGGACCTATTCGTGGCGTTTTCCGGTGTATTGCGACAACCCGTACAGTCCGCTGTCAAAGCGTTCCATCAGCGGACAGAGCCCGGTCACGATCGGGACCGGCGGCGGGGACATGTACATGGCCGCCTGTGCCTATATCTACTACCGGATCTACCTCATCACCGGCGACGCGCGTTACCGGGATTACGCGGAGTTCATTCACAGCAACACGCGGCAGGCCAATGATGTGGACGGCGAATTCGGCTACAGGATCCGCGGGCTGTCCTGGGAGGGCGGCGGCTTTTCGGATCAGGTCCTGCACACGCTCCATCACTGGCTGCCCTGGGTCACCTATGTGGAACTGGATCCCGCGTCCCGCCTGATGGACACCTTTGGCGCATTCGATATCGCCGGCTGTGAGCGCCTTTCTCCGGAGGAAAAGCAGGCAAGAAACCGTATCTACGACGACTACGCGCGGTTCCCGGAACGGCCATGATGACGCCGGACTGTCCCGATTTTGCCTGCACGGTCAGGCGGTCAAAGAGAAAGACCATGGCGCTGGAGGTGACACCGGACGGCGATCTGATCATCCGCGCGCCGCTTCGGACACCGGAAGCCGAGATCCTGGCGTTTGCGCGGCAGAACAGGGAATGGATCGCAGAGAAGGTCACGGAGGCCGGCATCCGCAAAAAAGAGCGGGAGGATTATGAACGGGAGCATCCGGTGCAGGTGCTCTCGGAGAGGGAGCTGCGTGAGCTCGGAAGGGCGGCCGAAGCCTATCTGCCGATGCGGACAGCGCATTTCGCCGCGATCATGGGGGTGGATTTCGGGAAGATCACGATCCGCAATCAGACGACCCGGTGGGGGAGCTGCAGCGCGAAGAAGAATCTGAATTTCAATGTGCTGCTGATGTTAACGCCCAGAGAGGTGATCGACAGCGTGATCATCCATGAACTCTGCCATCTCAGACATATGAACCATTCCAAAGCCTTTTATGAAGAGGTGCTCCGATACTGCCCGGATTACCGGAAATGGGACCGGTGGCTCAAGGATAACGGCGCGGAACTGATGCGGCGCATAAAAAAACGGTGATCCCTCAATCTGCAGTTGCAAAAATCGAACATATGTTCTATGATAACTGCAGAGGAGGGGAGAGGGATGGACAGAGCGATCCTGCACAGCGATATGAACTGTTTTTACGCGGCCGTGGAGATGCTGCATCACCCGGAATTTGCGGGGCGGCCGCTCGCGGTCGGCGGAGATCCGGAGGCACGTCACGGGATCGTGCTGACTGCGAATTATCCGGCCAAGAAGCGCGGCGTGAAGACCGGCATGGTGCTCTGGCAGGCCCGTCAGATCTGTCCGGAGCTCGTGATCGTTGCGCCGCGGATGGATCTGTATCTCCGGTTCTCCCGCCTCGCGCATCAGATCTATGCGGAATACACGGATCTGCAGGAGCCTTTCGGCATCGACGAGTCCTGGCTCGATGTCAGCGCGTCCGCGTCCGCCGTCGGAGACGCGCGTCACATCGCCGCAGAGATCCGTGCGCGCGTGAAAAAGGAGCTGGGACTCACCGTTTCGATCGGCGTCAGCTGGAACAAGATCTATGCCAAGTTCGGATCGGATTATAAAAAGCCGGACGCGATCACGGAGATCACACGTGAGAACTATCGTGACATCGTCTGGCGGGCGCCGGTCTCCGATCTTCTCTATGTCGGACGCGCCACCGCGAAGAAGCTGCGTTCGCTCGGCCTGAACACCATCGGCGATGTCGCCGTCTGTGAACCGCGCATCCTCACCGCCCATCTGGGGAAGATCGGACTGATCCTGCGGATCTTTGCCTGCGGCGAGGACCAGACGCCTGTCTCGGCGGAGGGATCCGCCTCGCCGATCAAGAGCATCGGCAACAGCACCACGACGCCGCGGGATCTTGTCAGCACCGATGATGTGCGGATGGTGGTCTGCCTCCTTGCGGAGAGTGTCGCGGCAAGGCTCAGGGAGAATCACTTCGTGGGCCGGAATATCGGCATCAGCGTGCGGGACAATGAACTGTTCAGCTTCGGCAGGCAGCAGCAGATCGAGGTCCCGACAAACATCTCCGATGAGATCGCGGAACATGCCATGCGGATCTTCCTGCGTCATTACCGCTGGGAAAAGCCGATCCGCAGTGTCGGCGTGCGGGTGGCCGATCTTGTGCCCGACGCGTACTGCTATCAGACCAGTCTGTTCCTGGACGAGCGGATGCGGGAGAAGCAGCTGAAGATGGACATGGCTGTGGACGCCATGCGCAGGCGGTTCGGACACGATGCCGTTCTGCGCGGCAGGCTGTACTGTGACCGCATCCTCGCGGGACTGGACGCCAAAGCGGACGATCACATGGTGCACCCGCATTCCTATTTCGAAAAGGGTGTGCATGTATCCGAAGAAGGCTGATCATGTCGGAACGGATCGGGTGCAAGGTCTATGTAGACGTGACGGCGGAGTTTTCCTCCGACGGGGTTCTGCGTCCTCTCGGGCTTGTCTGGGAGGACGGCACGCACTATGCGATCGATCGCGTGAAGAAGATCGAGCGGTGCGCCAGCAGACGCGCGGGGGGTGCCGGGATCATGTACACCTGCGTGGTCGGCGGCCGGGAGATCCACCTGTTCTACGAAGAGAACTACCGGTGGTTTCTGGAGGCCAGAGAGTGAGGCACCGCCTCAGGATCCGTAATCAAACCGTCCGTCGTTTTTCTCTTCCAGCGCTTTGATGAAATGATAGGCGAACGCGCAGCAGGGGACCGGCACGTGAACCTCGTGCGCCATTCGCATCAGCTCGCCGAGGAACATCTCCACCTCCGTGTGCCGGTGCGCATCCAGATCCTGCAGTGTAGAAAACCGCGCGCTTTTATCCACCGTCTGCCAGGCGGCTGCCGCCTTTCCGGCCATCGGCGGGATGTGAATGCCTTTCGCTTCCGCGACCGCTTTGACCTCGGCATCCATGGTGTCGCGCAGATACGCGGCATGGACGCTGTCCTCATAGGCTCCGTAGCCGACACCCAGCATGGCCTGCGGCAGATTGCGGCTGATGTTGCTCGCAAACTTGTTCCAGATCTCGCCCTGCATGTCCGGGACAAAGGTGCAGCGGATCTCCGTGCCGGCGAAGAGTTCCTCGACCGCGCGGACCCGCTCCGTTTTTTCCCGCGTATCCTTCTCTCCGAAGAACAATCCCGCCGTCGCCGCGGGGTCAAAGAGGATCTCGCGGCCTTCCCGCCAGGACTGGATCCGCATGATCGAGTAGAGCATGTGCTCCGCTCCGGCCGCAGCCCCCACGATCTCCTCGCTGTCGATCCCGTTTAACAGTGAGAGAATGATCGTCTGTTTTGTCGCGATCTCCGCAGCCATGCGGGCTGCCTCGTGAATGGCGTCATATTTGACGGCGATCAGGATCAGATCCGCACCGCGCGCCTCTGCGGGTGTTTTTACCGCAGGGAACAGCGACGCGTGATTGATCCGCAGACCGGTCGTTTCCAGCCGCTTTTTCCGATCGCCCTCCGCGGCCAGGGCAAAGCCGATCTCCGGCTTTTTCATCAGTCCCTGCACAAAATAGGCGCCCACCGCGCCGGCACCGATCAACACCACATTTTCGATCATCCGCATGTATCCTCCCGTTTTCGTATTACAGCTACATCACACCCGCCTGTTTGCAGAAGAAGATCCAGAGAAACATCGTGAGCACACAGAAGCCGGTGGTGAACACGACCAGATCGGCTGCCAGCTCGCCGTCCCCGCCCATCTGCTGTGCCATGGGAAACGAGGAGACCGCGGTGGGGGCGCCGGAGAAGACTAACACCGGCACGAGCAGCTCATCGCGAAACCCGAGCAGCACGGCGATCGATGTGGCAAGGAACGGGAACAGCACCAGTTTTGCCGTCACGGAGAACGTGATCTGGCGGGCATAGACCCGCACACTGCCCAGCACAAAGGATCCGCCCAGTGCCACGAGAGAAAGCGGTGTCGCCACCCGGCCCAGATCGGCGACCGCCGTGGATACCGGTACCGGCAGCGGGATCCGCAGGAGATTCATGAGGATGCCGAGAACGGAGCTGATGATGAGCGGATTCGTGGCGATCCCGCGGACCACCTTCTTCGGATCCGGTTTCCCTCCGCGAAAGGTCTCCAGCGTGACGACGGCCAGCACATTGTAGACGGGCACCAGGATCCCCACCAGCACCGCGGTGGGACCCACACGCTCCTCTCCGCAGAGGGAGAGCGCCACGGGCAGACCGAACAGGGCGAAATTGCTGCGGAAGATCGCCTGGATCATCACGCCTCGTCTCGCGTTTGCCTTTTCGATCCGCGGGATGAGCAGCATACAGAGACCGAAGGCGGCTGCGACAACGCAGAGGGAATAGATGACAAGCCCCGCGTGAAAGGCGGTCGAGAGCCGTGTCGTGTAGGTGTTCTGGAAGAGATAGATCGGCAGGAAGACCTTGAAACACAGCCTGTTCAGATCCTCCAGCGAGCGTCCGCCGAGCATCCCGATCCGCTTCAGGAACACGCCGAGCAGGATGCAGAGGAACAGCGGCGCCACCACATGAAATGACAGGATCAGATTATCCATAGCAGATCACACTGTCGTGCTGCTGATAATGCTTTCCCTCTTCCAGACGGAAGCGGTGCTGCTTTGCGACACCGCCGAACCATTCATAGGGTGCGTCGTCTTCCGTCTTTCCTTCACAGATCTCCACCGCGCCCTGTCGCAGGCAGCGCATCAGCGAGATGTCATCAAAGTCACGCGCATGGCCGTGCAGGATCACATCCGCCCGTTCCTCCAGGAACATCACCTTGTCCAGTTCCCTGACAAAATCGGGCATTGCCAGACATCCGTCCAGCTGCATCCACAGGTGATGGTTGACGGAGTCGCCCGTGAACAGGATCCGGTCCTCCCGGAGCAGAAGCAGGATCCCGCCGGGCGTATGCCCCGGCAGATCATAGATCTCCAGAGTCTTTCCGCCGAGGTCGATCACATCACCGCCCTGTATGGGCTTAAACGGCGGCATGTGCAGATTTCTCTCCCCGCAGGCGGCAACGAATTCCGGCTCGCGGGCAAAACCCGCTGCCAGATCGTTGTCTTTGGGATTCATAAAGGCTTCGTCAAAATATACATTTCCAAAGATATGGTCCGGATGGCCGTGCGTGTTCACCACCGTGACCGGCTTGTCCGTGATGCCGCGTACGGCTTTTCTGAGGTCATTGTATCCCATCATCGTGTCAATGACACACGCCCGGTCCTTGCCGATCACGAGAAAACCTGTGGCCTCATGGGCTTCGTCCATCAGGTACAGATAAGGCCGGAGCTCTTTGATATACAGTTCCTTTTCCATGCTGTTACCTCCGGAATCCATCATAGAGGAAATGTCCGGTTTTTACAACAGGCCTTTTCGGATCGGCATTTCGTCGTTCGGGAAATGCAGGACCGAAGCATCGATATCGGAAACGCGGCGGTATCCCGTTGATCCCATGATGAAGCGGAGCTCGTCGCCGATCCCCCGGATAAAAGCCGATACCCCCGGCGTTCCCTCCTGCTCCAGTGAGGGCAGCATGGCGCGTCCGACCGCGGCCGCATCGGCTCCCAGAGCGATCGCCTTGAACACATCCGCGCCGGTCGCGATCCCGCAGTCGACAATGATCCCGACCTCTTTTCCGGCCAGAGCTTTTTTGATCTCCGGCAGGACCATCATCGGCGGAACGGCATAGGGAAGCCGCCCGTGATGATGACTGACGATGATCGCTTTTGCGCCGATATCTGCGCATTTCACGGCATCGGAGACACTCAGGACACCCTTGACCACAAAGGGCAGTTTCGTGAGCTCCACATAGGAACGCAGCATCTCCGACGTCTGCGCCGCCATATCCTCCCCGACGACCACGTCATAACCTTTCTCCCCGAAGATGTGATCAATGTCCATCCCGACGGCAAAGGCACCGGCGGCTTCCGCGAACTGCATCTGATCGCGCACCTTGCCCTGATCCGCGTAGGGCTTGACGATCCGCACCGTCTTTGCACCGGTCTTCACGATCTTCTCAAACTGGTCATTTTCCATCATGCCGCAGAAATTAAGAACGCCGCATTCCGCGGCCGCGAGTGCATATTCCTCCAGGCCGTTCCGCTCTCTCCCCGCGTAATTGCCCAGATGGGAAAACGCCGGCATCATGACCGGCAGGTCAAAGGTCTCACCCAGAAAATCCGTAGTCAGCTCCGCCCTGACGGAGTCGATATATCTCGCCTCGAACAGGATGGAATCCATGTACCGCTGCGTGATGACATTGGCGTCAGACTGTCTTGTATAGTCCATGCAGAACCTCCTTAAGATAAGCCATATACTTCAGATATTCTTCGTCCGTCCGCAGATGCTCCAGGATCATCGGCATATCCGGATCGACGGCGTGCATTTTTTCTACATAGTGCCGGATCGGGAATTCACCGCAACCCGGGGCGCATTCCACCAGCTGCGCGGTGTAGGCACCGTTCAGATGCACATCCTTGATATGACAGCTTTTGATCCTGCTTCCCAGAAGCTCCGCGCAGGCGTCGATCAGTTCCTCAGCGTGAAAATAGCGGTCGACGGAGCTCGTCATGTTGATGATATCCATATGCACGGCAAACCGGTCGCGATCCACTTCGTCGAGAAGACGGGCATAGTCCTCCGGTCCCGTGGGGATCATCCACGGCATCGGTTCCAGCGTGAAAAAGGTGTGCTTCACATCTGCCCGGTCGATGATCTCCCGCACCATACGGACGGTCTCCTGTCTGGCCTGCGCCGTGAAGTTTTCTCTGTACGGACCGTCCCACACCGGGCCGAAGGCACCTGCCACGTTGACACAGCATCCGGCACCGAGGAAGTCCGCCAGTCGCAGCTGCTCCACACAGTAATCCATGTTCCGTTTTCTCTCATCGGGATCCCGCGACAGTGCGTTTCTCCAGATCCCGACCTCCGCGACAGTGAGTCCGGCACGGTCCGCGGCCGCTTTGTAGGCAAGGATCCTCTCCTCCGGTTCATCGCTCTGTACCGGGAACACGACCGCCGCACACCCGAGCGCTTTGTGCCGCGCCGCCCATTGTTCGGGAGAATCGTGCTGCAGCGGTGATGAAGTTCCTAAACGCATAAATATCCTCCTTTCCCGTCAGAAACAGTATAGACCCGGCCGCATCCGTATGCTTATCGGTTTTTGATGGATCTCCGTCAGATTTTGATGTTTCCGCGCCGGGATCCCGATGCGGCAGTGCGGAAATGAAATCTTGACAGGATTTTTCCCTTATAGTAAAATACACGGACGTATGGTGCGGTAGCCAAGTGGTAAGGCGTGGGACTGCAACTCCCTGATGCGTCGGTTCAAATCCGTCCCGCACCTGTAGGAAAGATCCCGAAATCTTTGAGCGATCAAGGGTTTCGGGATTTTTAGACGGATCCGAAGCGGAGCAGAGCAGGAGGCAGGTATGACCGGAAACAGCATCCGATCCCTGATCAGATTGACGGCCGGGATCATCGCGATCCTTGCCGGCTGGCTTGTGCTGTCTGTTCCCGCGTCAGCGGCGGAGATCCCCGCCGATATCGTCTCCACGGACCATCAGAAATACAGTTACGATGAGATGCGGGAGGATGTGCAGCAGCTGTGCGCAAAATATCCCGGTCTTCTGACTTCCTCGTGCGTCGGACAGAGCGTGCAGGGCCGTGAGATCCTGCAGCTGACGCTGGGGAACGCGGCGGCGCCGCACAGGGTCATGATCCAGGCGTCCATGCATGCCAGGGAATACATGACCTCCCAGCTGGTCATGGAGATCGTGGAGTATATCTGCAGCAACTATGACCGGAAGCAGATCCATGATGTCCCATATACTACGCTCCTGTCGGACACCTGCTTTGTCATCCTTCCCATGGTCAATCCGGACGGTGTGATGATCTCCCAGCAGGGAGCGGCGGCTGCGGTCAGACCGAACACCGTCGAATGGCTCAACAGCATCGTGCGGACCGGCGGGAATCTGAAGCAGTTCAAGGCCAACAGCAACGGCGTCGATCTCAATCAGAATTTCGCCCAGGGTTTCGGCGGCAGCGCATACAAACACCCGGATCCGTGGATCGAGTTCTTCTGCGGTTTCTCCCCCGCCAGTGAACCGGAAACGCAGGCACTCATCTCCTGCGCGCGTTCACAGGGATTTGCCGCGCACATCAATTATCACACTTCGGGAAATATCATCTACTACAGCGATGTCATGGCGAACGAAGCGACGCATGCCCGCTCGAAGACGCTCATGGACACGATCCGCAGCTACACGGGATACAAGGGGATCAGAAAGGATCAGGCATCGGGCGGCAGCGGCTGTTTCGCGGATTTTGTGACGGCGGAATTCCAGCGGCCGACCGTGACCGTCGAGATCGGGACAGCCAATCCCGTTCCCATCGGGCAGTTCGCCGGGATCTTCAAAAAGAACCGGGAGACCTGGGGCGCCGTTGCCTATCAGCTCTACACGGGCGCCCTGTAGAGACGTCCGTTACGGATTCGGCACCTCGACCTTGTCCGATTCCTGATAAGGCGCCAGCGTTGACACCATTTTGATCGGCCGGTCGGAGTTGTTGACGCAGTAATGCACTTCACCGGGCTCGATGTGGATCATCTGACCTTCCTTCAGGTGGTTGACCTTACCGTCCACGTAGATATCGATCTCACCGCTCAGGATGTAGAAATTCTCCTCCATGATATTGTGATAATGTGCCGGAAAGTCCTGACCGGGCTGGAACTGCACGAGCGCAAAATTCATGCGCGGCCCCTTCATCAGATATTTCGGACCGCTGTCCCCGAATCGATAGGAAAAATCATCTTCATGTACGACAAACATGGCAGTCTCCTTTCATGAAAGCGGGGCCAGCCCCGGTGCGATCCACATGTTCCGTGTGAGTCCTCTGTCGCAGAGCGCAAGCTGCGCGGCGTAGATTTCGCGCCAGACAGGATACATCTCTTCGTAGACGGCATGAGCGGCGGGATCCGGCGTGCAGGTCTTCTCCCAGCGGACGCACTGTTCCGCGCCGTCCTGCGCGTCCCGGTAGATCCCCGCACCGACGCCCGCGATGATCGCCGCGCCGAGAGCGGTCGCCTCTTTGACAACGGGCACTCTGACGGGAAGTCCCAGTACATCCGCGAGGATCTGACACCACAGCGGGCTCTTGGAGGCACCGCCGGCGAAGACCACTTCGGACGGCATGTTGCCGGTCGCTTCCCGCACGAGATCCACGTGGCCTCTGGTGACCAGCGCCGCGTTTTCCAGGATGGCCCGGTAAAAGGTGTAGCGGTTGTGCAGCTTCGGGTCGATGCTGAAATTGGTGAAGGTCGGTGACGCGTGCTTCCAGCAGGTGAAGTTCATCACGTCGGAAAAGGTGCACATCATGCCGTTCGAGCCGGCGGGGATCTTTTCCGCTTCGCGGTTCATCAGATCGTAGATGTCCTCACCGGTCTGTGCGGCGATCGCGGCTTCATGCTGGCAGAAGCCGTCACGGAACCATCGCATGACGAGACCGGGATTGAAGGCCAGAGCTTCATATTGCCAGACACCCGGGACCGCATGACAGTTGACACGGACGCGGCAGTCGGGATCCGTATCGCCGCTGTCCGTGTTGTATTCATACTGCCAGAAGCTGCCGCCGAAGATCGCCGCCTGATTCGGTTTCACGACCCCCACGCCGACGCAGCCCAGCTGGGAATCTCCGCCGCCGACGATGACCGGCGTTCCGACCGCGAGCCCGGTGTCCGCTGCGCCCTGTTCGTTGATCTCCGCGGCTTTCCGGCCGCATTCGCTGACGGGCGGGAAGATGTCCGTCCGCAGGCCGACGCTTTCCGCGACAGCGGGATCCCAGGTGCGCTTTTTCAGATCGAAAAGCCCCGTCGTGGAGCCATTGCTCGGTTCGACGGACAGGATGCCCGTGAGCCGGTAGATCAGCCAGTCATTGAACATGCCGATGCGGGCGGTCTTTTCATAGATCTCCGGCATCTTGTTCTTCACCCAGAGAAGTCTGGGGAGCGCACCCAGCGCAAAGGCCTCGCCGGAGATCGCGTAGAGCTTCTTTTCCAGATCGGGCTGCGTCCTGACCAGCTGTGCCACCTCGTCAGTGCTGCGGGAATCCACGTTGGCACAGCCCCAGATCTCCCTGCCGTCCCGGTCATAGAGCAGAATCCCCTCCCGCATGCAGGTGGTGGACACGGCGGCGATCGCCTCCGGGGAGATGCCCGCTTCCCGCACGACCTGACGGATGCAGGTGCAGGCGAGCGGCCAGTTGGTGGTCCAGTCAAAATTCATGCTGCCGGGGAAACGGGGATCGGACAGATGCTCCCATTCTCTCTGGGCGACGCCGATCTGCGTGCCTTTCCGGTCGAAAAGAACGGCGCGGACGCTTCCGGTGCCCGCGTCGATGGCAAGTAAATAATCCTTATTCAAAACGCACCTCCTGTGTGTTATAATGATACCCGCGTTGTGCGTAAAAAGCAACATTGCAAAGGAGGAGGACGATGGCTGACAGGGACGGTCTCAAGGTTGCCAAGGACTATCATGTAAAGGAAGCGTTTGCCAACATGGGGGATTTCCATGTGAAGGGTGCGAACGGTCTGGACTGGGGCATGAAGAAGCATCTGTCCCGCATCTTCGATCCGAAGACCGGGAAGACCGTCATGTTCGCTTTTGATCACGGCTATTTCATGGGCTCCACTTCGGGGCTGGAGCGTCTGGATCTGGTGATCCCGCCGCTGATGCCCTATGTTGACGTGCTGATGGCGACCAGAGGAGCGCTCAGGACCTGCGTCCCGGCGAGCACCTCCTGCGGGGTGGCGCTCCGGGTGACCTCCGGTTCCTCCATGCTCAATGACGATCTCTCCCATGAGACCGTCGCGGTGAACATTGAGGACGCGATCCGCATGAATGCCGACTGCATGGCGGTGCAGACCTTTATCGGCGCGGACGGACAGCTCTCGAGCCTGGAGAATCTCTCTCAGGTGATCAACGCCGGGATCCGGTACAGTATCCCGACCCTCGGCGTCGTGGCCGTCGGCAAGGAAATGGAGCGGACGGACCGCTTCTTCAAACTGGCCACGAGGATCCTGGCCGAGATGGGATGCCAGATTGTCAAGACCTATTACTGCGACAATTTTGAAGAGGTTGTCGCCGCGTGTCCGGTGCCGCTTGTCATTGCGGGCGGCAAGAAACTGCCGGAGAAGGAGGCACTGACGCTCGCCTGGCGCGTCATTCAGGGCGGCGCCGCCGGCGTCGACATGGGCAGGAACATCTTCCAGTCGACACATCCCGTGGAGATGGCACAGGCCGTGCGCAAGGTGGTGCACGAGGGTTATACCGACAAAGAGGCTTATGAATTCTACACCGAACTGACAGCGGGAAAGAGCCGGAAAAAGGCGTGCTGAGGACGGTGAGCAACGAGACGTAGAAAGGAAGGACAGGAGGAAGAATGGCTGAGAAACAGTTGATGCTGGGCAACGAGGCGATCGCCCGCGGTGCCTGGGAGGCAGGGGTCAAGGTGAGTGCCGCTTATCCGGGGACACCTTCCACGGAGATCAGCGAGAATATCGTGAAGTATCCCGAGATCTACGCGGAGTGGGCACCGAATGAAAAGGTGGCGATGGAGGTGGCAATCGGGGCGTCGTTCGCGGGTGTCCGCGCCATGGCGAGCATGAAACACGTGGGTGTCAATGTCGCGGCGGATCCGCTCTATTCCGTTTCCTATATCGGCGCGGACGGGGGGCTGGTGATGATCGCCGCGGATGATCCGGGGCTTTACAGCTCGCAGAATGAACAGGACACCCGGGCGGTGGCGCTGGCGGCGCTCGTGCCGGTGATCGAACCGTCGGATTCCCAGGAGGCCAAGGACTTTGTCAAGGCGGCCTTCGCGCTGTCCGAGGAGTTTGACACGCCGGTCATCGTGCGCACGACGACGAGACTCGCGCATTCCCAGGGGATGGTGACACTCGAGGACCGCGTCGAACCGCCGGTCAGGGAATATGAAAAGGACATCAGAAAGCGCGTCATGATGCCGGGGATGGCGAAGGGCCGCCACGTGGTCGTCGAGAAGCGGATGAACGATCTGTCCGCCTACGGCAGCAAATGCGCGCTCAACCGCGTTGAGATGGGAAGCGACACGAGCATCGGCTTCATCACGCAGGGCATCGAGTACACCTATGTCAAAGAGGCGTGTCCGGATGCCTGCGTGTTAAAACTCGGTCTGGTCAATCCGCTGCCCGAGGAACTGATCAGGGATTTTGCGTCCCGGGTGGACACACTCTACATCTTTGAGGAACTGGAGCCGGTGATCGAGCGCCAGGTGCGCGCATGGGGGATCAACTGCCACGGCAAGGATGTGTTTACCGTGCAGGGAGAGTACAGTGCGAACATGCTGCGGGAGCGGGTGCTGAACAAAAAGCCCGCGATCGACCCTGCGGCGGATGTTCCCGCGCGACCGCCGATCCTGTGCCCCGGCTGCCCGCACCGCGCGACATTCTCCGTATTGAAGAAACTGAAACTCCACGCGGCGGGCGATATCGGCTGCTACACGCTCGGCGCGGTGGCGCCGCTCTCCGTCATCGACACGACCGTCTGCATGGGATCCTCGATCTCGACGCTGCATGGCATGGAGAAGGCGCGCGGCAGTGCCTATATCAAAAACTGGGTGGCGGTCATCGGCGATTCGACCTTTATGCACACGGGCATCAATTCGCTGGAGAACATGTCCTACAACCGCGGCACGGGAACCGTGCTGATCCTCGACAACTCGACGACCGGCATGACCGGGCACCAGGATCACGCGGCGACCGGCAGGACCCTGAAAGGGGAAGAAGTTCCGGCGATCTCGATCTACAAGATCTGCAAGGCCATGAACATCGAGCATGTCGTGGAGGTCAGTGCTTTCGATACCGCGGAACTGGAGCGTGTCGTCAGAGAGGAGACCGCGAGGGATGCGCTTTCGGTGATCATTGTCTGTGCTCCGTGCGCGCTGCTCAAGGGACAGACCTTCCCGTACCGGGTGCGGGAGATCCCCGAGAAATGCAAGAAGTGCGGGATGTGTCTGCAGCCGGGATGCCCTGCGATCACAAAGAATGCCGACGGGACGGTGCATGTGGACGAGACGATGTGTAACGGGTGCGGACTGTGCGAGCAGCAGTGCAAATTCGGCGCGCTCGAGAAATATGAGGTGGCAAAGTGATGGAGACGAAGAATATCATGATCGTCGGTGTCGGCGGTCAGGGAACCCTGCTGACCAGCCGCATCCTCGGCGGGATCATGACGGAGGCGGGCTTTGATGTCAAACTGTCCGAGGTGCACGGCATGGCACAGCGCGGCGGATCGGTCGTGACCTTTGTCCGTTACGGAGACAGGGTGGCGGAGCCGATCGTTGAGGAGGGGCAGGCGGATGTGCTGATCGCCTTTGAGCGCCTGGAGGCTCTCCGGTATGCACATTTCCTCAAGGAGGACGGTGTGATCGTCGTCAATGACGCGAGGATCGATCCGATGCCGGTGGTGTCCGGCGCGGCAGTCTACCCGGAAGGGATCCTGGAAAAACTTGCCGAAAAGCACAGGATCTACGCGGTGGATGCCATGGGAGAGGCCAAAAAGCTCGGCAATCCGCGCGTGTTCAACAATGTCGTGCTGGGGCTTGCCGCCAGACACATGGATTTTCCCAAAGAGGCGTGGCTCTCGACGATCGCGAAAAAGGTGCCGCCCAAAACCGTAGAGATCAACCAGAAGGCGTTCCTTCTGGGTTATGAAAACGAGTAGAAACGAAGCCCGGGGGGACGGGCGGAAAGGGGACCGAAACGATGATATGGAATGAAGCCAAAGAATGTATGCCGCGCGCCGATATCGAGGCACTGCAGAGCGCACGGCTCAAAAAACTGGTAGACCGCGTCTACCACAACGTGGAGTACTACCGCAGAAAAATGCAGGAAGCCGGCCTGGAGCCCATGGACATCAATGGTGTTGAGGACATCGAGAAGCTTCCGTTCATGACGAACGAGGACCTGAATAAGGCCTATCCGCTGGGACTTCTGGCTGTTCCGCGCTCGGAGATCGTCAGGATCCACGCGACGAGCGGCACGACAGGAAAGCCCAAGATCGGCGCCTACACGCGGCGTGACATTGACATCTGGGCGGAGGGTGTGGCCCGCTGCATGGCGATGGCCGGCGTCACGAGAGAGGACACGGTGCTTGTCAGCTACGGCTACGGACTTTTTACCGGCGGCCTCGGCGCACACTACGGCGCGGAGAAGATCGGCGCAATGGTCATCCCGGTCTCGACCGGCAACACGCAGAAACTGATCACGATGCTGATCGACTTCCAGGCGACGGTGATTGCGTGCACGCCGAGTTATCTCCTGCACATCGCGGAGACGCTGGAAAAGGAGAACAGGGTCGATCAGATCAATCTGAAATGCTGCATCTGCGGCGCGGAGCCCTGGACCGACGAGATGCGCGCGCAGATCGAGGAAAGATTGCATATCAAAGCCTATGACATCTACGGACTGACCGAGATGATGGGACCCGGTGTCGCGACGGACTGCGAGTACCATACGGGCCTGCATATCTGGGAGGATCATTTCCTGCCGGAGATCATCGATCCCGCGACCGGGAAGCATGTGCCGGAGGGAGAGACCGGCGAGCTGGTCATCACCACGCTCACCAAGGAGGGACTGCCGCTCGTCCGTTACCGGACCAGAGATCTGACAAGCCTGAAATATGAGAAATGTGCCTGCGGTCGGACCATGGCCCGCATCCAGCGCTTCAAGGGCCGCACGGACGACATGCTGATCATCAAGGGGGTCAACGTGTTCCCGACGCAGGTGGAGGCGGCGCTTCTGACGATCGACGGCACGACGCCGCACTATCTGATGATCGTTGACCGTGTGGACAATCAGGACACGCTGGAGGTGCAGATCGAGGTGGAGGAGCGTTTCTTCTCCGACGAGATCCGCGGTCTGGAGGAGCTGTCTTCCAAAGTGCGTGCCGTTCTGAAAACGGCGATCGGCCTGAACGCGCGGGTCAAGCTCGTGGAGCCCGACACGCTTGAGCACAGCCAGGGCAAGACGAAGCACGTGGTCGACAAACGTAAGCTCTACGAGGGATAACGATCCGGCAATCATCAAATATCACATGTTATTGAAAGGGGAATGTGCCATGTTTGTGAAGCAGCTTTCCATATTTCTTGAAAACCGCGAGGGACGTCTGGAGGAGGCGTTAAAGATCCTCAAAGAAAACGGCATCAACATCATATCCTTAAGTCTCGCGGACACCAGTGATTTCGGTCTTCTCCGGCTGATCGTCAGCGATCCGTCCGCGGCCAGAGAGGTGCTCAAGGAGAATAAGTTTACCGCACAGATCGGCGACATCATCGCTGTGCGCATCTCCCATACGGTGGGGAGTCTCTCGGCGATCCTCGGCGCGGTGACGGAGGCGGGCATCAATATCGAGTACATGTACACGCTTTCGGTCGGTGCGGAGGGCGCATCGCTGGCGTTGAAGACCTCGGATCTGGAGAAGACGATCGACGTCATCGGTACGCAGGAGGTGCACATCTACACCCAGGAGGAACTGGGCTGAACCTTCGTCGGATAGCACATCGCAGGGAGGGCACGAAAATGGATGAGAAGATCCTGGAACAGATCGCGGAGCTGAAAAAACTCACCGATGAGAGTGACAACATCGTCTTCTTCGGCGGTGCGGGCGTGTCAACGGAATCCGGTATTCCCGATTTCCGCAGTGAGGACGGTCTTTATCATCAGAAGTACAAGTATCCGCCGGAAACGATGCTCTCACACACCTTTTACCGGACGCATACGGAGGAATTCTTCGAATTCTACCGGGACAAGCTCCTGGCCCCCGATATCCAGCCGAACAAGGCACACCGGAAGCTCGCGCAGTGGGAACAGGAGGGCAAGCTCAAGGCGGTCGTCACGCAGAACATTGACGGACTGCATCAGAAGGCCGGCAGCAAAAATGTGCTGGAGCTCCACGGAAGCGTGTTGCGCAACTACTGCGAGAAGTGCGGGAAGCGCTATGACGGCTTCGAGGTCGTGTTGCAGGCGGACGGCGTGCCGAAATGCGACTGCGGCGGCACGATCAAGCCCGATGTGGTGCTCTACGAAGAAGGACTCGATCAGAGCACGATCGAGAAGTCGGTATACTTCATCTCCCACGCGGACATGCTGATCATCGGCGGCACCTCCCTTGCCGTCTATCCGGCCGCCGGGCTCATCGACTACTATCGCGGGGACAAACTGGTGCTCATCAACAAGCAGGCGACCACACGCGACGCGCAGGCACGGATCGTCATCCAGGCGCCCATCGGTGAGGTGCTGGACCGTCTGTGAAAATAACAACTGCTATTGAATAAAGCCCTTGCATAGCAGTCGCAGGCATGCTATAATTCAAGTTCCGTGAAAACATTCGATCCTTGCTCCCGCATCCCACGGGGGCCAAAGACCAAAAGGAGGTAACAAGGAACATGAACAAGTACGAACTGGCAGTCGTTGTGAACGCCAAGCTCGATGACGAGGCAAAGAACGCCGTTGTCGACAAGGCCAAGGCGCTCATCGAACGGTTCGGCGGTCAGATCACGGAAGTGGACGACTGGGGGAAGAAGAAGCTTGCCTATGAGATCGACAAGATGACGGAAGGCTTCTACGTCTTTATCCGCTTTGATGCGGAACCCACCGCGCCCGCCGAGATCGAGAAGCGCATGCGCATCGCCGACAATGTCATCCGGTATCTGTGTGTCCGCAACGAGGCCGCATAACACGGAAAGGATGCAGCATTTATGAACAAAGTTATTCTTATGGGTCGTCTGACCAGAGACCCCGATATTCGTTACTCCCAGGGTGAGAATTCCAGCGCGGTCGCGCGCTACACGCTTGCGGTTGACAGGCGTTTCGTCAGGCGCGACAATCCCGATGCGCAGACAGCTGATTTCATCGGCTGCGTTGCGTTCGGCAAGGCGGCGGAGTTTGCTGAGAAATATCTTCACAAGGGGACGAAGATCGCGGTGACGGGTCGGATCCAGACCGGCAGCTATGTCAACAAGGATGGCCAGAAGGTCTTCACGACCGACGTGGTCATTGAGGAGCAGGAGTTTGCGGAATCCAAGAACGCAAACGGCGGCGGAGCCTCCTTTGGCGGTCCGTCCTTCGGCGGCGGCGCACCCGCACCGGAAGCTCCGGCAGCTGCGGGGGACGGCTTCATGAACATCCCGGACGGGATCGACGAGGAGCTGCCTTTTAACTAACTGATCAACAATCTTGACTGATCCTGACGATGGGAGGATGGAACAATGGCATTTGGCAAGAGTGACAGGGGCGATGCCCCGAGAAGAAGACCGGGCGGCGGCATGCACAGGAGGAAAAAGGTCTGTGCGTTCTGCGGCAAGGAAGCGGGTATCGACTACAAGGATACCGCGAAACTCAAGAAGTTCGTGTCCGAGAGCGGCAAGATCCTGCCGCGCCGGATCACCGGCAACTGCGCGAAGCATCAGAGAGAGTTGACGGTCGCGATCAAGCGCGCCAGACATCTTGCTCTGATGGCCTATGTCGAGGACTGAGGCCGCAGAAGACCGATTGTGGATCGAAACACGGAAAGGCTGCCGCGGAAAGCGGCAGCCTTGTTTTTCGCACAGGCAGAGCCGTGCACGGCGTTTTGCCAAATGGACGGAAATGTGCTATGATAGGCTGTCAAGTTCCCTTATGAGGAGAGGTGCCGCATGGCAAAGAACAGACGTATCAGACTGAAAGGAAAAGTACACAGTTTTCTGCTGGCTTCCTTCTGGCTGGGGATCGCGATGATCGCCGTCAATGTGCTCATCTATACCTTCAGCCGGGAAGCGGGACTGGTGCTGACCGCTTTCGCGGCCGTTTATTTCCTGGTGCTCTTCCTGCTTTATTTCAATTCCCGCGCGATCATCATGAACGAGCTGATCAGCTTTGCGACGGAATACGGACAGATCCAGAAGACGTTACTCCGGCAGCTGGATCTGCCGAGCGCACTGCTGGATGAGACCGGGCGCATCGTCTGGACCAATCTTGCTTTTGAGCGCACGGTCCACAAGGATGCGGGCTTCAGCAAATCCATCACCTCGCTCTTTCCGTCCGTGACGGCGGACAAACTCCCGGTAGCGGGCGACGAACTGGATGAGGTGCAGATGAACGTCGAATACGGCGAGCAGAGCTTCTCCCTCCAGATGAAACGGATCGATCTCTCCGAGATGGCACGCAACAGCGATATCATCGATGAGAACGGCTATGAAGGCGGACTGATCGCGGTTTATCTCTTTGACGAGACGGCGCTGAAGCTTGCGCTGCAGGAGATCGACGACCAGAGTCTGGCGGCCGGTCTGATCTACCTGGATAACTACGATGAGGCGCTCGAGAGCGTCGAGGAAGTGCGCCGTTCGCTCCTGATCGCACTGATCGATCGAAAGGTCAACAAATATGTCGCCTCCGCCGGCGGCATCGCCAAGAAGATCGAAAAGGACAAGTATTTTCTCGTGATGCCCAAACGCTCCTGCGTGGCGCTCTGCGATTCGCGCTTTGAGATCCTGGAGGATGTCAAGACGGTCAACATCGGCAACGAGATGGCGGTCACACTTTCTGTCGGCATGGGGCTTGACGGTCTCTCCTATGCGCAGAACTATGAATTCGCGCGCAGCGCGATCGATCTGGCACTCGGACGCGGCGGTGATCAGGCGGTCGTCAGGACTTCGGATGCGACCTACTACTACGGCGGCAAGAGCCAGCAGGTCGAGAAGAACACCCGGGTCAAGGCCCGCGTCAAGGCGCACGCGCTCGAGGAGATCATTGCCGGCAAGGACAACGTGCTTGTCATGGGTCACCGCCAGGGTGACGCGGACAGCTTCGGATCCGCGGTCGGCATTTACCGGATCGCACGGTCGCTCGATCATCAGGCGCAGATCGTCGTCAATGAGATGACCAGTTCCATTCGCCCGCTGTTTGAACTCTTCCGGGACAATCCGGACTATGAGAGCGACATGATCGTGGACAGCGCGCGGGCGATCGACGCGGTGGGCCCGGAGACGGTGCTGGTGGTCGTTGATGTCAACAAGCCGAGCATCACGGAGTGCCCGGAACTTCTGCGTCTCTGCAAGTACATCGTGGTCTTCGATCATCACAGGCAGGGAACGGAGGTCATCGAGAACGCGACGCTCTCCTATGTGGAGCCCTACGCTTCGTCTGCCTGCGAGATGGTCTCGGAGCTGCTGCAGTATATCGAAGGGGATGTGCGCATTCACGCCGAGGAGGCGGACAGCATGTATGCGGGCATCATGATCGACACCAACAACTTTTCTTCAAAGACCGGCGTGCGCACCTTTGAGGCGGCGGCATTCCTGCGCAGGAACGGCGCGGATGTGACGCGGGTCAAGAAGCTGTTCCGTGAGGACGCGCTGGAATACAAGGCACGCGCGGACGCCGTGTCGCAGGCGGAGATCTATCGCGGAAGCTTCGCGATCTCGATCTGCGATCCGGACGGCGAGGTGGAAAGTCCGACGATCATCGGTGCGCAGGCGGCCAATGAGCTGCTCAACATCCGGGGGATCCGCGCGAGCTTCGTGTGCACGCCCTGGCAGGGCAAGATCTATGTCAGTGCCCGTTCGATCGATGAAGTCAATGTGCAGGTCATCATGGAGCAGTTTGGCGGCGGCGGCCACATGAACGAGGCGGGCTGCCAGATGGAGGGGGTCTCCGCGACAGAGGCGGTGGGGATCCTGCGGGATGCGCTCGACAAGAGCATAGAGGAGGGAACGCTATGAAGATCATTCTGTCCGAGGACGTGAAGAAGCTTGGCAAACGCGGCGAGATCGTTGAGGTGAGTGACGGCTATGCCAAGAACTATGTGATCCCGCAGAAGCTGGGTGTCCCCGCCAACGAAAAGAACATGAACGAGTGGAAGAATCAGAAGAGACGCGAGGACAAGCTGGCCGCGGTGCGTCTGGAGGACGCCAGAGCCATGGCGGAACAGATCGGAGCCGTGACCGTGGAGATCGGCATGAAGGGCGGCACGAGCGGCAAGGTCTTCGGCGCCGTTTCGACCAAGGAGATCGCAGCCGCTGCAAAGAAACAGCACGATCTTGATATCGACAAGAAGAAGATCGTGCTTGACGAACCGATCAAGGCGTTCGGCACGGTGAAGCTGCCGGTGAAGCTGCATCCCGAGGTGACGGCGACGCTGACCGTCATGGTGGTGCAAAAGGACTGAGAACGGCAGTGTGAGGACCGGTCGTTTCGCAGGCCGGACAGAGGAGAAGCGGAATGCCCGAGGAAAACGGGAGTAATATAACGCGCGCGATGCCGCATTCGCTCGAAGCGGAGCAGTCCGTGATCGGCGCGATGCTGGTGGATCCGGAAGCGATCGATAAGGCGGCGAGTCTCATCACCGGTGAGGATTTCTATGACCGGCAGCTGGGGCTCATGTTTGATTCGATCGTCTCCCTGTTCAATGAGCGCAGGGCGATCGACGAGGTCACCCTGCAGGAGCGTCTCAGAGAGAACAACGCGCCGCCGCAGGTGTCCGATCTCTCCTATATCGCGTCGCTCATCAACGGGGCTCCGGTGGTGGCCAATGCCGGTGATTACGCGACGATCATCGCGGAGCGTGCGACGCTTCGCCGCATGATCCGCACGACCAGAGAGATCGAGAACCGGTGCTACACCGGCGGCAACACGCAGGAGATCCTGGACGAGGCCGAGAGCAAGGTCTTTGCGATCACCCAGAAGAAGAACGCGGGGGATTATGAACCGATCCGCCGGACGATCGCCGAGGCACTCGCAAGGATCGAGGCGGCGAGCAGAGTCCACGGCAACGTCACCGGCGTGGCGACGCATTTTCAGGACCTGGACTACTACACCTCGGGTTTTCAGCCGTCGGATCTGATCCTCATCGCGGCCCGTCCCTCCATGGGCAAGACGGCGTTCGCACTGAATATCGCACAGAACATGCTGGTCCGCGGACATCAGGCGGTCGCGCTGTTCTCGCTGGAAATGTCCCGGATCCAGCTGATCAACCGTATGCTGTCCATGCATTCCCGCGTGGATTCGCACAACATCCGGACCGGCGACCTCTCCGAAAACGACTGGTCGGAGCTGATCCAGAGTGCCGATGTCTTCGGACGGACGGATCTGATCATTGACGATACGGCCGGTATTTCGGTGAATGAGCTGCGCTCGCGCTGCCGCCGATACAAGGCGGAGAAGAACATCAGCGCCGTGTTCATCGACTACCTGCAGCTGATGAGCGGCTCCGGCGGCCGGTCTTCCGAATCCAGGCAGCAGGAGATCTCCGAGATCTCACGATCGTTAAAAGCACTGGCACGCGAGCTCAATATCCCGGTGATCGCGCTCTCACAGCTCTCCCGTGCCGTGGAGCAGCGTCCGGACAAGCGCCCTCTGCTCTCGGATCTTCGTGAATCGGGTGCCATCGAACAGGATGCCGATGTGGTCATGTTCATCTATCGGGAGGACTACTACAAAAAAGATACCGAGCGCAAGAATCTGGCGGATATCATCATCGCCAAGCAGAGAAACGGCCCGCTCGCCACGGTGGAACTGGTGTGGCAGCCGCAGTTCACGCGGTTTGAATCCCTGGCGAAATGAAAGAACCACAGAAAAAAGTGCATGAAAAAAGCGTCCCGTTCGGGACGCTTTTTCTTTGCCGTTTTCAGCTCAGCCCTGGCTGATCGCGCTGACCGGGCACTGGGCGGCGCAGGAACCGCAGTCGATGCAGGTGTCCGCGTCGATATTGTACTGGGAATCGCCCTGAGAGATCGCGCTGACCGGGCACTGAGCGGCACAGGAGCCGCAGCTGATGCAGGTGTCGTTGATTACGTATGCCATAATAAGTCTCCTTCCTGTGATCTGACGATCAGTATCATGGTCATCATAAAGCATCACGGTGGACAATGCAAGTGGATGAAAGAAATTTAGCGCCCGCTAACAGCGAAAACACAGGTCGCAGGATCCCGGAGGACCGGATCGCAAAGGATGGAAACAGTAAGAAAACACGCGATATATAAAGTTTTGCGCCGTTGACAGTTCGGACGCCGGATGATAGGATGGTAGTTGGCATCATTCTGCGCCGCGCGCTCCGCGGGCGGCGTCAGGCAAACAAAATTCAAGGGTAGGAGGAAACCGAATATGGCAAGGAAAATGAAAACCATGGACGGCAACGAAGCTGCCGCATACGCTTCTTATGCGTTTACGGAAGTCGCTGCCATGTATCCGATCACACCCTCGTCCGTCATGCCGGAGCATGTCGACGAGTGGGCGACGAAGGGAAAGAAGAACCTCTTCGGAAGGACGGTACAGATCACGGAGATGCAGTCCGAGGCGGGCGCTGCCGGTGCCGTGCACGGCTCTCTGGTAGCCGGTGCGCTGACCAGCACCTATACCGCATCGCAGGGCCTGCTGCTCATGATCCCCGATCTGTACAAGGTCGCAGGTGAGCGGCTCCCCGGTGTTTTCAACGTATCTGCACGCTGCGTGGCAAGCCATGCACTGAACATTTTCGGTGATCACTCCGATGTTTACGCCTGCCGTCAGACCGGTGTCGCAATGCTCTGCGATTCGAGTGTTCAGGAGGTCATGGATCTCACACCTGTCGCTTACATGGCGGCACTTGAGGGGAAGCTTCCCTTCATCAACTTCTTCGACGGCTTCCGCACCTCCCATGAGATCCAGAAGATCGAGGTCTGGGATGAGGATTACAAGGATCTCGACGAGATGGTGAACCACGAGGCGATCGACGCGTTCAAGGCCAATGCCCTGAACCCGAATCATCCCCGCCAGATGGGTTCCGCACAGAATCCGGACATCTTCTTCCAGTCCCGTGAGGCCTGCAACACCGGCTACGATGACATGCCGGCGATCGTCCAGAAGTACATGGACAAGGTCAATGCCAAGATCGGCACGGATTATAAGCTTTTCAACTATTACGGTGCCAAAGACGCGGAATCCGTGATCGTTGCGATGGGTTCCGTCTGTGACACGATCGAGGAGACGATCGATTATCTCGTCGCCAAGGGTGAAAAGGTCGGCGTCATCAAGGTCCGCCTGTTCCGTCCCTTCTCCGCGAAGGCACTGGTCGAGGCGATCCCGGATACCGTCAAGCGCATCGAGGTGCTCGATCGCACCAAGGAGCCCGGTTCCCTTCGTGAGCCTCTCGCGCTCGATGTCATCGCTGCCATCAAGGGCACGAAGTTCGAGCAGGTGCCGGTCTACTGCGGCCGTTACGGCCTCGGTTCCAAGGACACGACGCCCGAGCAGATCGTGGCGGTGTTCAACAACACCGATAAGGAAGTGTTCACCATCGGTATCACGGACGACGTGACGAACCTGTCGCTGGATGCGGGCGCTCCCCTTATCACGACACCGGAAGGCACGACGAACTGCAAGTTCTGGGGTCTCGGTGCGGACGGTACCGTCGGCGCGAACAAGAACTCCATCAAGATCATCGGCGACAACACCGACATGTACGCACAGGCATATTTCGACTATGACTCCAAGAAGTCCGGCGGTGTCACGATGTCTCACCTGCGCTTCGGCAAGAAGCCGATCAAGTCCACCTATCTCATTCACAAGGCGGACTTCGTGGCCTGCCACAATCCGAGTTACATGCGCAAGTTCAACATGGTGCAGGAGCTCGTGGACGGCGGCTCCTTCCTGCTCAACTGCCCGTGGTCCGTGGATCAGCTCGATGCGGAGATCCCGGGACAGGTCAAGAAGTTCATGTATGATCACAAGATCAATTTCTATATCATGAACGGTTCGAAGATCGGTGTCGAGGTCGGCATGGGCCCGACCAGGATCAACACGATCCTGCAGTCCGCCTTCTTCAATATCACGAAGATCATTCCGGAAGCGGACGCGATCAAGTTCATGAAGGAAGCGGCACAGAAGACCTATGGCAACAAGGGTCAGGATGTTGTCGAGAAGAACTGGGCCGCCATCGATGCCGGTGCGGATCCGAAGAACCTGATCAAGGTTGAGATCCCGGCGTCCTGGAAGGATGCCAAGGATGAAGGCCTTGACTTCAAGAAGGCGACCGAAGGCCGCAAGGATGTTCTGGATTTCGTCAACAACATCCAGACCAAGGTCAGCGCCCAGGAAGGCAACACCCTCAAGGTTTCCGATGTGCTGCCCTATGTGGACGGCTCCACGCCTTCGGGCGCAGCCGCTTATGAGAAGCGCGGCATCGCGGTCAATGTCCCGAAGTGGGATCCCGAGAAATGTATCCAGTGTAATGTCTGCGCGCTGGTCTGCCCGCACGCTGCGATACGTCCGGTCGCGATGACCGAGGAAGAGGCTGCGAAGGCACCCAAGGATATGCCGGTGAAGGATATGACCGGAATGCCCGGCTACAAGTTCTCCATCGTCGTGTCCGCCCTCGACTGCACGGGCTGCGGATCCTGCGCCAATGTCTGTATGGCAAACACCATGGCCGAGAAGAAGGAAGAGAAGCCTTCGACCCTCGTCATGGGCGCACTTGCGGCCAATGAATATCAGCAGGCCTTCTTCGATTATGCGGTGAAGCTGCCCACCAAGACCGAGGTCGTCGAGAAGTTCAAGGAGACCACGATCAAGGGTGCGCAGTTCAAGAAGCCGCTCTTAGAGTTCTCCGGCGCCTGCGCGGGCTGCGGCGAGACCCCTTATGTCAAGCTTGTCACCCAGCTCTTCGGCGACAGGATGTACATCGCGAACGCGACGGGCTGCACCTCCATCTGGGGCAACAGCTCACCGTCCACCCCTTACACGGTCAACGAAGAGGGCAAGGGCCCGGCATGGGACAACTCCCTGTTCGAGGACAACGCCGAGTTCGGTTTCGGTATGGTGCTCGCACAGAACGCGCTGCGTGACGAGATCAAGGAGCAGGTCGAGAAGATCGTTTCGGACGGCTCCGGCGATGCCAAGGCTGCCGCACAGAAGTATCTGGACACCTTTGCGGACGGTGCGGCGAACGGCGCTGCCACCGACGCGCTCTTAAAGGCGATCGACGGCGACAGTTCCGATGCGGCGAAATTCATCAAGAAGAATGCGGATTTCGCGGCGAAGAAGAGCCAGTGGATCCTCGGCGGTGACGGCTGGGCCTTTGATATCGGCTTCGGCGGTCTCGATCACGTGCTCGCATCCGGCAAGGACATCAATGTCCTCGTCGTGAACACCGAGGTCTATTCCAATACCGGCGGTCAGTCCAGCAAGGCAACCCCGATCGGTGCGGTGGCACAGTTCGCCGCAGGCGGCAAGCAGATCAAGCAGAAGGATCTTGCCTCCATCGCGATGAGCTATGGCTATGTCTATGTGGCACAGATCTCCATGGGTGCGGACATGAACCAGACCCTCAAGGCGATCGCCGAGGCGGAAGCGTATCCGGGACCGTCCCTGATCATCGCTTACGCGCCCTGCATCAACCACGGTCTCAAGATCAAGGGCGGCATGGCCAAGGTCCAGACCGAGGAGAAGCGTGCGGTGGAAGCCGGCTACTGGCACATGTTCCGCTACAATCCGGCAGCGGAGAAGAAGTTCACCCTCGATTCCAAGATGCCTACCGGAGATTATCAGGACTTCCTGGACGGCGAGGTGCGCTATCTGTCCCTGCGCAAGGCCAATCCGGCAAATGCCGAGAAGCTCTATGCGGCATCCGCGGAGAACGCCAAGGCGAGACTTGCCTACCTGCAGAAGCTGGTCGATCTCTACGACGACAGCCAGAAGTAAGGCTTAAGAACAGCAAAAGAAAGGACTGCCGGATACCGGCAGTCCTTTCTTTATCGTTTCGGAACGGAAAAGGGTGGCAGTTCAGAGAAGAGCCAGCTTCTGCAGAGCCTGGTCGCGGATGACCACCTCGCAGTGCTCCTTCAGAAATTCCTCGGAGAGGAAGCCGGTGGCGGCCGCCGCACCGTACTCCGCAAGGAGCGCGCACAGAGAGAGGAAGGAGTGATCCTTTTTCTTTGTCTTCTTCTGATGCAGGCACAGATAGAAATGCCGATCTCCGTCGCGGTAGAGCGTGTTTCTGATGTTCAGGAGATTTCCCGAGACCGCGGCTGCGGCGTGCTGCACCTCATGGAGAGATGAAAAGGAGTAGATGCGCACCACGGGCTTTGCTTTTTCTTCAACGGGTTTCGGCAGGTGCTGTCTGGCAGACGCCTGACGGATGCCGCCGGGATTGAGGCGCGCGGCGAACTGCTCGGGGATGCCGGAGAAATCCGGGCCTTCCTGCAGTCCCTGCAGCATGCGATAAAAACCGTTCTCCTCCTCGGGGTCACGATCCTCATACTCATAGGATCCGTCATCTTCATCGGCTTCGTCGACGGACGGACCGAAGACGGAAAAGCGCGTGTCGAGTTCTTCCGGGTCATCCACCTGCGTGACGATGAGCACGAGGCATTCCGCACCCATCGGAACGGCCTCGATCATCAGCGGATAGTCCTCCGCTTCGAAACCGACCTCAAACCGCGCCTGCTCCATCATGTCCTGGAACAGGGAGCGCGCTTTTTTTGTTCCGTATGCGAATTCGCTCAGCCGCAGCCCTCGCTGCGAGAGATCCTCGCGCGTGAGGGTACAACGGATCTGGCGATCATTCAGTCTTTCGATCTTCATAGAAAATGCACTCCGTTTTTCGGGGTTTTTTTGTGCAATTTGATACTATCCGATGTCGTCGGTAATGTCAATATACCTGAAATCGGAGCAGGCTTTTGTGCAATCTGCCATATTTTCGGAAATCTGCCGTTTTTTCTTGCTCCCCGCAGGGGCGTGTGCTATAAAGGGAGCGTGAAATATCTCCGGCGATCCGGCATCCGAAAGGGGGTGACCGCAGCCGAAGATGATAACAGGGATCTGACAGTTCTGTCAATCCTTTCTTACGCGATACGCGTAACCTAAATCCCCAAACCAATATGAAACTATCCGTATTCAGATGATCATGTAAACCATGGCGCCATGGCGCCTGATGCGGCCGGAGTTATTTCACAGGATCAGGTGTGTCACTGCATAAAGCCTCGGGTGTTTTCACGGAAAGGAACCGCTTTTGGCTGGCTTTGTGTGCGTGTCAGGATCAGTCACGAGTCTCAGGTGCGGAACCCATCGGCGCCGAAGACAGCACGACCACCGGATCAAAAAGCGGCAGGCGGCTTTCACAGGGCCGCCTGTTTGCGTTTGCATGAAATAATCGGGGAATTATGTTATAATGATGGACATTGGAAAGGAGCATGCGGATGAAGAAGATCATTCCCGTGATCGTGGCGGTCGTCCTGATCCTTTTGATCGGCGGGATCTATCTGGGCGGAAAAACCTTTGAAAGATACTCCTACAGTAAGGAACGGGCGGACCTTAAGGAATATTTCGGCGTGTCCGGCGCTGACGAGGCCGCCATCCTGTTAAATGACGAATGGATCGATGTGAAGGCCGCACTGATCGACGGCGGCTGCTATCTTGCCGCGGAGGATGTGGACACCCTGCTGACCGGCAGGTTTTATTTCGGAAAAGCGGACAATGAACTGCTCTACACCACGCCGACGGACGTGATCAGGGCAGAGATCGGCAGCAGCAGCTGGAGCTCCACAGACGGCGACAGCGGTTCGATGGAGCATCCGATCGCGCTGGTCAGAGGGGAGGATCTCTGGATCCTTCTGGACTATGTGGAGCGGTTTGCCGATTTCACCTGGGATCTGTACGGCGGAGGCTCCGAGCCCGCCCGCATCCGCATGTCGACGGCCTGGAGTTCATTTGATCAGGCAACGGTCACGAAGAATACGGAGCTGCGCATTCTCGGCGGTGTGAAGAGTGAGATCCTGCGGGATCTGAAAAAGGGCGACAAGGTGGTCGTGCTGGAAAAGATGGAGAACTGGACCAAAGTTCGTTCGGATGACGCCTTCATCGGCTATGTGGAGAACAAACGTCTCTCCGAGACGATGAAGCTCGAAGCGATCGCCCCGGAATCCAGAGAGATGACCTACACCTCCATTCAGAAGCCCTATCAGATCGATATGGCCTGGCATGCCGTATACAGCGCCGCCGGCAACGACACGATGGACGCGCTTGTCGCGGCGACCAATGCCGGGGAGACGGACGGACTCAACACGATCGCGCCCACCTGGTTTGCTCTCAGCGACGGTGCGGGTGGGATCGAAAGCTTCGCTTCCGCATCCTATGTGAAAAAGGCGCATGAAAAGGGACTCGAAGTCTGGGGGGTGGTGGACAATTTCAACAATGAAGGCGCCGACACGGCTTCGACACTCTCCCGTGCGTCATCCAGAAAGAAACTGACCGACGCGCTGATGGAAGAGGCGGCGTCGGTGGGACTGGACGGCATCAATGTCGATTTTGAGCAGGTCCCTTCCTCCTCGGGCGAGGATTTTATCCAGTGGATCCGGGAACTCTCCATCCCCTGCAGGGAAAAGGGAATCGTTCTTTCTGTCGATAACTATGTGCCGATGGGCAGTCTCAATGACTACTATGACCGCGCGGAACAGGGCGTCGTCGCCGACTATGTGGTCGTGATGGCCTATGACGAGCACTACCGGGGCAGCGATGAGGCCGGAAGTGTCGCTTCGATCGGCTTTGTGGAGGACGGCATCCGGCGCACGGCGGCCGAGGTTCCGGGGGAGAAGATCATCGGCGGGATCCCGTTCTATACGCGTGTTTGGGCGAGCAAAAACGGAGAGGTCGATTCGGACGCGCTGACGATGTCCGCGGTCGGAGACTGGGTCACGCAGCGCGACGTGACCCTTGCCTGGGACGATGAGACCTGTCAGAATTACGGAGAGATCACGGACAGTGACGGGACGCTGCGCCAGGTCTGGGTTGAGGACGCGGAATCCATCCGGACCAAGATCAACGTCATGCGCACCTATCATGTGGCCGGTGTCGCGGCCTGGCAGCTCGGTTTCGAGACGCCGGATATCTGGGATGTGATCTCCAAGGCGCTGAACAGTTAATGACCGAAGTAGTCAAAATCGATCCGTCGCATCTGTCCGATGATGCAGCGCGCTCCGTGATCGAGCGGGCCGGCGCTGTTCTCAGACACGGCGGACTGGTCGCCTTTCCGACGGAGACCGTCTATGGCCTGGGCGGAAATGCGTTTGACGCGGAAGCATCCGCCAGGATCTACGCGGCAAAGGGACGTCCCTCGGACAATCCCCTGATCGTGCATATCGCCCGCATGGAGGACCTGGATCTGGTCGCTTCACAGATCCCGCCGGCAGCACAGGTGTTGGCGGAGCATTTCTGGCCGGGACCGCTCACCATGATCCTGAAGAAACAGCCCGACGTGCCGGCGGCTACAACAGGCGGTCTGGACACGGTGGCGGTGCGTTTTCCGTCGCATCCGGTCGCGCAGGCGCTGATCCTGGCGGCCGGCGGTTTTGTGGCAGCGCCGAGTGCCAATGTCTCCGGGAGACCGTCTCCGACGAAAGCGTCTCACTGTATCGAGGATTTGACCGGTCGGGTCAATATGATCATTGACGGCGGTGAAGTGGGGATCGGCGTGGAATCGAGCATCATCGATCTCACCGGAGAGCGGCCGATGATCCTGCGACCGGGTTATGTCACGGAGGAAATGCTCGCCGGTGTGCTGGGAGAGGTCCGGACGGATCCCGCGATCCTCGCGGACGCGGCGGAACCACCGGAAAAAGATGCGCAGCATGCGGGACTCAGGCCAAAAGCACCGGGGATGCGATACCGGCATTATGCACCGAAGGGACACATGACGATGGTCGAGGGCGAAGCCGCCGCTGTCGTGCGCTACATCAACGCGGAAGCGGAAAAACAGCTCGCGGAGGGGCGAAGGGTCGCCGCTCTGGTGAGTGAAGAAACGGCGGCATCCTATGATCCGCGGATCCGTCTTCATATCGTCGGCAGCAGGGAGGATCCCGCATCCGTGGCAAGGGTGCTGTTTGATGTGCTCAGGCAGTGCGATGCGGAGAACATGGAGGAGATCTGGTCGGAACGTTTCGGTGAGGGCGGCCTCTATCGGGCGATCAACAACCGGCTGGAGAAGGCGTGCGGACACCGGATCGTCCGCATACAGGATGAGGATTGAGGATCTTAAAAGGAGGGGAGCATGAGAATTGCGTTGGCCAGCGATCACGGAGGTTTTGATCTCAAGGAGGCGATCGCCGCTCATCTGAAGGAGCGGGGCGACGAGGTGCAGGATTTCGGGACCTTTGACAAAAAGTCCTGCGACTATCCGGATTTCGGTGTGCAGGCGGCTAGAGCGGTGGCGGATCACACCTGCGAGCGGGGGATCGTGGTGTGCACTACGGGCATCGGCATTTCGATCGTGGCCAACAAGATTCCCGGCGTCCGGTGTGCGCTGCTCCATGAGACGACCTCCGCAAGGCTCACCAGAGAACACAATGACGCCAATGTCATGGCGCTGGGGGGCGGTTTCACCGGTCCGCTCCTTGCCTGCGAGATCGTGGATGTCTTCCTCGACACGCCGTTTTCCGGTGAGGAAAAGCATGTGCGGCGCGTCGGCAAGATCAGTGAGCTGGAGGGGCGGGCGTGAAAAGAGAAGATTACATTTCCTGGGATGAATACTTTATGGGGATCGCGGTTCTTTCCGGTTATCGTTCCAAGGATCCGAACACGCAGGTCGGCTGTTGCATCGTGAGTGAGGATAACAAGATCCTGTCCATGGGTTATAACGGATTTCCGTCCGGCTGCGATGACAATGATTTTCCGTGGGACAGGGAAGGCAACGATATGCTTGCCACCAAATATCCGTTTGTCGTCCACAGTGAGCTGAACGCGATCCTCAACTACCGCGGAGGGAGCCTGGAGGGCGCCAAACTCTATGTGTCGCTGTTTCCCTGCAATGAATGCGCCAAGGCGATCATACAGGCCGGCATCCGCACGGTGGTCTATGACAGTGACAAATATGCCGCGACGCCGGCGACCAAAGCTTCGAAGCGCATGTTTGACGCCGCCGGGATCCGTTACTATCAGTATGAAAAAACGGGAAGAGAGCTGCGGATCCGGCTGTGAGACCTTTGCTTCGGACAATCGGAGGCCGCCGGGCCGGCGGTTGTCTTTTGTGCGGCGTGCTCTTGTTTATCACGCTCGGCGTGCCGACGCATGCGACGCAGGAGACGAGACAGGCGCTGGAGAACGCACGCAATAAGCACGAACAGACCAAAGATGAGCTGTCGACACAGGAGACGAGCATCAACGGGATGAAGGCGGAAAAGGATTCGCTTGTCGGGCAGCTCTCCAATCTGAACATGCAGCTGACCGAAGTGGGCGAGACGCTGGAAGAGATCGAGGGACAGATCGACAGCAAAGAGCGCGAGATCAACACGACGGAAGGGGAACTGGCCGAAGCGATCCGCGTGCAGGAAGCGCAGTACGCGGCGATGAAGAAACGCGTGCAGTTCATCTATGAGAAGCAGGGATTTCTCATGATGGACATGCTGTTCGGGTCCAGAAGCTTTGCCGATTTTCTGAACCAGAACCACTACGTGGAGCAGCTCTCCGCCTATGACCGGCGGATGCTCGACATGTATATCGACAACGGAGAGAAGATCGAGGCGAAAAAGGTCCAGCTGGAAAAGGACATGGAGCTGCTGACCGAGTATCGAGGAAGACAGGAGGCCGAGCAGGATCGCGTCTCCGGACTGGTCAGCCAGACCTCGGGATCGATCCGCGACTATGAGGGACAGATCGCTTCCGCCGAGGAGATCGCGGATCAGATCTCGGAGCGCATCCGCCAGGAGGAAGCGGACATCAAAGCGCTGGAAGAGAAGCTCGCCGAGGAGATCCGGCTTTCGGAGCTGGCCAGACGCAGCACCTGGCGCAATATCTCCGATGTGCACTTCGCCGACGGAGACCGCAGTCTGCTTGCCAACATCATCTTCTGTGAGGCCGGCGCGGAGCCCTATGACGGAAAACTGGCGGTCGGTGCCGTGGTCATCAATCGCGTGCGCTCCGGCGTGTATCCCGATACGGTGGTGGGGGTGATCTATCAGGCACATCAGTTTGAACCGGTGGCCACGGGGAGACTGGCCCTTGCTCTTGCGGAGAACAGAGCCAACGCGGATTGTTACCGCGCTGCTGATGAGGCGATGAGCGGCTACACCAATGTCGGCAACTGTGTCTATTTCCGCACACCGGTCCCGGGACTTTCCGGGATCCGTATCGGCGGACATGTGTTTTATTAGGAGAGTCTATCCGGCGATGCGTGCGATGGGTGCGGCGAGCGCCTCGATACCGTCCGCGTAGATCCTGTCCAGCAGTCTGCTCAGACTGTTGAGGCTGGTTGTGAGCTGTTTCCTGTCGATGAGACCGCGGTCAAAGGCATCGGCAAGTTCGTCAAGGTCGACGACACGCAGCGTACCGTCGGGGCGGACGATCACATCGGCCAGAAGATCCGTGACGACAAGCTCACCGTCCCGGACGCCCGGACCATAGTCGACGATATCGCAGTACCAGTAGATGAGGGAGTGATCCTCCCGGCAGAACTTGCTGATCTTGCAGCCCTCGTGAAGATAGTAGCAGGAGAAGCCGCAGGACAGGTCGGGTTTGGGATGAAGTGCTTTCCAGCCGGTCACGATGACCGTGTCGTCATGAAAGAGGATCTGATCATCCTTTAAAAGGACGCATTCGTCAGGAATGATGCGCTTTCGGTAAAGAATCGGTTGTGTCATCTGCCCTCCCCGATAGATGTCAGGTGATCGGACTTCAAGTGTTTTTATTATATCATATTCTTCATTATGCGGAGACAGATTTTCAAAATTCTATATCTTCTGGCCGTCTTTTTTCTCGCGCTGGCGGTGTTCCTGCGGTTTTCCGAACAGGAGAACACGGATCAGACATCGGTCATGGGCAGCGCAACGCTGCCGCTTGTCCGCGTGCTCCTGCCTGACACGGCAGAGGAGGCGGCGACGCTTCGCGGTTATCTGGATGATATGTCCGTGCCCTCCATGCGCGGCGGGATCATTCCGGTCGCTTCCGAACGGCGTGTTTCGATCCGGATCGCCACCTACGGAGAGCCGCTGGACGGACTTCTTTTTGAGGTCCGGGACATCGCGGGGGAGAACCTGGTAGAGCAGACGGCCGTCACGGAGAGACGGGAGACGGAATACGGAGATATCGTCGCCGATCTGACACTGAAGGATCTGCTGACGCCCGGTGAGGAATATATGCTGATCCTGCGTGCTGACATTGTGGGGCGGACCGTTTCCTATTACACCCGGATCGTCTATGTCTCCGACAGGGAGGCGGCAGCGGTCTCCGATTCGCTGGCCTTTGCCAGACGCTTCCATGAGAACACGCTGGACAAATCACACAAGGAAGAGATCATTCCCTATATCGAACCCGATCGCTCGGGCGACAACAGTACCTTTGCCCACGTCGATATCCATTCCAGCTATGCGCAGATCTCCTGGGGAGATCTGATGATCCTGACGCATGATGTGCCTGCGGCGCAGATCACCGAGATCCGGGGTGATGTGGTGTCGCTTGTGCTCACGGGCAGCATGGTGTTCGGCGGGGAAGACGGAGAAAACCGCGCCTGCGATGTGACGGAATGTTTCCGTCTGCGACGCGGAGAGCAGCGGATGTACCTGCTCGGCTATGACCGGGAGGTGCGCTACCGTTTTGAGGGAGCCGCCGCGGATTTCGGCTCGGACAGGATCTATCTGGGGATCGGTCCGGAGGAGATCCCGCTCGCGGAAAACGAAGACGGTAACACGGTCGCCTTTGTCGCCGGCGGCAGACTGTTTTCCTTTGATAAGGAATCGGGAGAAATGGGGATCCTTTTCTCCTTTTCCGACAGCGAAAACGGTGATGAGCGCTGCACCTGGCAGGGACATGATATCCATATCCTGCAGGTGGATGCCGGCGGTAACGTGAGTTTTCTGGTGGCCGGCTACATGAACCGCGGAGAACATGAGGGGCGGGTGGGCGCCGCGCTCTACCGCTATGACCGGAGCATCCGGCAGCTGCAGGAGCTGACCTTTCTGCCGGTCGATGTCTCACCCGAGATCCTGCGCGCCGATGTGCGCCGGATGTCCCACATCGGCGGCGGGGATGAGCTGTATCTGATGCTCGGGGATGATGTTGTGATGATCGATCCTGCGCGCGACGCGGTGCAGACGGTGATCCGCGGCGCTGCGCAGACGCCGTATTTCCGCTCGGCATCCGGCGCGCTGTTTGCGCGGGCGGACGGCGTGCTGGGAGACCGCATCACGGTGACGCAGTTCCATACCGGTGAGAATGACGAGGTGAAGGCGGAGCCGGGCACCCGGGTGATGCCGCTCGGATTCATGCAGGAGGATCTGGTATACGGCGTGGTGCGCGATGAGGATGTGCGCAGAGATCCGGCGGGAGGGGATATCTATGCCATGGAGACGGTGCGGATCCGCGATGTGCAGGGGAATATCCTGGAGAATTATGTGAGCCCGGGAAATTTCGTTGTGGATGCCGAGGTATCCGGTAATCAGATCCGTCTGCACCGGGTGCGCCTCAATGAGGATACCGGATATTACGAAGATACGGAGGATGACCAGATCATCAACACGCTGGAGGCCAAGAGCAGAATCAACCGCGTGCTTGCCGTTGTCACACAGACCTGGGAAAAGATCATCGCGATCGATCTCAGGCAGGAGGTGGACGGACGCACAGTCAAGGCGATCCGTCCCGGCCTTGTGCTGGATGAGGAATCGACCGATGTGCCGATCTATAAAGGCGCGGGAAACAACCAGGGCTTCTATGTTTATGCGCGCGATGGCAGTGTGGCGGCGATCTGTGCCGAGGAAGCTGCGGCGGTCACGCTGGCGGACGGGATGAGTGCCGTGGTGGTGGACAGGAATGACCGCTATGTGTGGGAACGGCGGGGACTGCAGTCCAAAAACCAGATCATGGCGATCACAAATGCCGCGAAAACACAGGTGCCGGACGAGGACAATGCTGCGGAATTCTGCCTCAGACTGATGACGGAGCATCGGGGCAGCAGCAGGGATATCAGGGGAATGCTCGCAGAGGGCGCTTCTCTTTCCGAGGTGCTCGACCGGTGCCTTGCGGACTGCAGATCGCTTTCGCTGACAGGCTGTGAGATGACGTCGATGCTCTACTATGTCGATCAGGACATTCCGGTGCTCGTGTCCATGCGGGACGGCGGTGCACTTCTGCTGATCGGTTTCAACGAATCGGAGCTGGTGATCGTCGATCCGCTGAAAAACGCGGACGAGCGCGTGTATAAGATCACGCGCTCGCAGGGAATCCGGCTGTTCAAGGAAAACGGAAACCGGTTTTTGACTTATTATGTGAACTCCCCGGCACTGTAGCGGGCAACAAAACTGGTGATGCGCTCCACGGGATTGAGCAGATCGCTGATCGAAGCATCGTGGTTTAAGGTGTCGATGATGTAGGCGATATACTTGCTCATGTCGCAGCTGATGTACCAGTCTCTGGCGAGAAGCTCGGGGGACTGATAGATCAGGTTCGTTGTGAGGATCCTGTCGATCAGACCGTCCGCATATGCTTTGTCAAAGGGCGCAAGACCAGCGGTAAAGAGGCCGAAGGTCGAGAAGACAAAGATGTGCGCCGCTTTTCTGGCCTTCAGTGCACTGGCCACTTCCAGAATGCTTTCTCCGGACGAGATCATGTCATCGATGATGATGACGTCTTTGCCTTCCACGGAGGCTCCCAGGAATTCATGTGCGAGGATCGGATTCCGGCCGTCGATGATCTGCGTGTAGTCACGCCGTTTGTAGAACATGCCGACATCGAGGCCCAGAACACTGCCAAGATAGACGGCGCGGTTCATGCCGCCTTCATCGGGACTGATCACCATCATGTGCTCGGCGTCGATCTTCAGCCCCTGCACATTGAGCAGGAGACCTTTGATGAACTGATAGGAGGTGCGCACCGTCTCAAAACCGTGCAGCGGGATCGCGTTCTGGACGCGCGGATCGTGGGCTTCAAAGGTGATGATATTGTCGACGCCCATCTTGACCAGTTCCTGCAGTGCGATCGCACAGTCGAGCGATTCCCGTGAGGTGCGCTTGTGCTGTCTGCTCTCGTAGAGGAAGGGCATGATCACAGTGATCCTGCGCGCCTTGCCGCCGACGGCGGCGATGATGCGTTTGAGATCCTGATAGTGATCATCGGGTGACATGTGATTTTCCATGCCGAAGAGCTTGTAGGTCAGACTGTAGTTGGTCACATCGACGAGCAGATAAAGGTCGTCTCCGCGGACGGATTGATTGATGACGCCCTTGGCTTCACCGGTGCCGAACCGGGGCGTTTCCGCGGAGAGCAGATAGGACGGTCGCTCATAGCCTGTGAAGGCAAGGCTTCCTTTGTGCTCATTCTCTCGTTCCGCACGCCATCTGACGAGATATTTGTCGACCCGCTCCCCGAGCGTCTGGCATCCGTTCAGGGCAATGAGCCCGAGCGATCCGACGGGAATGGTCTCCAGATTGCGCTTTTCCTCTCTGTTCTTTGGCATGATCCCTCCTTTGATTCTACATGACGGCTTTTCGGAAACGGATGTCCGTTCCGGTCAGTTTCAGTATGGAAAACCCGCTGATGATGCGGGAAAAAATGCGGTCCCGGTAGGTGCTCCTGAGATTATCTACGGAAGCGTTCGTGGAGATGATGATCCGTTTGTCGCGGATCTGCCGTTCGTTGAGCAGAACAAACAATTCCTCTTCGATAAAGGAATTGGTGAGCTCCGAGCCCAGATCGTCGATGATCAGCAGGTCACAGGAATACAGATCCCGGAGAGGCTCGCTGTCGGCTTCCGACCGGTCTTTGGAAAAATGCGCCGCTGCCAGCTGATCAAACAGGGAAACGGCGCTGAAGTAGATGACGGAATATCCCTTTTTCAGGAGTTCCTTGGCGATACAGACGGAGAGTGTGGTCTTCCCCGTTCCGACATTGCCCATGAACAGCAGATCCTTGTCACAGGCGGGAAAACGCTCCGTAAAGGAGAGCGCGGCGTCGCGGGCTCCGCGGAAATGGGTGAGAGCCTCGTCATTGCCGTTGTAGAGATCCTCGCGCAGCATGGAAAAATCCATCTTGTCCGAGAGAGCCTCCAGATGAGAACGCGAATAGAGCAGATCGATCTCCTGCCTGACGAAACAGCGGCACTTCACACCATTGATAAAACCGGTATCGCGGCACTCTGCGCATGTGTAGACGGAATCCAGATAGTCGGCGGGAAAACCGGCCTGTGAGAGCAGTGCGCGACGTCTTTTGCCCGCTTCGGCAAGCGCGTCTCTGGTGCGGGCGGCATCGGCTGTGTCATTTTTCAGATCCGTGATAAAGGAAGAGATCGTCGACGCGTTATCTCCGTCGAGTTCCTGATAAGCCGGGATCCGCTGCAGGATCTCCCGGTATCTGCGATCGCGCTCCGCACGCGCATTTCTGCGTCTCAGCTCATAGCCGCGCATGATCTGATCGTATTGTTCGTTTGATAATGCCAAACCGTCTCCTCAGTTCTGTACCAGCACCTGCTCGATCAGGGCCATGTCGTAGTCGTCGCGCTGCGGGAATCTGCTTGTGCGCGTGCTCTGTCTCGGCGTCCCGGTGCCGGATTGCGCGCTTTTTGCGGTCGCGGCCGTTTTTTTGCTCTCCCGGTGCGCTTCATCCAGCTGCCGGATGTCGCTCTTTTTGGAAACGCCGGAGGCGTGCCAGCTTTCCAGGATCCTGTCCGCATATTCCAGGCGCCTCTTCTGCGTGGCGAGAACCGTGCGCGCGCATGCTTCGCGGATCACCTCCATGGGAAGGTGGTAGGTCGAGATCCAGCGTTCGATAAAGGCGGCCTCCGTAGCGGTCGGAAGATTGTTCATGCCCAAAAGATCCATGACCTCATAGAGCTTCCTGTCGTATTTGAAGCTTCCGCGCTTGGCCTGTTCGGGCGTTTCATAGCCGCTTTCCTGCCAGCGGATCGCCACGCGCTCCATATAGCGGAAATCCTTTTTGCCGCGTTCGACACAGTACTGCATCAGATAATCCAGGAGTGCGTCGGAGAAATGAAGAGAATCCCGGATATACAGCAGAGAACGCGTGTCCGCGACGCTTAAGGGACGTCCGAGATACTGCTCCGCGATGAACAGAAGTTGCGAGCAGTCGGTGCTCTCGACGGGCTCCGTAACTGTCTGACGCGGCATTGCCGGTTTCTTTGCCGGTTTTTCCGGCACCGGCGCGGTCGCGGTCTCGCGGTCGGTCTCCGATCCGTCCTGCGACAGCTCCTCCAGATGGATGCCGGAGAGTTTTTTGTCCTGATCATATTCCATGGTGATGATGCCGCGCTTTTCCCAGAATTTGAGTGCGCGCGTCACATCCTTTTCCGTGAGGTTGAAGCGTTCGGCCAGATCGCTTAAGCTGGTCGGAAGACCCGCGCGCATCATGCGCAGAAGCCACAGATAGATCTTGAGCTGCGCGTCATTGGCCTCGGTCATGTAGTTGTCGATGAAAATATTGGAAACCGCAGTGCTGTGCGCGTCTGCAGGCTGTTCTCTGTTGATCGAAACACGTCCCATCATAATCCGAATTCTCCCCAAAACAAAGCGCTCTGCCGCATCCGTAAACGGTTAGAGGTTCTGTCGCCTCGTTGCGGAGATTATATCACAGCACTTTGCAAAATGGTAGATGAAAAATGCCACAAGCCCAGTAATGACGCGGGTTTCGGGGTGGCTGTGGAGAGTGTGGATATCGTGGATGGATCTCTCTGACCGCCGTTTTTCCGTTCTATGTTACCCACAAATAAATCACAAAGCCGTCGGGCATCCCATTGGGGAAAAAGTGGAAATCATTCGCCGGAGAGGAGAGAGAAGCCGATTTTATCAATCTCGCCGGCACCCATAAATATCAACAGATCTCCCTCTTCACAATTTTCGGAAAGAAATTGCCGGATCTCTGAAAATGACGGAAAATAGTCACAGGAGTGTCCGAGATTCCGTATTTTTTCCTGCAGATCGCGGGAGGAGATCCCCAGATCGTCCGTCTCGCGCGCTGCATAGATGTCCGCGAGAACGACGCGGTCCGCTCCCGTCAGTGCCTCGGCAAAGTCCGAAAACAGCGCCTTTGTGCGCGTATAGGTGTGCGGCTGGAACGCGCACCAGATCCTTTTGAATCCCAGATCCCGCGCGGCCGCAAGGGTCATGCGGATCTCCGTCGGATGATGCGCGTAATCATCGATGATCGTGACGCCGTTCACAACACCGAGACGCTCAAAACGTCGCGCTGCGCCGGCAAACCGCTCGAGGGCGCGCGCGCAGGCGCGGTCGTCCAGACCCAGAAGAAGCGCGGCGGCGATCGCGGCCAGCGCGTTCTTTACATTGTGATCACCGGGTACGTGGAGCGTCACGGGAAAATCACGCGCGGCGGTGCTTCCCGCGGGAAGCGCGCTGTCGGACAGATGTACGGTAAAGGTGGTCGTGAGCCGGTCGTGGCGGATGTTCGTTGCCCGGACATCCGCGGTCTCCTCAAGACCGAAGGTGATCACGCGGGAACACGGGAGACCGGCCGTGATCCCGGGAAGATCCTCGATGTCGGAACCGATCACGACGGCGCCGTCGGGGGCCGTCTGTGAGGCGAATCTGCGGAAGGAGGTCCGGATGTCCGCAAGATCCTTGAAGAAGTCCAGATGATCCTCCTCGATATCCAGGATGATGCTGATCTTCGGATAAAGGCTCAGGAAGCTGTTGGTGTATTCGCAGGCCTCCGCGACAAAAGTGCCGGAGGAGCCGATGCGCAGGTTGCCACCGATCGCCGGGAACATGGCCCCGATGGAGAGCGTGGGATCCCTGTCCGCTTCCACGAGGATCTGTGAGAGCATGGAAGTCGTGGTGGTCTTGCCGTGTGTGCCGGCAACGGCCACGGAATCTTCATACTGTTTCATGATCTGTCCAAGAAGTTCCGCACGGGTGATCATCGGGATCTCCCGCCGGGCACCTTCGGCGAATTCCGGATTGTCCGGGTGGACGGCCGCCGTGTAGACGATCAGATCGATGGGGGAAAACCGTGCGATGTTCTCCGCGCTCTGGGGAACGGCCACTGCGATCCCCTCCGACGAAAGTTTTTCCGTCAGCGGGCTGCTGTCCCTGTCGGAGCCGGTCACGGAGAAGCCTGCATGTTTCAGAATCTCTGCCAGGCCGCTCATGGAAATGCCGCCGATGCCGATGAAATGGACGTGAACGGGGTTTTTGAAATCGATGAGATACATAGGTCTTCCTCCTGTCATAATGCTATTATATAACGAAAAGGCGCGAAAAGAAATGCGTGTGATCCTCTTCCAAAGATCGCGGGATTATGGTAAAATACAAACAGATCTTTTGCCGCTGATCCGTGCGGCAGACTCTTTGAGGCAGTGACGTGATAAAGAAAGAGATGATCGCGATGCTCCTTGCGGGCGGCCAGGGAAGCCGTCTGGGGGTGCTGACGGCGAGAATGGCAAAACCGGCGGTTTCTTTTGGGGGAAAATACAGGATCATCGATTTTCCTCTGAGTAACTGCATCAATTCCGGCATCGATACCGTGGGCGTGCTTACACAGTATCAGCCGTTGCGTCTCAACGCGCATATCGGGATCGGCATTCCCTGGGATCTGGATCGCAATATCGGCGGTGTCTCCGTCCTCCCTCCCTATGAGAAGATGATGGGAACGGAGTGGTATACGGGCACGGCCAATGCGATCTACCAGAATATGGAATATATGGAGAGCTACCATCCGGATTATGTGCTGATCCTATCGGGAGATCACATCTACAAGATGGATTATGAGCAGATGCTCTCCTTTCACAAAAAGAACGGCGCCGATGTCACGATCGCCGTCATGCCGGTGCCCGAGGAGGAGGCCCGCCGTTTCGGGATCATGATCACCGACGAGGACCGCAGGATCGTGGATTTTGAGGAAAAACCCGAGCATCCCCGGAGCAATCTGGCTTCCATGGGGATCTACATCTTTTCCTGGGAGACGCTGAAAAGCGCACTGACGGAAAACGCCGATCAGTCCGGGCTGGATTTCGGCAAGCACGTGATCCCGTGGTGCAAGGATCGGGGCAGTTCTCTCTATGCCTGGCAGTTTGACGGCTACTGGAAGGATGTCGGCACGCTGACCTCTTATTGGGAGGCCAATATGGAGTTGATCGACATCGTGCCGGAATTCAATCTCTACGAGGAATACTGGAAGATCTACACGAAGAGCCTGCCGCAGCCGCCGCAGTATTTCGGCAGAAACGCGCGCATTGAGCGGTCGATCGTCGGCGAGGGTGCGGAGATCCTCGGCGAGGTGGAGGGTTCGGTCATCGGCTGCGGGGTGCACATCGGCGAGGGGAGTGTGGTCAGGAATTCGATCCTGATGAACGACTGTTCCGTCGGCGACGGCTGTTCTCTGGACAGAGTGATCGCGGCGGAGGCCGCACGGATCGGCAACCATGTCCGCATGGGCGTGTTCGAGGAAAGAGAGAATGAAACCGACCCGCATATCTACCGGGACGGCCTGTGCACGATCGGCGAGGAAACGGTCATTCCCGACCGGGTCTCGATCGGCAAAAACGTGATGATCTTCGGGAAGACTACAGCGGCGGATTATCCGGACGGGGAACTTGCGAGCGGCCGGACACTGAACAGGGAAGCGGCGGAATCATGAGAGCAATCGGGATCGTGCTGGCCGGCGGCGGTAGCAGCAGAATGCAGGAGCTTTCAAAAAAACGCGCGATCTGCGCCATGCCGATCGCGGGCTTTTACCGTTCGATCGACTTTGCACTCAGCAGCATGTCGAATTCCCACATCCAGACGGTCGCCGTGTTCACGCAGTATCATGCCGGCAGTCTCAACGAGCATCTTTCCAGTTCCAAGTGGTGGGATTTCGGGCGCAAACAGGGCGGGCTGTTCACCTTTACGCCGGCCATCACGGCGGAAAACGGTTTCTGGTACCGCGGCACGGCGGATGCGATCGCGCAGAATCTGCGGTTTCTCAAGGAATGCCACGAGCCCTATGTCGTCATCACCTCCGGCGACTGTGTCTACAAACTGGATTTCAACCGCGTGCTCGATTATCACATCGAAAAGAACGCGGACATCACGATCGTCTGCAAGGATGTTCCCAGCGAGAAGGCGGCCGAGCGATTCGGCACCCTGCGCATGAATGAGGAGAGCCGTGTAGAAGAATTCGAGGAAAAACCGATCGTGGCGCATTCGCACACGATCTCCTGCGGAATCTATGTGATCCGCAGACGCCTGCTGATCGAACTGATCGAGCAGAGCGCCGCGGAAGAACGCTATGATTTTGTGCGGGATATCCTGATCCGTTACCGCGCGACCAAGAAGATCTACGGATACAAGATCCGGGACTACTGGAGCAACATCGCGTCGGTGGACGATTACTACGCGACCAACATGGACTTTCTGAAGCCCGAGATCCGGTCTTTTTTCTTCCGCACGTATCCGGATATCTACACCAAGGTCGAGGATCAGCCGCCCGCCAAGTACAATCCCGGAGCCAGGGTGACGAACAGTCTGGTGTCCAGCGGCTGCATCATCAACGGGACGGTGGAGGATTCCGTGATCTTCAAGGGCACCTTTATCGGCAGCAACTGTTACATCAGAAATTCGATCCTGTTAAATGATATCTACGTGGGTGACAACACCTGCATTGAAAACTGCATTGTGGAGAGTCGCGGCACGATCCAGGCCAACTCCTATTTCAAAGGGGAGAACGGCGTGAAGATCGTGGTGGAAAACCGCGAGAGGTTTGTTCTTTAGTCGATACGGAGCGTTTCCGCTTTACAGGCTGTCCTTTGGGGGAAAGGAGGGGAGATGAACATTACCGATGTGAGAGTACGCAAGGTCGCGCTGGAGGGGAAAATGCGCGCCGTCGTCTCGGTGACCTTTGACAACGAGTTTGTTGTCCACGACATCAAAGTGATCGAGGGCGAGAACGGGTTGTTTATCGCGATGCCGAGCAAGAAGTCGACGGACGGCACCTACCGCGATGTGGCGCATCCGATCAACAAGGAGATGCGGGGTCTTCTGCAGAAAAGCATCCTGGAGAGCTACGAAGAAGCGCTCAGGAACATGCCTGAGGATGCAGAGACCGACGTGATCGAATAGAACCGGTCAACGTGAAAAGCAGGGACAGGAACGGGTCCGGACGGGCACGTTCCTGTTTCGGATGCATGGGGAAAATATGCTTCTGATCGCAGGTCTGGGAAATCCGGAAAACCGTTATCTGGCAACCCGTCACAATACGGGTTTTCTTTGTGTGGACCGGATCGCCGCAAGATACGGGATCAGCGTGAACAAGTCGGAGGGGAAAGCGCTGACCGGAACGGGGATGATGGAAGGTGTCAAGGTGCTCCTCGTCAAACCGCAGACCTATATGAACGCCAGCGGTGAGAGCCTGCAGGCGCTCACCTCCTACTATCGGATCGATCCGCAGGCGGAACTTCTGGTGATCGTTGACGACATCCATCTGCCGCCCGGGACCCTGCGTCTCAGAAAGGGCGGGAGTGCCGGCGGCCATAACGGTTTAAAGAACATTGCCGAGCTTCTGGGGACCACAGCGTTTCCCCGTCTGCGTGTCGGCGTCGGCGAAGCGGTGGCCGGAGGCAATCTGATCCCGCACGTGCTCGGCAATTTCAGCAAAGAGGAATGGGCGGTCATGGACGGCGTGATCGATGCGGCGGCCGACGCGGCGGCCTGCTTTGTCACGGACGGCATCGACGCGGCAATGAACCGGTTCAACAGAAAAGCGGCATCCGGAGAGAGCGCGCCCGGGGAGGAAACACGTGCGGGCGATTGAGGCAGCCCTTCTGGATACGGACGGATTTGCGTCTCTGAAGGAGGCCTGGTCGGAGAGCACTTCTCTGATCGGTCTGTCGGGGCCGTCAGACGCTGCCAAGGGGGCTGTGGCGGACGCACTGGCCTCCGGCGCCCGCTATCGCCTGATCATCACCCATAATGAGCTGCGCTGCCGGGAGATCGCCGATGAATATGCCTTTTACGACCGCAATACCGTGGTTTGGCCGTCCAAGGATGTGATCTTCTTTCAGGCGGACATCCACAGCAACGAGATCGCGGCCGCGCGACTCAGAGTCCTGCGGCGTCGCATTGACGGCAGACCGATGACGGTCGTCGCGACCGCGGCATCTCTTCTGGCACCGCAGGTCCCGCTGGAGGCGATACGGTCCATGCGACTTGCCGTTGACAGGCGCACACCGCTCGTGCAGGAGGAGATGATCGCGCGCCTTGTCGACATGGGCTATCTGCGTGTGCCTCTTGTCGAGGCGCCGGGACAGTTTGCCGTGCGCGGGGACATCCTCGATGTCTTTGATCTGACGCAGGAGGAGCCCTGGCGCTTTGAATTCTGGGGAGACGAGGTGACCTCGATCCGGTGCTTCGATATCCTCTCGCAGCGTTCTCAGGATAAAATGGAGGCGGTGACGGTCTATCCCGCGACGGAGATGGTGCTGGATGCGGTGCGCAAAAAAAGCGGTCTGGAGCGGATCCGCGAGGAGGCGGCCGTGACGGAACAGAAGCTCAGGGAACAGTTTCTGACCAAAGAGGCGCACCGCCTGAAAACGGATACGGAAGCCTTTCTTGAGGCGATGGAGGAGGCGCCTGGGAGCGTCAACGCGGAACCGTTCTTTCGGTATTTCTACCCGGACGCCGCACGGCTGACCGACTATTTTCCGCCCGGAGAGAGCGAGATCTTTATCGATGAACCCGCGCGGCTGATCGAACAGGCCGTCGAGATCTCGAGAGAGTTTTCGGAAAGCCTGGAGCACCGGGTGATGACCGGGCTCTGTCTCCCGGGAGAGGGGGAGCTTCTGTTCTCCGTGGAAGAGGCAATGAGACCGCTGGAGACACGACGCGTGCTCGCGCTTTCCGCTCTTCCTCTTCCCGCGGGACTTTCCCTGCTGCTTCCCCGGGAAAGCTTCACCATTACGACGGCGGGGATCGCGCCCTACAACAACAGCTTTCCGAGGCTCGCGGAAGAGGTAAGGGAGCGGGTGCGGAAAAAGGAAAAAGTCATCATCATCTCCGGGATCCGTTCGCGCGCAAAGCGCCTGGTCGAAGAACTGCGCGCATTCGATGTGACGGCATTCTACAACGAAGATCCCTCGCGCATTCTGCAGCCGGGTGAGGTGATGCTCTATTACGGACGGCTGGCGCACGGATTCGCGCTTCCCGGGGCCGGCTTTTCACTGATCTCGGAGAGCGATATCTTCACGCCGGAGAAGCGCCGGAAGAGAAAAAAGAAATCGAATTACCGCGGCGAGAAGATCGGGAGCTTTGCGGACCTTCATATCGGGGACTATGTCGTGCACGAGGATCACGGGCTCGGGATCTATCGCGGCATCGAAAAGATCGAGACGGATCATGCGCTCCGGGACTATATCAAGGTGGAGTACGGAGACGGGGGCATCCTCTACGTGCTCGCGACCGGCGTCGACGTGCTGCAGAAATATGCCGCCGGCGCGGATGACGAGGGGCGACCGCGCAGAGTAAAGCTCAACAAACTGGGCGGCAGCGAATGGCAGCATACCAAGGCCAAAGTGAAGAGTGCGGTCGACACGATCGCCTCCGATCTGGTCGAGCTCTACGCAAAACGGCAGAACGCGAAAGGGTTTTCTTTCGGACCGGACACGGTCTGGCAGCGTGAATTTGAGGATGCGTTTCCGTTTGAGGAAACGGCGGATCAGCTGGACGCGATCGCGGCCGTCAAGGAAGATATGGAGTCCGCGCGGATCATGGATCGCCTGATCTGCGGCGATGTCGGCTTCGGCAAAACGGAGATCGCGATCCGCGCGGCCTTCAAGGCTGTGCAGGATGGGAAACAGGTGGCGGTCCTCGTGCCCACGACGATCCTTGCCCAGCAGCACTACAACACCTTTGTGCGGCGCATGCAGGACTATCCGGTGCATGTAGAACTGCTCTCCAGATTCCGGACAGCAGGCGAGCAGAAACGGACGGTGGAGGGGATCGGGAACGGCGCGGTCGATATCGTGATCGGCACGCATCGGCTTTTGTCCAAGGATGTGCACTACAAAAACCTGGGACTGCTCGTCGTTGATGAGGAACAGCGTTTCGGCGTTGCGCACAAGGAGAAGATCAAAAAACTCAGGGAGAGCGTCGATGTGATCACGCTTTCCGCGACACCGATCCCGCGAACGCTGCACATGAGCCTGATCGGTATCCGGGACATGAGCCTTCTGGAGGAGGCGCCCAATGACCGTCTGCCGATCCAGACCTTTGTTACGGAATATCATGAGGAACTGGTCCGCGAGGCGATCGCCAGAGAACTTGCGCGAAACGGTCAGGTGTATTATGTTTATAACCGGGTGAACCGCATCGCCGATGTGGCAGCCTCTCTGCAGGCGCTGGTGCCGCAGGCGCGCGTCGCCTACGCGCACGGGCAGATGCCTGAAAACGAACTCGAGAAGATCATGTATGATTTCATCGACGGGGCGATCGACGTGCTGGTCTCGACGACGATCATCGAAACGGGGCTCGACATTCCCAACGTGAACACGATGATCATCCATGATGCGGACAAGATGGGCCTCTCGCAGCTTTATCAGCTGCGCGGGCGCGTGGGACGCTCCAACCGGACGGCCTATGCGTTTTTGCTGTATCAGCGGGACAAGATGCTCAAGGAGGTCGCCGAGAAACGTCTCCTCGCGATCCGTGAGTTCACGGATCTCGGGAGCGGTTTCAAGATCGCCATGCGGGATCTGGAGATCCGCGGTGCCGGAAATCTCCTCGGGAAAAGCCAGAGCGGACATATCCAGGAGATCGGCTATGATCTTTACTGCAAGCTGCTCGCGCAGGCGGTAAAGGAGAAAAAGGCGGATCCCGAAGCGGAGGACGACCGGCTGTCATCGTTCACAACGCTCATCGATCTCACGACGGATGCCTTCATCCCTGCCGAATACATCAGGAATGAGGAACAGAAGCTGGAGATCTACAAACGGATCGCCGGGATCGAGACGGACGCGGAGCGTGAGGATATGCGGGAGGAACTGATCGATCGTTTCGGCGAACCGCCGGAGAGCGTCGACAACCTGCTGCGGGTGAGCGTCCTGCGCGCGCGGGCGCACAGACTCTACATCACGCAGATGACCGGACGCGCGGGTCAGATCTCAGTGAAGATGCAGCGGGACGCGCGGATCCGCGTGGAGGGCGTGACACCTTTTCTCAATGCCTGTCAGAAGACCGTGAGCTTCTATGCGACCGGCGTGCCGGAATTTGTGCTTCGCTTTCAGGCGCAGAGCGGGGAGAAGGAGCGGGAGAAACAGCTGCTTTGCCGGGCGGAGGAGATGATCGCGACAATGGAACACTATCTGCTGAAAAGAGACGGCGGAGAAGACGGAGGAGATCATGATCAATGAAGTTTATGAGAATATGCTGAACGCAAAGAACATCATCCGCGTGCTGTCGGAATTCGCGACGGCAAGAGGACAGGAGATCGGCTACGACAATGTGTTTGACTACAGCCTCGGCAACCCTTCCGTCCCCGCGCCGCAGGCGTTTACCGATGAGATGGTGCGACTGCTCAGGGAAGAGGATCCGATGGCGCTGCACGGCTATTCGCCGACACTCGGCAATCCGGAATTCAAGCAGCTGATCGCGGAATCCCTGAACCGGCGTTTCGGGATGAACTACACGGCGGGACACATTTTTCCGACGACGGGCGCGGCGGGTGCGATCGCGCATGCGGTGCGCGCCGTGACAAAGCCGGGGGACACCGTGCTCACCTTTGCGCCGTATTTTCCGGAATACAATCCCTACATCACCGGCGCGGACCTTACGCTCTCCGTGGTGCCTGCCGACCGGGAGCAGTTCCAGATCAATTTTGACGCGTTTGCGTCCATGCTGGATGATACGGTAGCGGCGGTGCTCATCAACACGCCGAACAATCCCTCGGGTGTTGTCTACTCCGAGGAGACCCTCACAAGGCTTGCCGCGATGCTCACCGATGCGTCGAAACGCTTTGGCCGCACGATCTTTCTCCTCTCCGATGAACCTTACCGGGAGATCGTGTTTGACGGGAAAGAGGCTCCCTATGTATCAAAATTCTACGATCACACCCTTTCGTGCTACTCGTTTTCCAAGGCGCTTTCCCTGCCGGGTGAGCGTATCGGCTACGTGGCGGTGAACCCCGCCTGCGAAAAAGCGGAGAGGATCGTGCCGATGTGCGGACAGATCTCGCGCGGGCTGGGACACAACTGCCCGCCGTCGATCATCCAGATCGCGGTCGGCCACACCTGCGATCTGACCAGTGATCTTTCCGTCTATGAGACGAACCGGAATCTTCTGTATGATAAGCTGGTCTCTCTGGGCTATTCCGTGGTGAAACCCGGCGGAACCTTTTATATCCTGCCGAAAGCCATGGAGGAGGATTCGATCGCCTTCTGTGAGAAGGCAAAGAAATATGACCTGATCCTGGTGCCCGCCGACGGTTTCGGCGCGCCCGGATTCTTCCGCATGGCCTACTGTATCGATACGGACAAGGTGCGTCGTTCGCTTGATGCGCTGGAGAGATTCACCAGGGAGGAATACGGAACATGCTGAATGTACTGAAGGCGATCATCTACGGCATTGTAGAGGGGATCACGGAGTGGCTGCCGATCAGTTCGACGGGCCACATGATCCTGCTGAACGAGTTTCTGAAGATGGAGGTTTCCGAGGCCTTCTGGGATGTGTTCCTCGTGGTGATCCAGCTCGGCGCCGTCATGGCGGTGATCGTGATCTATTTTGACCGTCTCTGGCCGTTTACCATCCGGCGGAACCGGAAAAGGAAAAAGAGCAGCATCGGGATCCGGCCGGAGATCGTGGGCCTTTGGGTGCTGATCCTCATTGCCTGCGTACCGGCCGCGGTGATCGGTCTGCTCTTTGACGATGTGTTTGACGCGCTGTTCTATCACGCGGTGCCGGTGGCGATCGCGCTGATCGTTTTCGGTGTCGGCTTCCTGCTCGTAGAAAAGAACAACGCGGGAAAGAAACCGAAGATCTACGAACTGGAGGAGATCGATCTGAAAACGGCGTTGATCATCGGCGGCTTTCAGGTGCTCGCGGCGGTTTTTCCCGGGACATCGCGTTCGGGTGCGACGATCCTGGGCGCGCTGCTCATCGGCGTGAAGCGTTCGGTCGCGGCGGAATTTACTTTTTTCCTCGCGGTTCCCGTGATGTTCGGCGCAAGTCTGTTAAAGATCGTGAAGTTTCTTCATGACGGCATGCGCTTTACCGGAGCGGAGCTGAGCCTCCTCGCGGTCGGCATGATCATCGCGTTTGCCGTGTCGATCGCCGTGATCCGTTTTCTGATGGACTACATCCGAAGGCATGATTTCCGCATCTTCGGATGGTACCGCATCGTGCTGGGCGTTGTGGTGCTGGTCGTTTTCGGGATCCGAGCCCTGATCGGCGCGTAAAATCGGGCTTATTTTTTGTAGAAGTGTTTGACAACCGCGAAAATGTGCGGTATGGTAAGTGCAGAAACATTTTTTGTTGATGTAGATATTTTTGTATCTACGGGGATGGCCGATCAGAGATCGGGGAGGAAACAGAAATGCAGGAAGAAAAAAAGACAGAGATCAAAAAGGAAACAGCGCCGGTGAAGCCCGTTGCTAAGAAACCGGTCGCAAAGAAGCCCGTGGCGAAGATGCCGGCTCCGGCTGCCCCGGCGGTTTCGGCGGCTCCGGCAGTTGCTGCGGCACCCGCGGAGAAGAAGGCGGAGACACCTGTGAAGAAGGCGGCTCCCGCGAAGAAGGCCCCCGCAAAGAAGGCGGCTCCCGCGAAGAAGGCTCCCGCAAAGAAGGCAGCCCCCGCGAAGAAGGCGGCTCCTGCGAAGAAGGCGGCCCCTGTGAAGAAGGCAGCTCCCGCGAAGAAGGCGGCTTCCGTTAAGAAGGCTGCTCCTGCGAAGAAGGCCTCCGCAAAGAAGGCACCCGCAAAGAAGCGCTCGGTCGCTTCCACGATCAGCCTCGTGAAAAAGGTCAATTTCGTCCTGCAGTTCGGCGAGAAGAGCCTGCCCTACAAGACGCTTGTGGAGAACGCCAAGAACGTATGGCGCTATGATCTGGGCGGCAAGGTGTCGGACATCAAGAACATGGAACTCTATGTCAAGCCGGAGGAGGGCAAGGTCTACTACGTCATCAACGGCGACACGAGCGGTTCCTACGATATCTGATCGTTTCCCGTTTTCTTAATATTTATTTTATACTTTTTGCGCCGCATCCTTGTTGACATCGGGGGTGCGGCGTGTTATTTTATGTTCAGTGCATGTTAGCACTCAAAAGAGGTGAGTGCTAACACCCTCCCCGGAGAGAAGATATGCAGTTGGACGAACGGAAAACCAAGATCCTGCACGCGATCGTGCGCAACTATCTGGCAACAGGTGAACCGGTGGGATCCCGCACGATCTCCAAGGATACGGATCTCAATCTGAGTTCCGCGACGATCCGCAACGAGATGGCGGATCTGGAAGAAATGGGACTGATCGTGCAGCCGCATACCTCGGCCGGACGGATCCCCTCGGATCTCGGCTACCGGCTCTATGTCGACGAGATGTTAAGAAACAAGGAACGCGAAGTCGACGAGATGAAGGAACTGTTGCTGGAGCGGGAAGAGAAGCTTGAAAAGATGCTGAAGCAGGTCGCAAAGCTTCTGGCGGTCAACACCAACTATGCGACGATGATCTCGGCGCCCGCGCTGAAAGGCAACCGGATCAAGTTCATGCAGATCTCGCGCGTGGACGCGGTGCATTTGCTGGCGACGGTCGTGATGGAGGGTAACGTCATCAAGAACCGCATGATCGACGTGGAAGAGAATCCCGACGACGAGACGATCCTGAAGCTCAACATGCTGCTCAACACAAGACTGAACGGTCTTTCGGTGGATGAGATCAATCTCGGCATGATCGCGGCACTGAAAAAGGAAGCGGGAGATCACGGAGAAATCGTGGCCAAGGTGATCGATGCGGCGGCAGAGACGATCCGCGGAGACGAGAATCTGGAGATCTACACGAGCGGCACGAACAACATCTTCCGTTATCCGGAGCTGGCGGACAAGGGCAAGGCATCGGCACTGATCACGACCTTTGAGGAGAAGACGGAGCTGGAAAGCATCGCGATCAAATCCCTCTCGCAGGCTGATCAGGCGGAAGGCATCCAGGTCTACATCGGGAGTGAGGCACCGGTCGAGACCATGCAGGATTGCAGCGTGGTGACGGCGACCTATGATCTGGGGCAGGGGATGCGCGGCACGATCGGCGTGATCGGACCCAAGCGCATGGACTATGACCGGGTGGTCTCGATCATGAAGAATGTCATGCGGCAGATGGATGAACTGTATAAGAAATAGAAACAAGAGGTGACAGGAGATGGCAAAGACGGAAAAAGAAAAGAAGGCGGTCGAACAGCAGACGGAGGAAGCCGCGGTGACGGAGGCTGAAACGCCGGACAGCAGTGAAGCCGCTGAGACGGCGGAAGCTCCCGCAGAAGGAAGCACAGAGGGAGCGCCTGCGGAGGAGGGATCGGCGGACGCGCCCGCGAACGGGAAAAAGTCCCTGTTCGGAAAGAAAAAGGAAAAAGCCGAAAAGCCCGATCCGCTGAAGGAGCAGATCAAAGAGCTGCAGGACAAATGCATGCGGCAGATGGCCGAATTCGAGAACTTCCGCAAGCGCACGGACAGGGAGAAGTCACAGATGTTCGACACCGGCGCGGCGCATGTGATCGAAAAGCTCCTGCCGGTGGTCGACAACTTTGAGAGAGGACTGGCATCGGCGCCGGAGAACGAGGAAAACAAAGCATTTGCCGAGGGCATGCAGATGATCTACAAGCAGCTGTCCAAGATGCTCGAGGATCTGGGGGTCACGCCGATCGAAGCGCTCGGCACGGAATTTGATCCGAATTTCCACAACGCGGTCATGCAGACGGAGGCAACGGAGGAATTTCCTTCCGGCACGGTCGCGCAGGAGATGCAGAAGGGATACATGTATCACGATACGGTCATACGTCACAGTATGGTGGCCGTCTCGGAGTAGTTGTGAATTATCATAAGAGGAGGATAAAGCAATGAGCAAGATCATCGGTATCGACCTGGGAACAACAAACAGCTGCGTGGCGGTCATGGAGGGCGGCAAGCCAACCGTTATCGCGAACGCCGAGGGTGCGCGCACCACACCGTCCATCGTAGCATTCACCAAGACCGGTGAGCGTCTGGTCGGCGAGCCTGCCAAGAGACAGGCGGTCACCAACGCGGACCGCACCATCTCGTCCATCAAGCGTGACATGGGCACCGACCGCGGCCGCAATATTGATGACAAGAAGTATTCGCCGCAGATGATCTCCGCCATGATCCTGCAGAAATTAAAGGCGGACGCGGAGCAGTACCTCGGAGAAAAGGTCAACGAGGCGGTCATCACGGTCCCCGCTTACTTCAACGACGCACAGCGTCAGGCGACCAAGGATGCCGGCAAGATCGCCGGCCTTGAGGTCAAGCGTATCATCAACGAACCCACGGCGGCGGCGCTGGCTTACGGCCTTGACAACGAAAAAGAGCAGAAGATCATGGTCTATGACCTCGGCGGCGGCACCTTTGATGTGTCTATCATCGAGATCGGCGACGGCGTCATCGAGGTGCTTGCGACCAACGGCGACACGCATCTGGGCGGCGATGACTTTGACAATCGCGTCATGAACTGGATGGTCGAGGAGTTCAAGAAGAAGGAGGGCGTTGACCTCTCCGGCGACAAGATGGCGATGCAGCGCTTAAAGGAAGCGGCGGAGAAAGCGAAGAAGGAGCTTTCCTCCACGACGACCACCAACATCAACCTGCCGTTCATCACGGCGACGGCGGACGGCCCCAAGCACTTTGACATGGATCTTTCCCGTGCGAAGTTCGAGGAGCTGATCAGCGATCTCGTCGAGAAGACGGCGATCCCGGTGCAGAACGCGATGAAGGACGCGGGCCTTTCCAATTCCGATCTCGGACAGGTGCTGCTGGTCGGCGGTTCGACGCGCGTTCCCTGCGTCGTTGACAAGGTGAAGCAGCTCACCGGCAAGGAGCCTTCCAAGACCCTGAACCCGGATGAGTGCGTCGCGATCGGCGCGTCCGTGCAGGGCGGCAAGCTCGCGGGCGATGCGGGTGCCGGCGACATCCTGCTTCTGGACGTGACGCCGCTGTCTCTGTCGATCGAGACCATGGGCGGTGTGGCGACGAGACTGATCGAGCGCAACACGACGATCCCGACCAAGAAGAGCCAGGTGTTCTCGACGGCAGCGGACAACCAGACCGCGGTGGACATCAATGTCCTGCAGGGCGAGCGTCAGTTCGCGCGTGACAACAAATCCCTCGGTCAGTTCCGTCTGGACGGCATCCCGCCGGCCATGCGAGGCGTACCGCAGATCGAGGTCACCTTTGATATCGATGCCAACGGTATCGTCAATGTGTCCGCCAAGGATCTCGGCACCGGCAAGGAGCAGCACATCACGATCACGGCGGGCTCCAACATGAGCGACGAGGATATCGAAAAGGCGGTCAAGGAAGCGGCCGAGTTTGAGGCGCAGGACAAGAAGCGCAAGGAGGGCATCGATGCCCGCAACGAGGCGGACAGCTTTGTGTTCCAGACGGAGAAGGCCCTGAACGATGTCGGCGACAAGATCGATCCGGCGCAGAAGGCGACCGTCGAGGACGACCTGAAGGGTCTGAAGGATGTGCTTGAGCAGACCAAGGACAGAGAGCTCACGGACGGGGAGATCGATGACATCAAGTCCAAGAAGGAAAAACTCATGACAGACGCGCAGGCGCTGTTTGCCAAGGTCTATGAGAATGCGCAGGGCGCCGCGGGCGCGGGTCCGAACATGGGCGGCATGGGCCCCGATATGGGCGGTGCGGCCGGTGCCGGAGACAGCGGCGCGAACAACAGCGGCAACGATGATGTGGTCGACGGAGACTATCGGGAAGTCTAAGGAAGAATAAATGGCTCAGGAGCAGAAAAGAGATTATTATGAAGTCCTCGGCGTCGCCAAAGGCGCGTCCGAGGACGACATCAAGAAGGCTTACCGCGTGCTCGCCAAGAAGTATCACCCGGACATGAATCCGGGGGATGCTTCCGCCGCAGAGAAGTTCAAGGAAGCCTCCGAGGCCTATGCCGTGCTCTCCGATCCGGAGAAGCGCAGGCAGTATGATCAGTTCGGTCATGCGGCGTTTGACGGCGCGGGCGGCTTCGGCGGCGGCGGATTTGATTTCACGGGCGCGGATTTTGGCGACATCTTCGGGGACATCTTCGGCGATTTCTTCGGCGGTGCCAGACGATCCTCGGCGGCCCGCAACGCGCCGACAAAGGGCGCGAACATCCGCACCAGCGTCCGTATCACGTTTCTGGAGGCGGTGTTCGGCGTGGACAAGGAACTGGAGCTCACGCTCAAGGATCCGTGTCCCAAGTGCAAGGGGACAGGCGCCCGTCCGGGGACCAGTCCGGAGACATGCCCCAAATGCGGGGGCAAGGGACAGGTGGTGTTCACCCAGCAGTCGTTTTTCGGAACGGTGCGCAATGTGCAGACCTGTCCGGACTGCGGCGGCAGCGGCAAGATCGTCAAGGACAAATGTCCGGACTGCCGCGGCACGGGGTATATCGCCAGCCGCAAGAAGATTCAGGTCTCGATCCCTGCCGGCATCGACAACGGGCAGAGCGTGCGCATCCGCGAAAAAGGGGAGCCCGGGATCAACGGCGGCCCGCGCGGCGACCTGCTGGTCGAGGTGATCATCTCCGAGCATCCGATCTTCCAGCGCGACGGCTACAACATCTATTCGGCGGTGCCGATGTCCTATGCGGTGGCAGCGCTCGGCGGCACGGTGCTCGTCGATACCGTTGACGGCAAGGTGGCTTATGATGTCAAGCCGGGAACCCCGACCGACACGCGTGTGAGACTGCGCGGCAAGGGGGTGCCTTCCCTGCGTGACCGCAATGTGCGCGGCGATCACTATGTGACGCTCATCGTGCAGGTGCCGGAGAAACTCTCCAAGGAGGCCAAAGATCTGTTAAAGCAGTTCGACGAGCTGACCGGCAATTCGCTGCAGGCAGCGGCACAGGCCGGCGATCCCGGCGCACCGGGCCCCGATAACGCAGGCGGAGGCGGCAAGGGCGGATCCGGGAGCAAAAAGAAAAAGAAGGGCTTTTTCGGATAGCGGATGAGATATCGGAAACAGATCGTTCTTCCCTGAACGATCTGTTTTTCTTTATCCGTAAGGAAATATATGCTACAATACCTGTGCCGGCAGCTAGGCAGGCTTACTTCAAAAACTATTGTCTCGGGGACGATCGTCGCACGTTGTCGGACCCGCAGGTTTCCTGCGGACCATCCGGTCGCGTGCGGATCCAGTCTGCCGATATCGCCGGCACAGAAAGCAGGTCTCAATGGATAGTTTCTACAAAGATTATCTCTTTCAGAAGCACATCCTGGTCAGCAGCGGGAAACCTTCGGATTTCCCGCTGGAGACCCTGTTTTCGCTCGCCAGTGTCCTGAATGTCCACATCGTAAAGGGCGAGGAACTGCTCTGGGACGGCTGCGTCGACGAGGTTGCCGCACGGCTTGGCAAAGATGTCACGGAACCCTTTTACCGAGGGTTTCCCGAGACTCCGCGGCAGCTGCCGGAATTTCTGCTTCTCATGGATCAGCTGGCACATTATTCCATCACCTATGGGGCGGGAGATTTTTCGGAGGCCGGTCATTCTCTTTTTGAGGAGGTCTTTGAGCGGACGGCTTTCCACGAAGAAACGGAGCCGCTGGATCTTTCGGTCGTTACCGACCGGGAAGCCAGAGAGATCCTTGCGGGATCGGTAAACGATCTCCTTGCTTCCACCAGACCCCTGAGCAGACAGCAGTACCGGCTGGTGCTGCGGTTCTTCTATGACTATCGTCCGGAGATCACGGCCATCGCATCCAAGGATACCTGTGTCAGGCTCCTGATCGACACCAGGGATCTCCGGTTTGCCGATCAGCTGGCGCTCTCCGATGTCATCCGTCTGGTGGAGCTGCTGAACCAGCTGAAGTATCAGAAGCCTCATATCAACCGCCTGAATCTGCGAAACAGCGACCGGAAATTTCTCTCCCTGCTGATCGACCGTCTGATCGAGAACTCCCGTGATCTGCGCACCTGCTGTGAGAAGAAAAAGATCTGGGCCGGGCTTCTCCATCACATCCATTATGTGCCGAAAACGGACCGGGGGCGCGAATTTGTCATTGCCATGCGGGGCAGGAAAAACCGCTCCGTTTATGCCGGTTTTGAGCGGGAGATGGCAGCGGGAAACATCGCGGAGGCTGTCCGCGTGCTGCGTGAGGGAAAAGGGGCCGCGGCTGTCCTGCGCCGACTGAACTACATCGTCAGCCGCTGTTCTTCTCCGGAGGACCTGGAGGCGGCTCTTGCCTGCACGGACACCGACAACGCCGTGGTGCTGATCCAGCTGATGCTGAATTACGGTTATCCGACACCTGAGCTGACAAGGACTTTTCAGTTCACAAAGTTCAACCGGTTGCGGATCCACTACGAAACGCCGAAGGAAGTGTCCGGCAGAAAATCCCGGATCAGCGTGGGGCAGGCAGCGATGCTGCAGAAGAGAGTCCGCGAACAGCTGGAGATCGTTCTTCGCGGGAGACTGGGTAAGGTTTATATCGAGCCGGGGATGGAGCGCTATGCGCTCCCGCTGCAGGAGACGGTGACCCACGGCGGTCTGGGTGTGCTGCCGACGGGATCGCACATCCCGATCAACACGGAAACAGACGAGGATGAGACGGGTGACAGGGAACGGCCGGCGGAGGGGAAACCGGCTGCCGACGGGAACAAAGCGGATGAAGACTCGTCGCTCCGGGAAAAGATCCGATCGATCTTTGCCCGCGGATCGGATAACAGAGCCCGTAAAAAGGTCCGCGCGTTCATTTACTGGGAAAAGGTCAATGACATCGATCTGTCCATGATCGGCATCAACCGGGACGGATCGGAGGAGGAGTTCTCCTGGCGGACCATGTACAGGAACCAGTCCGGGGCAATCACCTTTTCCGGGGATCAGACAAGCGGCTACTACGGCGGCTCGGAATACTTTGATATCGATGCCGTCAAGGTCCGGAAGAAGCATCCGGAGCTGCGTTATCTGGTTTTTTGCGCCAACGTGTTCACCGACGGTACGACGTTTCATGACTGCATCTGCCGCACAGGCTACATGATGCGCGATGTCAGGGATTCGGGGCAGGTCTATGAGCCGTGTACCGTTCGCTCCGCCTTCACCGTGGATACCGAAAGCCGGTTCGCCTATCTTTTCGGGATCGATCTCGATCAGGAGGAACTGGTCTGGCTGAACATCGCCAGAGACAGCTGGCAGTCGATCGCCGGCGAAGAGCAGGCGGCATTCCTTGCGCCGTATTTCTCACTGACCGATATCATCAACATGCGTTCCTTCTTTGAGATGGCGGCTGCGGAACAGGCGGAATCCGCGGAAGAGGCACAGATCATTGTCACGGACAGAGAGATCGAGGCTCCTGAAGGCGTGGAGGTCATCCATCCCTACGATGTGGAGCGGATGATGGCGATCATGAACGGGAAAACCGGTATCGACAGCGGTCGGAAAGATAACTGAGACGATGAGGATACAGAGGTTATGAAATGGATGCGTTTCCGGGTGCGGACCAATGCCGCGTCCGAGGATATCATTGTGAGCGCCATGGCCGATATCGGCCTCTACGGCGCACAGATCGAGGACAAGGTGCCGCTTTCGGGCAGAGAGCTGGAGGAACTGTTCATCGATGAAGCGCCGGTACAGGCGATCGCGGATGACAACGGGGAGGCGGATCTGGCCTGCCTGAATTTCTTTGTGGAGATCGAGGAAGACCGTTTGAAGCTCTCGGATGAGGAGACGGTCACGCCCGAGGAACTGAAGGCGCGGATGCGGGAAGCGCTGGACGAACTGCGGCAGTTTTCCGATATCGGCGACGGGACGATCTCGATCTCGGTGACCGAGGATATCGACTGGCGGGATAACTGGAAACAGTATTTCCATAAATTCTACATAGACGATGTTCTGGTCCTGCCCTCCTGGGAGGAGATGAGCGATGAGGACCGGGACCGGGCGGCGCATGTGCTGCATATCGATCCGGGAGCGGCCTTCGGCACGGGACTGCATGAGACGACAAGGCTCGCCGTGCAGGCGCTGCGCCGGGCGGTCACGGAGAGAAACGGTGACGGGTCGACGGTCCTTGATGTCGGTACCGGCAGCGGTGTGCTCTCCATTCTCGCGCTGATGTTCGGCGCGGCATCGGCTGTCGGCGTGGATCTGGATCCGCTGGCGATCCTGGCCGCGGATGAAAACCGGGACCGAAACGGATTCGGAGCGGACCGGATGCGGGCGCTGAAGGGCGATCTGATCGGTGACGATACCTTCCGCAGTGAGATTCTGGGCCTTTGCGCGAAGAAGACAGGCTACGATATCGTCGTTGCCAACATCCTGCCCAATGTGCTGGTGCCGCTGACGCCGGTCGTGCCGGAGCTTATCGCGTCGGACGGGATACTGATCTACTCCGGCATCCTGCAGACAAAGGCGGATGAGGTGAGCGCCGCGTTAAGCGCGGCCGGCTTTGCGGTCGAAAAGAAAGAGACGCTCGGCGAATGGTGCTCGCTTCTGGCGAAGCGGGCATAACCGGCAGCACGTTCGGACGGAAACAGCCATGGTTCAGATCTTTTGTGAGCAGACGGATCGGAACGGAGACAACGATCTCCGGTTAAGCGGGGAAAACTTTCATCACGTGATCCAGGTGCTTCGCCTGCGTGCCGGTGACGAACTGTCCGTGCGCTTTGCCGGCGAAACAGCGGAATACCGTTACGTGCTCGAGAGGATCGAGGCGGACACGGCGCTCTGCCGGCTGCGCTGCGTCAGGGAGGCCGATGTCGAGCTGCCCTGCCACATCACGGTCCTGCAGGGACTTCCCAAGGCGGATAAAATGGAGACCGTCATACAGAAGACGATCGAGCTCGGAGCGGCTGAGATCGTGCCCGTTGCCTGCGAGCGGAGCGTCGTGCGGCTGGATGACAAAAAGAAAGAGAGCAGACGGGAGCGATGGCAGCGGATCGCGGAGGCGGCGGCCAAGCAGTCACACCGGGCGGTCATTCCGCGGGTGCAGGCACCGTGCTCCTTTGCGGAAGCGCTTGTTTCCTGCGGGGACGCGGATGTACGGCTGATCCCCTGGGAACTCGCCGGGGAGCAGGGCGCCTCCATGGAGGAGACGAGAGCGATCGTGAACGGGATCCGGCCGGGCCAGCGCGTGTGTGTGCTCATCGGCCCCGAGGGCGGATTTACCGGGGATGAGGTACAGAAGGCACAGGATGCGGGATTTTTGCCGATCACACTGGGGCGCAGGATCCTGCGGACCGAGACGGCGGCCATGACCGTGCTGTCGTGGCTGGTGCTCACATTGGATCAATAGATCGGAAGAGTGGTCAGGATGATACAGGCAGGAGAGATCTATCTGGATAACGCAGCGACGACGCGCTGCGATGATGAGGTGCTCGCGGCGATGGATGCCGCCTTCCGGGTTGATTTCGGCAACCCGTCGAGCATGCACCGCAAAGGCTATGAGGCGGAGCAGCTGATGAAAAACGCGCAGAAGACGCTGGCGGGAACACTCGGCGTCTCTCCCGCGGAGATCCTCTTCACCTCGGGCGGAACGGAATCCGACAATCTGGCGATCCTCGGATGCGCGCGGGCCAATGCGCGCCGGGGCAGGCATCTGGTCACCACGGCGATCGAGCATGCGGCGGTGGCAAAGACCATGGAGGCACTGGCCGAGGAGGGTTTCGAAGTGACGGTCCTTCCGGTCGATGACCGCGGGCTTGTGGACCCGCAGGCGGCGGCAGGGGCCGTGCGGGAGGATACCGTGCTGGTGTCCGTGATGGCGGTCAACAACGAGATCGGTGCCGTCCAGGATCTGCGGGCGATCGGCCGGGCGATCCGGGCAAAGAACCGCGCCGTCCTGTTTCATACGGATGCTGTGCAGGCCTATGGCAAGGTGCCTGTCGATGTGAGGGAATGCGGGATCGATCTGCTCTCGGTGAGCGGTCACAAATTTCACGGACCCAAGGGAACCGGTTTTCTTTATGTGAAGAAGGGAACGAAGATCCGTCCGATCCTCTTCGGCGGCGGGCAGCAGAACGGTCTCCGGTCCGGCACGGACAATGTGCCGGGGGCGGTCGGTCTGGCGGCGGCGGCACAGAAGGCGATCGACGGACAGCGGCAGTTCGCCGGACGGCTGATCGGACTGCGGGATGCGTTTATCCGGGAGATCACGGAGCAGATGACGGATGTGCGGATCAACGGGCCGGCCGGATGTTCCGCGGAGGAAATGCACCGCGGGGAGCAGGCCGCACCGCATATCGTGAGCCTGTCCGTGCCCGGCGTGCGCGCCGAGGTGCTGCTGCACGCACTGGAGGACGCGCACATCTATGTGTCCGCGGGAAGCGCCTGCTCCTCGCACGCGGCGAAAAAAACACCCGGCACAGCGACGCTCCGGGCGATCGGACTGCCGGAGGACTGCCTCGCTTCCACGATCCGGCTCAGCCTCTCGAGAGACACAACGGAAGAGGAACTCAGGGAAACAGCGGCGGCACTTGGGGAGATCGTTCCCCGACTCAGAAGATACAGGTAGGGGTTATGGCAGATTATCAGGCATTCATCATCAAATACGCCGAGATCGGCGTCAAGGGCAAGAACCGGCATCTCTTTGAGGAGGCACTGGTTCGCGGTGTGCAACGCGCGCTGGATGCCGTGGGAGAATTCCGCGTGACCTGCATCGCGGGCCGTCTCTATGCGGAAGCTGCGCGGGACTTTTCCTTTGACGACGCCGTGGCGGCGCTGCAGCGTGTTTTCGGTGTGCTGGGCATCTGCCCTGCCGTGACGATCCCCCGCACGGACCGGAAACTGCCGGATATCGAAGCGCTGGGAGAGGCGTGCATCCGGTATTTTGAGATGGCCTATGGCTTTCGCCGCGATGCCCGGGGAGGAGAACCGAAACGGAGCTTCAAGGTGGTCTGCCGCCGCGTGGACAAGAGTTACCCCATGGATTCCATGGAGGTCGCTGCGGCGATCGGCGAGAAACTGCTGGATGCGCTGCCGGAACTCCGCGTGGATGTGCATGAACCGGATATCCTGTTCCATGTGGAGCTCAGGGAACAGGTCAATCTGTTTTCGGAGGAGATCCCGGGTCCCGGCGGACTGCCCACGGGCACTGCGGGACGTGCCATGCTCCTGTTGTCCGGCGGGATCGATTCGCCGGTCGCCGGCTACCAGATCGCGAAGCGGGGGGCGGAGCTCGAGGCCGTCTATTTCCACGCGCCGCCCTACACCAGTGACCGCGCGAAGCAAAAGGTGATCGATCTCGGATGCCTGGTCGCCCGTTTTGCGGGACCGATCCGTCTGCACGTCGTGAATTTCACCGCGATCCAGCTCGCGATCTATGAGAAATGCCCGCGGGATGAGCTGACGATCATCATGCGGCGCTGCATGATGCATATCGCCGAGGAACTGGCTGTGAAGAACGACTGCATCGGACTGATCACCGGCGAATCGATCGGTCAGGTCGCCTCCCAGACGATGCAGAGTCTGGCTGTCACGGATGCGGCGGTGCGCTCCCTTCCCGTCTACCGGCCGCTCATCGCCCATGACAAGCAGGAGATCATCACGATCTCGGAGCGGATCGGCACCTATGAGACCTCAATCCTGCCCTATGAGGACTGCTGCACGATCTTTGTCGCCAAGCATCCCGTGACGCATCCCAGGCTGGATGTGATCATGCGCCACGAGCGACTCATCGAGGAGGAACTCGCACAGCTGACCCGTCAGGCGATCGACGAAGAGGAAATCGTGACCTGCAGGGGCAATGAAGCACCGGAGCAGGGGTGAGCGGACAAAAAAAGACCCCGGCACATGTCCGGGGTCAGCAGATTCTTGTGGAAGATGATCTCACCGGCATTCGGTGAGACCTGCGTCTGTGCTCAGACGAGATAAGGCTGTAACGCCTTCATGATATCGTCCGCACCATCTTCCGCATGGATGTTCAGGTCGATCGGCTTGGAGAGATCGAGCGAGAAGATACCCATGATGGACTTCGCGTCGATGACGTAGCGACCGGAAACAAGATCAAAATCGCTGTCAAACTTCGTGATGTCGTTGACAAAGCTCTTTACTTTGTCGATGGAATTAAGAGAAATCTTTACGGTTTTCATAGGTGTTCGCCTCCTTTCCTTCCCTATGATAATCGGTAAGATAGCAAAAGTCAACGGAAAAAATGCTCAAAAATACGGACGAAAAAGCCAGAAAAAGAGTCGCATTTCACAACCTCGGATGCAAGGTCAACAGCTATGAGACGGAAATCCTGCTGCAAAAATTCCGGGAAAAGGGCTATGAAATTGTGACATTTGAACAAAAAGCGGAGGTTTATGTTGTCAACACCTGCACGGTGACGCAGATCGCTGACAAAAAAAGCCGCCAGATGCTGCGCCGCGCGCGGAAGATCAACCCGGAGGCCGTGGTGGTCGCGGCGGGATGCTATGTCGAGACCGGCGCGGAAGCGCTTGTTGAAGAAGGCACGGTCGATCTGGCTGTCGGCAACACGGAAAAAGGGCAGATCGCGGAGCTGGTGGAGCGCCTGCTGCGGGAGAGAGCGGACGGCCTGTCCCGGGAGCCGCGGCTGTTTCTGCATGCGGACGCTGACAGCGGGGAGCCGTCCGCATGCAGTGTGTACACCACGGGGGAATGTCTGACCGGGATCTCCCGGACACGTGCCTTTATCAAGATCCAGGACGGCTGCGATCAGTTCTGCTCCTATTGCGTGATCCCCTATGCCAGAGGCCGAGCGAAGAGCAGGGAGACCGCCGAGATCGTTGCGGAGGTCGCGGGTCTTGCCGCCCGGGGCGTGCAGGAGGTGGTCCTCACCGGGATCCATGTGAGCTCCTTCGGGCAGAGGGAGAGGGGCCGGTTTGACGGGGAAAAATTGATTGACCTGATCGGTCAACTTTCCGAAACGCCGGGCCTGGAGCGGATCCGGCTGGGTTCTCTGGAACCGCGGCTCATCACGCAGGAAACGGCACGGGCATTTGCGGAACTGTCCGACCGCTCGAAGGGCGGCAGGCTGTGTCCGCACTTTCACCTGTCGCTGCAGAGCGGCTGCAACGAGACACTTTTCCGCATGAACCGGCATTATACGTCGGCGCAGTATGCCGCGAGTGTCGCCTGTTTGCGGGAATCCATCGACCGCCCCGCCGTCACGACCGATGTGATCGTCGGGTTCCCCGGGGAAACGGAGGAGGAATTCGCCGAGACCTGCCGCTTTCTGGAGGATCTTTCCCTCTACGAGATCCACGTGTTCCCCTATTCCAGGCGCACGGGCACGGTCGCGGCCGGGATGCCGGGGCAGGTGCTGCGGGCGGAAAAGGAAAGAAGGGGCGGGGTGCTGTTGCGAATGACCGCTTCCCAGGCGAGAGACTACCGGGCGTCCTTTCTGGGGGAGACCCTCCGCGTTCTCTGGGAGGAAGAGGAGGAGATCGACGGCCGGCGCTGTCTGACCGGACACACCGAACGGTATCTCAAAGCGGCCGTTCCCGTGGAAGAGGCCGGACAGCGGGGAGATGTCTGCGGGATGATCTCAGAGATCGCGGCGCGCACGCTTTCCGCGGACGGCACGGTCCTGCTTCCGTAAGCGGCCGGATCAAAAAGTAACACTTGGTATTGCAAAATGCCGCGGAATCCGATAAAATAATAAGAACTTTTGTTTTCACTGCAGGAGGATGAAGCATGCAGGAACAGGATTTGGGACAGACACAATTCTTCAAGGTGCAGCCGGACCCCGAAACGGGCGCCAAAAAGGTGCTTTCGGTGGTCTATGAGGCACTCTCCGAGAAGGGCTATGATCCGGTGAATCAGATCGTCGGCTACATCATGTCCGGTGATCCGACCTACATCACCAGCTACAAGGGCGCCAGGAGCCTCATCATGAAGGTTGAGCGCGACGAGCTGGTCGAGGAGATGCTCAACGAATATATCCGCACGAACGGCTGGGCAGACTGATCCGCAGAAGAAAGGCGCACTTTGCGTTTGATGGGACTTGATCTCGGCGAACGGACTCTCGGCGTCGCGCTTTCCGATGCGACGGGGACGCTGGCGACCGGCCGGGAGATCATCCGGCGGGACAGTGAGAACAAACTGCGGGAGACGATCAGACGTATCGAGGAGATCGTGCGACAGGAAGAGGTCGGCAGGATCGTTTTGGGACTGCCGCTCTATCTGGACGGGCACATGTCGCCGCGCGCGGAAAAGACCCTCGCGTTCCGGAACAGACTGGAATCCCGTCTCGGGATCCCCGTCATCATGCAGGACGAGCGCCTCACCAGTGTGGAGGCCGAGGAACGCATGCGCGAGGCCGGGCTACCCAGGAGCAAATGGAAGGATCACGTGGACAGCATCGCCGCGGAGATCATTCTGCAGGACTATATCAACGGACATGGAAAAGACGAAGTTTGATCCGGCGTCGGACGGCACGTCGGATGAGTTTTATATCATCGCACAGACAACGGCGAACGGCCGCACCTATCTGCTGGTAACGGATGAGGATCCGGAGGGAGAAGGCGAGGGTGAGGCGTTCATTCTGCGCGATGATTCCGCACCGGAAGATGCGGACGCACTGTATACACCGATCGAGGATGACGCGGAATACGCGGCGGTCTCGGAGATCTTCCGCGCGATCCTTGAGGAGGACGAGATCGATTTGGAGGATCAGTCGGTTTGAGCAGAAAAAAACATTATAACGAGCAGTGGGAGAATGAGCCGAAACTGCAGATCATTCCGCTCGGCGGACTGGAGCAGATCGGCATGAACATCACCGCTTTCCGGTATGAGGACAGCATCATCGTGGTGGATCTCGGCATGGCGTTCCCGACGGACGATATGCTGGGCGTTGATCTGGTGATACCGGACATCACCTATCTGTTGGAAAACAGGGAGCTGATCCGGGGCTTTTTTATCACGCACGGTCATGAGGATCACATCGGCGCCATTCCCTATATCCTGAATCAGCTGAACGCACCGCTCTACGCGACGAGACTCACGATGGGGATCATCGAGCACAAGCTCGAGGAGCATCAGCTTCTGGAGGGAACGGACCGGCACGTCGTGCAGTTCGGCGATGTGATCAAAGCGGGCCGGTTTTCCGTGGAGTTCATCCGCACGAATCATTCGATCGTCGACGCGGCTGCGCTGGCGATCACATCGCCGGCGGGCACCGTTGTGCACACGGGCGATTTCAAGGTGGACTACACGCCGGTCTACGGCGACCCCATCGATCTGCAGCGTTTTGCGGAAATCGGGAAGAACGGCGTGCTTGCTCTTCTCTGTGACTCCACCAACGCGGAACGGCCGGGCTACACGGCATCGGAAAAAACGGTCGGCCGCACCTTTGACCAGCTGTTTCAGGAATATGAGGACACGCGGATCATCGTGGCGACCTTTGCCTCCAATGTGGACCGCGTGCAGCAGATCATCAACTCGGCGGCCAAATTCGGGAAAAAGGTCGTGCTGGAAGGCCGCAGCATGATGACGATCATGACGATCGCACAGGAACTGAAGTGCATCAGGGTTCCGGAGAACACGATCATCGATGTGGAACAGCTAAAGAACTATCCGGAGAACAAAACCGTCATCATCACGACCGGTTCGCAGGGTGAGAACATGGCGGCGCTCTCCCGCATGGCGACCGGCCAGCACAAGAAGATCAGCATCCGGCAGGGCGATACGGTCATCCTGTCCTCCCATCCGATCCCGGGCAATGAAAAGGCGGTCACCAACGTCATCAACGATCTGCTCTTAAAGGGGGCGGATGTGATCTCACAGGATGTGCATGTGTCCGGGCACGCCTGTCAGGAGGATATCAAACTGATCTATACGCTGGTGCAGCCGCGGTACGCGGTCCCCGTGCACGGGGAATATAAGCATCTGATCGCGCAGAGAAAGATCGCCGAGGAGCTGGGCATCCCGAAGAAAAATGTCTTCATCATGCGCTCCGGCGATGTGCTGGAAATGAACCGCGGCGGTGCGGAGATCGGCAAAGACAAGGTGACCGTCGGCGCGATCCTTGTCGACGGTAAGGGCGTGGGGGATGTCGGCAATGCCGTGCTGCGTGACAGGCAGCATCTGTCGGAGGACGGCATCGTGATCGTCGCCGTGATGCTGGACAAAGAGACGGGCGAGCTTGTCGGCGAGCCGAGCCTTCAGTCCCGCGGCTTTGTCTACATGCGCGAGGCCGACGAACTGATCGAGGACTGCATGGATCTGGTGACCGAGGAACTGTCGCACGCGCTGGATAAGGGTGTCCGTGACTGCGGCAAGCTCAAGGGGATCCTGCGCGATGAACTGGGCAATTTCCTTTGGCGCAGGACCGAACGGCGGCCGATCATCATTCCGATCATCATGGATGTACGGGCTTAGGGCATGAGTATACGGAAAGCAATCTTTAATATCATCGATGTGGCCTTCAAGGTCGTGCTGGTGGTGATCGCTGTCATGTTCATCATCAAAACGATGAGTTTTGCCTATGACCTGGGGCTGCAGATCTTTGACCAGCGGCCGGTTGCGCCGATGGATGGCTCCACCGTGATCGTCACGGTCTCGGGAGCGGAATCGACCGCCGATCTGGCAAAACAGCTGGAGGAAAAGGGGCTGATCGGTGACGCGCGGATCTTCCGGATCCAGGAGAGGCTCTCCGTCTATCACGACATGATCGGCGCGGGGACCTATGAACTGTCCCCCTCCATGACACCGGATGAGATGATCGCGATCATGGCGGCACCGACGGTGGAGGCAAAAAAGAACATGAAGGAGGCGGAGAAGCAGTTTGAGGCTGCGGTCAACGCCGAACAGGAACAGGCCGCGGAGAGCGACGATGCCGCCGGCATGGGGCCTTCCGAGGAGGAGATCAATCCGGAGACAGCCGTCGGGGATCAGACGGACGGGCAGCAGCCGGAAGGAGAGCCGGCGGCGGAAGAGACACCGCAGGCCGGAGCAGCGGAGTGACCCGTTGAACAGGAACAAACCGGAGCTGCTGCTCCCCGCGGGCAGCATGGAGACTTTACGGACCGCAGTGCGTTACGGCGCAGATGCGGTCTATTCAGGTGGAAAACAGTTTTCTCTCCGGGCAAAGGCAAAGAACTTCTCGCTGCCGGAACTGCAGGAGGCGATCCGTTTTGCCCACGGCGCGGGCGTCCGGGTCTATGTGACCGCGAACATCTTTGCGCATGACGCGGAGCTGGACGGGGCGGCGGCGTTTTTTGACGCGATGGCTCACTTCCCGCGGGAAGCGCAGCCGGACGCGCTGCTGATCGCCGATCCCGGGATGCTCCTCACGGCCCGCGAGCACTGTCCGGGAATCCTGGTCCATCTCTCCACACAGGCCAACACAACAAACGCTGAGGCCTGCCGTTTCTGGCAGGCGGCGGGTGTATCACGCATCGTGACCGCACGGGAACTGTCGCTGACGGAACTGATCACGCTGCGGGAACGGATCCCCGGGGATCTGGAACTGGAGTGCTTTGTGCACGGTGCGATGTGCATCTCCTATTCGGGACGGTGTCTTCTCTCCCGGGCGATGACGGGACGCGACGCCAACCACGGCGCCTGCGCGCATCCCTGCCGCTATCACTACGCACTGGTAGAGGAGAAACGCCCCGGAGAATACTTCGCGATCGAAGAGGAAGACGGCGGGACGGAGATCCTCGCGTCGGATGATCTGTGTATGCTCGCGCATCTCCCGGAGCTTGTGGAGGCGGGGATCGACAGCTTCAAGGTGGAAGGGCGGATGAAGAACGCTCTCTATGTGGCATCGGTTGCCAGAGCCTATCGCCGGGCGATCGATCTGCTGTGCGATCCGGGACGGCAGGCGGACGGCAGTCTCACGGAGGAAGGCAGAGAGGCCTTTCGGCAGGAACTGCCGGCGCTTCTTGAAGAGGTGCGCGGTGCGGCGACAAGACCGATGGGAACGGGCTTTTTCTTCGGCGATCCGGACGGGGGAGGTTTACCTGATGATCCGGGGAGACTTCTGCCGGCGGAGAAGGAACGCGTTTTTCTCGGTGTCGTGGAGACGGCAGGCCCGGACGACAGCTTTGTGATCGAGCAGAGGAACCGTTTCGCTGTCGGTGATGAGATCCGCGTGATGAAGCCGTGCGGCCGGCAGGGCCTGACGGATCTGCGCATCCCTGTGACGGGGATCCTGGGGGCGGACGGACTGCCTGTAGAAAAGGCCGTCCATCCCAGAGAGAAACTCTGTGTGACAACGGGGGGTGACACACCTCCCGAACCGGGGGATGTGCTGTACCGGATCTGAAAACGCTCTTCAGTCTTTTGCGGGGAGGCGGAAATTGGTGCCGGTTGCCTGCGCGACGAGTGTTCCGAGATCGTCCGTGATCTCGATCTGCATGTAGACGACGGATCTGCCGTTCTTCACGGCCTTTGCCTCCGCGTAGAGCGTTTCTCCCTTAGCCGCCGACAGAAAACTCATGTTCAGCGTCATGGAGACGCAGGGCGCTTCCTCACCGATGTTGAAATTTCCGGCGACACCGCAGGCAAAATCGGCGAGCGTCAGATACACGCCGCCCATGACCGCGCCGCGGGCGTTTTTGTGCTTTTCCTCCAGCCGGCAGCTGATCCTTGCGTAGCCGGGGCGCGCGTCCTCGATGACGGCGCCGGTCGCCTCCGTGGCAAAGAGATCGTTTCGGAAATAATTTCTCACATCTTCGATCGTGTTCATGCGGACTCCGCTTCTCCCCGGTGGTCTTTCCTTTTTACCCCGATAATGATACACTTTATTAGGACAAAGTCAACGCCGGAACGCCGGTCCGGCCGATAAGGAGGTGCATCATGCTGGAAAAGGTCGATCTGAAAGCTGTCTGTGACAAAGATACCTATAAAAAGAAGATTGGACCGCTGAAGGAGCGTCTGGCATCTCTGGATCAGCCGATCAAGGAGGCGAAGCTCCCCGTGATCATCCTCTTTGAGGGCTGGGAGGGCGCCGGCAAGGGCCACGTGATCTCCAAACTGATCCTGAACTTTGATCCGCGCTGGTTCACGATGAACAACACGCTGCCGCCGACGGCGGAGGAATTGCGGGAGCCCATGATGTGGCGCCACTGGAAGACCATCCCGGAGGCCGGGCAGATGTCGGTCATGGACCGCTCCTGGTATCAGGAGGTGTCCGCTCTCCGCGTGGAAAACCATGTCGACGAGCTCACCAATCTGCGGCACATGAACGAGATCAATAACTTCGAGCGGGGTCTCGTTGACAACGGCTATCTCATCATCAAGATCTTCCTGCATATCTCACGAAAGGAAATGAAGAAACGCTTCGACGCGCTCAAGGAAAAGAAGAGCACCCGCTGGCGGGTCACGGAATCGGACGAGCAGAGCGTCAGGGAATACAAGCGGTTCTATGACATCTATGAGCAGATGCTCGAGTACACCAACACACCGAACGCCCCGTGGCACGTGGTGTCGGCGACGGATGAGCGTCTCTGCACGCTGCAGGTCTTCCAGATCGTGGCCGATGAGATCGCGACGGCACTGAAGCTCCGTAAAGAAAGAGACGAAGCGGCGCAGAAGACCTCGAGCGTCATCATGCCGGGGCAGTATCATTTCCTCAAGATGCCCGATCTCAAGGACATCATTCTGGACGGCAAAGAACTCTCCGAAGAAAAATACGAAAAGGAACTCAAAAAGGAGCAGGAGAAGCTCTCCGATCTGCACAACCGCATCTATCAGGAAAAGATCCCCGTGATCATCGCCTACGAAGGCTGGGATGCCGCCGGCAAGGGCGGCAACATCAAGCGGGTCTCGGCCGCGCTCGATCCCCGCGGCTACGAGGTCATGCCGATCGCTTCCCCCTCCAGAGAGGAGAAGAACCGGCACTTCCTGTGGCGTTTCTGGACCAGGCTCCCCAAGGACGGTCATGTGGCGATCTTTGACCGCACCTGGTACGGCCGCGTCATGGTGGAGCGCATCGAGGGCTTCTGCACGCCCGCGGACTGGCAGCGCGCCTACGGCGAGATCAATGATTTTGAGCGTCAGCTCTATGACTGGGGTGCCGTGATCCTGAAATTCTGGATCCACATCGACAACGAGGAGCAGCTCAAGCGGTTCAACGACCGGCAGAACACGCCGGCCAAGCAGTGGAAGATCACCGACGAGGACTGGCGCAACCGCGAGAAATGGCCGCAGTATGAGGAGGCGGTGAACGATATGCTCCGCTACACCTCAACCGATTTTGCCCCGTGGCATGTGATCGAGGGCAATGATAAGCACTATGCGCGGGTGAAGACCTTAAAGATCATCAATGAGACGATCGAGGAAAGATTATCCGAGGGAAAGAAACGGAAAAGGTAGAGTTGTTACGTGTATAATCATGTAACTGAAAAGTTCGTTTCTTAAGGAGGATATCATGAACAATACCGTGACCCCGGGAGATATCGCAGGGGAAAAGAATCTGCATGACACATTGTCCGAGCACAGCGACGCGATGTTCCAGACCCTTTTCGGGCTGTCGGCGGATGTGACGGACTTGCAGCACGGGCTGAAGCCGGAATTCTCAGCGGCGGGTCTCATCCCACCTGTCGCAGAACGATTCCGGGCGGCTATGCAGAAGTGCGTGCAGGATGATCCGCTGACCCCGAAAAATGTCCTGGAGAGCACGGAGGAGGGCAAACGGCTGTTTGCAGAGCAGGCAGAAGCCAAGAGAAACGCCTTCAGACAATTATGTATGATGTCCTCGGGCAGTGATATCGTGCGCGGGATGATGGCCGGCCGGATGAACGGTTTCCGCTCCCTGGCGCTTCTGCATTACATGAAGCAGCATCCGGACGTCGCGTTTCAGGATGTGATGGATCCGAAAAAGGATCCGGCCGGCAAGCGTCAGGCCGCGGATGAAGTGATCGCGGCAGCCCAGCGGATGGTGGGCGTGCGGACGGAGACCAGAGACGGCAGGACGTGCCATATCATCGGAGCCGGCAATCCGGATGCCATGATCCCCATTGTGACGGATGCGATCCGGACGCTCTCCTCGATCAATGTCAGGGACACGGTGCTCGGTTGCCTGGGCGTTGATCCGCAGACGTCGCCGGAGCAGGTAGCGCAGATCTTTGGGGATCCGCAGCTGCAGAGCACGATCCGGCCCATCATGGCAGCGATCTCCGATCTGTACCAGGATGCGGGAGCGGCGATGTCCGCCTTTGGTCTGGCGGGGGTTCCGCCCAAGAGGCGGATGCAGCACCGTGTCGTCGATGGGGTGAACGGTGCGCTTACGCCCGAAGAGCAGGCGCAGTGGAAACAGACGCTGGCGAACATGCCCTATCTGCAGCATGACAGCATGCTCTATGAGCTGAGTGTGGCCGGTGACGGGATGACGGGGGACCCCGAGGCGGTCGCCCAGGCGATGCTGGTCTCGGCCGCCGCGCACGAGCGCATCGCAGCGAAGGGGACATTAGCGGCCGTGGACGGCGATCCGGAGGTGACGGATGTGCGCACAAGACATCTGGATCACGCGGCGATGATCTTCGATACCGTCGGAAAAACGGCCGGCGATATCATTCAGGGTCAGGAATGCAGAGACTATCTCGATCACGGACTTCCGCAGGACAAACGCGCGGAGTTTTCGGAGGTGTTCCGTTTTACGGAAGCCGCGGCGCCGGCTCCGCGCACGGCACAGATCCGCAGGGATCTTGATGAGATCCGCACGCCCATGCAGCTGGAAAATTTCGTGGAGGCAGTGTCGAAACTGGCACCCGATGTTATGAACGAAAAAGCCGTAAGAGACATGATCTCGCAGGCGAGACTGACATCGAACTGCATGAATGTCCGGTTTGTCGATCCGACCTTCACTCCCGATGATACCATGAAGGGAGATCCGAGAGAGCACCGTTTCCGTGAAGTCAGCGTGATCAAGCCGGAGACGCTCGCGGAACTGAAGAGCAGGATCGCGGATTATCTGGACTATATCGACGAGAGCAAAGACGCGAAGTTCGACGGCATCGGCGACCGCTACCGGATGGAATGGAACCGGCTGGCAGCGATGCCGGAGCGCACGGATGCGCTGAAGGCCGGTGTCAGCGTGCGCACCGCGCTGGACGGGATCACACAGGACCGCGTGCAGGTCATGGAGGATCTGTATGCGAGGATGAAGAAGGATCACAGCTTCTGGCACAGGGATTCCGATCAGTATAAGGCGATGTTCCAGGCGGTGACCGCCGTTCACGAGCGGGCTGCCAAAGGCTATGACCCGCAGGATCCGATCGCGCAGGCGGAGATGGCCGGGCTGTTCGCGGATGCCTGCCGGAAGGCGCAGGTATACGCCGACAAGGAGGTTGAGGGACGCACCAAACGTTCACAGAGAGGACTGGACAGGAAGAATTATGCTCTCCTGATCCTCACCAACACCGGTCTGCATAAGCCCGGCGAAAGCACGTGGTATCTGCCGGACGGCTATGACCACAGACGCACGACCGCCGAGAGAGCCGAGGCGCTGGACACGCGGGGACTGGACGGCCTGCTGAAGGAGGAGGCGCGGGAGAACCGGACGCACAGAGAGCACCGCACGGGGCGGGCACCTTTTTCCGGAGGAGCACCCGCGGCGGCTCCGGCGCAGACCGACAGCGCGGACCGGCATCCGACAGCCCGCGTGATCCGGGAGCACATCAATGAGGTCGGGGAGGAGTACCGCAGAGTCATCGAGGACGGTCTGACCCCCGCGGAACTGCAGGATCTGCAAACGGGTGGACCAAGAGCGAAAGCGCTGCAGGATGCTACCGGGGTCAAAATGGGTTTCTCGCGCACGAGCGGACAGTCCGCGTTCTATGCCTGGCTGATGGCAGAGAAGGACTACACGCTGGAACAGGTGATGGAACTCAGGGACAGCAAGGACGACACGCGCAGCAGGCTGTTCCACGAATTTGAAGAGGATATGCTCAAAAACTATCCCAAGGGACCGGAGGGCGCTAAAAAGTTCGGTGTGCTCCATCGCAAGGCAATGGAGAAGATCCAGCAGTTCACCTATCCGGATGAAGATGTAAAAACCGCGGCGGATGTGATGAAGGTCACGGAAAAAGCGCGTTTCGCCAGTAACATTGTCGTCGATCTGGTGCAGGACAGCGACAATCTGATCAGCAGAACGACGCAGCATGAGAATCGTGCCGCTTATATGGAGGGCGCCGGCGGCGAACTGGAATACACCAGACTGGTCGACAGACTGACGGCATCCGCGCAGATGTGCCGCGAGGTCATGAATGTGAGCGGTGCGGATGAGATCGTCTACGCGGAGCGATTGGCCATGTTCCGGGAATACTGGCAGAACATCAGAGGGAAAAAGCTCGCGGAGGTTGAAGGACCGGATCCGACCGAGTATAAAGACCGGCTCACGGCACATCTGATCAGTCCCAAGACCTATCAGCCCGGACAGGAGGCACAGCAAAGAGCGGATCAGGAGACAGCGGCGAAGTATCTGCGCGGAGAGATTGACACGCTCCCGTGGGAGCAGGAACTGAAACAGCGTGTACAGAGCGGGTATCAGCAGTCCCGGCAGGATATCAACGGAATGTTTGACGGCCTGTCGCGCAGCATTGAGCGCAGACCGCTGATACCGATACGGGAAGAGATCGAGGCCTTCCGTGAGGGAGATCCGCTGGAACCGGAGAAGATGCGCAAGGCCGGTGCTCTGTTTGAGCGGACGATGGGCAGCATCTATCCGCCCGATGTCAAGAGCATGCTGGGCGCCATCGGCAAGGATCCTTATGATCTCATCACGATCGACGGGATGAGCCTGCGTCAGGTGGTGGATGGTTCGGACAAAAAGGATCTTCCGCCGCTGGAAAAGGAACGCACCATGCAGGCAGCCTTTCTGGGCGCGCTCGCGGATCCCGTGCGCCGGGTGGAATTCTCCACGGTGCGGGTTCGGGAGGACGGAACGCCGGTTGTCGGCGAGGATAAGCACCGCGTGCAGATGGCGCCCAGAGAGATCCCCCTGACCCCGGGAGATGCGACGGAAATGGATCTGAAGCAGGCGGCGGATGCGTTCAAGACCATAAATCCCCAGGTACAGCGCGGAACCGACGCGGAGCGTGTGCTGGCTTCGGCTTCCAGACGGCTGATCCTCGATCTGTCGACCCGTGAACAGGACGATGCGCTGATGCGTCATAAGAAGAACATCTATGACTGCCTGTTTATCAACGGCATGAGCGTCAATGATCTCTACAGTACCAGGTATCCGATGGCCAAGCAAAACGATGCCAAGGCGGATTCGATCAAAAGGGCGATGCTCGCGGCGGCCCGCATGGATGAGAACGCCTGTGTGGTCTACCGCCCCGTGGATGAGAAGAGCAAGGATTTCCGGCTGTGTGAGCCCGTGTCCATCGGGATCGGCGAAAATGTGCCGGGCGTCACGCCGGAGATGAGACAGAAGATCTCAGCCACTGCGACGAAGGCCATCCGGCGGGCGCTGGTCGCCGAGAAGCACCCGGAGCTTGCAAGGCTCAGGGAATCGGAGCCCATGACGACCTTTGTGGACATCGGCGGTCTGCAGCTGGACATGTCGGATCTGATGCAGCGGAGGCTGGCCGGACAGGATATCTCTTCCTATATGAACCTTTCGGGGAAACTGGATGCGCTCTCCAACTCGTCCGGCAGAACGGTAGAGAAGCTGGCCCATTTCGAAGCCGTCGACGGCTTCAATGGCAGACAGTACTATACGTATACGGAGACCGGCAGGCTGATCGATCATCTCAACCGGGATCAGTACCGGGATTTCATTGATGATTTCACCGACTATGTCGCCGGATTGCAGGGTGATCAGACCGGCGTGATCGCGGACAGTCTCTGCAAGTGCCTGGCCGACAAGTGCGATCCTGCCGGCAAGAGTGTAACGGACGCGCTGTCCCGCACAACAAAGGCAAATGTGCAGACCCTGGATGAGGTGTATCAGCGCCTGACGGAAAAGGGCGGCAAGAAGACGGCCCGCGAGTACACGGAGATGATCGAAGCCCTCCGGGAGATCCACGAAGCGGCGGCAACCTATGACCCGGATAACGTGGATGACCGGATGAAAATGACCGCGCTGTTCTCCAAGGCGGGAGAAAAGGCCATGCGCTACGCCAATATGGAGGCCGTGAAATCCAAGTGGACGGATGCCGGCGTCGAGCGCAAGAACGCGACGCTCCTGATCCTGGACACGGTGTGCGAGATCCCGTCGGAAATGCGGATCAAGGACCTGAACCTGATCGATGCGCAGGGCAAGCGCAAAAAGGCCGTCAGTCTCAAGAACCTGATCGCGGAGGAGAAAAAGACCACGCATGCCCTCTACGGCAAAAAAGCGGAGAAGCCCCGCCACGAGCACAAACACGACAAGGGTCAGAAGACCACGGATGCAACGGAGGTGAAGCCGAACTAGGCTGGAAAAGGGCATTCCCTATCGATGCGGAAAGGGCATCTGCTTCGGCAGGTGCCCTTTTTTGTCGAATTCTTTTACCGCAAAAGTCTCCGGCAAAATGCCGCAAAAGTCTATGACAAAATGCCACAAATGTTTCCGGAATGGCTTGGATACGCGGGTTATGTGTGGTATACTTTCCGATGACAAAGGGTTGATTTTGGCGAGGAAAACGACAGCAGGAATTCACTGGAGGGATCCATGAAACCACAGATCGCATTGACATTTGACGACGGCCCCAACACGACGATCACGCCGTTGGTTCTGGAACTTCTTGAGAAACACGGGGCGGCGGGCACCTTTTTTCTGATCGGGCAGAACATCAATGAGGATTCGAAGAAGGTTGCGCGTCAGGCCTTTGACATGGGCTTTGAGATCGCGAACCACTCGTTCACGCATCCGGACATGACGAAGCTTACGCCGGAGGAGATCCGGTCGGAATTTGACCGGACGGAAGCGCTCATCCGGGAGATCACCGGGCAGGGCAGCGTCTTTTTCCGGCCGCCTTTTATCCTGCTCGATCAGAAGATGTATGATACCATCGACCGGTGTTTTATCTGCGGACAGGGCTGCCGCGACTGGGAGCCGGAGGCGACGGTGGAGGAGCGGATCGAGGGGATCCTCACGCAGGCGTGCGACGGTGCGATCGTGCTGTTACATGACATGGAAGGGAATATGCGGACGGTGGAGGCTCTGAAAACAGTGATCCCCGCCCTTGCGGAGCGGGGATACGAGTTTGTGACATTGTCCGCACTCTTTGCGGCGAAGCATCGCGATCCGTGGGACAAGAGCTGCCGGGATCAGATCTTCTCCGTGGTGAACGCGGAGGGCGCGGGATCTACTTCTTGATGAGATTCACGACCCCGATGATGACGCAGGCACCGATCACGGACACGATGATGCTGCCGAGCAGGTTGCTGCTTCCGATCCCGATGATGCCGAGCAGAAGGCTGCCCACAAAGCCGCCGGCGATGCCGAGGATGATGTTCATGATCAGACCGGTGTTGCTCTTCATGATGATGCTTGCGATCCAGCCGGCGATGGCGCCGACGATGATCCCTGCGATGATACCCATAAGAAAACCCTCCTGTGGTTGACATTGACGATACGGGTCAAAGATAGCACGGTTTTGTGTCTGTGTCAATGCGGACAGGGGGCTGACGGCTGCCACGGGCAGCCGGAACGGAAGGATGATGGACAGAGAACAGAAAAAACAGTTTGTCATGTGCTATGCCGTTTTCTTCATGAACGGCATGCTGGCACTTTCGATCGGATCGCTCTTACCCTTTGTGCGGGATGCGCGCGGGCTTGACTACGCGTTCTGCGGCCTGATCGTGAGCCTGCATTCCGTCGGCAATCTGATCTCCAGCTTTGCCGCCGGTGCGCTGCCGATCGCTATCGGCAGGAAGAAGAGCATCCTGCTCTTTGAATTTTTCTACCCGGTCTCCTATCTGATCATCCTGTTCGCGGACAGCAGGCTGCTCCTTGCCTGTGCGTTCTTCGCTACGGGACTGGCGCGCGGTGCGACCAGCAACTATTGCAACACCAAGATCAATTCGATCGCGACCGGCAAGGCGTGGGCACTGAACGCACTGCATGCGTGCTTCGCGACGGGCGCTTTCCTGTTCCCGCTTTTGCTCCTTGCCATCACCCGGGACGGCGGCGACGCCCGCTGGATGATCGCGTGCGGGATCATGACGGCGGCGGGGTGTCTGGTCTGGATCCTCTACCTGTTCATGCCGGAGCCCGAGGGGGACCGCGTGAGAGCCTCCGCAAAGGCGGACGCCGGGGATGAGGACGGTGCTTCGGCCTTCGGGTTTCTCGCTGAGCCGCTCTTCTGGATCTGTCTGGGAACGCTTTTTTTCTACCTCTGTGCCGAGCAGGGCGTCATCGGGTGGATGATCACCTATTTCAAGGATACGGGACTGATCGCGGCGCATCTGTCGCAGATCACGGCCAGCGTTCTGTGGGTGATGATCCTGTGCGGACGGCTGACGGTCGCCTTTCTTTCTACAAAGCTGCCCAAGGAAAATCTGCTTCCGGTCATGGGCTTCGGTATCGTCGGTTTTTTTGTGCTGCTGATCCTGTCGAAGAGCATTGTGCCGATCATGATCGGGATCATGGGCTTCGGCTTTTCCATGGCAGGCATCTATGCTACCGTGGTGTCCTTTGCCGGCAGGCTGATCAAAAAGTATACGCTGGCATGGAGCTTTATCCTCACGGGGGCCAGCTTCGGCTCCATCCTCATGCCCTCCGTGATCGGCAATGTCGCCGAGCACGCGGGGATCGCCGTCGGGATGAGCACCGTGGCGCTGGTGCTGGTGGTGGATATGATCCTGATCTTCGCGCTGGTGCATTATGTGAAGAAACATAAAGAAATCGTGCAGGCATAAAACTTTTTCTTTTTGACTTGACAGGTGCGCGGGCGTTTGTTAAGATAAACGATGCGCTGCGCGAGGGAAGCCGGTCAGCGTTATGGAGCGGTATCGAAGCGGTCATAACGAGGCGGTCTTGAAAACCGTTTGGCGGCAACGCCACAAGGGTTCGAATCCCTTCCGCTCCGCTTAAAAACAGAATATCGCAAGATTGTGGTAAACCATGTGATCATACTCAGGAGAAGTACTCAAGTGGTTGAAGAGACACCCCTGGAAAGGGTGCAGGTCGTTAACAGCGGCGCGCGGGTTCAAATCCCGCCTTCTCCGTTACCGGAACAACAGAGGATCCGGATCGCACGTAAGCGGCACAGATAAGCCGCGGGTGCTCATGGGGGTGTAGCTCAGTTGGGAGAGCGCCTGCCTTGCAAGCAGGAGGTCATGAGTTCGAATCTCACCATCTCCACGTAAGCCGCGAGCCGCAAAGGCTTCGGCACAGAAGAACCGAGCACAAGCTCGCTTGTTGCTCGGTTCTTCTGTGCCGAAGGGATGAAAGCGACAGCGGCATACAGGTTCCTTGACAACCGAATAATGAACATCCAAGAATAACAAGACATCGAGAAAAGAACGAATCGTCGCATTACGCTAGATGCGGTGGTTCGGAGAACCAGAGCGTTCTGAAAGAGAACTGCAAGGCCATCGGAAATCGTCAG
>JAILOV010000041.1 GCA_024690605.1 Lachnospiraceae bacterium | reverse complement strand
TTTGATCAGGGGGTGCAGGCATCATGGACAGAACAGAACTGGAAAAAACCGTAAGACAGGAGAATGTGAAGGGGTTTATGATGCCGCCCGATGCGCTTTCCGATGTCGATGAGTCACTTTTGGCGGACCTGTCCGACGGCGTGCCGGAGGAGCTCGAAGCCGAAAAGGAAAACCCGCGGGACGAAAAGAGAGACGGTCACAGCGGGATGGAACTGTATAACGGAAGACCGGAGAATACGGAAAACCGGCTGCCGCGGGAGATACGCACCTATGATTTTCTGGACAGTCTTGGCATCGCGTATCAGAGAACGGATCATGAGCCGGCCGACAACATGCAGGCCTGCAATGAGATCGATGCCGTGCTGGGTGTTGTCATATGCAAGAATCTGTTTCTCTGCAATCGTCAGAAAACGAACTTTTATCTGCTCATGATGCCCGGCGACAAGAAGTTCAAAACAAAGGAACTGTCCGCGCAGATAAACTCCGCCAGACTGTCCTTTGCGGAACCGGAGGATATGCTGAAGTATCTCGACATTGAACCCGGCGCCGTCAGCATCATGGGATTGATGAATGATAAAGATCACGCTGTACAGCTTCTGATCGATGAGGATGTGCTGAAGGGGGAATACCTGGGGTGTCATCCGTGCGTGTGCACGTCGAGCCTGAAAATGAAGACGGCTGATGTCATTGAGAAGTTTCTTCCCGCGACAGGACATGAGCACAGGACTGTCCGGTTGGTGGGAGAGGACTGATATCCGTGAGAAGATGAAGAAATGAGACGACTGACGGATTATCTCCGGCAGGAATTCGGGGAGAAGATCTATCGTCTGTCACTGAGTTCCGGATGCACCTGCCCGAACAGAGACGGCCGCATCGGCGTCGGCGGCTGTACGTTCTGCTCAGAGGGTGGATCCGGAGAGTTCGCGGCTTCCGTCGCTCCGATCGATGAACAGATCCGGGCGGCAAAGAAGCGGATCGCGGACAAGACGGACGCAGAGCGGTTCATCGCCTATTTCCAGTCTTTCACAAACACCTACGGAGATGTGGGCAGGCTGCGGGAACTCTACCTGGATACGATCCGCAGGGAAGAGATCGTGGCGTTATCCCTGGGCACCAGACCGGACTGTCTGGACTCTGCGATCATGGAACTGCTCCGTGAGCTGCAGGAGATCAAGCCGGTGTGGGTGGAATTGGGATTGCAGACGATCCACGAAAGGACGGCGGAAAGGATCCGTCGCGGCTATTCCCTTTCGGTTTTCGAAGAAGCGTATGCAAAACTGAAGGAAGCGGGCATTCCCGTGATCGTGCATGTGATCCTGAACCTTCCGGGGGAATCCCGGGAAGATATGCTGGGGACGGTGCGCTATCTGGCGTCCCTGACGCCCGGGCTCGACGGGATCAAGCTGCAGATGCTGCAGATCCTGAAGGGAACCGCGATGGCGGCGGAATATGAGCGGGAACCGTTTCCGCTGATGAATCTTGAAGAATATGCCGGACTGATCGGCGAATGTGTGAAGATCCTGCCGCGGAATACCGTGCTGCACCGCATGACCGGCGACGGCCCGCGGCGGCTGCTGATCGCGCCGCTGTGGTGCCTGGACAAGAAGCGGGTGCTGAACAGGCTGAATAAGATGATCGGCAATGTGATGCCGGAGAGCGGGGAGGAGCGCGTCTCATGAAATGCTGCAGAGTCATACTTGCATCAGTCCTTACGTTGATCGTTTTCGCGGCAGTGATGTCTGTTCCGTTCCGGACCGCAGTCGCATCGAACGGCGATGAGATCGGGCAGCTCGTGCAGCGATTTCGAAAGGAAACGAAGTGCGACCGGGTAAGTGTCGTCGTATTCGAGAACGGAGAGAGCACATTTTACGGGGACCGTGAGAGTCTCTATCAGATCGGTTCCATGACAAAAGCTTTTACCGGTCTTGCGGTACAGATGCTGATCCTGGATGGAATGGTGGATGCGGACGGTGATGTCGCGGACTACATTCCGGGATTTGAAGCGTATTATGATTCCGAAAAGGTTGGTATTACGGTAAGGGATCTGCTTGAGCAGAAGAGCGGATACACCAACAGCGAAAAGGATTATCCGAGTGCTTCCGCGGGCATGACGCTCGCCGCCTGGGCAGACAGCATTTCCGGCCGGGAGCTGAAGAGCAGGCCGGGCGAACAGTACGCGTATTCCAACGTGAATTTCAATCTGCTCGGACTGATCGCGGAAAATGTCTCGGGCATGTCTTATCGGGACTACATGGAACAGGAGGTTCTGATCCCGCTCGGACTGGAGAACACCTTTGTCGGAATGCCCGCGGACGGCTGGATCGTGGAGGGCGCAAGACTCGGGTATCGCCATGCGTTCGATTTTCCGGTCGCGGTGAGAGAGGCGAGCATACCGGCGGGATATTTCTACTCCGATACCGGAGACATGGCCCGATGGATCGGAATCTGGACGGGAAGCGTCAGCATACCGGAGAATCTTGCGCGTTCTTTATCTGCGGTGAAGGAAAACCTGCATACGGAGGGAGATTATTACGCCGGCTGGGAACTCTTCGCGGAAGGTATTGTGGGACATTCTGGCGGCACGCCGAATTATTCTTCCCGGATTGTCTTTGACGGGGAAAAGCAGACCGGTGTCTGCGTGCTCTGCAATCTGAATGTGGCGGCCACCACGGACAGCCTGTGCAACAGCATTATGGATATCGTGTCCGACAAGACGCCGGCGGGGCTGGCCGGTGACATCTGGACGATCTTTGACCGGATCTTTACCGGAGTGACCGTGTGCGGCATTCTCCTGCTCCTGACAGCGATCAGGACGAAGAAAAAAGTGCTGCTCATCGTGCTCGATGTGATCACGGCGGTTCTGCTCGCGCTGGTGCTGATCCTGTTCCCGATCATATTCGGTGCAGGCATGCGGGAGATCGTGTTCACCTGGGCACCGTGGAGTCTTGCCGGCGGCCTGTTGATGATGGCGGTGGTTGTTGCGGCAGCCACGGTCAGGCTTCTGATTTCGGGACCGGGGGAATATAAAGCAGTTGAATAAGGAGTTGAACCCATGTCTTTAAAGATCGTGCGCAATGACATAACGAAAATGCAGTGTGACGCCATCGTCAACACCGCAGCCGCAAGCCCGGTCGACACGTTCGACGAGGTCGGCGCGGGCTGCGATAGGGCGATCTACAAAGCCGCCGGCGCGGAGAAGCTCATCGCCGCGCGCAGGGAGATCGGCGTTCTCGCCGAAGGGGAGGCCGCGATCACGCCGGGCTTCGATCTGCCGGCGAAATATATCATCCATGCGGTCAGTCCGGTCTACGTGGACGGCAGCAGGGGCGAGGAGGATCGGCTCAGGAACTGTTACCGGAACAGTCTCCGTATTGCAGTGGAACAGCATCTCTCTTCGATCGCTTTTCCGCTGATCGCCACGGGTTCCTTTGGATATCCGCAGGAGGAAGGCATGCGGATCGCCGTGGATGAGATCAACAGCTTCCTGCTGGAAAATGACATGCAGATCTTCCTGGTGGTCTTCGGGAGCAAAGCCACCGGACTCGGGCAGCGCATTTACCCGGATCTTGAGGCCTATATCGATCAAAACTATGTCCGGGAAAAACGGGAAGAGGAGTATGGGGGAACGCTGTTCGCGGAATTCCGCCCCGACGGAAGCGGAGTTGCTTCGTTTTCGAAGTCCGGAAGCAGGCCGGGGAGGCGATTCCGGCTGGCGGGTAAGGCCGCGGCGTCTGCGATGGCTTCTTATGAAGCTGTTCCGATGACTTCGGCAGACCACATGGACAGGATCGATCGTATAGAAGTGACGGATGCCGCGGAACCGGTCGAGTTCTCGGAATCCCACGAGTCCAAGCTCGAGGAGAGGATGCGCCACATGTCGGACACCTTTTCCGAGTATCTGATGTATCTGATCGAGGAAAAGGGAAAGAACCCGGTGGATGTCTATAAGAAGGCGATCGTAGACAAAAAGGTCTTCTCCAAGATCAGAAACCATCCGGAACACCACCCGAACAAGATGACGGCCATGTGTCTGTGCGTCGGCGCGGAACTGAATCTGGATGAGGCACGCGATCTTCTGGCGCGGGCGGGCTACGCGCTGTCCCCCTGCGACAAGACGGATGTCATCTTCTCCTATTTCATCGAAAACCGTATCTACGACATGATCGAACTGGATATCCAACTGGAGGAACACGGGCTGAAATGCCTGATCCAGTAAGGCTTTCAGGGGTCGCCCGCCGGGCGACCTTTTTTTGTCGCGCGCGTGATAGACTCTCCGTAACACGAAGACAGGAGCCGTCGAAACGGTCTCCGACCACAGAGAAAGCGAGGGACTATCATGAAGAAGAATCTGACAGAGGTTGTGTTCATTCTGGATCGCAGCGGATCCATGTCGGGACTGGAGGGGGATACCATCGGCGGTTTCAACTCCATGCTGGCACAGCAGAAAAAAGAAGACGGCGAGGCACTGCTCTCCACCGTGTTGTTCAACGACGGTTCTGTTGTGCTGCATGACCGGGTTCCGATCGGCTCTGTCGTGCCGTTGACGGACAGAGACTACGCGGTCGGCGGATGTACGGCACTCCTGGATGCTGTCGGCGGGGCGATCCGGCATATCGGCCATCTGCACAAGGCAATGCCGGAGGAGGAGCGTCCGGAGAAGACACTTTTTATCATCACGACGGACGGCATGGAGAATTCCAGCAGACGCTACACCTATGATAAGGTGAAGAAGATGGTGGAGAAGAAAAAGGAGAAGAATCACTGGGAGTTTGTGTTCCTTGGCGCGAACATCGACGCGGTGCAGGTGGCCGGCCGGTTCGGCGTTTCGGCGAATCGGGCCGTCAGGTTCGAGAATGACACGGACGGTACCGAACTGAACTACAGTGTTGCGTCCCGGATGATCAGCAGCGCGCGTAAAGCGTCTTCGGCCATGGCAATGCATGCGGATTATGATGTCGCCGACTATGTCGGATCCATCCGCGCGGATTATGAAGAGCTCATGGAGATGTCCGCAAAGACAGCCAAACACCCGGACTACAAGTCGGCGGATATCGACGCGATCAAAAAGAACCTGGCAGTTCTGACCGGCAGAGAAAGGGAGATCATGAAGATGCTGTACGGGCTTGACGGTGAAAAGAAGCACATCTATGAGGAAGTCGCCGGCGCGACCGGGACCCATATCGGAAGGATCCGTCAGATCGAGAGCAAGGCTCTTCGGAAGATCGCGGGGGTGAAGGCATGAGAGAGGAACGGAATATCCGGCTGGACGGTATCATGGGCGTCGTGACGGGCGATGCGCTGGGCTGTCCGGTACAGTTTAAGGATCGCGAAGAGATACGCGGGCGCGAACAGGGACCGGTGACCGGTATGGAGGGGCATGGAACCTATGACATGCCCGTCGGCACCTGGACGGACGACAGCAGCATGACACTGGCTTTACTGGACAGTATCCGGGAGAAGAATGACATTGATCCGGATGACATCATGCGGCGGTTCGTTGACTGGTATGAGCGGGGGGCATACACGCCGTTCGGCAGGCCCTTCGATATGGGCACTACCTGTTCGATCGCGATCGAATCCTTTGAGCGCGGAGCGGATGTGTTCACCTGCGGAGGAACCGGGGAACGTTCAAACGGTAACGGGTCACTGATGCGGATCATGCCGGTGTGTCTGTACGCGTACGAAAAAGTCCGCGCGGGGGAGTTTACGGTTGACGCGGCTGTTCGTGCGGTGCATCTGGTCTCCGGTTTGACGCATAACCATCTTCGCTCGAAGCTTGCCTGCGGGCTGTATTTCTTTATGGTCAGTGCGATCCCGGACGGAGACGGCTCTCTGAGAAACCGTCTGAGGAATGGCCTGGATGCCGGATTTGCCTACTATTCTCGGGACATCGCCAACCGGACGGAACTGACATATTATGACAGACTCCGGGATCTGAACACCTTTTCCGGACTCCCGGAGACGGAGATCCGGAGCGGCGGATATGTGGTGGAATCTCTGGAAGCCGCGGTGTGGTCTCTTCTGCTGACGGATACGTATGAGGACGCGCTTCTGTGTGCCGTGAACCTGGGCGATGACACGGACAGCGTCGCGGCGATCGCGGGCGGTCCGGCTGGATTGTTCTATGGATATGATGCCATTCCCGCAGACTGGCTTTCCGTGATACGGCGCAGGGAGTGGATCGAGGAGATGTGCGCAGGATAAAAAAATAGTTTATAATACAGCTATGAAATACCGGATGGAATACAGAAAGATCAAGACTGCTGCGGGAAAGATGCGTCTGTTGATCCTGCGGCCGAAGGGAGCGGGGGACAGAGTTCCGGGCGTTCTCTGGTTTCACGGTGGCGGGTATGCGACCGGTTCGCCGGAGATGGCATTTCTGTCCCGCGCGCATGCTCTCGCAAAATGCGGGGCCGTGGTCGTTGCGCCGGCCTATCGCCTGTCCTGGAGAGCCCCCTATCCGGCGGCTTTTAACGACTGCTACGACAGCCTTTTGTGGTTGAAGGATCACACCGCGGAACTCGGCATCGATGACCGCCGGATCTGTGTGGGCGGAGAAAGCGCCGGCGGCGGTCTGGCGGTCGCGGTGTGCATGGCGGCACGGGACCGGGGAGATGTGCGGATCGCGTATCAGATGCCGCTGTATCCGATGCTGTCGTGCGTTGATACGGAATCCTCCCGCGACAATCACGGAAAGGTGTGGAACACGAAGCGCAATCATTCCGCATGGAAGATGTATCTGCGCGGCCTGTCCTGCGAACCTGCGGATGTGCCCTATACCGCTTCACCGGCCATGTGCCGGGATTATCACGGACTCCCGCCGGCATACACTTTTGTCTGTGAAGGGGAACCCTTTCGCGATGAGACGCTGGCATATGTGCAGCACCTAAAGGATGCCGGTATCAAAGCCGTCTGCCGCGTCTATCCAGGTGAGATGCACGCTTTCGATATGATGCGCCCCCTGAACAGGATCAGCAGAGAGGCGGCCGATGATTTCCGCAAAGCCTACCGGTATGCGGAGAAGCATTTCTATACGGCGGACGAAAATGCAGGCAAAGAATAAGAACACCTGCTCCCCGGCGAAGAAGCTCGGTCTTTTCTACGTGTTGGCCAACACGCTGTAGCAATGGGGGAAGCGAAGGGCGCAGCCTATTGCCGATGTATTGTCCACTGCTCTCGTGATCATCCTGTACATGATATCCATCAGAAAAATGGAGGCGACAGACAAAGAGTGATCCTACACAAAGATAATGGAGTGAGAGATGAGATTCTACGTGGATTTTGATGACTGTCTGTGCGAGACGGCGCGGTCCTTTACGGAGATCGCGGAGCGGCTGTTCGGAAAGAAGGTTCCCTACGAAGAGGTCCGGTTCTTTAATCTGCAGGATTCTTTTGCGTTGACGGATGAACAGTACGAGGTGCTGATGGCGGAAGGGCATCGTCCGGAGGTGCTCCTGTCCTATGAGGAGACGCCGGGTGCTTCCCGCGTGGTAAATGAATGGATCGACGCGGGGCATGAGGTGTTCATCATCACAGGCCGTCCGTACAGCGTCGCGGACGCGTCGAAGAGGTGGCTGGATGAGCGCGGCCTGGGGCGCGCCGGACTGTATTTCCTCAACAAATACGGCAGGGATGCCTTTTACGGAAATGCCGATTTCAATCTGGAACTGGAGGATTTCTACCGGATGACGTTTGACGTCGCGGTGGAGGATTCGCCGCTTGCGTTTCCGTATCTGGAACATTTCCCCGGACTGCGGGTGATGGTCTATGACCGTCCGTGGAACAGAGAGGAACTGCCCGGTGCGGATTATCACCGCTGTGCGGACTGGGATCAGATCAGGGCGCTGGTATGACGGAAACGATCGATCGGGAACAGGTGAAGCGGGCCTTCACGGAATATGCGGGGCATTATGATGCGGAGGATGTGAAGATCCGTCTCAAGATCGATCACACCTATCGTGTGGCGGCGTTCACGGAGCGGATCGCAAAGAGCCTGTCTCTGGACCGGGCTGATGTAGAATTGGCGTGGCTGTCCGGTATGCTCCATGACATCGGACGTTTTGAGCAGCTGAAGCGATACGGCACATTTATTGACAGGTTATCCGTGGATCATGCGGAGCTGGGGGCCGACCTTCTCTTTGCGGACGGGCTGATCGGCTCCTTTGCGGATCTGGATGATGTTCCGGAACGCAGGGCCATGCTGGAAACGGCGATACGACTGCACAACAAGCTCGCGCTGCCGGAGGATCTGAATGACCGGATGCGAATGTTCTCCGACATTCTGCGGGATGCGGATAAATGCGATATCTTTCGGGTCCTGACGGAGCCGCCGTTTGATGAACGAAACCGGAAGATCATGCAGGCGGAGGAACCGGCAAGGGACAGCGTGATGCAGTATGTCCGGAAGCATCAGTGCGTACCGAGAAACACGGAGTACACGGCTTTCGAGGGCCTCATATCCCAATGCTGCATGGCATTTGAACTTGTCTGCCCGGAAAGCAGACGGATCGTAAAAGAACAGGGGTATCTTGATACGCTCCTGAACCTCGACTTTCAGGCCGAACCGGGCAGACAGATGGCGGAACTGAGAAAGGAACTGGTGGACTCGGGATTCCCTATGGTATAATTGTCTCAGTTGCTTTTCGGTCGGTCAGGCCGTACCCCGAACACAGCGAATTCGAGCTGTATGCGAGCATGGTGGCCGCGAAGGAGGTCGGCGGCGATTTCTACGATTTCTACATACTGGGCGAAAACACGCTGGGCTATCTGGATCTTAAGACGGGCAACGTGCGGGTTGCCAATGCGGGGCATAATCCGCCGATCCTGATCCATGACGGAAAGGCCGAGTACGTCAGGTTTAAGCCGGGTCTTATGCTTGCGATGTATGATGATATACGGTATAATGAACAGGCACTGCAGCTTCAAAAGGGAGATGTCCTGTACCTGTATACCGATGACGTCACCGAGGCCATGGATGTACACGATAACCTGTATGGTGAAGACAGGCTCAAGGATCTTCTGTCGTATGCTGACAGGGTTCCCGAACCGGATGAGCGGAACGGCCTTGTGGGATCGATCTGCAAGATGGTGACAGCGGATGTCACAAAATATACCATCGGCGCCGAACAGTCGGACGATATCACGATGCTTTGTATCAGATACCTTTAATATTCAGATTTATGGAGGTTGGAAATGTTTGGTATCGGAAAAACAGCGGGACCATCGGAAGAAGAATTAAGAATTGAGAAGCTGGAAAGAGAAAACGCGGAGCTGAAGAAGAAACTGGAATACAGCGAGATCGATCTGGAGGCAGTCAATACAAGCACACATCTGGGTATATGGAAATGTTTCTACAATGAGGACGGCAGCCAGAACCATGTGATCTATTCCGATGAATTCCGCAGGATGCTCGGATTCAGTAAGCAGGAGCTCCCGGACACTCTGGAATCTCTGGCGACAGTCATCCATCCGGATGACACGCCGGCCGCGTTCGGTGCATACCAGGCTGCCGAGGGAGACCGGACCGGGCGGACAAAATATGATATAGAATACCGGATCAAAACGAAGCATGAGGGCTACAAATGGTTCCACGCAGCCGGTGAGTGCCTTCGCTTCAAGAACGGCAATCCCAGGGAATTCATCGGCACTTTTTCCGATATCGATGCCCAGAAGAAAGCAGCCGAGATATTTGAACACGATGCAAGACGCCAGAACGCTGTCGAAATGATGATGCTGGAAGGCAGCTGGAGCATGGATCTTACGAAGTTCGCGATCGATGATCCGAATTCCCCGATGGTCTTCTCCGATCAATTCAAGAAGATCCTCGGATATGCCCCGCGATCCTCAGAGTTCCCCGATATCATGCAGTCGTGGATCACGAAGATCCATCCCGATGATGTGCCCGGTGCGTCCGCGGCTATGGGAAAGCAGCTTTCCGATCCATCCGGCGCCACGGTGTTTGATATGGAATACCGCATGCTTCACAAGAACGGTGAATATATCTGGGTTCGCGCTTCCAGTTACGTGGTGTGGTCGGATGACAGTGTCCCGCTCATGGCGGCCGGAACGATCCTCGATATCACTGAGCAGAAGCAGAACAAGGTTCGGTTTGAAAAAGAAATGGAACCGAATATCGAGTCTCTTCGCGAAGGGATCGCGGAAATAGCGGCTAATGTGGAAAAAGCAACGGGGCAGATGCAGGATGTTTCGGAAAGACAGGCAGAGGTTAGCCAGTCAGCAAGCGAGATCAACGACGCGGTGATGTCATCCATGGCGATCATCGAGGACATTCAGAGCATTGCCAGTCAGACCAATCTGCTGTCTCTGAATGCGTCCATTGAGGCCGCCAGAGCAGGTGACGCCGGCAAAGGTTTTGCGGTCGTGGCACAGGAGGTCCGTTCCCTTTCCGATTCGTCGAAGAACACCACCACGCGCATCTCGGAGAAGCTCACGAATGTCAAGGAGTCCGTGGAGGACATCCTGACCAAGATACAGATGATCAGTGAGAGCATCGAAACCGAGACAGAGGAAATGAGCACGATCAACGCCACCGTGGAGGAACTGCACGCCTCGGCGGATGCCGTCGGACAGATGGCAAAAACGCTGTACCGTTGATCAAACGGAAGTGCCGCCCCTTCCTCCTTTCAAAAATGTGCTTGATTTTTCGTTACAATTGTAGTAATATACCCTTTGTCCGCGTTTAGCGGACATGTGGCTCGTTGGTCAAGCGGTTAAGACGCCGCCCTCTCACGGCGGAAACAGCGGTTCGATTCCGCTACGGGCTAGTTGTTCAGACAATTTGGATCCAGTAACCATGCGGGGTTGCGGGATCCATTTCTTTTTTCCACGATCAAAAACGGGGTAAGTAACGGGGTAAGTCCTGAAGGAGGAAAAATGCAGAATATGTTAAAGAAAATTCATCGTGAGGGATTCACATGGAGAGATTCCCTATTCATTCACGGGGTGATTGTGCTGGCGGTATTTCTGATCTCAGAGATCCCACAGTCGTTTTTGATTATCCTGATTCCGGTGTGGCTATCCGGGATGGATGGAGATTTCACGCAGACACTGGCTTTCTATGGTTCCTTTATTGTAGCTTGGGTGATCCTCATTCTGTTCTGTATTATCGTGAAGTCAAACCGTCCAATCCTCGGCTCTTTCTGGAGAGGCTTGAAGGGGAACACAGTACCGAAATATCTGATTGGATTGTTGTTTGGATTCGGTTTAAACGTGCTCTCCATTGGGGCAGCTGTGCTTCACGGGGATATTCGTATCACCTGGCCCGGTGTTGCTGGAAGCGCGATCGGTCCTCTCTTGATTTTGATAGTTGCGGTCGCAGTTCAATGCGGATCAGAAGAAATTCTTTACCGGGGGTATTACTTTCAGCGTTTGCGAAAAGGATATAAGAATCCGGCTTTTGCAATCTTCATCAATCCGATCCCTTTTATGCTGGCACATGTTTTCAATCCGGGCGTTACGGCGCTGGCGTTGATGAATGTTTACCTGGTGGGCGTTATCATGTCGCTGATGATTTATTATTTTGATTCCTTCTGGCTGGCGATGGCGTTCCATTCTGCGTGGAACTTTTCCCAAAACATCATATTTGGATTGCCGAACAGCGGAAACATCCTGGGATTTTCCATCGGCAAATTGGATACATCTGCTATAGGCAACAGCTTTTTTTACAACCCGAACTTCGGTGTGGA
>JAILOV010000011.1 GCA_024690605.1 Lachnospiraceae bacterium | reverse complement strand
TCTGTGGAAGGCTATGACGTGCCGAGCTATCGGATCACGCAGGCCAGAAACAACAGGGCCGGCAAGACCGAGATCACCAACAAGCTGGTGAAGGGTGATGTTCGCCTGGTCAAGAAGGACGGCTACACGGGTGTCACGCTGGCAGGAGCGGTCTTCGGACTGTTCACGGCGGGCGGCGTGCAGGTCGGCTCGGTGAAGACCAGCGGCAACGACGGTCTGATCACCTTCAGCGGACTGCGGTACGGTACCTACTATCTCGAGGAGATCGAGACACCTGCCGGCTACACGAGGCGCACGGACAAGTACTACTTCACCATCGATGCGGAGCACGGTGTGTCTGAGCCTGTGGTACTTGAAGCCTACAACGATCCTGCCATGGTGGCTATCGACGGCGCCAAGGTCTGGGATGATCAGGGCGATGTGGATCGCCTGCGTCCGGCAAGCATCGAGGTGATCCTGTATGCGAACGGCGTAGAGGTCGCGATCCAGACGGTCTCCGCCAATGACCTTGGCTACTGGACCTACGACTTTGGCAGGATGCCGAAGTACGATGAGTCCGGAAAGGAGATCAACTACACGGTCGCCGAGACGGTTGTTCAGTACTACGACGGTGTCACAGAGAAGCTGGTCGACGCGGACGGCAACATCAGCTTCGTGATCACCAACACGCACACGCCGTCGACACCTCCGCCGACACCGGTGCCGCCGACACCCGGCGATGAGCTTCCGGTCAGGATCCGGCCCGGTGTGCTCGGTGTGAAGAAGACGCCGCCGGCTCCGACACCTACGGTCAATCCTTCGGTGCTCGGTGCGAGACGCGCGGTGAAGGGCGCCAAGAGAGTCAAGAAGGTGCTCGGTGCAAGACGTGCATCGACCGGTGACGAGGCGACGATGGTTCTCTGGGGCTCGCTGTCCGGCACATCCTTCGCAGGCTTCTGGGCATGGATCCTGGCAGCTCTGAAGAGGAAGAAGGCTGAGAGAGCCAGAAGAGCCGCGAGAAGGCGCGAAGAGAAGTAAGGGAACAACAGCAACATGAAACAGACTGCCCGCCGGAGGAGACTTCGGCGGGCGGTTTTGTATCAGGCGCAGCGTGCATGGGCGTTGACGGGAGATAAGCACAGGCATATAATGGCAGTACAGGAAAGATTGATTCCATTGGGCAAAAGAAGGATGCACAAGACGAATAAAAGGAGGGCAAAAACATGTCAACCCGGGATGATGCGATGAAGATGATCACGGACACGATCGATGACGTGAAGAAGAAGGCGGAGCCCATGCTCGAGGAAGCGAAGAAAAAGGCCGCTCCGCTGCTTGAAGAGGCAAAGAAAAAGGCGGGTCCGGTGATCGAGGACGCGAAGAAGAAGGCGGAGCCGGTGCTCGAAGAGGCAAAGAAAAAGGCCGCTCCGGTGCTTGAAGAGGCGAAGAAAAAAGCGGGCCCCGCGGTCGATGAGGTAAAGAAGCGCACGAAACCCGCCGCGGAGACGGTGAAGAAGCAGGCAGGAAAGGCTGCGAAGCAGGCAAAGAAGGCCGGGCAGGGGCTGTCGGACAAGGTGGCCGAGGTCACAGCGAAGAGCGAGATCTTCATCCAGTACGGGGACTATGAGATCAAGACCGAGGATATGGTGAAGCGCGTGCGCGAGGCCTATCTCGCCGAGGGTCACAAGCCGGCAGACATCCGCGAGGTGCAGATCTATATCAAGCCCAGCGACAACTGCGCCTACTACGTGATCAATCACAGGGACACGGGCAAGATCGAGTTCTGACGGCATCCGCATGATCGAGCAGCAGGAATTCTTCGGTCTGAACCACTACCGCTACGGCGAGGCCTATTTCGGATCCCACGCGGGCATGCGCTACCGTCTGGCGGCGGATCCGCTCAAGCGTCTCAAGCCCGGTGAGGCACCGGACGGTCTCGAGCTTCTTGCGACGGTGTGGCCGGAGCCCTATGCTTACAGCATCACGGAGGACGAGGCCAAAACCTCGCAGCATTTTCCTTTTTCCGAGGAGGGGCTGCAGGAGGCCGTGGCATGGTTCAATGAACGCTATGATGCGGACAGGGAGCGCTGGGAAGCCGCGCGGGACAAGCCCTGGACGGAACTCTGAACGAAGATGCGCTGAAAAATTAAATAACAGATGCAATTAAAGGATTTCAGAACCTCACACCGAATATGATAGTGTGAGGTTCTTTTTATGAAAATTTGTGAGAGTCTGGAAAAGCGGGAGCAGGAGATCCTGAGCCCCTTCGCGACGCTGTCCTGCCGGTCCAGAGGGCGGGAGCGCGAGGAGACGCCTTGTGACCTCAGACCCTGCTTTCAGCGGGACAGAGACCGCATCCTGTATTCCAAGTCCTTTCGACGGCTCAAGGACAAGACGCAGGTGTTTCTCACACCGGACGGAGATCATTACCGCACGCGCATGACGCACACCCTGGAGGTATCGCAGAATGCGCGGACGATCGCGCGCGCCTTAAGGCTCAATGAGGATCTGGCCGAGGCGATCGCATTCGGTCACGATATCGGGCACACGCCCTTCGGACACGCCGGGGAGCGGGCACTGGCGGCGGTCGCCCCGTGCGGGTTCAAGCACAATGAGCAGAGTCTGCGTATCGTTGAGGTGCTGGAAAAGGACGGCGAGGGTCTGAACCTCACCTGGGAGGTGCGCGACGGGATCCTGAACCATCAGCTTTCCCTCCATCCGTCGACGCCGGAAGGACAGATCGTGCGGTTCTCGGACAAGATCGCCTATATCTATCACGATATGGATGACGCGATCCGCGGTGGGATCGTCGAAGAGCGGGAACTGCCCCGCGAGATCGCCCGTGTGATCGGACAGACCAACGGGGAATGGCTGGACACCTTTATCCACGATATCATCGTGACGAGCGAGGATTCTCCGGAGATCCGCATGTCCGGCGAGGTCGCGGAGGCGATGGAAAAGCTCCGTGCGTTCATGTTTGAACGGGTCTACACCAATCCGACGGCCAAGGGCGAGGAGGGCAAGGCGACCTCTCTGGTGCAGGCACTTTACGAACACTACTGCGAGCATCCGGAGGAACTGCCGCGTCTGCAGCAGAAGCTGCTCGCGGACGGCGAGGCGCTGGAGCGCTGCGTCTGCGATCACATCAGTTCCATGACGGACCGCTACGCGATCGCGCGCTATGACGAGCTGTTCATTCCGAAATCCTGGGCGGTGTACTGATGCTATATACGGATGATTTTATCGAAGAGGTCCGTTCGCGCAACGATATCGTCGATGTGATCGGACAATATGTGCATCTGGAGCGCCGCGGGGCCAATCATTTCGGTCTGTGCCCGTTCCACAACGAGAAATCCCCCTCCTTTTCGGTACACCAGGGAAAGCAGATCTTTCATTGCTTCGGCTGCGGCGAGGGCGGCAATGTGTTCACCTTTCTCATGAAATATGAGAATCAGACCTTTACCGAGGCGGTGAAGACGCTGGCGGAGCGCGCGGGGATGGCGGTGCCGGAGGAGGATCGTTCCGAGGCGGCACAGCGGGCGCGGAACAAAAAGCAGGAACTCCTCGCGATCAACAAGGAAGCAGCGATCTACTACGCACACCTGCTCTACGAGGACGCAGGACGGCGCGGGCTGGAATATTTTACCGGCCGGGGGCTCTCTCCGGAGACGATTCGGCGCTTCGGGCTCGGGTTTGCCGATATCGGCGGCAATCTCCTCAGCGCCCATCTGAAGACAAAGGGCTTCAGCGAGGCGCAGATCATTGAGGCGGGGCTGGCGGCGCACGATGAGAAGCGCGGCGTCTATGACAAGTTCTGGAACCGGGTGATGTTCCCGATCATGGACGCGCAGAACCGGGTGATCGGCTTCGGCGGCCGGGTGCTGGGGGACGGCAAGCCCAAGTACCTCAACTCGCCGGAGACGCCGATCTTTGACAAGGGCCGCAATCTTTACGGACTGAATTACGCCAAAAACGCGAGGGTCGGCAACGTGATCCTCTGCGAGGGCTATATGGATGTGATCGCGATGCATCAGGCGGGCTTCACGCAGGCCATGGCGTCGCTGGGGACGGCTTTTACGGAGATGCAGGCAGGTCTCCTCAAGCGCTACACGGAAGAGGTGATCCTGTCCTATGACAGCGATGAGGCGGGGATCAAGGCCGCGAAGCGGGCGATCGGGATCCTGAAGGAAGCGGGTCTGCGCGGACGCGTGCTGAATCTGGCTCCCCACAAGGATCCGGATGAATTCATCAAGGCGGAGGGGCGTGAGGCGTTTGCGGAGCGGCTGAAGCAGGCGGAGGGCACCTATTTCTTCGAGCTGCGCATCGCGGAGCGGGACTATGATCTGCAGGATCCGGACGGCAGGACACGTTTCATCCGGGAGGCCGCCAGGCACCTCTGCGATTTCGCGGAGCCGATCGAGCGGGAGAACTATATCGCCGCAACGGCAAAGCACTATGGCGTGGCGCTGGAGGATCTCCGGAGACTTGTGTCGGACACCGCAGCGCGTGAGGGCATCGCGAAACCCGCGGTGCGTGCCGCAAGACCCGCGCGGACGGCGGAGGCGAAACAGGCCGCGGAGGACGAACGGCGTCTGAAGCCGCAGCGGATGCTGCTCACATGGATCTCCGACGAACCGGCGCTGCTTCCCGTGGTGGAGCATTATCTGGCGATCGAAGACTTCTCGGATGATCTCTATCGGGCGGTGGCGGAGCGGATGTTCCGCGACATCCGGGAGAACCGGCTGCAGCCTGCGGCGATCGTGACGGCCTTCCCCGAGGAGGATCAGAAGCGGGTCGCTGCGATCTTTGACACACCGATGGAGGGCGTCGACACGCAGGCGGAGCGCGAGCGGGCGATGGAGAATCTCATCCGCGATATCAAAAAGCATGCGCTGGAGCGCAGGAGCGAGGCGCTTACGCCGGGATCTCCGGAGTATCTCCGGCGGGTGGTGGAACTGAGAAAGGAAACGGAGGCGCTGAAGGCGCTGAAGATCCAGTTATAGAGGGCAAAGAAAAGGAGAGACAACGTGGCTAAGAAGGAAGTGAAAAAGGTAACAAAGAAAGCCGCACCGGCAAAGAAGACGGTGCAGAAGGCACCCGCGAAGAAAGCCGCACCGGCAAAGAAGGCGGCGGTGAAGGCACCCGCGAAGAAGGCCGTACCGGCGAAGAAGACGGCGGTGAAGGCGCCCGCGAAGAAAGCCGCACCGGCGAAGAAGGCGGCGGTGAAAGCACCCGCGAAGAAGGCGGCGGTGAAGGCACCCGCGAAGAAGGCCGCCCCGGCGAAGAAGACAGCGGTGAAGGCACCCACAAAGAAAGCGGCACCGGCGAAGAAGGCTACGGTGAAGGCACCTGCGAAGAAAGCGGCACCGGCAAAGAAGACAGCGGTGAAGGCACCTGCGAAGAAGGCCGCACCGGCGAAGAAGACGATACAGAAGACACCCGTAAAGAAAGCTGCGGAGAAAATATCGGTGAAGAAAACGGAGACGAAAAAGACGGAGAAGACCCCCGCGAAGAAGAACGGCAGATCCGTGCAGACATCGGACGGCAGAAAGCTCTACGGAGCGGCAGCGGCCGCCCACACGGGCGTGCTGTTCGGTGCGGCCAAGAAATCTGCCGAGGAGCGCGCGGCCAAGATGGCGGCGGACGGAAAGGCCGGGAAATCCAAAGGGACCGCAAAGAAGAGCGTCGCGGAACCTGCGACAAAGAAGACCGGCTCGAAGAAGGTGACACCGGTGCAGACGAAGGACGGCAGGAAGCTCTACGGAGCGGCAGCGGCCGCCCACACGGGCGTGCTGTTCGGTGCGGCCAAGAAATCTGCCGAGGAACGCGCAGCCAAGATGGCGGCGGACGGGAAGGCCGGGAAATCCAAGGGGACTGCAAAGAAGAGCGCCGCGGAACCTGCGACAAAGAAGACCGGCGCGAAGAAGGTGACGCCGGTGCAGACGTCGGACGGCAAGAAACTCTACGGAGCGGCGGCGGCCGCCCACACGGGCGTGCTGTTCGGTGCGGCCAAAAAATCGGCCGAGGAGCGTGCGGCGAGAATGGCGACAAAAGGAAGCGCACCGGCGGAGAAGGCTTCTTCGGGGAAAAAGAGATCCTCGAAGCGCGCGGCGGCGGATGCCGATCGCGAGTTTGAGGCCGTTGTCAAAAAGGACAGGCAGACGCTTGCCTGGGAGGAGGAGGAATTCCTCCTGAACACGGACGGCGACGAGAACGGCCATGAGGTCGATGAGGCTGTACAGCAGAAGTTCCGCAAAAAGATGCAGGAGCTGCTGCTGGTTGCCAAGAAGAAGAAAAATGTGCTCGAATACAACGAGATCAAGGATTATCTGACCGATGTCGGCCTTGATGAGGAGCATTTCGAGCGCGTGCTGGAGATCCTGGAATCCGAGGGTATCGATGTGCTGCGCACGGATGAGGACCCGGACGAACTACCGGATGATGACGAACTGATCATCGAGGAAGAGGAAGAGGTCGATATGGACAATCTCGACCTGAGCGTTCCCGACAGTGTCGCCATTGAGGATCCGGTCCGCATGTATCTCAAGGAGATCGGTAAGGTGCCGCTCCTGTCCGCCGATGAGGAGATCGCGCTGGCCAAGCGCATGGAGGCGGGGCTTGCCGCCGAGAAGAAGCTTCGCGACGACCGCACGAAGATGACCGCGGACGGCCGCAAAAACGTGCAGGATCGCATCAGGAGTTATGAAAAGGAACTCAACGCGCTCAGGAAGAACAAGGATCTTAATGATGAGCAGCGGGATGAGGAGGAAAAGCGCCTGACGGAGCTGATCGAGAACGGGCGCAAGATGCTCGAGCAGGACAAGAAGAAGAAAAAGCTCTCCGACAAGGAAAAGGAGGCACTCCGGGCACCGATCGCGGACGGCGAGGACGCAAAGAACAAGCTTGCGGAGGCCAATCTCCGTCTGGTCGTCAGCATCGCCAAGCGCTATGTCGGCCGCGGCATGCTGTTTCTGGATCTGATCCAGGAGGGCAATCTCGGTCTGATTAAGGCGGTGGAAAAGTTTGATTTCCGCAAGGGCTTCAAGTTCTCCACCTATGCCACCTGGTGGATCCGGCAGGCGATCACGCGTGCGATCGCCGATCAGGCGCGCACGATCCGCATTCCGGTCCATATGGTCGAGACGATCAACAAACTGATCCGCATCAGCAGACAGCTCCTGCAGGAGCTGGGACGCGAACCCACGCCCGATGAGATCGCGGAGAAGATGAACATGCCGGTCGAGCGGGTGCGGGAGATCCTGAAGATCTCGCAGGAGCCGGTCTCTCTGGAGACACCGATCGGCGAGGAAGAGGATTCTCATCTCGGCGATTTCATTCAGGACGATCACGTGCCGGTTCCCGCCGACGCGGCCGCGTTTACGCTGCTGAAGGAGCAGCTCGTGGAGGTGCTGGGAACACTCACGGAGAGAGAACAGAAGGTGTTGCGCCTGCGCTTTGGACTGGATGACGGGCGTGCGCGCACACTGGAAGAAGTGGGGCGTGAATTTAACGTCACCCGTGAGCGCATCCGGCAGATCGAGGCCAAGGCACTCCGCAAGCTCAGACATCCGAGCCGTTCGCGGAAGCTGAAGGACTATCTGGACTAAGGAGAACACTATGATCGCAAGACAACGCATCCGTATCGGTGATGTGCTGGTGCAGCAGCAGGTCATCACGCCGGAGCAGCTGGAAAAGGCCCTGAAGGAGCAGAAGACGCGCGGGACGAAGCTGGGTGAGACGCTGATCAGCCTGGGCTATGTCTCCGAGCAGAAGATGGTCGACATCCTCAAGGAACAGCTCCACATCGATTATGTGGAACTGCGCACCGTGAAGCTCGACAAGGACGCGGTCTATCTGATCAATGAGACGATCGCCAAGCAGTACAATCTGATCCCGATCGGCTTTGACAAGAACAATCCGAACATCCTGCTGGTGGCGATGTCCGATCCGATGGATTTCATCGCAATGGATGATATCTCCATCATCACCAACAGACGGATCCAGCCGGTGCTATCGACCAGTTCGCAGATCGCCTATGAGATCGACCGGTACTTCGGCAGACAGTCCGTTATGGAGGTCGCGGAACGTTATAAAAAAGAATTCGGCGATGAGGAGACCCAGGAGGACAAGAACGACCGGTGGGACAAACGTGAGGATCCGTCGGAGACCGACAACTCCCCGATCGTGGTCATGGTGCGATCGATCATGGAGCAGGCGGTCCATCAGCGGGCCAGTGACATCCATTTTGAGCCTACGCGCAACGGTATCCGCATCCGTTTTCGTGTCGACGGCGATCTGATCGAGGCGATGCGCCATGACGCGACGATCCAGGCGGCGATCACAGCCCGCGTGAAGATCATCTCGGGCATGGACATTTCCGAGAAGAGAAAGCCGCAGGACGGCCGCACGACGCTGGTTGTCGACCATGTGGAATATGATGTCCGTGTCTCCTCGATCCCCACCGTTTACGGGGAGAAGCTCGTGATGCGCTTCAACAACAAGGAGAGTCTCACCAGAGACAAGAGAGAGCTGGGGCTTGAGGGTGAGGATCTGCGCAAATTCGACGACATGCTCGCCCACCGGCACGGTCTGATCCTCGTGACCGGTCCTACCGGAAGCGGTAAATCCACGACGCTCTACACCGCGCTGGCACAGCTGAACAAAGAGAACGTCAACATCGTCACGGTCGAGGATCCTGTGGAAGCCAATGTGGACGGGGTCAATCAGGTGCAGGTCAATCCGAAGATCCAGATGACCTTTGCCGGTGCGTTGCGCTCGATCCTCAGACAGGATCCCGACATCATCATGATCGGTGAGATCCGCGATTCGGAGACGGCGGAGATTGCGATCCAGGCATCCATCACGGGACATCTGGTCGTCTCCACGCTCCACACGAACAGTACCGAGGCCTCTGTCGCGCGACTGATGAACATGGGCATCGAACCCTATCTGATCGCCGACGCGCTGGTCGGCGTCGTGGCGCAGCGCCTGGTGCGCAGGCTCTGCTCCTGCAAGAGAGAGCGGGAGGCCACACCAGAGGAAAAGGAAGAACTGGGTGTGCCCGAGACACAGCCGCTCAAGCTGTGCGAGGCGGTCGGTTGCCAGCGGTGCAGCCATACCGGCTACTTCGGCCGCATCGCGGTCTACGAGATGCTGCCTTCCTCGCCCGCCGTGCACACGGCGGTCGCGAAGATGCGCCCGAGCTCGGAGATCAAAGAGATCGCACTTTCGGAGGGAATGACGACACTGAAGGAACAGGCGGCAAAGCTCGTCGTGGCCGGCGTCACGTCCATGGATGAGCTGCGCAAGATCGCATACGAGGAGTAACGGACAGTGGCTGACTATCGGTACCGGGTGATCACGCCCGAGGGCAGAAACAAGAGCGGGACCATTCCGGCGAGTGACCGGGACGGCGCGATCGAACTGTTAAAGGCGGGCGGAAACACCGTCATCTCCATCGCGGAGGCCGACCGTCTGAACCGCAGGATCGATCTCTCCTTTTTGAAGCCCGGTGTTCCGCCCAGCGAGATGGGTGTTTTCTGCAGGCAGTTCGTGACGCTGTCTTCCGCCGGTGTCAGCATTGTGCGCACGCTCACGATGCTTGAGGAACAGGCGGAAAACCCGGCACTCAAGGACGCGCTTCATGATGTGAGGATCACGGTGGAAAAGGGCGGTTCTCTCTCGGAGGGCATGCACCGCCAGAGCAAGGTCTTCTCACCGATGTTCGCCTCCCTCGTCGGAGCCGGTGAGGAAGCGGGACGCCTGGAAGTCTCGTTCGAACGGATGGCGATCCATTTCGAGAAATCAGATAAGCTGCGCGGCATTGTGAAAAAGGCGATGGTATATCCCGCGATCCTCGCGGTCGTCTGCGTCGCGGTCATCATCATCATGCTTACGAAGATCGTGCCCATGTATGCGTCGATGTTCGAGCAGATGGGAACGGAGATGCCGGCGATCACCCGGGCACTTGTGGCATTCAGCTCTTTCTTTACCAGATTCTGGTGGGTCCTGGCCGCTCTGATCCTGTTCATCGTGCTGGGCTATCGATCCTATGCCACGTCACCCAAGGGGCGTGTGCGGATTGACAGGATCCGGCTGAAGCTGCCGATCCTGGGCAAACTCAATCAGAAGACAGCGTGCGCGCAGTTCTGCCGGAATCTGAGCACGCTTCTCGGAGCCGGCATGCCGATCATCCGGGCGCTTGCCGTCACATCGGACACCCTCGGCAACGAGATCTATAAACAGAGTTTGAAAAAGGCGGAGGAAGAGGTCACCCGCGGTTCCCGTCTGGCGGATCCGATGGAAGAGAGCGCGCTGTTCCCGCCGATGATCTGCAACATGATCCGCGTCGGCGAGGAATCCGGCTCGATCGACACCATGCTGGAAAAGGCGGCGGACTACTATGAGCAGGAGGTCTCGGACGCGACCGAGAGCGCCGCGGCAGCGCTGGAGCCGATCATCATCATCGTTATGGCACTGATCGTCATCGGGATCATAGCCGCGGTCTTTTCGCCGATGATCTCGCTGTATACGAATATCGACGCATTGTAAAAAAATCGAAATTGTGATATAATTGAAACGCTTATGCGGTAGGAAGAGGAATAATACATGAAACGAAAGACGGAATCCGGGTTTTCCCTCATAGAGCTGCTCATAGCGATCACCGTGATGGTCGTGCTGGTCGGACTGATCGCGCCGCACATCATCCGCTATGTGGACCGTGCCCGCGAGGTGCGCGACATGCAGACGATCGATTCCATCTATGAGGGGATCAATGCTGCGCTGACGGATGAGGATGCCTATGATTCCTTTATGGAGCAGGTCGCCGAGCGGGGCGGCAAGGTCACCTGGAGATACGGCGCCGTCGATATCGAGAGCGGAGACGGTGCGGTCGTTTCCACTGACAATCTCTATCAGACCGATCCGACGGACGCGTTCACGATCGAGTATCAGGCAGTCATGGGCACGCAGATGCCGACCCTGGTCTCCAACCGCGCACGGGGCAAGGCGATCCGTTTTTCCTATCTTGACGGGCAGTTAAAGGTGTGGGTGGCACGCACCGGCGCCAAGAATGAACAGCGCGTTGTCGCGGACAGCAAGGGCGGCAAGTTTGAGATGCCGGAGACGGACCGTGAGGCTGACGATGAGGCACCGGCTGCCGGCGAGTGACCGGACGGCGCGTTCCTGTGCCGGATTTTCCCTGCTGGAGCTGATCATCGCCGTTTCCGTCCTGGTGATGATGACGGGAGCATTGAGCCCCGCACTCGTGCGCTATATCGAAAAGGGCCGCGAGCGTCGGGACACGCAGAATATCGAGATGGTCTACAGCGCGGTGAGTGGTGCACTCTATGATGAGATCGCCTATGACGCGCTGCGGAGCGGTCTTTCCGAAAATGGCGTCTATTCCGCGCCGATCGCGGTATCGACGCTTTTTTTGCAGGAAGACGCATTTTCCGAAGCGGTTAAGGACTATATCCCGACGCCGCCCCGGCTGATCTCCCGGGAGGCGAGGGGAAAGAACGACAGCAATGAGATCATGGTGAGCGTCAGGGAACGCGTTGACGATGCGACCGGCATCCGCGAACTGCAGACCGCAGTGTGGGCGGGTGACGGCGGTCACTGTGTCGATAAGGGCTATGTGAGCGGCATCCTGCCGGAGACCGTGAAAACGGACACCGGCGCGGATACGGAAACAGAGGAATTCCTGGAAGAAGATGTCTGAACTGTTATCGATCGTTATCAACAGCAATATCCTGAGGATCGCGCTGCTTCACCGGAGCGCGAAGGGAATCCGTGTCAAGAGGCTCCTGGAAAAGGAATGTCCCCGGGACATGGTGGATGACAGCACAGTCGTCGAACCGGAGGCGTTCGCGGGCTTTCTGAAGCTCCAGCTGAACGGCGCCAACATCCACGCACGGGACGCGATCTTCACGCTTCCTGCCGATAAGCTGATGACACGCGAGGTCGTGCTGCCGGATATCTCCGACGCGCGCATCAGGCAGATCGTGGATACCAATGCCGCCGAATACTTCCCTATCAATCTGGATGATTATGTGCTCGGGTTTTACCGCATCGCGGCTGTCCGTAAGCAGGCGCAGGACGGTGAACACCCCGCGGACGGCGCAGCGTCCGCCGCGGATGACGAGCTGGCGCGGGACGCCGATATCGAGTTGACCGAGTTTGAAAAAAAAGAAGAGACCGGAAAGAAAAAACGATTCGGCCGCCTGTTCCGCTCCGGGAAGAAAAAGAAAAATAAACAGAAACGCGCGGAGGAAGCGGAAACGACGGAGGGCACCGAAAGCGAAGACGAGAAGGGAAAGGTCAGAGAGCGCGGGCAGATCCGCGTGATGGTGATCGCCGCTCCCAACGAAATGGTGCACGCCCTTTATGAGACGGCGGAGTATCTGCACATCCGCGTGTCCTCGATCGACTTCATCGGCAACAGCGTGTTCCGGCTTGCCGCACTGCAGGTGGGAGAAGAGCCGACGCTCACGGTGGATATCTCCGGTGATCACACGGCCCTCACCTTTTTTGACAGCGGCGACATGATCATGCAGCGCAACATCGATTTCGGCCTGGATCAGATCGTTGATATCGTGGCGCGCGAGAAATGGCTGAGTCCCGAGCGTGCCGATGAACTGCTCAGGACCTCAAGGATCATCAGTGAGGACATGCCTGCCGGTCATTCGGTCGGTGATCCGCTGCACTTCGCGATCGATATGATCCGGCGCACGATGATGTATTACACCAGAAACCGCGGGATGCAGCCGGTGGAAAAGGTGCTGCTCATGGGTGACGCGGTCTACTACCGCGGTATGCGGGCCCTTCTGGAGGCGCAGCTCGGCGTCTCCGTCACCTCGGTCGATCAGCTCAAGGGTGTCGCGATCCCCCGGACCGCCCTGATGCATGATCAGGCGATGAAGTTCCTCGACAACTACGGCGCGGTGATCGAACCGGTCGGCTTTGTGTCGCAGGAACTCAAGAAAGCCAAAGCGAAGAGCACCGGCCGGAAAGCCTATTACGCTGTGTTTGCCGCGGCGGCACTGGGGAGCGCCGTCCTGATCGCGGCTCCCACCGTGCAGTATATGACACTGAAGCGTGAGACCGCGGAATTGAAAAAGGAGGTGGCGGGGCTGCAGAGCGCGGATACCGTGATCGCCGCCTACGAAGCCGCAAAGATCCGCGGCGAGGATGTGCGCAACGTCAACGGGCTTACGGCCTCTCACAATGACGGCCTGTCCGGATTCATCGCCCGGCTGGAGGAGGTGCGGCCGCGGGGACTCAGGATCGACAATTTCACGATCGATGAGGGTGAGGTGACCATGACGGTCCTTGCGACCGGCAAGGACGTGGTCGCCGCGATGCTGCGCGCACTGGAGGATGTGGACGATGTCTCCGAGATCGAGGCGAGCGCATTGAACAGCTACTATGAGAACGATACGGAAACGGTTTCCTGCACGATCTCCTGTCTGCTGACCAACAAGGAGAAGCGGGACTATGAACTGGCGGGAACGCAGGAGGGGAGCGACAAGTGAGAAAACTTCCCAAAAGAAGAATGCTCCTTGTGATCGCCGCGGCGTTCACAATGCTGCTCTTTTCCGGACTGGTCGTCGGCGGGCAGATCAGAGAAGCGAGCGCGAAGCTCGGCGAGCAGCGCGATGCCCTGCTCGCGGAGAGAGACCGCCTTTCCAAGATCAACAGCGCACGCGGGGATTATGAGGATCAGACGAAGCGGTTCGATGAGTCTTATGAGACGATGATCTCCCGGTTTCCCGCACGGATCACGCAGAACAATCAGATCCTGTTCCTCAGAAATGTGGAGGATGAATTCGGTATCCGCATCGTGTCCGCCAGCTACACGGATCCGGAGGAGGTGTATCAGTTCCAGTCACTGGCTCCCGGCAATGAAGAGGGCTACCGGTTGATGCGGAGCACCCTGCAGTTTCCGATGACGCTCTCCTATGCGGAGTGGAAACGCTTCATCGCCTATATCGCGGAAACGGACGGCCGCGAGGTGATCGAGAGCGTGAGTGCCGATTATGATGTGAGCGGATCGCTTGTCGATGCCGATGTGACGCTCCTCCAGTACGCGATCACGGGAAATGACCGTCAGGACGCGGAATCGACGACAGAGGTGGAGACCGGAACGGACAACATCTTCTCCTCCGGTGCGCGTTTCTACACGGGCGAGGACAACAGTGACGAGAGCGTCTGGCAGCCTTCGGATTACCGGAACGACACACCTTTTATCTCCGAACAGACCAATGAAGACGCCGGGTACGGCGAGTCCGAGATGACCGGTGAAGAGGAAGGGGATCGCGAAGACAGGGAACAGGACGACCGGGGAGCAGATGATGAGATGGAAGAGGCCGGTGAGGATTCCGAAAACAGCGGCAGAGCGGAATCCCAGTCGGGGATCCGGAGCAGTATCCGATAAAGCGTGCGCCGAGAGAGACCGCGGCAACGCCGGGTTTTCCATGGTCGAACTTCTGGTGTCCATCGCTTTGATGAGTGTGATGACAGCGGTCCTGCTGCAGTCCTTTATCGTGGCGAGACGGCTGAACGCGCGCGTGTCGACGGAGCAGCGCATTCAGTCTCTCGGACAGACCGCGATGGAGAGCATGCGGGCGGCGGACCTGACGTTTGACGGCCTGAAGAGCGCGGAAAAACGGGGCACTTCCGTCACGGTAGGCGATCTGCGCTATCGTGTAGAACGGGATGGTGAGGGCTTCCGTCTGATCTGCAACGATGTCGGTAACGGCCGGGGACCGATCGTCAGCTTCGGGACACAATACGGTGTCGCCTGTGAGATCGATCCGTCTCCCTATACGGAGAGACCGCGGCAGAACAGCCGGAACGGCGCGGATACGGTGGCATCCTTTAACAGCAGACAGATCGAGGACGGATCGCAGGAACTGCTGGTGCAGCTGCGCGTCGTGATCTACAAAATGGAAGAGCGTCTGGCCGAGGACGGACCGGAGCAGCTCCGGTTTGAATCGGCGAGGACGGTCCTTGCCGGAGGTGCATCATGAGACGCCTGTTTCGAAAAGCAGCCGGCAGACTCGCATCCACCGACGGGCAGACCTTTATCCTGGTGATGACGGTCACGGCGCTGGCAACGGTGCTGGGGATCATGGCCATGAGCAGCGCGCTGATGAGTGTGCGGCTGCGCGGCATGAAGCGCCTGTCGGACAAGAATTTCTACCATCTGGAGCTTGCCACGCAGGAGATCCGGGCGGGCATTCTGTGCGATGTGACGGCAGCCGTGAAGAAAAGCGGCGAAGAGGACTGGCGTATCCCGTTTCTTCAGGAGACTGTGGGCATCCGGGATCTGTCGGTACTCTCCGAGGAGAATGCCGTCAGGATGAGCAGCCGCAGAGAGGCGGCAGCGGCTGATGCCGCCGCGTATCTCGCGGAGTTTTCCGTCACGATCCCGGTGACGGGAAGTGTGAAAAGAGTGCAGGACAGGACGGAGGAGATGACCGTTTCTGCGGAGGACGTGCAGGTGGACGCATCCGGCAGGCTCGTGTTCCGCGGCGTCCGTTTCCGGCTTGTCAATTATGAGCGCGACGCGCAGTCGGAGATCCTCTGTGATCTTGTGCTGACCGCCCCGGAGGAGGATGGCGCACGTCTGGATGAGGTGGTCAGATTTGAGAACTGGCAAAGGATCGGATAGACCGGTGGGAGCGGATGACCGGCGGGAAGCCGGCTTCTCCCTGATGGAACTGCTGGTCGTCCTCTCCATCATCATGACGATGACCGGCATCACCGTGATGGGGATGGGTTCCTATCGCGGCAAGATCACGGAACGGCAGACCAGAAACCTGGCCGATGAGCTTCTGCTGACGCAGAACGCGCAGCAGACAAGACCAGGCGAATTCTATGCCGAACTGATCCAAGAGGATCACATCTGGATGGTGGTCGTGGTGCGCGAGACGGGCGGAGAAGGCCGCTTGAGCGAACGTACGGAATATGACCGCAAAGAACTGGGCAGTGCGAATTCCCTGCAGATCACCGATGAGGACGGCGATTCGCTCCGGGAGAATACGGACGGCTATTTCCATCGCTGGCAGTTCGCGCGGGAAACAGGCGCCTGTACCGAGGGAACGGGCAGCCTGCTCCTCTCCGGATCCGGCAAGACCTTTCGGCTGACGGTGTACGGACCGACCGGAAGGGCCGAAGTACGGACGGTGCACGGATGAGGCGGCCGTCGGGAAACAAAGAGCGGTTTTCGCTCGCGCGCGTTCTGAAGAAGATTCGGGATCGTGCCGGGATGACACTGATCGAGCTGATCGTGGGACTGGCGATCTCCTCCGTTGTGTCTCTGATGGCGGCGCAGTTTTTTTCGATCGCGGTCCGGCTCCATCGCACGAGCACCGAGATCTCGGCGCTGCAAAAGGAGTCACAGACCTGCCTGACCCAGCTCACCCGCGCGGTCATGAGCACGGAGGAACTCTATTACAGCGATAACGGCAGAGCCGCTGTGCTGGTGCTGGGAAGAGAACTGGACGACGGCGCGGGATTCGAGGGACAGATCTTCTATTATGACCGGCAGGGAAAAAGGCTCTACGCAGACACGGATTACAGAAACCGGGTCACCCGCGAGGCACTCTTCAGTTCTCTGCGTGTGCAGACGGAGATCGGGCGTCTGGAGAATCCGGAATATCTTGTCAGCAACAAGGTGGAGGATTTTGCGCTATCCCTTTCCAGGGACATCGCGGACATGAAGAGCCTCGGCAATCATGCCTACGGGAATCCGGGGGAACTCTGCGTGACAGCCGTGATGACGATGCAGTACCATGAGAGCCGCTCTTATGAATACAGCGCAAACGCAATGCCGAGAGAGAGGATCGAAGAGATCTTCTGGAATGTGAACCGTTAGGAGACGGGAGGACCGGAACAGATGAGACGGATGATGATCTGTGACAACTGGACGCTGCGGCTGATGCGGGGCAATGCTTTCGTGCAGCCCGAAGAGAAACTGTCTGTCACCCTGCCGGCGACGGTATACGGGGCCTTGACCGATCAGGGGAAAATGCCGGATCCCTATGTCGGCGAAAACGAACTCGCGGCACTGTCTGTCATGGACAACGAATTTGTTTTTGAGACCACCTTTTCCCTGGATGAGGAGATGCTCTCCGCCGATGCGCTCTCGCTGGTGTTCTATGGCGTGGATACGCTGGGGGAGATCTTTTTGAACGGTCTTGCGATCGGCGAGACAAACAACATGCACCGCACCTGGCGTTTTGACATATCTGCTGTCGCCTCAAAGAAAAACACCCTGCGGGTCAATCTGCATTCTCCGACGGCTTATATCGCGGGAGCGAACCGTCAGGTCTACACGGGAGGCGCCGCCGAGGCGATGGAGGGCTTTCCGCATCTCCGCAAGGCACACTGCATGTTCGGATGGGACTGGGGCTCGAGACTCCCGGACGCTGGGCTGTTCAGGCCGGTGGAGATCATCGCGCACAACAAGGCGGACATCCGACAGGTGAGTTTCTATCAGGAGCATATCAAAACGGGACGCGGCGTGCACGGCTACATCATCCCCGAAGTGAAGCTCCATGTCACAACGGAGATCAATGTCTATGAAGAGGGAGAACCGGTGGAGCTCGGCGATACCGAAGAGCTGGCAAAAGCGGGACTCAAGGTGGAAACGGAGATCATCTCCCCGGACGGCGCTGTCTACAAGGTTGAGGAGAAGCGCCGCGGGAGGATCGATGATGAGGAGAACGGTACCGGCGTGCGTCAGCTGATCCGCATTCCGGATCCCCGTCTGTGGTGGCCGAACGGCTATGGCGATCAGCCGTTCTACACGGCGCGCGTCCGTCTGATCGACGAGACGACCGGACAGGAACTGGATGTCAACGAGCGGCGCATCGGTCTCAGGATCCTGACGGTCAACCAGGATCCGGCGCCGGAGGGCGGAAAAAACTTTGCCTTCAAGGTCAACGGACTGCCGATCTTTGCCATGGGAGCCAACTATGTGCCCGAGGACAACATTCTCTCGCATGTGACAAAAGAGCGCTCGGAAAAACTCCTCGCGGAGGCGGCTCGCGCGGGCTGCAACATGATCCGCGTCTGGGGCGGCGGCTATTATCCCGATGATACCTTCTATGATCAGTGTGATCAGCTCGGACTGATCGTCTGGCAGGACTTCATGTTCGCCTGCGCGAGCTACGAGCTGGATGACGACTTTGAGACTTCCGTTCTCGAGGAGATCCGGGACAATGTCAGACGGCTCAAGCACCATGCCTGTCTGGGACTCTGGTGCGGCAACAATGAGGTGGAGACGCAGACGATCGATCAGGCGTGGAAGCCGTCGATGAAGCAGAAGGGTGATTACATCAAGATCTTTGAATACCTGATCCCGAAGCTTTTATCCAAAGAGGATCCGGACACCTGTTACTGGCCGAGTTCTCCGTCATCCGGCGGCAATTTTGACAACCCCTGGGCGGAGAATGTCGGCGACACGCATTACTGGGAGGTCTGGCACAGCGGTGCGCCGTTTACGGCGTTTCGGGATCATCTCTTCCGTTTTGTGTCGGAATTCGGATTTCAGTCCTTCCCCTGTCTGGCGACGATCAGGCAGTTCGCGGCGGAGGAGGATTGCAACATCTTCTCGCGCGTCATGGAGATGCATCAGCGCAACACGGCGGCAAACGGCAAGTTGATGGCCTATCTGTCAGCCAGTTATCTCTATCCGCGGGACTTTGCCATGGTGCTCTACGCCACCCAGCTGCTGCAGGCGGACGCGATCCGTTACGGTGTGGAGCATTTCCGGAGACACCGCGGTGCCTGTATGGGGACGCTGGTTTGGCAGCTCAATGATATCTCACCGATGGCCTCCTGGTCGGGCATCGACTACTACGGCAACCGGAAGGCGCTCTACTATACCGAGCGGCGGGTGTTCGCGCCGATCCTGCTGACCTGCGAGGAGCACGGCGAGATCGATCAGAAACCGTGGGCCAACACGCAGCCGAAGCCCGTATCATTCACGGCACGGCTCCATGTGACCAACGAGACGGAAAATGTGTGCAAAGGGATCGTGCGCTGGGAGATCCGTGATCCGCTCTCGGTTTCGGTCGCTTCCGGGGAGCAGGAAGTCCAGGCGCTGCCCTATGACGGTGTCTGGCTTTCGGAGATCGATGTGCAGGCACAGGCGGGAGAGAGCTTTGATCCGCGCACGCATCATCTGGAAGCCGTGCTCCTTGTTGACGGCAAAGAGATCTCGCGCTGCATGAGTCTCTTCTGCGCGCCGAAGCATTACCGTTTTGCCGATCCGAAACTTGCCGTCGCGGTTTCCGGCAATGAGGTGACGGTGCGCGCCGGGGCATTTGCCCGCGGTGTGGGCATCATGGACGGGGATCGCCCCGCGGTGTTAAACGACAATTTCTTTGATATGGAGGCCGGAGAAGTGCGGCTGAAGCTGGAAGCGGAGCCGGAGGACGAACTGTCCGCAGTGAGCGTTCATGACATCGCCTGAAGCAAAACCCCACATGCTTTCGGAACGTCTGTCAGCGGTTGCCGGTCTGACGGAGAGTGCGGCACGGGAATTGCGTGGACAGAAGGGAACGGAGAGCATCTGTATCACCGACATCGGAACGGACCACGGTTATCTGCCGATCTGGCTGATCACCCATGAGGTGGCGGACCGTGTCATCGCCGCGGATGTGAACAGGGGGCCGCTGGCACGCGCGGAAGCGCATGTGATCGCCGCGGGGCTGACGGAGCGTATCGATGTGCGTCTCTCGGACGGCTTTTCGGGCATCCGGCAGGGTGAAGCACAGATCGCCGTTCTCTCGGGAATGGGCGGCCGGCTGATGGTCAGACTGCTCACGGAGTGTCCGCCGCAGGAGCTGGGGATCCGTCAGCTGGTGCTCCAGCCGCAGTCGGAACCCAAGGAGCTCTGGGAGTTTCTCCGGGAGAACGGATGGTTTGTCGTGGATGAACAGATGGTCTACGAGGACGATCAGTTCTACACGATGATGCGGGCGGTCCGGGCCGGCGCGAATGTCAGGAAATCCGAGGATGACTTCGGCGCTTTCCTTTCGGCGAGAAGGGATGAGACCTGGCATCTTCTTCTGGAAAAAGAACGCGCGGCGAACAGTGAGCTGATCGAAAAACTCACCGCCGGAAACGCGCCGGAGGCACGGATCGCGGAGCTCCGTGCGCAGCAGGCCAATATTGACGCGGCGTTGACCGTGTTCCGGGAGGATGCTCCCGACGGGGATGGACTGGAGGGATCATGAAACTCACGGCGGTCATGGAACAACTGGAGGAGCTGGCACCCGCCAGATTCGCGCTCTCCTGGGACAATGTGGGCCTTCTCTGCGGCAGGAGCGGGCGCGAGGTCAACCGTGTTTTTCTCGCGCTGGATGCCACCGATGCGGTGGTGGAGGACGCGATCCGCGCGGAGGCGGATCTTCTGATCACGCATCATCCGCTGATCTTCAAGGGTGTGAAGCGGGTGTCGGACACCGATTTTATCGGCAGAAGGCTGGTGAAACTGATCGAAAACGATGTGAGTTATTACGCCATGCATACCAATTTCGATGTGGTCGGGATGGCGGACGCGGCCGCGGACGAGCTGGATCTCTATGACAGAGAGGTGCTCGACGTGACCTGGGAGGATGATCTCGCCAAGGAGGGGATCGGCCGTGTGGGCAGACTTCCCCGGGAGATGACGCTTCTTGAGTGTGCGGAATTTGTCAAGGGCGTGTTCCGGATCGACGCGGTGCGTCTGTTCGGTGATCAGGACGGCAAAGTCCTGCGCGCGGCCGTGTGCCCGGGCTCCGGGAGGAGCGAGATCGAAGCGGCTCTGCGTGCCGGAGCCGGCGTGCTGATCACCGGTGACATCGATCATCACACGGGGATCGACGCGTGGGCGCAGGGGCTTGCGATCATCGACGCCGGACATTACGGACTGGAGAAGATCTTTGTGCCCTATATGAAGGATGTGTTCCGGCGGCAGATGCCGTCCGTGGAAGTGTTCACGGCCGCGGAATGCCCGCCGTTCGTTACGGTGTAAGGTTTTGTGGGGGACTATGGAACAGGCCGGAAAAGAACAATTCTATACCCTGTTTGAGCAGATGATCGATGTCATGACCGACCCGGATCATTTTACGCGGGAGCGGCTTGTTTCCGTGCTGACAAAGATCTGTGAGCTCTTCGGCGTCGCCAAGGGCGTGACGGAATTCTACCTCAACGAGAATCTGGAGAGAAAGGGTGAGGGCGAGATCCTCGTTGACTATGACAACGGGAAGGGTGAGGTTGTCGCGATCCGGAGGCGCATCGTCTCCAGAACGGGAGCCGTCATCATCGGCACGCTCTATGTTCCCGAGGGACATTTGCCGGAGGAAGAGGAAAAGCCCAAGTTGGATCTGCTCCTCAGGGCACTCCTGAGTTTTGTAAGCCGCAACCGTCTGCAGGGGTTCGTCGAAAAACTGGGGTTCTATGACGAGCAGGAATATCCCAATTTCCGTTCCTTCATGCGGTTTGTCAGTCGTCAGATCGTCAACGGACAGATCACCGACGGAGCGGCGATCAGCATGAATCTGCGTCATTTCTCCCGGATCAATCAGGAGATCGGAAGAGATCGGGGCGATGAGGTGATGCGGAGCTATATCACACTTCTCGCCATGGCCGCCGGAGAGAACAGTATCGTGTGCCGCATCGGCGGCGACAACTTCATCATGATGCTTCCCGCTACGATGCTGGATGGTGTGATCGAGATCCTGCGGGGGGTTCCGATCGTCTATGACGAAACCGGAGAAAAAAGAGTGATGGTCAGCGCGACGGCAGGTGTGTACCGAGTCCGCGAAGACGCTGTGCCGAACGATCCGGGGGAGATCATGGAGAAGATCATGATGGCCCTGCAGACCGCGCGCCGCAGAGGAGAGGATCCGATCGCTTTTTATGATGAGAGGATGCAGGCCATGCGTGACCGGTTCACCCGTGTGCAGGGGCTTTTCCCGGAAGCGCTGGCCGCCCGGGAATTCAAGGTCTTCTACCAGCCCAAGGTGGATGTCCGGAACGGCAGGCTGGTCGGCGCGGAGGCGCTCTGCCGGTGGTTCCGGGAGGGGAAGATCGTCCCGCCGATGGAGTTCATCCCGATCCTCGAGCAGGGCACGGACATCTGCCGGCTGGACTTCTATGTGCTGGAGCGCGTATGTGAGGATATCAACCGCTGGATCGCGGAAGGCAAGGATCCGGTCCGGGTCTCGGTCAATCTCTCGAGGAAGCATCTGGCGGACATGTCGCTCCTGGAGCACATCATGAAGATCATCGAGAAGAGCGGTGTGCCGCATAAATACATCGAGATCGAACTCACGGAGACGACGACAGACGTCGAATTCCGGGATCTGAAGCGTGTCGTGTCGGGTCTGCAGGGCGAGGGCATCTGCACCTCGGTCGACGATTTCGGCATGGGCTATTCCTCGCTCAACCTGATCCGGGAGATCCCCTGGAATGTGCTCAAGATCGACCGGTGCTTTCTCCCCGTCGACGATGACGCCGCGCAGGGAGTTACCGGTACCATGTACCGGCACGTGATCTCCATGGCAAGGGATCTCGGTCTGGAGTGCGTCACCGAGGGGGTCGAGACGATCGAACATGTGCGGCTCCTTGCGGAAAACAACTGCCACATCGCGCAGGGCTTCTATTTTGACAGGCCGCTTCCGGTCGATGAATTTGAGGAAAGGCTTGGCAGAGGGCACTACGATCTGAAATAATGCTTTACAATCCGCGATTTGTGTGTTATGTTAGATAAGCCGCTCTGCGAGCTAAGGCGCGGAGCGGTTGCAAACACGGCTACCCGTACATCGGAAAGGGAAACTCCAACCCGCCCGCTGTGCGCGGTGAATCACCGGACGGCCGCAGCCGCCCGAAAGAAAAGGAGAGAACCATGATCACAAAGGAAAAGAAAGCGGAACTGATCGCCAAATTCGCACGCGGCGACAAGGACACCGGATCACCGGAGGTGCAGATCGCGATCCTCACGGAGCGCATCAGAGAGCTCAATGAGCACCTCTCCACCAATCAGAAGGACCATCATTCCCGCAGAGGTCTGCTCAAGATGGTCGGTCAGCGCAGACGCCTGCTGTCCTATTTGCAGGACAAGGACATCGAGCGTTACCGTAAGCTGATCGCGGAGCTCGGTCTGAGAAAGTAAAGAAAAGCGATAGAAGGACGGTAAGCCGATGCACAGGTCCCGGCTTACCGTTTTCTCTATATTTGGAAGAATTAGAAGAAGCGAAGAAGAAGGAGAAGAAAAATGGAAAAGGTTTACACGATGGAACTCGCCGGCCGCACGCTCAAGGTGACGACCGGTAAGGTAGGAAAGCAGGCGAACGGGTGCGCGTTCACGCAGTACGGCGACACGACCGTGATGTGCACGGCGACGGCGTCCGAAAAGCCCAGGGACGGGATCGATTTCTTCCCGCTTTCCGTTGAGTATGAGGAAAAGTTCTATGCGGCGGGCAAGTTCCCGGGTGGCTTCAACAAGCGTGAAGCCAAGCCTTCGGAGAACGCGATCCTGACCAGCCGCGTGATCGACCGCCCGATGCGGCCGCTGTTCCCCAAGGATTACCGCAATGATGTGACGATCGATGATATCGTGATGTCGGTCGATCCGAGCTGCCGGCCCGAGCTGGTGGCGATGATCGGTTCTTCGATCGCGGTCTCGATCTCCGACATCCCGTTTGCCGGTCCCTGTGCGATGACACAGGTCGGCATGGAGAACGGGGAGTTCATCATCAATCCCTCGCAGGAGCAGTGGGACAAGGGTCAGATGCGTCTGACCGTCGCTTCCGTCGGACAGAAGGTCATCATGATCGAGGCGGGCTGCAACGAGATCCCGGAAGACAGAATGATCGAGGCGATCTACAAGGCACACGCGGTCAATCTGGAGATCATTGCCTTCATCAACGGCATCGTCGCCGAGATCGGCAAGCCGAAGCACAGCTACACGAGCTGCGCCGTTCCGGAGGAACTGTTCGCGGCCATCAAAGAGACCGTGCCGCCGGAAGAGATGGAAAAGGCTGTCTTCACCGATGAGAAGCAGGTGCGCGAGGGCAATATCCGCGACATCACCGCGAAACTTGAGGAGAAATTCGCCGGCAACGAGGAATGGCTTTCGATCCTCGGCGAGGCGATCTATCAGTATGAGAAGAAGACCGTTCGCAAGATGATCCTGAAGGACAGAAAGCGTCCCGACGGCCGTGACATCACGCAGATCCGGCCGCTTGCCGCTGAGGTCGACATCATTCCGCGCGTGCACGGCAGCGCGATGTTCACGAGAGGCCAGACGCAGATCTGCGATGTCGTGACACTGGCGCCGCTCTCCGAGCAGCAGCGTGTTGACGGACTGGATGCCTTCGCACCCAACAAGCGCTATCTCCATCAGTACAACTTCCCGTCCTATTCCGTGGGTGAGACGAGAGTCTCCAGAGGCCCGGGCCGTCGTGAGATCGGCCACGGCGCGCTGGCGGAGCGTGCGCTCCTGCCGGTGCTTCCCTCCGAGGAAGAATTCCCCTACGCGATCCGTGCGGTCTCCGAGACCTTTGAGTCGAACGGATCGACGTCGATGGCTTCCACCTGCGCTTCCTGCATGAGCCTGATGGCCGCGGGCGTTCCGATCAAGAAGATGGTCGCCGGCATCAGCTGCGGACTGGTCACGGGAGATACCGATGATGATTTCGTGGTGCTGACCGATATCCAGGGTCTTGAGGATTTCTTCGGCGACATGGACTTCAAGGTCACGGGCACCAAGGACGGCATCACAGCGATCCAGATGGATATCAAGATCCACGGTCTTACCGAGGCGATCGTGAAGCAGGCGATCAAACAGTGCCGCGAGGCCCGGTTCTTCATCATGGATGAGTGCATGTCCAAGGCGATCGACAAGCCCCGCGAGCAGGTCAGCAAGTTCGCGCCCAAGATCGTGTCGATCAACATCGATCCCGAGAAGATCGGCGATGTTGTCGGTCAGCGCGGCAAGACGATCAATGAGATTATCGCACGCACCGGGACCAAGATCGATATCGACGAGGACGGCCGCGTTTCGGTCTGCGGTGAGGATATCGAGGGCATTCAGAAGGCCATCGACATGATCAACATCATTGTCATGGAATTCGAAAAAGGCCAGATCTTCAAGGGCAAGGTCGTGTCGATCAAGGAGTTCGGCGCGTTCATCGAGTTTGCTCCCGGCAAGGAGGGCATGGTGCACATCTCCAAGATCGCGGATCGCCGGATCGACCGCGTGGAGGATGTGCTGTCTCTCGGCGACGAGGTGACGGTGGTCTGCCTCGGCAAGGACCGCATGGGACGCATCAGCTTCTCCATGAAGGACGTCGCACAGCGATAATTCGAAACGACTGGACGGGACCGGTTAATCCCATCGGGCGGGCGCTCTCGCTTGGATCCCGACGCAACGGTACATGGATCTGCACAGTACGCAGATCAAGTACCGGCGTCGGGATACACCGCCCTAATGGGATCACCCGGTCCCGTCTCTTACATTTCTAAATCAATGACAGAGTATCAGTGATAACTATGGGATTTTATATGTTGTTATCGGTATACGGTCAGTAACACAAGCGAACATCTATCGGTAAGAAATCATGAGTACAGATGCAGGGATAAAAAAAGAGATCGAACGGCGGCGGACATTTGCGATCATTTCGCATCCGGATGCGGGAAAAACAACACTGACCGAGAAGTTTCTCCTTTACGGAGGCGCGATCAACACGGCGGGCAGCGTCAAGGGCAAGGCGACGGCGAAGCACGCGGTGTCGGACTGGATGGAGATCGAGAAGCAGCGCGGTATCTCGGTGACGAGTTCCGTTCTGCAGTTTGACTATGACGGTTTCTGCGTGAACATCCTGGATACACCGGGACACGAGGATTTCTCGGAGGACACCTATCGGACGCTGATGGCGGCGGACTGCGCGGTCATGGTGATCGACGGCGCCAAGGGCGTGGAGCCGCAGACAAGAAAGCTCTTCAAGGTCTGCACCCTCAGGCACATCCCGATCTTCACCTTCATCAACAAGATGGATCGCGACGCGCTGGACACCTTTGCGCTTCTGGAGGATATCGAAAACAATCTCGGGATCGCCACCTGTCCGCGGAACTGGCCGATCGGATCGGGCAAGGCCTTTCGCGGCATCTACGACCGCGTGGAGGACCGGGTCGTGGTCTACGAAGGGACCGAGAAGGGGACCAAGGAGGGAGAGGAGATCCATGTGACTCCCGAGGAGGCCAGGCAGAAGGGCTTTATCGATGACGACGCGTTTGAAAAACTGACGGAGGAGACCGAACTGCTGGACGGCGCCGGTGCCGCCTATGATCTGGAAGAGGTGCGCGCGGGGCTTCTGACGCCGGTATTCTTCGGCTCCGCTCTGCAGAATTTCGGTGTAGAAATTTTTCTGAAGGCGTTTCTGTCCATGGCGACACCGCCGGTCGGACGCAATGTCGAGGGAGAGGTCATCGATCCGGTGGAGCACGGTTTCACCGCATTTGTGTTCAAGATCCAGGCCAACATGAACAAGGCGCACCGTGACCGCGTTGCGTTCATGCGGATCTGTAGCGGCCGGTTCGATGCCGAGAAGGAGGTGCGGCATGTCCAGAGCGGACGGACATTGCGCCTTTCCCAGCCGCAGCAGCTGATGGCAGATGAGCGGAAGATCCTTTCGACGGCCTATGCGGGGGATATCATGGGCGTTTTCGATCCCGGCATTTTTTCCATCGGCGATACGGTCTGTGCGCCCGGAGACAATGTCCGATATGAGGGGATCCCGACCTTTGCGCCGGAGCATTTTGCCCGCGTGCGGCAGGTGGACACCATGAAGCGCAAGCAGTTCGTCAAGGGCGTCTCGCAGATCGCCCAGGAGGGTGCGATCCAGATCTTCCAGGAGTTCCAGTCGGGCATGGAGGAGATCATCGTCGGTGTCGTGGGCGTGCTGCAGTTTGATGTTTTGAAATTCCGTCTGGAGAGTGAATACGGGGTGGAGATCCGTCTGGACATGCTGCCCTATGAGCACATCCGCTGGGTGGAATCCGAGAATACCGATATGGAGACGCTGGTCGGCACTTCGGACATGAAAAAGGTCAAGGACATGAAGGGAAGACCGCTTCTGCTGTTCGCGCACGAATGGAGCGTGCAGATGACGATCGACCGGAATGAGGGACTCATCCTGTCGGAATTTCAGAGAAACTGACAAAGAGGACGGGGCATGCGCGTGACGAGGCAGAAAAACAGGAGTGACAGCCGCCGGAGATCCGTTCCGGCAGGCATCCTGCTGCTCGCTCTCAGCGTGCTGCTGTCGGGATGTGCCGTCGACAGGCTCAAGGAGCTGGATGTCGTCTATGATCTGCTGCAGCTGGATCAGCAGGACGCAGCGCAGAGCATGTTTGAGACGATCGATGATCCGGCGTCGCAGGGCGTTGTTTATGACGACGCGACAGCGGCGGGAGTCGGAGAAGAAACGCAGGATAACGGCGCTGTCTGGAACACGGACACGGCAGGTGTGCCGGAACAGACGGGGACTTCCGCGTCTGTGCAGGAAGAGGACATCCTGTCCGGTATGGAGCAGATGGAGCCGGTCTCCGGCAAGCGCTCGCGCGAGGAGATCGAGCGGGAGGATGAGGAAAACCGGCAGGCACTGGGACTCACCGACGCGCGGATCGCGGAACTGATGCGTGAGAATGAGGGCAACTACTATTTCCGTCATCTGGACGACGCGGGAAAACGGCTCTACGCCGAAGTCTATCACATCATAAAAGAACGGGGCGAGAAGATCCGCATCTCTTCGCTTGATGATGACAAGGTGGATCAGGCGTTTCAGTATGTCATGGCGGATCATCCGGAGATCTTCTATGCGGACGGCTACACCTATACGCGCTACACGATCGATGATGAGTTGTTCAAACTGGGTTTCACGGCTCGCTATGTCTATGATCAGGCGGAAACGGACCGGCGCGCGGCCGCGATCGAAAAAGTCGTGGACAGGATCGTTGCCGGTGCACCGAAGAGCACGGATCAGTATGACCTTGCCAAATATGTCTATGACTATATCCTCGCGCATACGGAATATGAGATCGGTGCGGATGACAATCAGAATATCTGTTCCGTGTTCCTTTCCGGCAAGTCCGTCTGTCAGGGCTATGCCAAGGCGACGCAACTTCTGCTGAACCGACTCGGCGTCGAGACGACGCTCGTCACGGGGACCGTTTCGGCGGGGGACAGGATGAATTCCAGACACGCCTGGAATCTTGCCAATGTCAACGGCAGAAACTATTATCTTGACACGACCTGGGGAGATTCATCCTTTCAGCAGGCGGCCGCCGAGGAGACACTGCTGCAGCGGACGAATTATGATTATCTGCTGGACACGACGGCGGATCTGGCCGATACGCACGTGCTGGACGATCTGGTGGAGATGCCCGTGTGCAAAAATCTGGAGGACAATTATTATGTCCGCGACGGCGCTTATTTCACGGGAGTGGACGAGGAGCAGCTGCGGGCCCTTTTTGACAAAGGCTACAGGGAAAAACGCAGCTACGTCACGGTCAAATGCGCCGATGAGACGGCCTACCGTTCCCTCACGGATCACCTGGTCACGAAGAGAAAACTGTTTGATTACCTGAAAAATCCGGGGGATTCGGCATCCTTTGCCTCCTCGGACACCCAGCGCACGATGACTTTTTCGTTGTGACCGCGTGTGCCGACGGCAGGAAAATGATGTTTCCCCGACCGGAATTCATGGTATAATACATATATTCAGAGGAAGTGTCATGCTTCGGAGGCAAGCAATGGAAACGCAGACAAAGGATAAAAAGAAGAGCAATATCGGGCGCGGTCAGGTCGGTTCGGTCAAGATCGCCGATGATGTGGTCGGGATGATCGCGGCCCTCGCGGCCCTCGAGGTGGACGGTGTCTCCTCCATGGCCGGCGGGGTGAAGAGCGGTGTCGTGGGACGCATTTCCCGGGCGCGGCTCGGGCGCTGTGCGAGAGCGCTGCTCAATCAGTCACAGGTGCGGGTGGATCTGTCCGTCGTGATGCAGTACGGCTATAACATCCCGGCGACCTGCGGCAAGGTGCAGGCACGCGTCAAGTCCGCCATCGAGAACATGACGGGTCTGACCGTGACGGGAGTCAATGTCCGCATCGCCGAGATCTCTATGCCGACGCCGTCCGGGCAGGACTGAGATGAAGCGCAGCGCGCTGCGGGAACAGATCTTCCTCTTGCTGTTCCGCGTGGAATTCAACAGTGCCGATCAGATGCAGGCGCAGGAGGATCTGTTTTTTACCGAGAATGACGCGGCCGGACAGATCCGCGAAGAGGATGAGAGTTACATCCGTTCGAAATATGAGAACATTGTCGGACGGCTCGCCGATATCGATGCCGAGATCAACGAGCGGACGGTCGGGTGGGAGACGGAACGCATGAGCAAGGTGGATCTGACGATCATCCGGCTCGCTGTCTATGAGATCCTGTTCGACGAATCGGTCCCGACGGGAGTCGCCATCAATGAGGCCGTGGAACTGGCCAAGCGGTACGGGCAGGATGAATCCCCCTCCTTTGTGAACGGAGTGCTTGCTAAATTCGCATGAGCGTCTACACAGTCGCACAGATCAATTCCTATATCAGCCACATGTTCAGCGAGGATTATCTTCTGCGCGGCGTCACGGTGCGCGGCGAAGTCAGCGGCTGCAAATATCACTCATCCGGCCATATCTACTTTACCTTAAAAGACGAGAGCGGCGTGATCGCGTGCATGATGTACAGACAGCATGCGCAGGCGCTGCGTTTTCGTATAGAAGACGGCAGACAGATCCTGGTCACCGGCCAGGTGCGTGTCTACGAAAAGACGGGACGTTATCAGCTCTATGCCGAGAAGGCCGCGCAGGACGGTCAGGGTGCTCTGTACGAGAAATTCAACGCGCTGAAGGAACGTCTCGCGGAATCGGGGATGTTTGACGCCTGCTACAAGCAGCCGATCCCCAAATATGTGCGGACACTCGGGGTGGTGACAGCGCCGACCGGCGCGGCGGTCCGGGATATCATTCACATCGCGCGCAGACGCAATCCGGGGATCCGGATCATCCTGTATCCGGCGATCGTGCAGGGCGATCAGGCGGCGGACAGCATCGCTGCCGGGATCCGGGCGCTTGCCGCGCATGATGTCGACTGCATGATCGTCGGACGCGGCGGTGGGTCCATTGAGGATCTCTGGGCGTTCAATGAGGAACGGGTGGCACAGGCGATCTTTGACTGCCCGGTCCCGGTGATCTCCGCGGTCGGACATGAGACGGATTTTACGATCGCCGATTTCGCCGCCGATCTGCGTGCACCGACGCCGTCGGCCGCCGCGGAACTTGCCGTATATGAAGCGGCAAGACTGGACGAGGAACTGGCGGATCTGGAGACCGTTCTGACGGATCTGATGGACGGACGGCTGCAGGAGCTGAGAGAAAGCCTGCGGGAGAAGAGGCACGCACTGACTCTTGCCTCGCCGCAGAACCGGCTGAGAGAGCGGCGGACGCGTCTTGTCCGCGCGCGGGAGAACATGTGCTTCCTGATGGAGAGGAAACTCTCGGAAGCGAAGCATCGGATGGGAGAGACTGCCGCGCTGCATGCCGGCATGGAGAAACTCCTGTTTGAACGGAGAAAGCGGCTGGATGTCGCGATCGGACGGCTGGAGGGACTGTCACCTGTCAGCAGACTGAAGAGCGGCTATGCGCATGTCGCGGATGACGGGGGAAACACCGTGCGCAGCGTCCGCGGCGTGGAGCGGGGCGATATGCTCACGGTCACGATGCGTGACGGACAGATCGAGGCGCGCGCGGAACGGATCACGACAGCCGCAGCGGAAGACGGCACGCGGAAGCAGAACGGCAGGACCGGGTCAGGGCGCGTATGAGCGCAGCAGGGAGTCATATGGCAGCGAGAAAAAAGACCGAAAAGGCAGCAGAACAGGAGCAGGAACTCTCCATCGAGGAATCTTTTACCCGGATCGATGAACGGATCGAGATCCTGGAGAGGGAGGACGCCACGCTGGAGGAGGCGTTTGCCGCTTACCGGGAGGGCATGGAACTGATCCGGAAATGCGACGCGTCCATCTCCCGGATCGAAGAGCGTGTGAAGGAGATCGCGGAGGACGGGAGCCTGCAGGATTTCGACGAATAGAGAATCCGTGGAAGGAGGCAGCCATGACCAGGGATGAAGTTGCGAGAGGCCTTAAGGACCGGGCACGGGAGACCGAGGAGATCATCCGGCGATTCCTGCCGGCGGAAGAGGGTTTTAACAGCGCGGTCACGGAAGCGATGAATTACAGCGTGCTCGCGGGCGGCAAACGGCTCAGGCCGATCCTGATGCGGGAGACCTGTCATCTTTACGGGCAGAAAAACGAGGAGATCCTGCACCCGTTCATGGCAGCGATCGAGTTTATCCACACCTATTCTCTGGTCCATGATGATCTGCCGGCCATGGATAACGACGATTACCGGCGCGGCAAGCCCACGACGCACAAGAAATACGGAGCGGGCATGGCGACACTCGCCGGAGACGGACTGCTGAACCTGGCTTTTGAGACGGCGTTTCGCGCATTTGACCTCTGCGGATCGGAAAGTGAGAGGAATGCGGTCATCAGGGCGCTGCGGATCCTCGCGGACAAGGCGGGGATCAACGGCATGGTTGGCGGGCAGTGCGCGGATCTGCAGGCGGAAGAACAGGCGAACGGCGCGCGCACGAAAGAGGAACTGCTCTACATCCACACCAACAAGACGGCGGCGATGATCGAGAGCGCCATGATGATCGGCGCGACGCTCGCGGGAGCATCCGATGAGGAGGTGCGCAGAATGGAGCAGGCGGGCGAAAAGATCGGCCTTGCGTTCCAGATCCGCGATGACATCCTCGATGTAGAGGGAGAAGCTTCTACACTCGGCAAGGATGTCGGTTCCGATGAGAAGAACGGCAAGCTCACCTATGTTTCCATGTACGGCAGTGCGCAGGCGAGGGATGATGTGAGACGGCTTTCCGAGGAGGCGATCGGGCTGACAGGCAACGGCACCGAACGGAATTTTCTGCAGGATCTGATCGAGTGGATGATCACCAGGGAGCTTTGATGTATCTGGAGAAGATCCAAAAACCGAATGATATCAAGCAGCTGCCCGAGGAGGCCTATCCGGTCCTCGCGGAGGAGATCCGTTCGTTCATTATCGAAAAGGTGAGTGAGCACGGCGGACATCTGGGGTCCAATCTCGGTGCGGTGGAACTCACCATGGCGCTGCATCTGTTCCTGGATCTGCCCGGGGACAGGATCATCTGGGATGTCGGGCATCAGTGCTACACGCACAAGATCCTGACGGGCAGGCAGCAGGGCTTTGATCATCTGCGCAGTCTCGGCGGGATGAGCGGCTTTCCGCGCCGTTCCGAAAGTGCCTGCGATGCCTATGACACGGGGCATTCCTCTTCGTCGCTCTCCGCGGGGATCGGCATGGTGAAGGCAAGAGAACTGGCGGGAGAGCAGTACACGGTGGTCTCCGTGATCGGTGACGGATCGATGACCGGCGGTCTCGCCTATGAGGCGCTGAACAACGCGGCCAAGCTGGAGACCAATTTCATCATCGTGCTGAATGACAACAACATGTCCATCTCCGAGAATATCGGCGGCATGTCCAAATATCTGAACAATGTGCGCACGGCGGAAAAATACCTCAACCTGCGCGACGATGTCTACTATTCCATCAAGGACAGGATGCCGCGCGCGGTGGACGGGATCCGCGGCGCCAAGAATGCGCTGAAACAGCTTTTTGTGCCGGGACCGGGCATGGTGTTTGAGAACCTCGGGATCACCTATCTGGGACCTGTGGACGGACATGACATCAAGGCCATGCGCAAGGTCTTTAAGGAGGCAAAAAAGGTCAAGAAGGCCGTGATCGTGCATGTGCTCACCCAGAAGGGAAGAGGCTATGCACCGGCAATCCGGCATCCGGCGCGGTTCCACGGCCCCGGCCCCTTCGAGATCGAAACCGGTCTGCCGAAGAAGCAGAAGCAGGTGGCGGACTACACGGATGTCTTCTCCACGATCATGTGCAAACTGGGTCAGCGGGAGGAAAAGGTCGTCGCGATCACGGCGGCCATGGCGGACGGCACGGGTCTGAAACGCTTCCGCAACATTTTCCCGAAGCGGTTCTTCGATGTCGGTATTGCGGAGGCACACGCGGTGACCTTTGCCGCCGGACTTGCCTCGGGCGGTTACCGGCCCGTGGTCGCGATCTACTCTTCGTTTTTACAGCGTGCCTACGATGAGATCATGCAGGATGTGTGTCTGCAGAATCTGCCCGTTGTGTTCGCGATCGACCGTGCGGGTCTTGTCGGCAGGGACGGGGAGACCCATCACGGGATCTTTGATCTGTCCTATCTCTCGCAGATGCCGGGCCTGACCGTCATGGCACCCAAGAACAAGTGGGAACTCTCCGACATGATGAAATTTGCGATCGCGCTCCATGCGCCGGTGGCGATCCGCTACCCGCGCGGCACGGCCTATGCGGGTCTTAAAGAACACCGCGAAAAGATCGTGTTCGGCAAGGCGGAGCTCATCCATGAGGGCAAAGATATCTGCCTGTTCGCGCTGGGCAGCATGGTAGAGATCGCGGAGCAGGTGCAGCAGATCCTTAAGGAAAACGGCTATGACGCGACGCTGGTCAATGCGCGTTTCATGAAGCCGCTGGATGTGGAGATCATGTCCCGGCTTGCCATGACGCACCATCTGTTTGTCACGATGGAGGAGAACATCTCCGCGGGCGGCTTTGGTGAGCGAGTGCGCGCCGAACTCTATGACATGGCCCCCGGGGTCAAGGTGATGACGGCGGCGATCCGGGATCGGTTTGTGCCGCACGGCGATGTGCCGGAGCTCAGGCGTCTTCTCGGGATCGATGCGGAATCGATCGCAGAGAGGATCCTCAGCTACTTGCGGGTCAGAGCATAGCGGATCATGAAAGAACGGCTGGATCTGCTGCTGGTGAAAAGAGGACTCGCGCCGTCCCGGGAACGCGCCAGAGCCTATATCATGGAGGGCGTGGTCTTCGTCAACGGGCAGCGGGAGGATAAGCCGGGAAGCTTTTTTGACGAGGAGAAGATCCGGGAACTCCTGGTGAAGAGCGATCCGATCCCCTTTGTGAGCCGCGGCGGTCTGAAGCTGGCGCATGCGATCAGTGAGTTCGGGATCGATGTGCGTGATCTGGTCTGTCTGGATATCGGCGCGTCCACCGGCGGATTTACCGACTGCCTTTTGCAGAACGGCGCCGTGAGCGTCTACAGCGTCGATTCCGGCACCAACCAACTTGACTGGAAGTTGCGCAGCGATCCGCGGGTCGTCTGTATGGAGAAGACAAATTTCCGCTACATGACACCGGACGATCTGCCGGAGCAGGTCGGGTTTGCCTGCGCGGATGTGTCCTTTATCTCCCTGACGAAGATCCTGCCGGCGGCGATCCGGCTGCTTGCGGACGGAGGGCAGATGGTCTGCCTGATCAAACCCCAGTTCGAGGCGGGGCGGGAACTTGTCGGGAAGCACGGCGTGGTGCGCGACCCGCGGGTGCAGGCACAGGTCGTGGACAGGATCCGGACGTTCTGCGGCGAGATCGGATTTACGGTGCTTGGCGTTACGGAGTCTCCGATCCTCGGAGCGGAGGGAAACCGGGAATTTCTTCTTTGGATCAGAAAAGGTGAGGAAGAGCAGACATGATCGAAAGGTTCGCACTGGTCGTCAATCGGCAAAAGGATCCGGCACTGGCGGTTGCGGGAGAGATCTGCAAAACACTGACCGCGTACGGAAAGAAGTGTACGATCGCGGATCTGCCGGACGGGGAAACGGTGGATGTCGGCGACGGGATCCCGGAGGATACGGAGTGCATGATCGTGCTCGGCGGCGACGGGACGCTCCTGCAGGCGGCGAGAAACGCGAGAAAACTGGACATCCCGCTGCTCGGCGTCAATCTGGGAACGCTGGGGTATCTTGCCGAGGTGGAACAGAGCGGCATCAAAGAAGCGCTGCGACAGCTCGCCGACGGACGCTACACGATCGAGGAGCGCATGATGCTCTCCGGCAGAGTGAACGGGCGTGAGGAATGCGCGCTCAACGATATCGTGATCACGCGGAACGGACCACTGCAGGTGGTGCGGCTGACGGTGCGCGTGGACGGGCAGCTGCTCACGGAGTATCAGTCGGACGGCATCATTCTGGCCACACCGACCGGATCGACGGGCTACAGTCTCTCCGCGGGCGGCCCGATCGTGGAGCCGGAGGCGCGCACGATCCTGATCACGCCGGTCTCTCCGCACACGCTGACGAACCGCAGCATCGTGCTGTCGCCGCATGCGCATGTACAGGTCGAGATCGGTGAGGGCAAGAACGGGCGGAAACTCACCCTGGAAGCAAGCTTTGACGGGGGCTCGAGAATCCCCATGGAAACGGGAGAGGTCATCGACATCGCGTGTGCGGAGGCGGTGACAAAGATCTTGCGCTTAAAGCAGGTGAGTTTCCTGGAGATGGTGAGACATAAGCTGGGATAGACGATGTTAGAGACTTTACACATCAAAAATCTGGCGCTGATCCGGGAGGAGGAGATCTCCTTTTCGGACGGACTGAACATGCTGACCGGAGAGACCGGCGCGGGCAAGTCGGTGGTGATCGGATCCGTGAACCTTGCGCTCGGCGCAAAGGCGGACACCGACATGATCCGCATGGGCGAAGACACCGCACTGATCGAACTCACCTTTTCCCTGAACGGGGAGCAGGAAAAACGCGTGCGGGAGCTGGAGATCCCGGTGGAAGAGGATCATACACTTCTCATCACCAGAAAGATCGTGCAGGGCAGGAGCGTGAACCGGGTGAACGGTGAGACGGTACCGCTCTCCCGCCTCAGGGAACTCGCCGAGATCCTCATCAACATCCACGGACAGAACGATCATCAGGCACTTCTGCGTGAAGCAAAGCAAAAGGAGATCCTCGACGGCTATTGCGGGAAACCGCTGGATGAGGCGACGGAGAAGATGCGCGTGCTCTGGGACGAGAACCGCGAGGTGGAGAGGACGCTCACGGAGACGGACCTGGACACCTCGGCCCGGGAGAGGGAGACGGATCTGCTGCGTTATGAGATCAACGAGATCGATGCCGCGGCGCTCAAAGAAGGGGAAGAGGAACAGCTGGACGCGGACTACCGACGCATGGCGAACGCGAGGAAGATCGGGGAGGCGATCGGCACGGCATCCGCCGTGCTCTGCGCGGACGGCACAGAGGAGACCGGCGGCTTTGCGGATGCGCTGGGGCGCGCGCGAAGAGAACTCGCGAAGGTGATGAACGATGACGCGGCCATCGCGCAGCTGGTGGAACAGATCGATGACATGGACAGCCTGCTGCGAGACCTGTCGCGATCGATCCGGGACGCGCAGAACGGACTTGTCTTTGACGAGGCGGATTTTGTCCGCACAACCGAAAGGCTCGACGAGATCCGTCATCTGGAGGACAAGTTCGGCGGGAGCGTCTCGGCGATCATGGAGGAACGGGTCAAAAAGGAGGAGCGCCTCCGGTTTCTTGAGGAGATCGACGAGCGCCGCAGGCTCGCGCAAGAGCGCAAGGCCGCACTGGAAGAGGAGATGCGCGCGCAGTGTGGCGTGATCACCGGCATCAGAAGAGAGGGCGCCGCGGAACTGGCGGAGAAGATCCGGCAGTCTCTCGTGGACTGCAATTTCCTTGATGTGCGGTTCGCGATCGTCGTGGAACCGCAGGAGGACGCTGCGGACATCCGTGCGGACGGGTGGGACGCCATCCGCTTTGACATCCAGACGAATCCGGGGGAGGCGATGCGCCCGCTCTCCGCGATCGCCAGCGGCGGTGAACTGTCCCGCGTCATGCTGGGCATCCGGACGGTCCTCGCCGACAGGAATGACACGCCGACGCTGATTTTTGATGAGATCGACGCCGGGATCAGCGGAAAAACTGCATGGAAGGTCTCCGAGAAGCTGCAGATGCTGGCACAGGATCATCAGATCATCTGCATCACCCATTTGCCGCAGATCGCCGCCATGGCGGATCATCATTTTCTGATCGAAAAGGAACTCGAGGATGAGCGGACGCTGACGAGGATCCGGCTGCTCTCCGCAGAAGAGAGCACCGGAGAACTGGCGCGGCTTCTCTCTGCCGACGAGGTGACCGAAGAGGTGCTGAAGAACGCGGCGCAGCTTAAGGAACGCGCGGCCAGGGAAAAGAAAGCGGGCGGTGACGGACGATGACACTCAACACGGAAAACCTGCTGGAAAGCATCATGGAGAGTCTTGACCGCATCCCGGATATTCCGCTGTCGGACATCCCCAATATCGATCTCTACATGGATCAGCTCACGACCTTTATGGAGGAGCGGCTTTCGCACACGACACGTTATCCCGGTGAGGACAAGGTGCTCACCAAGACGATGATCAACAATTATGCCAAGAACGACCTCCTGCCGCCGCCGGTCCGCAAGAAGTATTCCAAGGATCACATGATCCTGCTGATCTTTATCTATTACTACAAAAATATCCTGTCGATCAATGATATCCAGACGCTTTTGGGACCTCTGAAGGATCGCTTCCACACGAGCGATACGGAGCCTCTGACGCTCTCCGATATCTACACCGAGATCTGTGCGCTGGACAACAGCCTCCTGGAGGAGGAAAAGACGAACATCCGCGAGAAGATGGAAATGGCCGAGAAAGCCTTTGCGGACGCGCCGGAGGAGCTGCGGGACAGGATGTGCAGGTTCGCGTTCATCTCCATGCTTTCCTATGATGTCTACATCAAAAAACTCCTGATCGAAAAACTGATCGACGGATTCGGGGAAGGCAGATCCGATGAAGAGAAAAGAAAGGAGAGTCGCAGGAAGCGGAAGAACGCGAACAAAAAGGGGAACGGAGAGCAGCATGTCGATCTATGATACATTGAATGCCGAACAGCGCCGCGCCGTGGAACAGACGGAGGGTCCCGTACTGATCCTCGCCGGCGCGGGATCGGGCAAGACGCGGGCGCTCACGCACCGCGTCGCTTTTCTGATCGCCGAGTGCGGCGTGAATCCCTATAACATCCTGGCACTCACCTTTACGAATAAGGCAGCCGGCGAGATGCGCGAGCGTGTGGACAGGATCGTCGGGTTCGGCGCGGAGAGCGTCTGGGTGAGCACCTTTCACTCCCTGTGCGTGCGGATCCTCAGACGGCACGCGGAACTTCTGGGATACCGCGATCATTTTGTCATCTACGACAGCGATGATTCCAAAAACCTGCTGAAATCGATCTGCAAAACATGGAATCTGGAGCGTGAGGGACTCAAGGTCAGGCAGATCCAGAACGCGATCAGCCGTGCCAAGGACAATCTGATCACGCCCGCGGACTATCTTTCCCGGGGGGAGAACATCCCGGGGGATGTTCTGATCGCCAAGGCTTATGAGGAGTATGAAAAGGCGCTCCGGGACAACAATGCCATGGATTTTGACGACCTGATCTTCAATACCGTGGAACTGTTCCGCCGGGAGCGCGAGGTGCTCACGAGCTATCAGGAGCGGTTCCGCTACATCCATGTCGATGAATACCAGGACACGAACAACGCGCAGTTTGAGCTGATCCGGCTCCTGGCCGACAGATACCGCAATCTCTGCGTGGTCGGCGACGATGACCAGTCGATCTACCGTTTCCGCGGTGCCAATATCCGCAACATCCTCGATTTTGAAAAGGTCTATCCCGATGCCGAGGTGGTCTATCTGGAGCAGAATTACCGCTCGACGGGGAACATCTTAAAGGCGGCCAACGCGGTGATCAGAAACAACCGGTCACGCAAGGACAAGGCGCTGTGGACCGAGGAGGATGAGGGCGTGTCCGTGCGTTGGCATCGTTTCCGGAACGCCTATGAGGAAGGCGAATTCGTCGCCAGGGAAGTGGCCGCCGCGAAGCGTATCCGCGGGGAACATTTCAACGATATGGCGGTGCTCTATCGGACGAACGCGCAGTCCCGTATCGTGGAAGAACAGTTTGTACGGGAGGGGATCCCCTACACGCTGGTCGGGGGTGTCAATTTCTATGCGCGCAGGGAGATCAAGGATCTGCTCGCTTATCTCCGGGTGGTTGACAACGGCGACGACGACCTGTCGGTGCGGCGGATCATCAACGTGCCGGGCCGGGGGATCGGCGCGACGACGGTCGCGCATGTGGACCGCTACGCGTCACAGAACGGCCTTCGCTTCTTTGAGGCACTGCGCGAGGCGGATAAGATCCCCGGATGTGAGCGCAGCGTGCAGAAACTCACCGGCTTTGTGGATATGATCCGCATTTTCAGGACCCAGGCACACACACTTTCGCTGGATAAGTTCCTTAAGGAGATCATTTCCACGGTAAACTATGTGGAGTATCTGCGAAAGGAGGATGAAAAGGATTTAAGCGGCGATAACGACCGCGAGCGCAATGTGGAGGAACTGGTCTCCAAGCTGGTGGACTATGAGGAAAAGAATGAAGAGCCGACGCTCTCGGGATTTCTGGAAGAGGTCTCTCTGATCGCGGACATCGATTCCGTATCGGAAAACGATGACCGGGTGCTCCTGATGACGTTGCACAGTGCCAAGGGGCTGGAGTTTGACCGCGTCTACATGACGGGTATGGAGGAAAATCTGTTTCCGAGCTACATGACACTGGAGGCGGAGGCCACCGATCCGGCTGCCATGGAGGAGGAACGGCGTCTTGCCTATGTCGGCATCACGCGTGCGAAACGCGTGCTCACGCTCACGGCGGCGATGGAACGCATGATCAACGGGAACCGCTGCTGCAACGATGTGAGCCGCTTTGTGCGAGAGATCCCTCGCGAGCTTCTGGAGGATGTGCAGGGCGGCGCGCCGTCTGCGGGCGGTCAGGCTTCCTTTTCCTTTGACGAGCGGGATCCCGAGGTATATCGGGAGATCGCACCCGAGGAGATCCGGGATGTGGATCCGGCGGTCGCGCGGGCATTCCGGAGCGCGGTCGGTGCGTCTTCGGCCGGCGCGGAGCGGTCAGGTTCCCGGGCGGGCAGACGCGCGGTTTCCGGACGGGAAGAGATCGAACACGAACCGGGAAGCAGCATTTACGGCATGAAGAAGCGGCCGCGGGCGGAGATGGGGAAGCCGAAGAACCGGCTGATGCCCGAGGTGAAACCCTACGGCGGAAGGGGTAAAAGCGGTCTCGCCGGTCTGACGAAGGGAATGCCGGAGGCGGCTGTGATCGATTACGCGGAAGGAGACCGCGTCACGCATGTAAAATATGGCGAGGGAACGGTGCTCACCATGGAGAAGGGGCCGCGGGACACCAAGGTGACGGTCCTCTTTGACGGCTGCGGGCAGAAGATCATGTACGCACAGTTCGCGAAGCTGAAGAAGATTTGAATCACCGCGTCAGTTGTGATAAGATGGAAACTGACATGACAATGCACGGCAGGTAAGGAGGTGCGTTATGAGCAAGGTTAAGGACAGGCTCGACGGGATCGTCGACTGGGACGAACTTGGCAGCAGGCTCGATCTCGGCAAACTCCGGGAGAAGTTCGATCTTAAGGATCTTGGCAGCAGGTTTGATCTGGACAGGCTGACGGATCTTCTGAATGAGCGCAAATCAAAGAAGTCGACCAATACGCTTCTCTTTGTGCTGGCGATCATCGGGACGATCGCACTGGCCGCAGGCATCGCTTTTCTTATCTGGCGTTATCTGACGCCGGCCTATACCGATGACTATGACGATGAATTCGATGATTTTGAGGACGAGGATGAAGATTCCTGAGAGGGACGGACGACACTTTTTGTTCGTCGACAGCCTGTGAAGAAGGGTGAGCAGATCGAGGCGGAGATTCTCCGCCTCGATTTTCCGAATAAGGGGGTAGCGGAAGCCCTGGACGAGACGACCGGTGAGACGGTGCGGCTCCGTGTTAAGGGCGTGCTGCCGGGACAGCTCGTGCGCTGCGTGCTGACGAAGAACGGCAGCGGCCGCAAGGAAGCAAGGCTGCTGGAGGTGCTGCGCCCCGGAGAGATCGAAACGGAAACGCCCTGCCCGCATTTTGCGCGGTGCGGGGGCTGTTCCTATCAGACACTCTCCGCGGAGGCGGAGCTTGCACTCAAGGAGGAACAGGTGCGGCGATTGCTTGCGCCGGTGCTGGGGGAGCGTTCCGCCGGGGAGGATCCCGCAGCGGGAATCCCGGATCCCGGAGCAGTCTCCTGTCTCTGGGACTCTGCCCTTGATTCTCCGCTGCGTTTCGGCTATCGCAACAAGATGGAATTCACCTGGGGCGACAGCGAGAAGGGAGGACCGCTCGCGCTGGGACTCCACCGGCGTGGGAGCATGTATGATATAGAGAGTGTGACGGACTGCCGGATCGTGGATGAGGATTACCGCAGGATCCTGCGGGCGTCGCTCGCATTCTTTTCACCGTTGTATGAACGGGGGGAGATCGATTTTTATCACAAAACGACCGGGGAAGGGTATCTTCGCCATCTGCTTGTGCGCAAGGCCGCATATACCGGAGAAATCCTGGTCGATCTGGTGACAACGTCGCAGAGGGAGCAGGAAACTCTGCGTGGATTTGCCGATGCTCTCCTCGGACTTGACTTTGACGGGCGGATCGTCGGCATCCTCCACACGGTCAATGACGCACGTGCGGATGTCGTGCGCGATGAGGGCACGACGGTCCTGTACGGACAGGATCATTTCTACGAGAAACTTCTGGGCCTGCGCTTCCGGATCACACCGTTTTCTTTTTTCCAGACCAACAGTTACAGTGCGGAAGTCCTATACAGCAAGGTGCGGGAATACGTGCAGTCGGCGCTCGCCGTTGATGCGGCGGATCCAGCCGCGCCGGCGCGGAAACCGATCGTCTATGATCTGTATTCCGGGACCGGCACGATCGCGCAGCTCGTCGCTTCCGTCGCGGAGCGCGTGGCCGGCATCGAGATCGTACCGGAAGCGGTTGAAGCCGCACGGCAGAACGCCGAAGAGAACGGCATTCGCAACTGTGTCTTTTTCGCCGGCGATGTGCTGAAGCTGGTGGATGATCCGGCGGTCACGGACGCGGCCGGTCGCCCCGATCTGATCATTCTCGATCCGCCCCGCGAGGGGATCCATCCGAAGGCGCTTCCCAAGATCCTTGCGTTTAATGTAGAACACATCATCTATGTTTCCTGCAAGCCGACGAGCCTTGCCCGCGACCTGGAGATCATGCTGCAAAACGGCTATCGCGCCGAGCGCGTGTGTGTGGTCAATCAGTTCCCATGCGCCGGGCATGTCGAGACGGTCTGCTTACTGACGAAGAAATAGCGTATTTACGGGCTTTATCGGCATTTTTGAAGGAAATATATCGACGAAAATAGGGCTATAAAATATGTACTTTTGGCACCGGGTATGGTCTAAGGGAAGACTGGAGCAACCTGTTGGCGGACAATCTGCCGGAAACGCCAAAAGGTATAGCACAGATGATGTGCGCAGAAAAGTATTAATTCAGTCCGCCGAGAAGTTTAATAGAAAATGGTGATATTAATAGAATAGTTGAGGAAGTCTGCCGCGTATAGATGCGGTAGACTTTTATATTGTTTTTTGTACTGATAAAAACGTGTAGCAGTTCATCATGTTAAATGTATTAGACTCATTATGTGAAATAAACGAAATATGTGGCCCTAAACACTTAATCACAAAAACACACAAAATATTTACAAATAGTATTGACACGAGAAAACAGCCGTATTATCATAAAAACACGGACGGTCACAAAAACACACGAGTAATTTACATAGGAAAGAAGGTGAAATAGAATGATAAACAAAACGGCAAGGCAGAATGCTGAAATGGCTGTTGGAATAAAAGAAATATGTGAGCTCAATCCGAGATTGACAAAGGAAAGCGAGGTATCTGCATATGCATATAATACTCTCGCCTCAGATATTGAAGCGGGAAAAGAAATAGATTGGGATTTGATTGCTTTATTGGATTTTAAGGATAAGAAAGCAGATATTGAGTATTCGGATACTAGGGCTATTACAGCTGATGAGCATGATTTTGAAGTGGTTCTTGAAAACTATAAAAAACGTCCAGGAGTAAATAAGGTTCAGTTTGCATATCTTACTCGATTAGTACTTTTATACACAAGGAAGAAATTGCGTGAAGCGACCGGACGAAGAGAAAGAACGGCAAGTGAAAAAATAGAGGTTGAGAAAGTTGATGCCGCTGAATTAATTAAGCGTGTTGTGAATAGAACGTATGAGCTTATAATGACTGGCCGCATAGATCGGATAGAAGCATTTTTAGAGGAGGATTGATAATATGACAGAATCTGCGACATATAATTACATAAATGCTAATTACGGGGTTCGTGGCTGTTGGATATCCGAATTAGCACAGAAATTCGGTATTACATACGGCGAAGCAAACTATTTAACCTATGCAATAGGATATCGTAGGGGTAAGCTGATATCTCTAGTCCCTCTTGCGGCGTTTACTAATGATCCTACGGTGAAACAAATAGTATCAAAGATTTGTAGTGTGATTAATAATAACTAGACGAGAAAAATAAAAGCCTGAGGTGATGAAAACAGAGAAGATTTACTACAGAAATACACACAAAAATCTGTAGAGTAAAAAACAAGAAAACGGCATAAATTGCGTATTACTAAAAAATTAATGCACATATTTCTGTAGAAAACTATTGTGAAAAACTACAGAATGTGATATTCTCTTTTCGTAAAGATGTACACACACATATTTTATTGAAGGGAGAATGTCTTATGGCAAAAACAAAATATCTGTTACAGGGTTTAGGTGGACGTGATTTTGTAGATGAAGTAAAAGATCTTCTGCAGAAACCGCACACAAAGGCATTTTATTACTCGGCTTTTTTACGTGAAGCCAGTGTCCTTGAAATTGAAGATTTGTTAAAAAAGGAAAGTGATATAAAAACTGTTATTGGGATAAGAAATGCATCTACCTCATCACAGGGGCTGGAAGCATTGATAGGTACAGGGGCAAAGCTGTACGTAGTTGATACGGGGTCAGCGGTACGTATTTTCCATCCTAAGACTCTTGTTGTCGTGGATGAAAAACGCGGAAAAGCATATGCGGCAATAGGAAGTTCAAATTTTACCCCGGGCGGCTTTTATGGAAATATTGAAAATAATATAGTTGTAGAATTAGATCTTACGGATTCATCGGATAAGCAGTTTTATGATGACTTTATGTCTGGATTTGATTCTATTATGAAATTCGTAGGAGCCGGGGATAATGTTCTTCATATCACCAAGGATTCTGAGATACAGGAACTTCTTCAGGATGGAAGGATAGTGGATGAGAACACAACTAAAATAGTGACATCTGTAGGAACTCATAAATCCGGAAATAGAACAGTTAAAAGGATGCCTTTAAAAGGAACAACAGGACATGTTGTAAAAAAGAGAAAGGCCGGAGCTCAGAAAACGAGGGCAACCAAAAAAGTCGGAACAACTGTTGTTGTTACGACCGCATTTCAGGGTAAAGTTGTTGAAGTATGGAAATCTAAGGAGTTAAAGGAAAGAGATTTAACCATTCCTTCCAATGCTTCTACAAATCCTACTGGTTCAATGCTTATGAAAAAGGGCGATTATGATATTGACCAGCAGAGCTATTTTTATGATGTGGTTTTTAAGGACCTTAAGTGGTCCGTGAAAGTTGGCAAACCCAATTATTATAAGTTTGCAGATGCAAAGTTCCATTTCATTATTGAAGGAATTGAATATGGTCCTTATACGTTGACATTAAAGTATGATGAGAGAACTAACACAAAGAGTTATGCACAGAAGCAGCCTAACGTAAGCCTTAGCTGGGGCGATGCCAAAGATATAATTAAAAACAGGAATCTTCTTGATAAGATAATGTATTTATATAGAATCGAAGGCGAAAAAGATAAGTTCTTAGTTGAAATAAAAGATGAGTAAAAGAGTCAGATGTAGTACATATTGTTTACAAGCAGCATAGGCTATTATGCTGGAATATTAACTCTTCAAGAAGGTGGCAAGAACTGCACTATATTATCTTGAGTATAAAAAAACAGTATGCTAATATCTACGCTACGGAAATTGGATTATAAGGCTGTTTCCTTATCTATGCAATAAATAACGATATACAGAAAGGAGAACAGGGGTTGTTATTAAAAGAAAATGCTTCGGTTGAGAAGCTTAGTGGTAGATACTTTACTCCGCAGCCCATAGCGGATTTTATATCTAGATGGGTGCTCGATCAGGGTACAAGAGTAAGAACCATCCTGGAACCGAGTGCTGGAGAAGGAGTTTTTTTAAACAGTGTTTCAAGAATAAACCAGGCTCGCAATGCAAGCGTTGTCTCTATAGAAATTGACGAAGAGACAGCAAGAAAGGCTGTAAATAATAAAAACTATAATTGGTATGAAACTTGGGAGTCATTTAACAATGAAAACAATAAACCTCCCAAGGCTGTCATTAACGATGACTTTTATGCAGCATACAAAAATGGACTTGGACAGAAACGCTTTCAAGCGATACTGGGAAATCCGCCATATATAAGATATCAGTATCTCAAGGAAGAGCAGAGAAATGAGCAAAGTGAGATACTAACAAGCAATTTTATGAAATCGAATAAACTCATAAATGCCTGGGTTTCATTCACCGTGGCTTGCGTAAGTTGTATGGACTCTACTAGCAGAATTGGATTTGTTATCCCGGCTGAGTTGTTACAAGTAAAGTATTCAGAAGACTTACGCAAGTTTTTGGTGGGACAATTAAATCGCTGTACGATTATAACATTTGATAATTTGGTATTTGAAGATATTGAACAAGAAGTTGTTTTATTACTTGGAGAAAAAATAGCAAATGATGAGGAGCATTTAATACGGATTGTATCGTTTAGTGACGCAGACGCGCTTGACATGGATGTTGTAAATGCGGAAGAGTTTATAGAAGCAGATCTCCATTCGGGAAAATGGACAAAGTATTTCTTAGACGGAGATCAACTAAATCTAATTGCTAGGATTAAAAGGGATAGAAGATTTGTTAAATTTTCGGATATTGCAAAGTGTGAGGTGGGAATAACAACCGGAAATAACAAATACTTTTGCATAAATGTTGAAACTGTTAAAAAATATCATTTACAAAAGTATTGCAGACCACTTATAGCAAGAAGTGTAAATATACACGGAGTGCAGTTTTTAAATGAGGATTGGCAAGAGAATATAGATTCTGGAGCTAGAACATATCTTCTTGACTTGACTCCTTTTGATTCCAAAAAATTCACAAAAGGGCTGCTAGACTATATTAAGTGGGGTGAGGAAAATGATTATAACACTTCGTATAAAACACAGATTAGGGATGAGTGGTATAAAGTTCCGTCCGTATGGAGCCCGGATATCTTCTTCCTAAGGAGGAATTATCAGTTTCCTAAAGTGATGCTTAATACAGATGATGTTAATGCAGTTAGTACTGACACAATGCATCGTGTCAAATTAAAAAGACACGAAAATGGAAAACGATTGATAGTATCGTACTATAATACTTTGGGATTATTGTTTTCAGAACTTGAAGGGCGCAGTTACGGCGGTGGGGTATTGGAGATTTTACCTGGAGAGGTTGGAAATATAATTCTAACAAACATCTTTAGTGAAGAAGTAATAAGCAATCGAGAAGTGGATGCATTGTTCCAGAGAATAGATAGTTTCATAAGACAGAACGGTAGTGATAATATTGAGCAGCTTCTTGATGAAACTGATAGAAGAATACTTATAGATGTAGCGGGACTGTCCCGCGATGAAGTAGGAATACTTAGGTCTGCATGGAAAAGATTGAAAAAT
>JAILOV010000042.1 GCA_024690605.1 Lachnospiraceae bacterium | reverse complement strand
CTGCTTGACCGCGGAGGCACCCATCGTGCCGATCGTGCCGTTGCCGCCGATGGCGACAGCGCCCACCTGATGGTTGGAGGTGACATCGCCGCCCATGAAGATGGTGAAGTTGTTCAGGATGTTATACAGAGAATAGTCGGTCATATCCTCCATGTTATAGTTCCAGCCATACTGCGTCAGCACCGCGATGACGGAGAAGCCGCTCAGCGTGAAACTCACCTGCTCTTTGCCTTCCACCGACACGGTCGCATCCACATCCTCGACCTTGACATCCGAAGCCTTGACATCGGCATCCAGCGTCGACTCCGCGTCGCCCTTGACGCCGTCCGCCAGCGGCAGATGCTTGATCGTGACATCCTGCGCACTCTGCGCGTCGATACCGTCGGTCAGCTGGTTCTTCAGGAAGGTGACGGTGATCCTCACCGCACCTTCTTCCGGCTGGAACTCGACGAGATTGCCGTCCTCGTCCTTGACCATGAACGCAATGTCATAGAGCAGCGCGTTCTCGTCACTGTAGTTGCCTTCTTCGCCGTTCAGCGCCTCCATGTAGGCGTCATAGCTCTTGTCGCCCGCGACGATCGGTGTGACCACCAGCTCCGCGTCCGCGGGGATCGCATCGGGCTTCTCAAGGATCGCCGTCACCTGCGCATTGGCATCTTTATATTCGAAGGAAGTGCGCTCTTCGTCCGCCGGCTTGTAGGTGAAGGCCACCGTCGCGTCCTCTTCCAGCGCGGTCCAGGTCTCGCCGTCCGCGGTATAGAAGTAGCTCGCGCCGCCCTCGGGAAGCTCGACCTTCTTCAGGCCGGTGATGCTCTCGCCGTTCAGGGAAGCCTCGACATAGTTGAAGTTGTTCCAGACCGTGATGAGACCGATCTTGCGCTTGACGGTGCGCACCTTGTCAAACGGTGCCTTCGCCTGATCGCTGAGGACCAGAATGTCCTCGAATTCCGGAAGCGCGATGTGTGCATACTTCTCATCCAGTGCCTTGCCGAACTCGTCGACGACCGCCGCGTCAAGCGTCACCGCCCGGCCGTTTCCGCTCGCCTGATTGAATTCGTCACGGTTGACTCTGGTCACCGCGATCACGGACAGGGAATCAACAGAGAACTCCAACACATCATTGTCGCTGCCGTCGCTCAGTCTCGCCGCCGCCGTATCGATCGCCACCGCTTCGATGTCGCCTGCGGTCAGATCGGTCGCTTCCGCCGTGGTGTGATACTCGCCGCGCCTGTTGTCGTTGATCACCAGGTGTGTCACGGCGATATCGCTGCCCTGCTCCGCCTCAAGGCCGTTGGAAAGCTGGCGGTTCAGGAATTCCATGGAGATCTTGACCGAACCGTTCTCAGGCTCGATCTCCCACTCATCCTGCAGGAAGGCGATGTCATAGAGATAGGTGTTCGCGGAAAGCAGCGACTCGTTGCTGTTCTCCAGCGCTTCCATGTAAGCGTCGTAGCTGTAGCCGGCCGTGTTCTCGGTGACCTGCGTCACTTCCAGTGCCGCTTCATCCGGGACCGCGTTCTCATCCTCGAGCTCCGCGCGCAGGTTCAGGGAACCATCCGCATAAGAATAGGAAGCGTTAACGCTCTCGGGCGTGCAGTACTCCATGACGACCGTCGTGTCCTCGGTGAAACGCTCACGGGAGCCGTTGCTCTCATAGAAATAAACATAGTCGTCGGTGTTCCGGATCTTTTCCTTAATAATAGAAGTGATGATGAATCCGTTCACCGTCGCCTGCACGAAATCATATTCCGGAGAATAGCGGGAGATCAGGCCGATGCTGCCGATCTTCCTGCGGATCTTCTCATACGGAGGGTTTTCGGGATCATCCAGATAAAGGGTGTCGGTGAAATCGGGCAGCTCGATCTCCGTGTGCTTCTCGTCGATCTCATTGCCGAAGCTGTCAACAACAGATGCATTGATATGAACGATCTTCTCATAGGTCAGGGTGATGACTGCGTCCTGCTCGAACACGACCGTGCCGCCGTCTTCCGTCACGCAGCTGTAAAGGGGGAAGGTGTTTGTCTCTTCGGCGATGAGCCTCTCGATCACCGTGCCGTCCTCGAGAGCCGCACCGGTGAAGATGTAGCCGTCGATCGCCGGCGCCAGATCGGTGACCGCCGTCTCGCCCGTGAAGTCCAGCGTGATGCCGTCATAGCCGCGGATCACGTCGTCGTTGTAAACGGCGTCGGCCCTGAGGATCACTTCGGCAGTGTCATCCATCTCCTCGTCTGCGGCCTCTTCCGCGAACTCCTCGACCGGCTCTTCGTCGAAAACCTCCTCGACCGGCTCTTCGTCAAAAACCTCCTCTTCCGGGAGCTCTTCGGCGTAGGCGTCCTCTTCAGCGGCATCCGCTTCGGCTGCGTAGGCCACAGAGGGCAGCACGTCGGCAACGTTGCCAAAGAGCATCGCTACCGTGCCCAGTCCTGCGATCAATCTTTTCCATGTCAGTTTCTTCATGTCTTTCACCCCTTTAACCAATGTGAAGATAATAGTCCTCTGTTCATAAAGACGCATACCGGTGGTCAAAAGAGTCATTTTTGATGAATTTTTTGTAAAAAAAATGAATTTTTTTGAGATTTACAGAAAAACAGCCCTTCCGGCTGTCCCGGCGGGCTGTTTCATAACAATTGATATTTATGGTGTCTAGCGCATCGCCTTGCCGATCAGCGCGCTGTGGATCAGGAGTCTGCGCACATGTTCGGTGCCGGAGCAGGTGGAGAGGCTCAGGATATTGGGCCGGCCGGACAGATCGACCTCGTTGTTGATGAAGAGCGTGTTGGTCTTTGCCTTTCGCACATACTCGTCATAGCCGTTGTCTCCGGCAAAGTTCTGATAGGCGTCGCTTCCCACAAAGCTGAAATAGTAGGCAAAGATCTCATATTTCCGCACGCAGTCACTGGTGTAAAAATACACATAGGGATCGTTCGCCGCGAGGTTGTCGTCCTGCGTGAACTTCTTGAGCGCGCCGAACATCGAACCGTTGCGCATATTGTGGCCGAAGATAAAGGTGTTCTTGTCCTCCATGTTCTTGTTGGCCAGATAGTCAAGGAAGATCGCGCCCGAGGAATTGGCGATCCCGTCAAAGGTTTTGTGCAGATACTCCTCGTTGTCCCTGCTGTGCACCACCGGATAGCGGAGATCCAGGGACGGGATATAGAGAACACCGACAAAATCGGGGTTCACGTGCTCCAGTGCGGCGAAATCGATATCGAGATCCGGATAGTCAAAGGTCACCTCCTCGACGGTCTCCTCCGCGGAAGCTTCCGGGGTGCGCACCACCGGCGCGGAGACGGATTTTGCCGAGGCGGTCTCCTTTTTCTCCTGCACAAAGGAATCCAGCTTTTTATAGGCGTCCTTGGCTATCTTGTACTCATGATAATCATGCAGGAACAGGATCCCGAACACCACAAAGCAGACCAACAGGACAGCCGGCACCGCGATGTTCAACACACGCCGGATCTTCTTGCGTTTGCGCCGCTTCCGGCGGAATTCCTCGATCTGTTTTTCCTGATTCTCCTGATTCATGCCTTATTCTCCGATCCCGTCGTTGTTCCGGTCAGCGCCCAAAGGAAAACATCGCGCTCATCCTGTTCATGGCCTCCGCCAGCGGTCCGACGGCATCCTGCAGCTCCTGTGTCGCCACATTGATGCCCTCAAAATCGATCGAGGACAGCCTTTCCACGGATTCCGTCAGTTTGTCCGCGTTGTCGCCCACCAGTTTGTTGAGGTCCTTGCTCGTCTGTGTGATCGATTCGCTCATGGCATCGATCTCCTCCAGCGTTTTGTTGGCATTGCTGATCGCGAGATTGGCCTGCGCGAGCGTGTGCGAGATCCTGGGGACCAGGATCACCAGCGCGATCGCAAAGATGACGAACAGCGCGCCGGTGAACACCGCCGCGAGCCTCGCGTAAAAAACCTGCTTCTTCACATACTTCATCAGTTCTTCATTTCCGTTTTCCATCGTTATGCCCTTTTCTCAAAGTATTCTGTCAGCCGCTCGATCGGGATCGGCCGGGAGTATTTGTAGCCCTGCAGGTATCTGGCGCTCATGTCGATGCACCGCGCCTCGTCATCGGCGTTTTCTATGCCCTCGTAAAGCACCGAATAGTTCATGTCACTGAACATCTTGGCAAGGTGCGTCACCATCTCCTTCATTCTGGCATCCGTATTGGACGCGAGCACGAGTGACCGGTCAAATTTGATGATATCGAACGGCAGCTCCAGAATGCGCTCAAAATTGGAATAACCCGTCCCGAAATCGTCGAGATAGAACTTGATGCCGAAATCCTTGAGCTCGCCGATCCGGTCCTTGATGATCTCGAAATCCTTGGCATTCTGGGATTCCGTGATCTCGATCGCCACCTGCTCAAACTCCACGCCGTTCTCCTTTATGATCCGTTCCACCGTTGAGGTGAAATCCTCATCACGCAGGTCGAACACGGAGAAGTTGACGGAAATGCGGCGCACCCGGTAACCGTTGTCGATCATCGACCGGATCTGCGCGCAGGTCTTGTACAGGATGATGCGCGTGAGCGTGTGGATATACTTGTGCCGCTCCGCGATCGGAATGAAACGGTCGGGGAAGACCATGCCGAGATCCGGCAGCTTCAGGCGCATCAGCGCCTCTGCCGTGTCATAGCTCTTGTTCCGGATGTTCCACACCGGCTGGCAGTAGACCTCGACACGCGGATCGTTCATGTCGTTCCTGCTACTGATATCCGCCAGTTCGCTGACGATATACTTGTGCTCCAGGTAGTCCTTGACATCCTTGTCCCTGGCCCGGCAGAAGGAATTCTGCGGCATCCTGTCATGCAGGTAATGGATGAAGCCGACATAGTCATTGTCCGCGCTGATCTTGTTATAGGTCTTGGTGAACACGATCTTGTAGTCCAGGCGATACTTCGGATAGGTCTCCGCGAACATGTCGAGCATCCTCTGCGCCCGCTCGTTGTAGTCCGGATTCTTTGCCGTGTTGGCCACCAGGATCATGTGGCCGCCGGAGATCTGGAAAAGTGTCGTGGTCTTGAAGAACTGCGTGGAGAAACGGCGGACCGCCTCCTGGATCTCCCGCGGATATTTGCGTCCGTTGCCCTCAAAATCATGCATATACATGCTCATGAGCAGGAGCTCGTCCTTTTTCTCATAGCTGTGGGTGATCATCTCCTCAAACGCACTCTCCGTCACGGAGCCGAGCTCGATGTCATAGGGATTGGAGTGCACGAGATAAAGCAGGGCGAAGATCGGAAAGAGATAGGTCGCCGCCGTAAAACTCGACTGTCCGTACAGCTGCTGGATGACCATGATCAGGATGGAGATGCATGCCGTGGCCACGATACCGCGCACGATCTGCTTGTAGATCCGGGAACGGTACCGGAGGATAATGAACAGGAGCATGCCGACATAGAAGAAATAGCCGATCGGAAACATCGGAAAGCCCGCATGCGGCTGTCCGGCCTCATCAATATAAAACCCGAATTTCAGCAGCGTTCCGAGGATCTCAGAGGCTGCAGCCAGATCCAGCGCGATCGTCGCAACGATGAACAGCCGGCGGTTGACATCATCCTCGAGATGCAACGGTGCCTTCATATACAGAACATAGAGCCACAGAATGGAGAACAGTCCCAAATGGAAGCTGATCCGGACGAAATAGATAAAGAAATTGGGAACTTCGCCGATATAATTCATGGACATGTGATAAACGATATCGGTGATCGCCGCGATAAAGAGGATCACGATCATGTCGCGCAGATACAGGAAATTCCTCGTGCGGTTGATGTAGGCCGTGTGGATCAGAGCGACAAACACCATACAGATCGCAAGGACCAGCACATCCCCCACCGGGGTGTAGTTTTCATAATAGACGATCATGTTTCCCGCATTCATATCAACCTATAGTTTAGCTTTCTCCGCCAAAACTGTCAAGAATGCGGGTCCCGCCGCCGGCCGGCACGGCAACTGGCGAATCTTAAGAAACTGTGAAATTTTAGCACTCTCTATGGACGAGTGCCAGCAAATGTGCTATAAGTGTATCCAACCTCTATGCAACCCACTGTTTATATGGTAGAATAAGGTTGGATAAGCAGGATCGGCCGGAAGGAGGCTGTAATGATTATCGTGAAGATGAATGACGCAGCTGTGGAATGCAGCATCGCGGCATCCGAATTGCAGGAACTGGGACTCACGCCCGAAGGGATCGGCACCAACGACGTGCGGAGCGTGGCGTTCATGAGTCAGTTGAACAAAGAGATCGGTGCACAGCTCGGCTTTGACCCCGAGACCGATATCCTGATGATGTCCAAAAACATGATGAACGACGGGAGTCTGCGTGTCTTCATCATGAAGATGAGCAACGACGATATCCAGGCGGCCGGAGACCGGATCCGTGCCGCAGCGGAGGGTGTGCTGCGTGAGGTCACGCAGGAGCACCTCGACCGGATCAAGAACAGCGTCGGCCCCGAAAAGGGCCGGGTGCTCAATGACCTCCTGACGGCCGTCATGCGCGAAATGGCACAGGTGATGACCGGCGGCCGGCTTCCGGAGATGCCGGAGAATCCCGAGATCATTTCCCGCCCCGCGGTGGATTATGCGCGCTATCTGGCCAAGCTTCCCGATCTGCGCACCTGCATCCGCATGAGCAAGGCTCTCGCCGAGATGCCCATCGAGGATTCTGCGCTCTACAAAACGGAGGAAGGCTACTTCATGACGCTCGGTCTCCGCACCAGAGAGGATCATGTCGTCTTTGATCTGAGGCGCACATGCATGGAATTTGCGGAAGCTCTCTCGATCAATTCGCCCGAAGAGCTGCACATTGCCGAGAACAGCGATCCCGTGATCGCCGAGAACGCCGCGCAGGTGCTGGCCGGTCTCTGATCGTCCGACATGCCGGCAGCATTCACTCCGGAACAGGTCTCTGTTTTCTCCTTTTCCGGCATCTATGAAGAACAGGATTTCTGGCGGGAGCTTCCGGTCGGTCCGGACGGCTCCCCTTTTCATTTCCATGATCTCACGGCCCTACCCGGCACCAACGGTTATCTCTCCGACGATGCCGAAACAGCCATCCGCTGTCAGATCGATCCTATCGCCCCGGGCGGCCTGCATTTCATCGATTCCGGTAACACGCACTACATGACAAAGCTTTTTACGGACCGCATCCGTCAGCCCTTCGGACTGGTTCTCTTTGACCATCATCCCGATATGCAGCTCCCCGCTTTCGGCGGTCTGCTGTCCTGCGGCTCCTGGCTTCGCGCCGCTCTGGAGGGGAACACGGCGCTGCGTGAGGTCTGGCTCGTCGGCGTTGATCCCGGACTGCTGCGGACGGCGCTCGCGGAAGCAGATGACAGCAACGCATTGCCTCCCGCCTCAACGGACACCCCGTTCACCCTGCAGTTCGCCGGCAGGCCCGTTCACCTGCTGCCTGGGAACCGACCCACGGATGCTGCATCCTTCCTGCCGTCCGCGGACGCCCCTCTCCCGCTCTATCTCTCCGTCGACAAGGATGTGCTCGATGCTTCCGAGATCACCACAAACTGGGATCAGGGGAACATGACCGCCGGGACGCTCTTTTCTTCCCTGCTCTTTCTCCGCGACAATACCGATCTGCTGGGCGTCGATATCTGCGGTGAATGCTCTCCTTCCGGCCTTCCGGGTGCACGATCCGCGGCGATCCGGCAAAATGATATTTTCAACCGGAAGGTGCTTGACATTTTTCTCAACTCCCTTTAGAATGTTACTTTGCGAGCAGGAATGGCGGAATTGGCAGACGCGCACGGTTCAGGTCCGTGTGAAAGCAATTTCATGAGGGTTCAAGTCCCTTTTCCTGCACTCAGACAGAAGCCTTCGGGCTTTGATCCGTCTGATCTGATCCTCCGGGATCTGCGGAAGTGTCGGAACTGGCAGACGAGCAAGATTAAGGTTCTTGTGACGGATACGTCGTGTGGGTTCAAGTCCCATCTTCCGCAG
>JAILOV010000015.1 GCA_024690605.1 Lachnospiraceae bacterium | reverse complement strand
TTCGGTCTGCCGGCCATACTGAAAGGAAAGACGGAATGAGTGAGAAGCATAAAGTAGCGATCAATTATCTGCTCCTTCTGCTGGATGTGATCACGGCCGTGCTGTCGTTTGCGTTGGCGACGTTCATCCGTTTCGGGAATTTCCGGAACATGGAGGACAAATCCACGCACTTCGGCGCCTGTGCCATTTTTGTCATGATCGCCGTTCTCTACACGCTGATCGTGGATCAGCACCGGGAATTCCTGCGCCGGGGGATCATGCTGGAAGCCTATCAGGTGCTCCGCTACAACGTGCTGCTGATGATCACCGGCCTGGTGATCCTCTATGCCCTGCACACGACGGGCACGATCTCCCGACTGGTGATCGGCTATTTCTTCGTGATCAATCTGGTGCTCACATGGCTCGTGCATCTGCTGGCAAAACGCATGATCCGGAGTTACTGGCGATCCGCGGAGAATTCGACGCGCGTGCTGGTCATCTCGGAACGGGAGACACTGGAGGAGTGCATCCGCAGACTGCTCGACACGCTGGATATCAGTTACCGTGTCGTCGCGGCGGTCTGCATTGACGAAGATCTGACCGGCCGGGAGATCGCGGGCATACCGGTGATCGCGGACAGAAAGGGGCTGATCGCCGCGGCGCCGACCCTGACGCTGGACGAGGTGTTCATCTGGACGCCGGGGATCCCCCAAAGGGAGCTTGCGGATGTGATCGAGGCCTTTCACGATATGGGGGTCGCGGTGCATTTTTCTCTTGAGATCAGGAGACAGTACGGCGGAAGCAGCCAGATGGGGATGTTCGGCGGGTACAGCGTGATCTCCTATTCGCACACGACAGGGCGGCACCGCGGTCTGGTGCTGAAGCGCTTCACGGATATCCTCGGCGGGATCGTGGGGCTCATCATCACCGGGATCCTCACGCCGTTCCTCGCGGCCGCGATCCGTCTGGATTCCCCCGGACCGGTGTTCTTTTCCCAGACGCGCGTCGGGCGCAACGGCAGGCGATTCCGGATCTACAAGTTCCGCACCATGGTGGCGAACGCGGAAAAAATGAAGCGGGAACTCGCGGAGAAGAACGAGATGCAGGGTCCGATCTTCAAGATGCAGAATGATCCGCGCATCACCCGGGTCGGTGCTTTTCTCAGAAAGACCAGCCTGGATGAGTTCCCTCAATTCTGGAACGTGCTGCGGGGTGACATGAGTCTGGTCGGGACCAGACCGCCGACCGAAGAGGAATTTGCGCAGTATGATCCGCATTATCGCAGGAGACTGTCGATGACCCCCGGACTCACCGGACTCTGGCAGGTGAGCGGACGGAGCAGTGTGCAGAATTTTGATGACGTGGTGCGCTTCGATCTGGAGTATATCGATAACTGGTCCCTGAAGCTGGATCTCTGGATCCTGTGCAAGACGATCGGGGTCGTGTTTTTCGGCCGGGGAGCGGCATGAGTGGAGAGGAACGGCTGCCGGTGAGCACCGGAGCGGAGGATCCGCCGGTCCTCTATATGCACGCGGGAAGCGGCAACCACGGCTGCGAGGCGATCGTACGCGGGTTTCTCTCCTCCTTTCCGGGGGTGCCGCAGCAGAGGGTGCGGCTGATCACCGCCTCCGCTGCCGAGGATATGCGGTACGGCCTGCCGGAGGCGGGCTGCACGCCGGAGGAGGAACGGCGGATCGACCGGCACTTTTTCTCTCATGCCGCTTATTACGCGTGGCGCGCGGTGACGGGAGACAGGGAGAGCTTCCTGCGTTATCGTTTTCCGATGCTGCAGGGGAAAAATCGCCCGGCTGTGGCGGTTTCCATCGGCGGCGACAATTATTGTTATCCGGACATGGTGCCGGATCTGATCCTGTCTGACCGGATGCTGCAGAGAAGGGGGACAAAGACCGTTCTTCTCGGCTGTTCGGTAGAGCCTTCCATGCTGGAGGCTGATCCCGCCCTTCGGGAGGACATGAAGAGCCACGCGCTGATCCTGGCGCGGGAATCCCTGACCCGGGATGCGCTTCTTGCCGCCGGTGTGGAGGAGGCAAAACTGATGCTCCTGCCGGATCCGGCGTTTTCCATGGAGGCGGTAAGGCTGCCCCTTCCGGACGGCTTTGCCGAAGGCGGCACCGTCGGCATCAACGTCAGTCCGCTGATAGAACAGTATCGGGAAGAGAGCGGAGAGACTGTGCTGGATGCTTTTTCCGCTCTGATCGGGCATATCCTGGAGCACACGGATCTGCAGATCGCCCTGATCCCGCACGTGGTGTGGGGATCCAGCGATGACCGGCGGCCGTTGGGAAAACTCTATGAGAGATACCGCGACACGAAGCGGCTGGTGGTGATCGGAGACCACGGCGCGCCCGAGCTCAAGGGCTTTATCGCGCGCTGCCGCTTCTTTGTCGGCGCGCGGACACATGCGACGATCGCGGCATATTCTTCGTCCGTGCCGACGCTGGTCGCCGGCTACAGCGTGAAATCGGAGGGGATCGCAAAGGATCTTTTCGGTACGGCGGAGGGGCATGTCCTGTCCGTAAAGAACCTGCGCGCGGCCGGACTGATCGAAGCGTTTGATGCGCTTTGCGGCAGAGAGCGGGAGCTGCGCGGGATCCTTGCGGCAAAGATGCCGGCGGTATCGGAAAAGGCAAAACAGAACGCCGTCTGTACGGCGCGTATCTGGCGGGAGGTTATCGGCGCATGATCATCATCCGGGTGATGGGCGGTCTGGGAAATCAGATGCAGCAGTTCGCACTCTACGAGAAGCTGCGGTCGCTGGGAAAGGAAGCCAAACTGGATCTGGCCTGGTTCCACAGGGAGAACCAGATCGGCCTGTCGGCACCCAGAGAGCTGGAACTCACCCGCTTCACGGGATTGGCGATCGAGGCCTGCACCAATGCCGAACGCGACCGTTTTCTGAACAAGAACAAGGCGGTAAAGCTCTGGAATGCCTTCTGGGGCACCTCTCCCGTTTTTGAGGAGAGCGCCATGTATCATCCGGAGATCATGGAATTTACCGATAAATATATCGAGGGCTATTTTGCCTGCGAGAAATACTACGCTGACCGCCTCGCCGCGCTCCGGGAACTGTTTGTCTTCCCGGCGGCACAGAACGAGGAGAGACGCATCCGCAACATGGAACTCATGAATGAGATGGAGGAGCGGTGCTCCGTCAGTGTTCATGTTCGCAGAGGGGACTATCTGTCACCGGAGAACGCGGCGCTGTTCGGGGACATCACGACGGATGCCTATTATGAGAAGGCAATGGCGTTGTTTGTGGCCAGAGAACCGCGGACCCATTTCTATCTGTTCTCGGATGATATCGCCTACCTGAAGGAGCGCTATCCGAACCGGGACCGTTTCACGATCGTCGAGGGCAATACCGGCAGGGAGAGCATGCTGGACATGCAGCTGATGAGCCACTGCAAGGGCAATATCTGCGCCAATTCCACCTTTTCCTTCTGGGGGGCCAGGCTCAACCCGCATCCGGACAAGGTCATGGTGCGGCCGCTCGTCATGCGCAACAACCAGGAGGCGGATCCGGCGGTCATGCATGATCTGTGGGCCGGGTGGACGCTGATCGACAGCGCCGGCAACGTGGTGTGACGGTTGAGGAAACCGTGAGGATATGGCAGGGGAAACGGAGAATCTGACAGGCCGGCAGGAGGCCGCTATACGGGAAAGTGCTGTTGATGACAGACAGCCGGATGTATCGGTGATCATCCCCTTCACGGAACGGGACGCTCTGCTCGACCGCGCCGTCGCGTCCGTCCGTCAGGCCCTCGCGGCGGCACCGGAGATCCGGGGAGAGATCCTGCCGATCGACGACACCGCGCGCCGCGGCGTGTCCCGCGCCCGCAATGAGGGCCTCCGCAGAGCGCGGGGCACCTGGATCGTGTTCGTCGACGCCGATGATGAACTGGGAGAGGGCTTTTTCCGGGAGGTGCTCCTGCCGTACTGCTATGATGAGACGGTCGAACTGGTAAGTTGTGGTTATGAAGCTTTGGCCGGTGCCGTGAATGGACAAGCATCACCCTCTTCAGAAGAAAATCCTGATGTTGGCGGCGGAAACGCATCGCACAGCATTTCCGCAGATGCACGCGTTGATATTTCGGGCGAGGAGGAATGTCCTGCACGGAGCGGCCTTTTTCGACGCCGGTTCTTGGACGGCGTCCTGTGCCGGCTTAGAACCGCTGCGTCGAAAACGGAGCGGGAGCGCCCGCGCAGTGCAGGATATCCCTCCGAGCCGGAGTCTTCCATTTTGACCGGCTACCGTTTCATCGAGTACCGCCTCCTGCAGCAGGACACCCACGTGTGGGCCAAGGCCTTCCGCCAAACGGCGATCACGGAAACCTTTGACGAAACCCTGACGATCGGCGAGGACATGCTGTTCCTGCTGGAGTTCGCTCTCCGCGCGGGAAAACAGAAGTGTGTTGCCGTGACGGACACGATCGGTTACCATTATACCGTCAATCCCGCGGGGGCGATGGAACGGCCTTTTGACCCCGCCTATCTGGACGAGCTGCGTTCCTGGAAGAAGGCGACGGAGCGCCTCCTGCCGGAGGCGAGAACATTTTCCGCCTATGCCCTCCGGGCGCTGGGCGTCGCGAGGGTCCGCACGGCACTCATGGTGCCGCTTAAGATCGCACGCACGACCGCACCGGAAACCTGGGATTCGGGAGAGATCCGGGACGCACTCACGCAGACGGCAGCGGCCGTCCGGGAGGCACTGAAGATCAACGGCACCTTTGCGGGACTTACATGGAAGGAAAAAATGAAGACCGTTCTTTTTCTGAAGGCCCCGATGAGATTTCTCGGACTTGCGCGGAAACAGTAACGGAAACCGAAGGGATCGATACCGGGAAACAAATTTTTGCATGAGCCTAAAGTCCCGGAAAAAATGTCCGATAAAGAGTATAGAACAGGAGGAGGATGTATCATGAGAATCGATGCATTTAATCAGGTCACACAGGCAGTCTATGCGAACAGAGTGACGCGGACAAACAAGACCCCTTATGCGCAGGCCGTTCAGCCGACGGATCATGTGCAGATCTCGCAGCTGGGCAAGGATTATCAGACGGCGCGGACCGCTGTGGCAAACGCACCGGATGTGCGTGACGATGTGGTGGCTGTCGCAAAGCAGAATCTGGAGAGCGGGAAATATGACAACCTGAGCGGTGCGAGCTTTGCCGACAAGCTGCTCAAGAAATACGAGGCGGCTCAGGCGATCGCATAAACAGATACCGAAGGGAAGGAATCTGTGGCAAGTTTGATGGAAAGCCTGATCGCGGTACTGGATCAGGAAAGCGGTTTGTATGAGGACCTGCTGAAACAGTCGAGTGCGAAGACACCGGTGATCATATCCGGGGATCTGGATCGGCTGGCAGCGATCACGGATGAGGAACAGCGCATTGTCGAGAAGCTCGCCAATCTTGAAAAAGAGCGGCAGCAGTCCATGAAGGACATTGCGAATGTATTGAACAAGGATGTTCAGACGCTGACGATCACGGATCTGATCGCACTGCTGGGGAAACGCCCCGCGGAAGCCAAGGCGCTCGCGGAGGGGCGGGACAGACTGAAGGCGGTTGCGGGCAGAGTCCGGCTTGTGAATGAGCAGAATCAGGAACTGCTGCGAAGTTCGCTGGAGATGGTTCAGTTTGAGATGAACATCATTCAGGCGTCGAAGGCGGCGCCGGAGACCGCGAACTACACAAGACGGGCGGGTGCCGCGGGAGAGACGATCGGTTACACCGCCGGCGGATTTGACGCGAAGCAGTAAGCAGCGGGCCTCTACTCGATGACCAAGGGCGGGTAGAGGCCTTTTTGTCTCAAAAAATCGATCCGGGATCGGAATGCAAAGGAGGGCCGGGATATGCCGTTGATGGCGAGTTTGTGGACGGGAACATCAGGACTGCTGACCTCGTCGAATGCGCTGAACACCACCGCGCACAATATGACCAATATCGACACGCAGGGCTACACCCGGCAGCAGATCCAGCAGGGCACGCGTGATTATAACATGATCAACAAGACGGCCTCCAAGAACGCCTATCAGCAGGTCGGTCTTGGCGCCGAATACACGAGCTGCAGACAGGTCCGCAGCGTCTTTCTGGACCAGGCCTACCGGACGGAATCCGGGCGCGCCGCTTTCTACAATGTTTCCTATGACTGCCTGATCGAGACGGAGGATCTCCTGCAGGAGATGGACGGCGCGGAGTTTGCCGATTCACTGGACAATCTCTGGCGGGCCGTGCAGGCGCTGGATGTGGATCCGGCGAACACGGTCAACATGAACACGCTGATCAGCCGGGCCTCCGAATTTATCAACCGCGCGCAGGCGGTCTATGACGGTCTCACGAAATATCAGACCAACCTGGATCAGACGGTCGACGGCATGGTCAAGTCGATCAATGAATACGGCGACAGGATCCTGAAGCTCAATCAGGAGATCGTGAGCGTGGAATCCGGCGGCAGAGAGCACGCCAACGATCTGCGCGATGAGCGCAATCTTCTGCTGGACAATCTCGCGGAGCTCGGGCGCATCACCTATGACGAGGACATTTTCGGCAATGTCAGCGTCTATTTTGAGGACACACCGTTCGTCATGTCCGACCATGTCAATCACATGGCGGTGGATCGTCTGCTGGAGAGTTCCGACAACTTCGCGACACCTTACTGGGAATTCATGGCCACCACGGAGTGGAATCCGCTCACGGATGACTATATCGTGCTGGACATCAGCAATGCCAAGGTGTTTGATCTGTCGCAGACCGTGAGCTCCACGGCGGGCACGGACATCGGCAAGCTCCGTTCGGTCCTGCTGGCCAGGGGCGATCACAACGCGACCTATCACGATATCATGCTCGGCAAGGAAACAAAGACCGACGGCACGAAGCTCACCGATGCGGAGATCGAGCAGATGCAGAGCGTGGTAGGTGAATTCTACAACAAGAACATTTCCCAGTCCGTGATCATGAACATCGAAGCGGAGTTTGATCAGCTGATCCACAACGTCGTCGAGAAGGTCAACGAGGTCATCGAAAACGCGGCATCCAACCCCGCGCGCAAGAATCCGGAGATCTGGGTCACGGACGAGATTCGGGCGGATGTGCATGCCAATGCGGACAAATACATCACGGCGGACAAGTACGGCAAGAATTACGCCGACATGACGGATGCCGAAAAAACCACCGCCGAGACGCAGGAGGCCGTGGATCAGGCGGCGAAGCAGTTTGATCTGTTCCTGTTAAAGAATGATGACGGCAGCGGTGTGGTGCGCTATGACATCGGGGAGAAGAAGATCGGCGGACAGCTGGACGGCTTCCCTGTCGGTTCTATCCGCATCGGATCGACGGTGACCAACATCAAGATCAACGAGATGCTCCTGCGCGATCCGTCGCTTCTGTCCATGCGCGATATCGAGGGCAACGAGGACAAGAAGATGACCGAGGCGCTGAAGCAGATCTTCCGGGATGAGGACTACACCCTGAATCCCGCGGTCGCGACCAAGACCAGCTTCATCGACTACTATGATTCTCTTGTCGCGCAGGTGGCCAACTCCGGGAGCGTCTATGATTCCATCACCGAGCAGCAGACACTCACGGTCAACTCAGTGCGGGATGCCAGGGAACAGATCGTGGGTGTTTCCAGTGATGAGGAACTGGAATTCATGATCAAGTTCCAGAATGCCTACAACGCAGCGAGCCGCTATATCAACGTGGTCAGTGAGATGCTGGAACACATCGTGACGGCTCTGGGCTCGTAAACGGTGATGAAAAGGGCTGAATGAAGGTTCAGCCCTTAAGTTTTTCCGAAACGGGACCGATACAATTAGTGCAGGTTCATAAGAGCAAAAGGGGGATTCCCTATGGTTTCTACTTTCTTCGGTCTGAATATCGCGGCATCCGGTCTGCGCGCGGCGAACGCGGCGCTCAACACCACCGGCAACAACATCTCCAATGTCAATACGGACGGATACAGCAGGCAGCAGGTGAATGCGGCGCCTGCCGATGCGCTGCGCACCTTTACCCGGTACGGGAGTGCCGGAGCGGGTGTGGATACGCTGGCCATCGAGCGCGTCCGCGACCAGTTCTATGACAACCGCTACCGCCAGAATGAGACACTTCTCGGCGAGTATGAGATGAAAAATTATTTCAACAAGAATATCGAGACCTACATGAAGGACGACGGGTCGACAGGCTTTTCCGCCCTGTTCGACAAGATGCAGGCGGCGCTGCAGACCACCATGAGCAATTCCGCCTCCACCACTACGAAGACCGCGTACCTCTCCCAGGTGCAGGCGATGACGGAATACTTCAACAGCATGTACGAAAACCTGCAGAGGGAACAGCTGGCAGCCAATGATGAGCTCAAGATCCGCGTGTCCAAGATCAATTCCATCGCGCAGGAGCTCGCAACGATCAACGGCCGCATTAACATGATCGAGATGACGGGGACGACGGCCAATGAGCTCCGGGACAAGCGGGATATCATGCTCGATGAGCTTTCCAAGATTGTCGATATCGAGACCCGTGAGACGGATATCATGGATGTGAACCAGCCGGATCGCAAAACGGGCGCGACGCGGCTCGAGGTCTATATCGCCGGCGGTCAGAAGCTGGTGGATTCCACGGAGTACAATCAGCTTTTGTGTGTGGCGAGAAAGCCGCAGGACCGGGTCAATCAGAATGGCATCGACGGACTCTACGATGTGAAGTGGATACACAGCAACTATCAGGAAGGCGTCTCCGACTATATCGGCGATTTTGATCTGGGCAACGCCAACATCGGCGGTGAGCTCGGCGGCATCATCCGGATGCGCGACGGCAACAACGGGCAGGATTTTCACGGCTATGTCTCCCAGGTGGACACCACGAACCGCCTGGTGACGATCCGTACCGATGAGTTCGAGGAATACCTGAAGACGCTCGACAAATGTACTGTTCCCGCGATGGGGCAGATCATGGTCGACAATGTCCGCTACCAGTATGACAGCTGGGCCTACAGGGAAGTGACGGACGATGCCGGCAACACGAGTTACGAATATACCTTCCACCTGCTGAGCGGAGCGGAACTCACCGACGCGCACGCCTATGATTCCGGTATGCCGGTGGTGACAAACGCCAAGCACACGTCGGGATACGCACAGATCGGGCCGGACATCGAATATCAGGGCATTCCCTATTATCTGGAGCAGATGAGCGAGTTTTCGCGCATCTTCGCCGGCGAGGTCAATGAGATCCTGCACGAAGGCTATCGCGCAGAGACGCAGGATCACGGCGTGTCGCTATTGACCGGCAAACGGGGAACGGGGGCGACACCGCCGCAGTATACCGATGAGGAGATCGAGACCGTCGACCGGATCACGCTCGGTGCGGGGGAGAGCGCGCAGACCTATGCGGAGCGCTATAACGCCCTGTCGGCGGAGGAAAAGGCAAAGTACGGCTCCGTGTCCGGCTATTTCAAGGCGGTTGCTTCTCAGGTGAAGGGATGCTCCTGTCTCACCGCCGGGAATTTCGCGGTCAGCACTGCGGTCAAAAACAATGTGGATCTGCTGGCGACCAGAAAGGACGTGACGGAGGGCGTCGATGAGTGCAGGACGCTGAAGGCGCTTTATGACATGTGCGCGACCAAGGAGATCTTCCGCGGCGCCACCTCGGGACAGTATCTGGACAAGGTCCTGTCGGATGTGGCGTTGAATACCAACAATTCGCAGACCAACGAGGACACTTTTTCCTCGCTGCAGAAGACGATCAAGAACCAGCGTTCCTCCATCTCCGGCGTCGACGAGGATGAGGAGGCCGCGAACCTGGTCAAGTATCAGAACAGCTACACACTTGCTTCCAAGATGATCCAGACACTGACAGAGATCTACGACCGGCTCATCACACAAACGGGGGTCTAACCTATGCGTATCACAAACAAGATCATGCAGAACAACCAGATGTATAACATCAACCAGAACAAGATCAAGGAAGACAAGTATGCGACGCAGATGGCGACGAACAAAAAGATCAATCGCGCTTCCGAGGATCCGGTCGTGGCGATCCGCGCCCTGCGGCTTCGCAGCAACGTGAGTGAGCTCACGCAGTATTATGAGAAGAATTCCAAAGACGCGGAGAGCTGGCTCAAGGTGACGGAGGATGCCCTCTCTACGGTGACGGATGTGCTGACGAGCAGCATCGCGCTGGCCAACAAAGGGGCCAACAAGGATCTCACGACGACGGATCTTTCGGCGATCATCGCCGAGATGACGGAGCTTTCCAATGAGTACTATGCCACCGGCAATGTGGATTACGGCGGGCGCTACGTTTTCACGGGCTACCGGACGGACACGCCGCTGACCTTTACGGACAGGACCTCGCGGGCGTACACGGGCATCCATGACGGATTCAATGCGGTGGATATCGATGAGACCGTGCATTTATCCGGCGTTGCCAACATCGATCCCAACGCCGCGAATGCCATGACCGAGGATGGGATCACGCAGCAGACGCTGGGGAGGATCCGTCTCTCCTATGCGAAGCTGGATGAGGAAACGGGAAGCACGCCGGCCGATGCGTGCCAGAACACGGCGGCCAATGTGGAACTGACTTATCGCGAGGCCTTTGATGTTCCGGCGACTTCCAATATCGAAGAACAGTATGCCAACGGGAATCCCAAGAAAGTGCAGATCACCTTTTCGGACGGCGGTGCGCCGACAACGATCGAAGTGACGCTGCCCGAGGTGGTGACAGAGGAGGGAGACGACCCGAACGACTATAACGGGTTTACTCTTCGCTGGAACAGCGACGGCACCTTCCGGCTCAAAAAATCCGGCACGCCGGATCAGGTGATCAATCTCGCCGCCAACGGGGCGATCTATTCCTCCTACAAGGAGACGCATATCCAGACGAATACGCAGTACCCGAATCCCGCGAGCTGTGTGATCACGTCAACCTCGACGGCGGAGCAGGTCGATGATATCTATCAGTATGCGGCGACCCTGAGCAATTCCACGGAAGAGACCTTCTGGCTCAACACCGATACCGGCGAACTGATCCTGTCGGAGGCCCTCCGGAAAAAGCTGACCTCTCTCCCGGATATCGTCAATGAGAGTTCCATCATGGTGACCTTTAACAAATCCCAGTGGGACAAGGGAGACATCCGCCCGGAGAATCTGTTTGAGTGCAGCTCCACGACGGAGACCGGGCAGCCCGTCCACTACAACGGCGGCACCTATGGACACACGATGGGCTACGATGTCGGCTATTCGCAGGTCGTCGACGTGAACACGCTGACCAGTGATGTGTTCACCACCGATGTCAGGCGGAGCATGGATGATCTCAACGAGGGATTGAAGAAACTGGAAACGCTGGAAGCGTGCATGAAACAGCTCGAGACCAATCTCGAGACGGCGACCGGTGCCACGCTCGACACCATGAAGGCGGAATACGCCGCCGCGGAGAAGGCGCGGACCTATCTGCGGGAGAACATCCAGATTCAGCTGGAGCACAAGATCACGGAGATGCAGAAGGCGCTGGATGTGGCCAATCTGGCGGTGACGGAGAACGGCACGCGTTCGCGCAGACTGGAACTCATCCAGAATCGTCTGATGAATCAGGTGACGACCTTCCAGACGCTGCAGAGCGACAACGAGGACATCGATATGGCGGAGACGGCGACGAACCTCACGACTTCGCAGACCGTGTACCAGGCGGCGCTGATGGCGACCGGCAAGATCTCGCAGACGAGTCTGATGGATTACATTTGAGGAGCGTAAAGCGCTGAATGAACGGCTTTTCGGGATGAATACTTCTTGCATAATACTGATGATCCGTGGTAAAATAATTCTGTAGGTGTTGTTTTGCATGACATTTGCAAAGAAACGGAGGGTTTATCATGAAAGTCCAGACAAAGATTTTCGGCGAGATCGACATTGAAGACGAAAAGATCATTGAGTTTCCGGGCGGCATCATCGGATTTCCCGAGATGAAGAGATTCACACTCCTGTTCGACGAGGAGAAGAAGCCGGCGTCGATCCACTGGCTTCAGTCTCTCGATGAACCCGCGTTTGCGATGCCGGTCATCAACCCGCTGATCCTTAAGGAGGATTACAATCCGCAGGTCGATGACGATGTGCTCAAGGACATCCAGCCGTTTGACGCAGAGAATCTGCTGGTACTGGTGACGATGACGATCCCGCACGATCTCAAGGAGATGACGATCAATCTCCGCGGACCGATCCTCATCAATTCCGATACCCGTAAGGGCGCGCAGATCATCGTTGACGATGAGGCCTGCCCGGTGAAGTTTAAGATCTATGACATCCTCGAGGAGAGGAAAAAGCAGGCCGAGGCGGAGGAAAAGAAATAATGCTCGCATTATCCCGGAAAAAGAACGAAGCGATCGTCATCGGCAACAGCATCGAGATCACGGTGCTCGAAGTGCGCGGCGATCAGGTGAAGCTCGGGATCGCGGCTCCCAAGGAAGTCCCGATCTACCGCAAAGAGGTCTATGCGCAGATCCAGAAGGAGAATGCGCAGGCGGTGGAGATCAGCGGACTTGACAAGCTTAAGGATTTCATGGGCTAGTCCGCGGCGCGGTTTTCAGAAAATCGTTTGGTTCAGAGATCGGGGAGGATTGCCGGAAACGGCGATCCTCTCTGTTGTTCAGGGGGCGGATGGCCGCACCCGGTCGAACGGAGGATCTGCGGTTGCGTATCCTGTATTTTGATTGGAACGAATTCACGGGACCGGACTGTCGGGAGGCGATGACACGCCTGGGGCATACGGTCGGGATCTGGCGGCATCTGTGGAACTGCCGCTCGGTGGACGAGGAGTTCTCATACAGAACCGAGCAGGCGCTCTTCTGCAGAAACGCGGCCGGCGAGAGCGGCAGGGACTATGGTGGCGTCCGGGAGACTGCGCCGCAGTGGGATGTCGTGTTCAGTTTCAATTTCTACCCTGCGATCAGCGAGGTCTGTGAGCGGTCTGGCGTGCCCTATATCTCCTGGACCTTTGACTCTCCGTATCTGCCGGTGACATCAAAGACCAACCGCAACCGGGTGAACACGATCTATCTGTTCGACCGGGCATTGGCGGAAAAGATGCGCGCGGAAGGGATCGACACGGTCCGCTATCTGCCGCTCGCGGTGAACAGCCGCCGGATGCGGGAAGTGAGGGAGAGATTCACGCCGGCAGACAACGGCTATGCACATGAGATCAGCTTTGTCGGCGGTCTCTACGCGGATAAGAACAATTTCTACAATGCGATCGCGGGCGATCTTCCGGTCTTTCTTCGGAGTTACCTGGAGGACGTTCTTCATCTGCAGACCGGTGTCTACGGGCGGGATCTCATCGGTGACCCGCTGGTGGTGACGGATGAGATGCTGGAAGACCTGCGTGCGCATATCCGGTTCGAGGTGCCCGATGTCTATGCGATCGACTATGACGAGCTGCTCCGGGATATGCTCCGGACGCAGGCGACGGAGATGGACCGGTTCTCTCTTCTGGAGGCACTGGGACGCGAACATCCCGCCCGGATGGATCTCTACACGAGATGGGATTCACCCGCGCTTCCGGGGGTGCGCAACTGCGGCTATGCTTCCTATCTGGAAAAGATGCCGCAGGTGTTCCGCACGAGCAGGGTCAATCTCAACATCACGCTGCGGACGATCCGGACCGGCATGCCGCTCCGGGCACTCGATGTCATGGCGGCCGGGGGCTTTCTTCTCTCGACCCGGCAGCAGGAGCTGGACGAATACTTCGAGAACGGCAGGGATCTCGCTCTTGCCGGAGATCCGGAGGAGATGCTTTTCCTTGCCGACTGGTTTTTCGAACATGACGCGGAGAGGGAAAAGATTGCGGAGCGGGGATGCGCGCGGGTCTGTGAACAGTTCGACTATGAAAAGGTGCTGCGGGAGCAGGTGCTGAAGGGGATTAATTAAATAACACAAGATATTTAATAATTTTTTCTCTGTTGGACTAAAGTAATCAGCCGATCATCCGATAGAAGATATAGAAGTCTGTCATTGACGGTGTCTGTGCGCCGGAAAATGATGTGAAAGGGGGACGGCCGTTCCGGGGGCGGAGGCCGCTTACACAAGGAGGTGAAACCCATGGCAATGGAAGCTATCAACAATCTGGGCGTGTATCAGGCAGCGCAGCCGATCGTGCAGCCTGTCGCCAACAAGCCGCAGACAGAGCGTCAGGATGCGCAGGTCGCACAGGACAATGCGCAGCAGGCGCAGGCTCCGGCGGGGGATCTCACGATCGCACCGGTACAGGAGGCTGAGGCGGGCGGCAAACAGCAGCAGCAGCTCAACGAGCAGCAGCAGGAAGCGCAGAACGAGCGCATCAAAGAAGCAATCTCCAAGATCAACAAAAACATCAACGGCAACGAGGAGGCGGTCTTCGGCATTCACGAGGGGACCAATCGCGTGACGATCAAGATGGTCGACAAGGAGACCAAAAAGGTCGTCAAGGAATTCCCGCCGGACAAGACGCTGGATATGATCGCCAAGGTCTGGGAGCTGGCCGGCATCATGGTGGACGAGAAGAGATAACATCTCTTTGAACCGGAGAGGAGACGGATATGGCATCACCTATCAGAATCACCGGAATGAATTCCGGGCTGGATACAGAGTCCATCATCACCGCTCTGACCAGCACACATAAAACCAAAGTCACCACGCTGGAGGGTGACCAGAAGCGCCTGAGCTGGAAGCAGGACGTCTGGAAGAAACTGAACAAGAAGATCACGGATTTCTACAACGGTTCGCTGGCTTCCATGCGGTTCTCGGACGCCTTCTCCAAGAAGACGACCGCGGTCGGTGATCCCGGCATCGCTTCCGTCGTGACGAGCGGAACGGCCATGAACACGACGCAGAACCTCAAGGTGACCGCGCTCGCGACCAGCGCCTATCAGACCGGCGAACAGATCAAGGCCGGAACCGGCAGTGTCACGGAGAACACCAAACTCTCCGAACTGACGGGAGCGACCTTTGATGAGAACGGCAAGGCGACGATCGAGATCAAGGTCGGCAGCGGCGATCCCAAGACGATCGAACTGAGTGCGGATGACACGATCGCAAAGGTTGTGTCCAAGCTCAGAGGCGAGGGCGTGAACGCCAACTTCGATGCCGGACAGGGACGGCTCTACATCGCCGGCAAGACCACGGGATCGGAGGCGAGCTTTGAGATCACCGGCGGCACGGGCCTCGCGGCGCTGGGACTCACGAAGAGCTACACCGACGAATTGGACGCGAGCGGCAACCGCAAGGCTGCGGCGGGCTATCAGGCGGGAGCGGACGCCGCGATCGAACTGAACGGCGTGAAGTACACCAGCAAGGACGGCAACTTCAACATCAACGGACTCTCGATCACCGCCAACAAGATCGGCGAGACGACGCTCACGACCAAGAACGATACCAGCGGCATCTATGACATGGTCAAGGACTTCATCAAGGGCTACAGCGAGCTGATGAACGAGATGAGCAAGCTCTACAACGCGGATTCCGCGAAGAGCTACAAGATGCTGACCGAGGAACAAAAGGACGCGATGTCCGACGACGAGATCGAGGACTGGGAGAACAAGATCAAAGACGGCCTGCTCTCCAGGGACAGCACGCTGGGCGATGTCTCCACAGCGATGCGCACACTGATGGCCGGGGTTTTTGAGGTGAAGAACGGCAGCGGCGAAACGGTCAAAATGAGCCTGCTGAATTTCGGCATCAACACGCAGAGCTATTTCAACGCGTCGGCAGATGAGCGCTACGCCTATCACATCGACGGCGACAAGGACAGCGAGATCTCCAGCGTCAAGAATGCCGAGGACAAACTGTCCGCGATGATCGGCAACGATCCGGAGCTCGTGACGAATTTCTTCATGACGCTCTCCAAGTCGCTCTATTCCAAGATGACCGATCTGATGAAGGGCTCGCAATACAGCAGCTCCTACACGGTCTACGAGGACAAGCTGATGAACAAGCAGTACAGCTCCTATACCGACAAGATCTCGGATGCCAACGAGAAGCTGACTGCCGCGGAGGACCGCTACTACAAGAAATTCAGCAAGATGGAGACCGCGATGTCCAAGCTCAACAGCACCCAGAGCTCGATCTCCAGCTACTTCGGCCTCGGTTGATAAACGCAGCGGATTGTGCTAGGATAACAACGTAACGGTAAGCATCGGGACGCCGGTTCGCCGGCGTCCCGGTTTGCAGGGAGGATGGCATTATGGCACTGGCAGCAAACGCATACGCACAGTATACCAACACCAAGGCGGCGACTGCAAAGCCTGCGGAGCTGACACTTATGCTCTATGACGGCGCGATCAAGTTCTGCAATATCGCGGAAGGTGCGCTGGAGAACGGTGACAACAGTAAGGCCAATGAGAACATCCTCAAGGTGGAGCGGATCATTGATTATCTGCTGGCGACGCTGGACATGAAATATGAGGTCGCCAAGGATTTTGAGCGGATGTACATCTATATCAATTCGCGTCTGGTAGAGGCCAATGTCAAAAAGGACCTGGAGATCGTGCAGGAGATCAACGGACATCTCCATGCGATCCGGGACACCTGGGTCGAGGTGATGAAGCGTGCCGGCGTCAAGTGAGAACAGAGAGGAACGCATGATCCCGTCGTATCTCGCCATGATGGCGGACAGTCTGGACAGGAAGATCGAGATCCTGAACCGGATCGAGGAGGAAAACGGAAAGCAGCACGATATCCTGTCGAAGACGGGCACGGTCGACATGGATGCCTTTGACGCCACTGTCGAAGCAAAGGGCGAACTGATCGACGAGCTGGATAAGCTCAATGACGGTTTTGAATCTCTCTTCTCCCAGGTCCGCGAGGAACTGGACGGCAATAAAGAGAAATATAAGGAAGAGATCACCGCGATGCAGGAGAAGATCCGCACGATCACCGCTCTCTCCGGCAGCATTCAGGCAGCGGAGGCCAGAAACAGAACGCTTGCCGAGAAGTATTTCGCCGACGCGAAAAAGGACATGGTCATCGGCAAGAAGAGCGCCAAGGCAGCGCTGGATTATTATCACAATATGGCGCGTTCGACCTTTACGCCGCCGCAATATCTTGATTCCAAACACTGAAAAACGGTTCTGCGTAAATTTTTTTCAAAAAATGTAAAAAAGGACTAAAGTTTTCCCCTTACCTGTCGAAATATGTTGTGTAAGGAAAACAACTGAAAACAGGCTGGATTTTCCGATCGAGAGCGTGTACAATAGAAGAAGATAAATGCCGACTGCGTCCGGCGGCTAGCACCAGATGAGGCGGCAGTTATTTTAAAACTATCAAACACATGATCGGCAAGGAAGCCGCATCAACACACATTCAAGGAGGATAAAATTATGGGTATGGTAGTACAGCACAACATGACAGCACACAACAGCAACCGTATGCTTGGCATCACGACTGGTCAGCAGGCGAAGAGCTCCGAGAAGCTTTCTTCCGGTTACCAGATCAACCGTGCAGCGGATGACGCGGCCGGCCTCTCCATCAGTGAGAAGATGCGCAGACAGATCCGTGGTCTTACACAGGCTACGAAGAACGCGCAGGACGGCATCTCGGCGGTGCAGACCGCTGAAGGCGCACTCGGTGAAGTGCAGGATATGCTGCAGAGAATGAACGAGCTGGTCGACAAGGCCGGTACCGACACCCTGCAGAGCACGGACCGTAAGTACATCCAGAACGAGATTGATCAGCTCCTTACCGAGATCGATCGTGTCAAGCAGACCACCACGTTCAACCAGCAGTCCCTGCTGGATGGCTCCTTCACCGGCAAGAACCTTCATGTTGGTGCAGAGTCTGCGACGGACAACCAGATCAAGATCCACATCTCGACGATGAGCGTTTCTCAGCTCGGTGTCAAGGGTCTGTCGGTTACCGGTACGGATGGCGTGAGCGCACGCAGCCGCATCGACTCCGTCAAGAACGCGTTGCAGAGTGTTTCCACACAGCGTTCCGCTCTCGGTGCTGTCCAGAACAGACTGGAGCACACGATCACGAACCTGAACAACGTTGTGGAGAACACGACGAGTGCAGAGAGCCTTATCCGCGACACGGATATGGCGACCGAGATGGTTCGCTACAGCAACAACAACATCCTGGCACAGGCTGGCCAGTCGATGCTTGCACAGGCGAACCAGAGCAACCAGGGCGTTCTGTCCCTGCTCGGCTAAGCTACAAGGCTTTAAGCAAACCCATGCTAGCAGGAAAGGCACCGGAGCAATCCGGTGCCTTTCCTTTGTCGGCTTTTACGTGATCCGTGCGGCCCTTCAGGTTTCGCCGCGTTTTTCCATCAGCTGCAGCATCATCATTTTCTTGACACTCTCCAGCACGCCGTCCTTTTCCGCGTGACGCAGGATATCCCCGGCGATCTGATCGAACATGCCGAGCCTTTTGATGTCATCAATATAGTCCGCGAAGATCCTGCACCGCGCCCGGTAATAGGCGGAGGTGGAGGAGGAGAGGCTTCCCTCCGTGATCCCCGAGGTGATCAGCGGCTCGTCCACATAGCCGACGGTGCCGAGCTTCGCGATCCGCAGATTCAGTTCCCAGTCCTCCAGCGGGGGGTACAGGGGATCGAAACCGCCGGCCTGATTGAAAATGTCTTTGCGCATGAGGATCGTCGGCGTGTCCATGGTGTTTCTTGTCAGAAGCGTGCGATAGATATCACCGTGCAGTGAATCTCTGGGGATGTCGGAAAACGGAAAGGAGACCATCTCGCCGGAATCCGGATCCCGGTATTCCAGTGCGCAGTAGACCAGCACATCTTCGGGGTGCTTCTCCCAGTATGCCATCTGCTTTTCCAGCTTGTCAGGATGCCAGAGATCATCGCTGTCGTGAAAGGCGATGAGATCGCAGGACGCCAGCTTCACGCCCTGATTCCGGGCGTTGGACGCACCGCCGTTTTTGGGAAGCCTGTGATAGCGGATGCGGTCGTCGGAAAGGGCGGTAACCCTGGCCTCTGTGTCATCCGATGACCCATCGTCGACGATCACGATCTCAAAGTCGCGGTAGGTCTGTGCCAGCACGCTGTTGATCGATGCAGCGATCTGGCCGGCCCGGTTATAGGTGGGGATGATGACGCTGATCCTTTGGTTCTGCATGATGATTACCCTCTTTTTCGCTGTTCGTAGAACGATATCAGTATAGCATAAACCGGGCGAAATGTGATAAAATACGCGTATGGACGAGCATCTGATCTGTTTTATCATCTGTGTGACGGACGTCCTCCGGCAGGAGGAGTGCCTGACCTATCTGAACGCTCTGGAGGTTCCCGACGGATACGCGACCGATGTGATCACGATCGAAGGGGCTGATTCCGTGTGTGCGGCCTACAATGCCGCGATGCAGTCTTCGAACGCAAAATACAAGGTTTATCTGCGGCAGGAGATCTTTCTCCGGGATCGACGTTTTATCGCGTCGATGCTGCAGGCCTTTGACGATCCCGCGATCGGCATGATCGGCCTTGTCGGGACCGAGCAGCTGTCCGAGGACGGCGTCCTGCGAAACGGAAAGCTGGTGGGGACCTTTACCGCGAGGGAGATGAACCCCGACGGACGGATGTATGTTCCCGAAGTGCTGGGGGAAGGGATCCGCGAGGTGATGGCCGTTGACGGACGGCTCATCGCCACGCAGCAGGACCTGCCCTGGCGCGAGGACCTGTTCCGGGGGCAGGATTTCTTTGATGTTTCCCAGTCGCTGGAGTTCCGGAAGGCCGGTTATCGGGTGGCGGTCGCGGCGCAGACCTCCGGCGGATATTTTTTTGACAATGACGATCTGCAGCCGCCTGTGGAGGAAGAGGATCGAAAACGGTTTCTTGAAGCGTACGGGAAACAGATCTTCACGGACGGACAGCCCAGGAAACGCGTGCTGTATCCCAATATGCAGACGATCTCCACATGGAACATTCCCTACGCGCTGACGCTGGCCGGTGTAGAAACGGTCCTGATCGAATTCTTCGGAACGGCTGAAAACAAGGCGGAAAAGGACATCGATCAGGTGTCCGGCAGCATCCGCGAACTGCATGCCGATGCGGTGATGACGCACGACTTTTTTGCGCCGGTCGCCGTGGCCTGTGAAGAAAACCATGTACCGTACATCTCCTGGATCTACGATTCCATTCAGGTTGCGCTTTACGATGAGAGCGCACTGCTCCCGGGCAATTACATCTTCGATTTTGACCGGCTGCAGGAGCAGGACACAAAGAATCGTGGCGCCGCCTATGTCCGGCACATGGCGCTGGCCGGCAATGTTCACAGCATGGACCGGCTGGTGATCGAGGAAGAGGATGAAAAGCGTCTTTCCTGTGACGTGTCCTTCATCGGCTCCCTCTACAGCGATCGGGATTACCAGATCCCCATGGACCGGTTGAGCGAAAGAGCCGCGTCGGAGGTCCGCGGGCTTCTGGAGAGACAGCTGAACCGGTGGGACGGCGAGGTTCGTTTTATCGGCAGGCTTTCCGATGAGACGATCGATGAACTCGTGGCGATGCAGAGAGAGGATGTGCCGGAATACCGGTTCATCGGAAAGAGAAGCTTTATCGAGCAGACCTATTTCTCCCGCGGGATCACCCATCTGGAACGGGTTGAAATGATGCGCCGTCTGGGGGAGACCGGATGGGACGTGCGCCTGTACACAAAGGAAAAGGATCAGAAGACGGTCATTCCCGGTGTCCGCGTGGAAAAGGGTCTGGAATATGATAAAGAGGTTCCGAAGGCCTATTATCTTTCAAAGATCAACCTCAACATCACCCTGCCGTCCATCCGATCCGGCGTGCCGCTGCGCGTGTTCGATATCATGGCGGCGGGCGGCTTCATGCTGACCAATTATCAGCCGGAGATCGATGAACTGTTCGTGGTCGGCCGGGATCTGGAGGTGTATCATTCCTTCGACGAGATGGTCGATAAGGTCAACTACTATCTGCGTCATGAAAAGGAACGTCTGCAGATCACGCTGAACGGACACCGTCGGGTGCGGGAGGAGTATTCCTACGGGAAGCGCGTGGGATCGATCCTCGACATGGTCTCCGAGGATCTCGTAAAGAAGGGAAGGCCCGCACTGCGATGACAAAGCAGCAGGAAAGAGAAAAAACAGAGGAATACCGGGAACGGATCCGCACCGGTCTCCGGGGCGGAACGGAGGCGGATTACCGGCAGCTCCGCGCTCTCTGCGAGGAGGGCCGCTATGGTTATCTTTCCGGGAAGGATCGCGAGCTGGCCGTGTTCCGAAAGGTCATGCAGATCTGGGATCTGGATCAGAACCGTCCGATCGGGGAATCGATCATCGGCCGGACCGCCGCGCTGTGGGAGGAAGAACGCACGGATGTAACGCCGGAGCAGCTCGCGGGTGTTTATCAGATGCTGAAATACGCGATCCTGCGTACCGGGTCGGAACTGCCGGAGGAGATCAAGATCGAAGGGATCGGCCGCGTGCTGGCGATCGGCCTTTCACCGGGCGCGATCCTGATGGCTGCGGAGCTGGAGGCTGAGAATGTCGGGCAGACGCTGACGGATCTCGCAGGACTCATGGAGACGGAAACGATACGGAAAAACTGGCCGCAGGCAGCCGTTACGGCTGCGATCCTTAAGGGGGCGGCGCTGCGAAGGGAAGAGGGAGCGGATCATGCGTGATCAACAGGAATATGACGCCATCGTTGTGATGACACCCGATGATTTTCAGAGAACCCGCCCGCAGCACCGGCGGATCGTCGAGATGCTGCCCGTCCGCCACGTGCTCTTTATCGGCAGGGACGAGGTCGGAACGCTCCTGGCACAGGAGGTGGAGGAAGGTGTCTACCCGGGGGAGCTGAGAGGGCGCGTGGGCTTTATCGAAGAAAACGATGTCCTGTCCTTTGACCGGGTGCACGCGCTGATGAACGAGATCGGCAGTCCCTTCCGTCCGGACGGCGAGGTGCCGCGGCGGATGACGGGATGGTACTACCAGCAGTTCCTGAAATTTGCCTACGCGGATTTCTGCCGGGATGAATTCTACATGACCTGGGACGGCGACACCGTTCCCTGTAAGCCGTTCTCCATGTTCTCGGAGTCCGGTACGCCCTATCTGGATTACAAGCGCGAATATCATGAGGAGTATTTCAAAACGCTGAAAAACCTCATCGGCATGACCAAGGTCATCGAGCCGTCCTTCATCTCCGAGCATATGCTCTTTAAGCGTGATCTCGTGTGGAAGCTCCGGAAAAAGATTGAGGACAACGACGCGCTGGAGGGCAGCAGCTGGTGGGAGAAGATCCTGCACGCCGTCCGTCCGGAGAAGCTCCTGGACAACAGTTTCAGCGAATTTGAGACCTATGGGACCTTTGCGGCTCTCACGGTGCCGGGCGCGTACCGCATCCGCGAGTGGCATTCCTTCCGGCTGGCGGGGGAGTTCTTCGATGTGAACACGATCTGCGAGCGGGATTATGAATGGCTCGGGCGCGATTTCGCCGCGATCTCCTTTGAGAAGGGCATGAGCATCCGCCAGGATCACCGGAACCTGTTCGACAATCCAAAATACCAGGAAAAGCTGTCCGCGCGGCAGATGCTGGAGACCGTGCAGGAGGTCTTTCAGGACGGCTACATCGAAAAATGGGATCTGCCGGCCGCCGGAACAAAGGAACGGGAGGGAGGACCCGAAAGACTGAAATACCTTAAGGAAGATACCTGGAAGGAATATGAGGAGCTGGGCGATCGTCTCCTCGACCGAAACGTGAACCAGGCGTGGCTGTGCTATGAGAACGCAGCGTTCCTCACGGCGGATGAAGCGGAGAGGAAGCGCCTCACGGAGAAAAAGGACGCGTTAAAGGACAAAGGCGTGTCCGTACAGAAGACCTGCATCGTGATCCTCTCCTACAACCAGAAGTATCTGATGGCAAGATGCCTGGAAAGCATCGAGACCAACTGCAATCCGGAGGCCTATTCCCTGGTGGTGTTCGACAACGCCTCCAAGGACGGCGTCGCGGATGAACTTAAGAATTACGCGGCCAATCATGATGACACGGCCGGCGGTGCGGTGACCCTGGTTCTTAACGACGAGAATCTCGGCTTTGCCGGGGGCTGCAACGCGGCCTGCGCCTATGCGCCGGCGACGGACGATCTGCTTCTTCTGAACAACGATACGCGGATGCCGGCCAACGCGCTGTTCTGGCTCAGGATGGGGCTCTACGACCGGGACGATGTCGGTGCGGTCGGCGGTGTGCAAAACTACGGGAGCAATCCGGATCAGGCAGAGGATGTGGAGTTTCCGCTTCCGGACCAGTTTATGGAATACGGCGCGCGGCGCAACACGTACATGGACTATCCCTACGATGAGAGGAACAAGCTCAGCGGTTTCGCGATGCTGATCCGGGGCGGGCTGTACGGCGAACTGAACGGTTTTGACGAGCAGTTCTCCCCGGGCTATTTTGAGGACGACGATCTGTGCTTCCGGATCAGGGAGCGCGGCTACCGGCTGCTCGTCTGTCACAACAGCTTCATCTATCACGCGGGCAGCCAGAGCTTCAGGGAAAGAAAGGATATTCTGGAACTGTTTGAGCGGAACAGACAGCGATTCATCGCGAAATGGGGATATCCCAGCTGGATCGAGGAGCACGCGGACATGCTCGATCCGTCGGGCATCAAGCTGATCGTCTGGGATCTGGACAAAACCTTCTGGGAAGGGGTCCTCAGTGAGGAAGCGGTGAAGCCCGTTGACCGGAATCTGGAGATCGTCCGTCTCGCGGCGGATAAAGGTATCGTGAATTCGATCTGTTCCAAAAACGAAGAGGAGCAGGTGCGGGAAGAACTGATGTCGGAGCGGTTCGGCAACCTGTGGGATCTCTTTGTGTTCCCGTCCGTAGCCTGGTCCTCGAAGGGGCCGCGGATCCGGCAGATGCTCACGGACATGGCGCTGCGCGCGGAAAACGTGCTCTTTATCGACGATGAGCTGATCAACCTGCGGGAGGCACGCGCCGTCCTGCCGGGATTGCAGGTAGCGGAACCGGACATTCTGGACGCGCTGCTCAGAAAACTCAAGAGCCTGCCGGACAGCGACCCGGAGCATAAGAGACTGGAGCGCTATCGCCTGCTGGAGAAAAAGACCGAGAAGAAAAAGGAGGCCGTTTCCAATGAGGCGTTTCTCAGGGAATCGGATATCCGGGTTACCTGCAGACGGGACTGCACGCGGTTTGCCGAACGGATCCATGAGCTGCTGGGACGAACGAACCAGCTGAACTTCACCAAGGAGCGCCCCACACGGGCGGAGGTGGACGCGCTGCTTGCGGATGAGCGCTATGAATGTGCCATTGTGCGGGCAAGGGATATCTACGGGGATTACGGAGAGGTCGGCTTCTACGCCATGGAACGGGAGGAACCGCACACCCTCCGCCACTTTGCCTTCTCCTGCCGTGCTATGGGCATGGGAGTGGAGCAGTATATCTGGCAGAAACTGGGATTTCCGCCGCTCACCGTGGTCGGCGAGACAGCGGTCACGCTGAAAAAGGAGAATATCGTTGACTGGATCCGTGAGGAGGAGCCGGAAGGATCGTCGGCTGTTTCCGGAGAAACGGATCCGTCGGGCTCCGGTGAAAAGGCCGCTGAAGCAGCGGATGTGCGGCAGGGCGGGGAAACCGGTCAGAAAGATGCGATCACGGGGAAGATCCTGCTCAAGGGCCCGTGTGACATGGGCGGCATGATCCCCTATTTCAGTGAAGGGCTGGAGCTGGAGCTGGAGGCCAATTTCGTGGACAGCCGCGGGATCGTGGTGGCCGGGAGCAACAACTCCGTTCATCTCTATGAGGCGTTCCACACGCCACCGGAGGAGATCCGCCGCACGATCGAACGGGCACCTTTTCTCTGTGAGGCCGATTTCATCACCTTCATGTTTCAGGACCCCTATACCGCGGTGGTGTTCAGCACGCTGTCCGAGGGACATTCCGGTGTCTACCGCGACCGGACAAACGACCTGCGGATCTGTTTCGGCAGCTGCAATTTCGATCTGACCGATCCGGCGAACCGCGAGAAATACCGGTCCGGGGAATATGCCGGGCACAACGTCGCCTTTACCGATGCGCTGTTCGTTCTCTTTGCGGAACATTTCGAATTTGAAGGCGTTCTGGATCCGGCCCTCGCTGTCCGGAATCTGCAGTGGATGCGTGAAAAGCTGCCGCCGGAGACAAAACTCATCCTGCTTCTGGGGAGCGAGATCGAGGCGGAGAACAACACGCCGGAGTTCGCGGATCACGCGCAGAACTATCGGAGACTGAACGAAAAGATCAGAGAGGCGTTTGCCGGAAGGAACGATGTAGAACTGATCAATGTGACGGATTTCGTCACGGGACAGGATGCGTTCGAAGGCTGCACGAATCACTATTCCCGGATGATCTACCGTCAGCTCGCACAGGAAACGGAGAAGCGGATCCGCGGATGAAGATCGTTTTCATGAACATGGACAGCTACGGCAGCGTGGACCTGCCGGAGGCGGCCGCAAGGATCAAGGGACCAGACGGGGAGCCGGTCCGGCTGGTGAACCGGCCGTTTGAGAACACGCCGAAAAGAACGGATCCGGTATTTGAGGAAGCGTTTTTCTCCGATCTGCGGGAGCAGGCGCCGGATGCCGTGTTTTCCTTTAACTACTATCCGCTGATCTCCCGGGTGTGCGAAAAGGCGGGAGTCCCTTACATCTCCTTCGTCTATGACTGTCCGTTCATCGCGCTGTATTCCTGCACGGTCATCAACAAATGCAACCATATCTACGTCTTTGATTCCGGGGTCGCGGAGGAATTCAACCGGCAGGGGATCATGACCGTTCATTATCTGCCGCTGGCTGCCGGTGTCGGAAGACTGGATGCCATGGTGCCGGGGCGGGAGCATCACCGGCGTTTTGACGCTGACATCGCGTTCATCGGCGGTCTTTATACCGAAGCCCACACCTTTTTCGACCGGATGGAGCCGGCGCTTGATGACTACACCAGGGGATATCTCGAGGGTCTCATGCGCGCGCAGATGCAGGTCGACGGGATGAATTTCGTGGAGAAATGCCTCACGCCCCCCATTGTGGACGGGATGACAAGGGCCTATCCGATCCCGCCCAACGAGGACGGCGTGGAGAGTGAGGCGTGGATCTATGCGCAGTATGTGATCAACCGCAGGATCACGCAGACCGAGCGCCCGGCACTCCTGCGGATGATCGGCGAACGCTTCGGCAGCACGTACCGTGTGGGACTCTACACGAGGGACAGCGGGTTTTCCGCTCCCGGTATCGACAATCGCGGCCGGATCGACTACTACGACGAGATGCCCTACGCCGTCAAGTGCGCAAAGATCAACCTGAACTTCACCCTGCGCAGCATCGAGCGGGGGATCCCGCTGCGGGCCTTTGACATCATGGGGGCGGGGGGCTTTCTGCTCACCAATTATCAGGAGGATTTCTTTGCGCTGTTCGAGCCGGATGTGGATTTTGTCTGGTATGAGAGCAACGAGGATCTGCTGGACAAGATCGACTGGTACCTGCGACATGACACCGAGCGGGAGAGGATCGCGCGCAGCGGCCACGACCGCGTCATGAGCGAGCATGTCTGGGAAAAGCGGCTGGAGACGATGCTCGCGGATCTGCGGTGTCCTTGACATTTGGCAGCGGTTTCCATAATCTAGGATACAGGTATAACAAAGGAAAGCAGGAGGCAATCCATGGCAAGCATCAGTCTGGCAAAGATCATCGAAAAACTGAACCTCTCTCAGCTGACCAGCGAAGTGGACATTGACCAGATCCGCATCACGCAGGCGGACATCAACCGTCCGGCGCTGCAGCTGGCGGGCTACTTTGAGCATTTTGACGCGACACGTCTGCAGATCATCGGATTCGTGGAATATTCCTTTATGGAGTCGCTGGAGGAAAAGGAAAAGGAACTCTCCTTCAGACGACTGCTCTCCTTTGACATCCCGGGCATCGTGTTCTGTCGCGGACTGATCCCCGACCCCCTGTTCCTGGAGATCGCGGAGGAGGAGCAGGTGCCGGTGCTCTCGACGGACATGACGACCTCGGCGTTCACCTCCGAGGTCATTCGCTGGCTCAATGTGCAGCTGGCGCCGCGGATCCGCATCCACGGCGTGCTGGTCGATGTCTACGGCGTTGGTCTGCTGATCACCGGCGAGAGTGGCATCGGCAAATCCGAGGCTGCCCTGGAATTGGTCAAGCGCGGGCACCGTCTGGTTTCCGATGATGTGGTGGAGATCCGCAAGGTCAGCGAGGCGACCCTGGTGGGATCGGCACCGGACATCACCAAGCATTTTATCGAACTGCGCGGCATCGGCATCATCGACGTGAAGATGCTCTTCGGCGCGTCCTGCGTGCGTGAGACGCAGAATATCGACATCGTCATCAAACTCGAGGACTGGGACAAGGACAAGGAATATGACCGCATGGGTCTGGACGAGGAATACACGGAGTATCTCGGCAACCGGCTGGTCATGCATCGCATTCCGATCCGGCCCGGCAGAAACCTCGCGATCATCTGCGAATCGGCTGCGGTCAACCACAGACAGAAGCAGATGGGCTACAACGCCGCGCAGGAGCTCTACCGGCGTGTGCAGGAATCCATCGCGCACCGCGGCGAAGAAGAGGATGATGAAGACCTGGACAATAGAGTATAAACAGCTTTTGCGAATGGGGCGGGGCTTGCGAATCATTTAATTGCAAAGGAAGGAGACGGCAGACATGGCAAAAGTTTTATTCGGCGTTGATCTCGGCGGCACGACCGTCAAAATGGGCCTTTTTGATGAGGAGGGCGCGCGCCTTTCGGAGTGGGAGATCCCCACGAGAAAGGAGGAGGGCGGCAGCCTCATCCTGCCGGATATCGCGGCTTCCATTCAGAAGACCGCGGCCGAACGGGGGATCGCGCGGGAGGACATCCTCGGTGTGGGGATCGGTGTTCCCGGCGCTGTCGTTGACGAGGATCTTGTGCCGCAGGCGGTGAATCTCGGATGGAAGGACAAACGGGCGGGCAGGGAACTGTCCGAACTGACCGGCCTGCCGGTGGCGGTCGGAAACGACGCCAATGTCGCCGCGCTCGGCGAGGCGTGGCAGGGCGGCGGCAAAGGGTTCCGAAACATGCTGCTCGTCACGCTCGGTACCGGTGTCGGCGGCGGCGTGATCGTTGACGGAAAACTGCTGACCGGAGCGACGGGTGCCGGCGGCGAGATCGGACATCTCCATCTGGAGGACGGGGAAACGGAGCCCTGCGGATGCGGCCAGTACGGCTGCTTTGAGGAATACGCGAGTGCGACGGGCGCGGTTCGCGTGGCAAAGCGCGTGCTCGCGGAGAGCGGCGATGACAGCAGCTTAAGGGGCAGGGAGTTTACCTGTAAGGACATCTTTGACGCGGCCGCGGCGGGTGATGCACCTGCGAAAAAAGCGACGGAGCGCTATGGCGAATATCTTGGCAAGGGCCTCGCGATCTGTGCGTCGGTCCTGAATCCCGAGGCGATCGTCCTGGGCGGCGGCGTGACCAAGGCGGGAGAGATCCTCTTTGATCTCCTGAAGCCGTCCTTTGCGAAATGTGTCTTTCCCGGCTGTGCCAATGTGGAATGGAAGCTGGCGACCCTCGGCAATCAGGCGGGGATCGTGGGCGCGGCGAAGCTGATCCTCGACCAGGTCAGGGGATGAAGATCCTGAAGGGAGAACCGATGGCGAACCACACGACCTTTCGTGTGGGCGGACCGGCGGACCGCTTTCTCTGCGTCGGTGACAGCGGGGAACTGGCGGAAGCGTTGGATCAATGCAGACAGGAGGGGACGCCGTTTCATGTGATCGGCCGCGGCAGCAATCTGCTGGTCTCCGATGACGGATTTCGTGGGACGATCATCTGTACCGCGGACGGATTTTCCCGGATCCGTGTGGAGCAGGAAACGGCGGACGGCGCGGTGCTCTATGCCGAGGGGGGAGCAACGCTTGCCGCACTCGCGGGTTTTGCCAGAGAGCACGCACTGACCGGACTGGAATTCGCGGCCGGCATTCCCGGCACCGTGGGCGGCGGGATCCTGATGAACGCAGGTGCCTACGGCGGTGAGCTTTGTGATGTCACGAGCCGGGTGCATCTGATCGGCAAAACGGGCGATCAGGTGGTGAAAGAGCGCGGAGAAATGGCGTTTTCCTATCGCACGAGCGCGGTGAAGGGCTCGGGAGAGATCGTTACGGGTGCGGCATTTTCCCTGAAGAAGGGAGACCGCGAAACGATCGGACAGACCATGGAGGAGCTGGCGAAAAAGCGCATGGAGAAGCAGCCGTTAAACTTTGCCAGTGCGGGATCCACCTGGAAGAGGCCACCGGGGCAGTTCGCGGCAAAACTGATCGAGGAGGCGGGCTGTAAGGGCCTCTCGGTGGGAGATGCGCAGATCTCGGAAAAGCATGCCGGTTTCCTGATCAACAGAGGTGCCGCGCGCGCATCGCAGATCCGCGAGCTCATGCGGCAGGTGGAGGAGAGAGTCTTTGAAAACAGCGGCATCCGGCTGGAGCCGGAGATCGTGATGATAGGAGAATTCTGATGCGCCTGGTGATCGTGACGGGAATGAGCGGCGGCGGCAAGACAGCGGCGATCCGCATGCTGGAGGATGACGGGTTCTACTGCGTGGACAATCTGCCGGTTTCTCTGATCGGCAAATTCGCAGAGCTTGTCAGCATGCCCGATTCGGAGATCACCCGCGCGGCGATCGGCGTGGATGTCCGCTCCGGCATCAACGGTGTCAAGGGAGCGGCGAATGCTCTCAAGGAAGCGGCCAGCGAGATCGAGACACTGAAAAGCGCAGGGATCCCCTGCGAGGTTCTGTTCATGGATGCCGGCGACGAGGTGCTGATCAAGCGCTATAAAGAGACCAGGCGCGTGCATCCGCTCTCGGGAGACGGACGGATCGAGGACGGGATCACCCGCGAGCGGGAGATCCTGAAGGAACTCCGGAAGAATGCCGATTATATCGTGGACACCTCGGATCTCCTGACAAGGGATCTCAGGCAGGAGATCAGCCGGATCTTTGCGGAGGGCGGAGAATACAGCAGCCTGATGGTGACGGTGCTGTCCTTCGGCTTTAAGTTCGGGATCCCGTCGGATGCGGATCTGGTCTTTGACGTTCGTTTCCTGCCGAATCCGTTTTACATTGAGAGCCTGAAACATCTGACCGGTGAGGATGAGGCAGTGCGTGACTTTGTGCTGGAGAATCCGGTCTGTGAGGAGTTTCTGGAGATGCTCACGAGGATGCTGACATTTCTGTTGCCGAACTACCGCAAGGAGGGGAAATACCGGCTGGTGGTGGCGATCGGCTGCACGGGCGGTCAGCACCGGAGTGTGGCCATCGCTTCGGAACTCTGCCGGCGGCTGAAAAAACAGGAAAAGAAGACGGGCTTTCATCTGATGCATCGCGAGCTGATGAAGAAAACCAGGTAGAGGAGGGCGCTTTGTCCTTTTCGTCGGAGATCAGGGAAGAACTGGAAACACATATCGGATCTGCCAGACACTGCCGTCTCGCGGAGATGCAGGCGATCTTCCTGATGCAGGCAGGTGTGTGCGCGGAGGGCGCGATCCGGCTGAAAAGGACGCCGGAGCCGGCGGGCAGGAAATTCTTTACAATCCTGAGAAAAGCATTTAAGATAGATGCGGATTACGCCGGGGGTGTCATCACGGGAGAGCAGGAGGAACTGACGGAGATCTGTCAGGCGATCCGCGAGCCCTGCGGCGGAAGATCCTGTTGCAGAAGGGCTTTTCTCAGAGGCGCCTTTCTCTGTGCGGGCACGGTAAACGATCCGGCCAAATCCTATCATCTGGAGATCGTCTGCAGAGACCGGGAACTGGCGGATACGGTTGCCTCCATGATGCACAGAGAGGGACTGAAGGCCGGACAGACGGTACGGAACGGGCGATCGGTCATCTATCTCAAGGACGGCGAGGAGATCGTCGAACTGCTGGGATTTATGGAAGCGCAGCGCGGGCTCCTGAAGATGGAAAACGCGCGTGTGGTCCGCGATGTCAGGGGCAACGTCAACCGGCGGGTCAATCTGGAGACCGCCAACATTGAGAAGGCAGTGGGAGCTGCGGCAAAACAGATCCATGCGATCGAATGGCTTTTTGCCAATGCGGGAGAAGAGGAGCTTCCGCATTCGCTCCGGGAGATCGCAGCGGTGCGCCGTTCCCATCCGGAAGCGACATTGGAGGAACTGGGAGCCATGCTTCATCCGCCGGTGGGTAAATCCGGGGTGAATCACAGGCTTCGCAGATTGTTGGAACTGTCGAGGAGCAGAGGGTACAGAGAGGAAGAGGATTATGATCACAAAGTCAATTGAAATCAAGCTTCCGCGCGGTCTGGAAGCGAGACCGATCGCAGAACTGGTGCAGCATGCTTCACGTTATGACGCATCCCTGCGCATCCGGTCGGGAGATGCGACGGTCAATGCCAAGAGCATCATGGGCATGATGGCACTTTCGCTGAGTACCGGCGATGAGATCACCGTCACGGCGGACGGCGAGGACGAGGAAGCGGCCATCGTCGATCTGGAGAATTATCTCTCGGGAGCAGCGGCAAAGCAGTGACTTGAGCGGGGCAGGGCATGATTCCCTGCCCTTTGCATGTGTAAACCGGCAACAGGGTCTGATAACGGGGAGAGCTTCGGGGTTGCTGCAAGAGATCATATTCTGCATCGATAAGACACAACGGGATGAGGAGAGAGAAGCACTTCTGGTTCGTGCCGCAAAGCACCTGAAACGGGAGGGAGTCGGAGTGGAGATCCTGACTCCGTCCGAAGCACATCCGGAGAAGCATCCGGAACGCCTCTATCTGACGGACGATCCGGTGATTGCGGACAGCCTTACGGAAAAGGGCGGCAAAACGGCCGGCTTTCTCCATGGACGCAATCGGGCGGAGAAATTCGACGGTCTCAAATTTGTCTTTGACGAAGTGGACGAGGTGGAGGCCGATTCCTTTCGGAAGGCGTGGGAGAGGCTCTCCGGCGTTCCCTGGACGATCCTTCACACGAAGCGGCTGACGGTCCGGGAGACAACACTTCAGGATATCGATGATTTTTACAGGATCTACCGGGATCCGTCCATGACGGAATACATGGAGGGCCTGTTCGAGGATCCGGCCGACGAGAGACGCTACATGGAGGATTACATCCGCAAGATCTACGGAATGCTCGGATTCGGCGTTTGGACGCTCGTGAACCGTGCGGACAACCGTGTCATCGGACGGGCGGGTTACAGCATCCGCGGAGGATTTGACAATATCGAGCTGGGTTTTCTGATCGCGCGTCCCTTTCAGGGGCATGGTTATGCCTACGAGGCCTGTGAGGCGATCCTGCGGTACGGAAAGCAGGTACTGCTTCTGGAATGTGTGCAGGCGCTGGTCCGGGAGGGCAATGCGGCGAGCGTCCATCTCTGCGAAAAATTGGGCTTTCGGCACACGGGCAGTGTGCGCATTGAGGAGGATATCTACGGCGGCAGCTACCGCGGAGAGGGACAGGTCAGCTTCGCGCCGGTGAGATACGGCAACTATCTGCAGTTCATAAAGGAGTTCTGAAATGGCCAAGGTGATCATGGCACTGGATCAGGGAACGACGAGTTCCCGCTGCATTCTGTTTGACCGGGACGCGAAGATCGTGAGTCTCGCCCAAAAGGAGTTTCAGCAGTACTATCCGCAGCCCGGCTGGGTGGAGCACAATCCGCGGGAGATCTGGTCGTCGCAGCTGTCGGTCGCGACGGAAGCGATGGCGCAGATCGGCGCGCAGGCAGGCGATATCGCCGCGATCGGCATCACGAATCAGCGGGAGACCACAATCATCTGGGACCGGGCCACCGGCGAGCCGATCTACAACGCGATCGTCTGGCAGTGCAGACGCACGGCCGACGCGATCGAGACACTCAAGGCTGCCGGCGTGGACGAGACGGTCAAGGCCAAAACCGGTCTCGTGCCGGATGCCTATTTCTCCGCAACCAAGATTGCCTGGATCCTGGATCATGTGGAGGGAGCGCGTGCCCGTGCGGAGGCGGGGGATCTCGCTTTCGGCACGGTGGATTCCTGGCTGATCTGGAATCTGACCAAGGGCAGGGTGCACGCGACGGATCTCACCAACGCTTCGCGTACGATGCTGTTCAATATCCATGAGCGCTGCTGGGACGATGAACTGCTGGACATCTTCCGTGTGCCGAAGGCCATGCTTCCCGAGGTCGTGCCCTCGGGGCACCTGTTCGGGACGACGGATCCGTTCCTGTTAAACGGCGAGATCCCGATCGCCGGCTGTGCGGGTGACCAGCAGGCCGCCCTGTTCGGGCAGTGCTGCTTCCGGGAGGGGGAAGCGAAGAACACCTTCGGAACGGGATGCTTTCTTCTGATGCACACGGGAGACAAGGCCATCCGTTCGGAGCATGGTCTGATCACGACGATCGCGGCGGGAACGGACGATTCGCCGCAGTACGCACTCGAGGGCAGTGTCTTCGTCGCGGGAGCGAGCATCCAGTGGCTGCGAGATGAGATGCGCATGATCAAGAGTGCGGCGCAGTCCGAGGAATATGCCTGTGCCGTGCCGGACACGGCAGGCGTCTACATGGTGCCGGCCTTTACGGGGATCGGCGCCCCCTACTGGAACCCGTACGCGCGCGGCATGGCGGTCGGGATCACGCGGGGCTGTAAAAAGGAACATTTCATCCGTGCGGTGCTGGAGTCCGTTGCCTATCAGTCGCATGATGTGATCCGGGCAATGGAGCAGGATGCCGGTGTTTCGCTCAGAGAACTTCGTGTCGACGGCGGTGCCTCCGCCAACAATTTCCTCATGCAGTTTCAGGCGGATATCGTGAATGCCACCGTCTGGCGCCCCAAATGCATCGAGACGACAGCGCTCGGCGCCGCTTATCTCGCGGGGCTGACCGTCGGTTTCTGGCGGGATGAAGCGGAACTCATGCAAAAGGAGCAGCTGGGGCGCAAATTCGCCCCCACCATGGAGAACGCGAAGCGGGCCGAGCTGCTGAAGGGCTGGCAGAAGGCGGTCCGCGCGGCGCTTGCCTGGGCGGAGGAGTGATTGCTTTTTTCCCCTGTTCATAGTATCCTTAAAGGACATGGATAAGGAGGAAAGAAAGCTGTCATGATGATCGTTGCCGGCCTCGTCGGCGGGCTCGCTCTGTTCCTTTACGGCATGAGCGTGATGAGCGGCGGGCTTACCAAGATCTCCGGCGGAACGCTGGAAAAAATACTCTCCGGTGTCACGAAGAACCGCCTGGTCGCCTATCTGTTCGGCGTCGGCGTGACGGCGCTCGTCCAGTCCTCCTCGACCTCGACCGTGATGGTCGTCGGTCTCGTCAACTCGGGGATCATGAACCTCACACAGGCAGTCAATGTCATCCTCGGCGCCAACCTCGGTACGACCGCCAATGCGTGGCTGCTTTCGCTGAACGCCATCGAGGGCGGAGGCCATTCTCTTCTGACGATCTTTAAGCCCGCGACCTTTACGCCGTTTCTGGCGTTTCTCGGCATCATCCTCTACATGGCGGCCAAAAAGGACCGGCGGAAGAACATCGGTACGATCCTCTTGGGCTTCGCGATCCTCATGACGGGCATGCAGACCATGTCCGGCGCGGTCGCACCGCTTTCCGACAATCCCACGTTTACCAGGATCCTCACCGCCTTTGCCAATCCGGTCATCGGTTTCCTGTGCGGTATCCTGTTCACCATGGTCATCCAGTCCTCGGCGGCAACGATCGGTATCCTGATGGCCCTTGCCTCGTCCGTCTTCATTTCCATGGGCATGGCCATCCCCATTGTCATCGGCGCCGAGGTCGGTACCTGCGTCACGGCGATCCTGTCCTCGCTGGGCGCCAACAAGAACGGCAAGCGCACGGCACTCATGCACCTGTATTTCAACATCATCAAGGCGACGTCCTTTATGGTGATCTTCTACACACTGAACGCTTTTCTGCATTTCTCCTTCCTGGAAAACAAAGCCGGTATGGTGGCCGTGGCGGGCATCCACACCCTCGTCAACCTGGTCGCGACCCTCATCATGCTGCCGTTCTCCGGGCTTCTTGTGAAGCTGGTCCTGCGTACGATCCCGATCGACGATAAGGAAAAGGAGGAACACGCTTCGCTGATGAGCCTCAGGGCCATGGACGACCGCTTCCTCAACAATCCGCCCTTTGCCCTGGAGCAGGCACGCACGGCGGCCTGCGTGATGGCCGGCTATTCCATGGAATGCATCGACCGGGCGCTCACGCTGATCGCGTCCTACACTCCGGAGGGCAAGGAGGAGGTCGTGCGTCTGGAGAACCGCATCGACCGCTATGAAGATGAGATCGGGAGTTATCTCGTCAAGATCTACGCCACGGAACTGGACATCCGCACGAGTCATTCTCTCTCGGTCATCCTGCACAGCATCGGCGATTTTGAACGGATCAGCGACCATGCGCGCAACATCGCCGAGACCATGGCAGAGATGGAGGAAAGGGAGCTCCGTTTCACCGACAAGGCCTATGAGGAATTTGCCGTCTTTGCCGCCGCGGTGCGGGAGATCGTCTCGATGAGCGTCGAGGCGTTTTCCAAAAACGATCACGGGATCGCCGAGCATATCGAACCGCTCGAAGAGGTCATCGATTCCCTCAACATGGAGATCAAGAAGCGGCACATCCGTCGCCTGCGCAAGGGCAAATGCTCCGTGGAGCTGGGGCCGATGCTGACGGATGTCGCGACGGACTGCGAACGTGTTGCCGACCACTGCAGCAACATTGCCGTCGCCGTGATGCAGGTGCGGGAGGACGGCTTTGACGCGCATGAGTATCTGGAGATCATGCGCAGCGAGAACAATCCGGCGTTTGAGCGGCGTGTTTCCAGATTTGAAGCCAAATATGCTCTGCCCGATCTGAAAAAGGAGAAGGCGGAAGAGGAACGGAAGGAAAAGGCCGAAAAGGACAAGGCGGCAAAAGAGAAGCCGGATAAGGAAAAACCGGAGAAGGAAAAAGGCGATAAAGAAAAGGCCGGCGGCAAAGATAAGAAGAAGGACAAAGAAAAGGCTGCCAAGGACAAGAAACACCTGAAGCTGAGCGGGGGGACAAAAAATGAACAGTGAGGAACGTTGGAGCAGATTCCGGTATCTTCCGAACAAACCGCTTTATGCGGACGGCAGCAGGGCGACAGCCTCCGCCGCGCATCTGAAGCTTTCCGAGGAAGCCGCGGGTGAGGGCATCGTGCTCCTGAAGAATGAGGGACTCCTGCCGCTGAAGAAGGGCACGCGCGTGGCGCTCTTCGGCAAGGGCACCTTTGATTACGTCAAGGGCGGCGGCGGCAGCGGCGATGTGACGGTCTCCCACACGATCAACATCTATGACGGACTCATGGCGTTTCCCGATGATGTCACGGTTTCCGGCGCGACGATCCCGTTCTACAGGGACTATGTGGAAAAAGAACTGGCGGGAGGCACCCTGCCGGGTCTTGTCGCGGAGCCTGCGCTGCCGCAGAAGATGTTAAAGCAGGCGGCGAATGAAGCGGATGTGGCCGTGATCTGCATTTCCCGCTATTCCGGCGAGGGATGGGACCGCAAGATGGACCGGAGCGTGGGTGCTCCGTATTCGGACTTCACGAAGGGAGAGCATCAGTCGGCCAGGGTATTCGAGCGCGGGGATTTCTATCTCTCCAACGCGGAACGCACGCTGGTGGAGCAGGTGAAAAAGAACTTCCGCCGGATCGTGGTGCTGTTAAATGTCGGCGGTATCGTTGAATCCGGATGGTTTGCCGGAGAAAAGAAGATCGGTGCGGCACTGCTGATCGGGCAGGGCGGCATGTGCGGCGGTCTGGCGGCGGCAAAGGCACTGATCGGCGCGATCTGTCCGTCGGGCAAGCTGGTGGACACTTGGGCGGGGGTGATCACGGATTATCCCTCCACCAAAGGATTCTTCCGCTCGGATGCCTATGTGGAATACGAGGAGGATATCTACGTCGGTTACCGATATTTCAGCACGATAAAGGGTGCGGTGGACGCCGTTGTCTATCCCTTCGGCTTTGGCCTTTCCTATACGACCTTCTCCCTGGAGGAAGCGCGCATCACGAAGAAGGGTGACCGGATGGAGGCATTGGTCGCCGTTACCAACACGGGCGCCGTGCCCGGCAGGGAGGTCGTGCAGCTCTATGCGGAGGCACCGCAGGGAAGACTCGGCAAGCCCGCGAGAGAGCTGAAGGCTTTTACGAAGACAAGACTTCTTGCGCCCGGAGAAACGCAGCGTCTGTTCCTCACAGTAAAGATCGATGATCTGGCGTCCTATGACGATCTCGGTATCGTGAAGCAGTCCGCCTGGGTGCTGGAAAAGGGAGAATATGCATTTTATCTGGGCACGAGCGTCAGCTCCGCACAGAAACTGGAGACCACGCTGAAGGTCACGGGAGACCGCGTAGTCAGGCAGCTTTCGCGAAAGCTTGCGCCGACGGCTCTGAAGAGGCGCCTCACCGCGTCCGGGAAATATGAAAAGCTTCCCGTCACGCCACAGAAAAAGGACAGGGGCCCGCTGCCGGTCCTGAAGCTTGCGGACTGGGACGGATTCCAGCCCGGTGAGCGCGCGGAGGCGGCGCGATTCATCTACGATCCGAAAAGCCCCTTCCGGCAGCTGCGGGACGTGGCAGAGGGGAAGGTGAGTCTCTCCGCGTTCATGAAGCAGCTGACCGATGAGGATCTTTGCTGGATGTTCGGCGGACAGCCCAACACCGGCGTGGCGAACACCTGGGGGCTGGGCAACAACCGGCGACTCGGGATCCCCAATGTCATGACGGCGGACGGACCGGCCGGATTCCGGACACTTCCGCAGACCGGTGTCGTGGCAACGGCGTGGCCGGTAGCGGTGACGCTGGCAAGCACGTGGGATCCGGATCTTCTGCGCCGGGTCGGGGAAGCCGCTGCGAAAGAGGTTAAGGAGAACAACATCGGCGTGTGGCTGGCACCCGCCCTCAATATCCACCGGAGTCCTCTCTGCGGGCGGAATTTTGAGTATTTTTCCGAGGATCCGTTCGTCTCCGGAAAGATGGCGGCGGCTGTCGTGGAGGGCGTGCAGTCACAGCATATCGCGGCGACCGTCAAGCATTTTGCCTTCAACAACAAGGAGACGAACCGGAGAGAATCGGATTCGCGCGTCTCGGAACGGGCGGCGCGGGAGATCTATCTGAAAGCGTTTGAGATGGTCGTCACACAGGCGAAGCCCTGGTGCGTGATGGCATCCTATAACATCGTTAACGGCGTGCACACCTCGGAAAACCGGGAGCTCCTGACCGATATCCTGCGCGGGGAATGGGGCTTTGATGGGCTCATCATGACGGACTGGTGGTCCACCGGCGATCCTTACCGCGACCTGCTGGCAGGGATCGATCTCCGGATGCCCTACGGGGTGCCGGAGCGCATGGTGCTCGCGCTGAAAAAGAGACTGATCAGCCGGAGCGATCTGGAACGGGCGGCAAAACGCCAGCTGGAGCTGATCCTGAAGCTGGATTAAAGGAGGCATCGGAACATGACACAAGCAAGAACACACACCTGCGGAGAACTCCGGATCGGCGATGCCGGCAAGGAAGTGACGCTGGCCGGCTGGATGGAAAACCTGCGCGAAGTGGGCGCCAGCCTCGGCTTTGCCGTTCTGCGGGATTTTTACGGCACGACACAGATCGTCATCGAGACCGAGGAGATGATGGCGGTCTTTAAGAAGATCAACAAGGAGTCGACCGTTCAGGTGACGGGCACCGTGCGTGAGCGCTCCAGCAAGAACGATAAGCTTCCCACCGGCGAGATCGAGGTGCTGCCTTCGTCTGTGACCGTGCTCGGCAAGTGCCGGTACAGCGAGCTGCCCTTCGAGATCAACCGCAGCAGGGAAGCGGATGAGAACACAAGGCTGAAATACCGCTATCTGGATCTGCGCAATCCCGAGATGCGGGATCGTGTGGTCCTGCGTTCCCGCGTGGTGGCGGAGCTCAGACGCCGCATGAGCGCCCATGATTTTCTGGAGATCTCGACGCCCATCCTCACGGCCTCTTCGCCGGAGGGCGCCCGGGACTATCTGGTCCCTGCGCGCAAGCACCCGGGAAAATTCTACGCGCTGCCGCAGGCACCGCAGCAGTTCAAGCAGCTTCTTATGACCGCGGGCATCGACCGCTATTTCCAGATCGCGCCGTGCTTCCGTGACGAGGACGCGCGCGGAGACCGCACACCCGGCGAGTTCTATCAGCTGGACATGGAGATGGCTTTCGCATCACAGGACGACGTGCTCGCGATCCTCGAGGATGTGCTGCCGCCGGTCATGGAGACGTTCGGTCTCTACGGAAGCCGCGTGACCAAAGCGCCCTTCCCGCGGATCCCGTTCGCGGAAGCGATGAAGAAATACGGCTCCGACAAGCCGGATCTCAGGATCGATCTCACGATCACCGATGCCACGGAACTCCTCGCCGACTGCGGTTTTCCTCCCTTCGCGAAAGGGAATGCCATCAAGGCGATCGTGATCCGGGGCTTCAAAGAGAGCCGCAAGTGGATCGACAAGCACATCGCCGATGTGGAGGTGCAGTCAGGGGACAAGGCGTGCTGGTTCCGTATGGACGAGAACGGCGAGATCGTCGGCGGTATCGCCAAGTTCATCCAGGAGAATAAGGATGCCGTTGTGAGCGCGCTGGGGCTGGAAAAGGACACGCTGGTCGTTCTCGCGGCGGCCGGCAAAGAAGCGCAGGCCTTAAAGACCGCCGGCTATGCCCTGAAGATCTTCGGGCAGGATCTGCCGGAGCACTTTGACAAAGAGCAATACGCCATGTGCTGGATCGTGGATTTCCCGATGTATGAGATCGGTGAGGAGTCCGGTGAGCTGGAGTTCTGCCACAATCCCTTCTCCATGCCGACAGGCGGTCTGGAGACGCTGGAAAAGGCGGAACGCGGCGAGATCGACCCGCTCACGATCATGGCACAGCAGTATGATCTGGTGATCAACGGCTATGAATCCGCCTCCGGCGCGGTGCGCAACCATGATCCGGAGATCATGGTCAAAGCGTTCGAACTGGTGCGCCTGACCGAGGAGGATGTGAAGTCCAAATTCCCCGCGATGTACAACGCGTTCTGCTACGGTGCGCCGCCGCACGCGGGTGCGGCACCCGGGATCGACCGGCTGATCATGCTGTTAGCCGGAGAGGATTCCATCCGGGAGATCATCCCGTTCCCGATGAACAAGAACGCCGCGGACGTCATGATGGGCGCGCCGGGCGAAGTGACCGACAGACAGCTGGAGGAGCTGCATATCGCCGTTACGGCAAAGGAAAAGGAAGAGGACTGATCCGGCAGGGAGGTGCCCATGAAACTGATCCGCATACATCCGTCTGACAATGTCGCTGTTGCACTGGAAGAGATCCGGAAGGGAGAGGAACTGTTCGTTGACGCCGTGAGCGTTACGGCCTCCGAGGATATCCCGCGCGGACACAAGATCGCGCTCGCCGGCATCGCGGCGGGAGATCCTGTCGTCAAATACGGCAACGCGATCGCGGTGGCGACGGCGGATATCGCACCCGGCGCATGGGTGCACACGCACAATGTGAGAACCGGTCTCTCCGAGGACGCCGATTATGTCTATGAGCACAGAGTCTATGAACTGCCCAAGCCCGCGCCGCGCACCTTCCGCGGATACCGGAGAAAGGACGGCCGCGCGGCGATCCGGAATGAACTGTGGATCATCCCGATCGTCGGCTGCGTCAACGGCATCGCGAAGCAGCTGGTCGAGGAGAACCGGCAGCTGGTGCAGGGCAGCATCGACGGTCTCTATTACTGGCCGCATCCCTTCGGCTGCTCGCAGCTGGGTGACGATCTCGCGCAGACCAAAAAACTCCTCGCGGCGCTGGCGAACCATCCCAACGCCGGCGGCGTGCTCTGTCTGGGACTGGGATGCGAGAATCTGGTGCTGGACATGTTCAAAGAGGCACTCGGGGATTACGATCCGGCGCGCGTGAAGTTCCTGATCACGCAGGAGGTCGCGGACGAACTGGAAGAGGGGGGCAGACTCCTCAAGGAACTCGCGGACTACGCGGGGCAGTTTACCAGAGAGGAGCTTCCGGCGAGCGAGCTGGTCGTCGGCATGAAATGCGGCGGATCGGACGGTCTCTCCGGCATCACGGCCAATCCCGCGGTCGGACGGTTTTCCGACCGGCTGATCGCGCTGGGCGGCTCCACAGTTCTGACTGAGGTTCCCGAGATGTTCGGCGCGGAAAACATCCTGTTCTCGCGGTGCGAGAGCGAGGCGGTCTTCGACAAAGCCGTGCGGATGGTGAACGATTTCAAGAGGTATTTTGTCGATCACGGACAGGTGGTCTATGAGAATCCGAGCCCCGGCAACAAGGCCGGCGGGATCACGACGCTGGAGGATAAATCCTGCGGGTGCGTGCAGAAGGGCGGCAGTGCGCAGATCGTCGATGTGCTGCGCTACGCGGAGCCCGTGACAAAGAAGGGCCTCAATGTCCTCTCCGGACCCGGCAACGATCTGGTGAGTGCGACGGACCTGACGGCGGCCGGTGCGCACCTGATCCTGTTCACGACCGGGCGCGGCACGCCGTTCGGGGCACCGGCGCCGACGGTCAAGATCTCCACCAACACGGCGCTGTTCGAGAAGAAGCGCGGCTGGATCGACTTCAACGCCGGTACGGTCGCGGAGGGCAAAGAGACACTCGATGAAGCGGGAGACCGGCTCCTGGACTATGTCCTGCGCGTGGCGAGCGGAGAAGAAACGCTGGCGGAAAAACACGGCTGCCGTGAGATCTCCATCTTCAAGGACGGCGTGGTGCTGTAAACAACGTGAGGGATAAGACGCAAAGCGATTCCACCTCCCGGGTCCGGGCAGCGGGGATCAATATTTTCTTCGGATATGCAGGGACGCTGCTCACGGCCCTGCTTTCCTTTATCCTGCGCAAGATCTTCATCCTGCATCTGGATGAGACGCTCCTGGGCGTCAACGGCCTTTACACGGGCGTCCTTTCCCTCCTGTCCATGGCGGATCTTGGCGTTGGGACCGCCTTTCAATTTGCTCTCTACAAGCCGGTCGCCGAGCACCGCAGGGAAACCGTCAAATCCTACATGGCGAATTACGCACGCGTGTACCGCGTTGTGGCACTGGCCGTTGCCGTCCTGGGACTTTTGCTCACGCCCTTCCTGCCGTGGATCATCAAGGATCCGGGGGGCTATTCGCAGAGGGAACTCACGATCTACTATTTCATCTTCCTGTTCAATACGGTCAGTACGTACTTTGTGTCCTATAAATACGCGGTCGCCAACGCGGAGCAGAAGAACTATATCCAGACCAATGTCCTGACGCTGACGAAATTTGCCACCGTTCTGTGTCAGATCGCGGTCCTGCTCATCACAAAGAACTTCCTGGCCTACCTTCTGACGGATGCTGTCATCCAGCTTTTGCAAAAGGTAGTGGTCAACGCTTATCTCAACAGGCGTTATCCGTATCTGACCGAGAAGAATGTCGAGCCGCTTTCGGAGAGTGAGCGGGCGGGCATCTGGAACCGGACGAAAGCCCTTCTCCTGCTGCGGGTCGGCGATGTGCTGCGTCTTCAGACGGATGCCCTGCTCATTTCCGCGTTCATCAATGTCGCGCTGGTCGGTATGGTGGACAACTATCTGCTGGTCGTCAACACGATCTCCAATTTTGTGAATATCATTTTCAATTCCGTCATCTCCGGCTTCGGCAATCTCATCGCCATGGAGAATAAGGAAAAACAGCAGCGTCTGTTCATGGTCTACCGCTTCTTCGCGGCCTACGCGTACGGCTTTTCCGCCATCGGCTTCTATGTGCTCCTGACCCCGCTCATCTCCTGTATCTTCGGACCGGAATGGATCCTGCCGGCCCTCGCGGTCAAGCTGATGATCCTGGATTATTTCTTCCGGGGGGAGCGCGTGGTGTTGTCCAACTACAAGACAGCTGCCGGCATCTTTGAACAGGATCGGTACCGCGCCATGATCCAGGGCATCGTCAATCTGGTGATCTCCGTTGCGCTGGTGGGCCCCCTCGGACTTGTCGGCATCTATATCGGCACCTTTGTGAGCGGCATCATCGCCAACTTCTCCATGCCGGTCATCATCTACCGCTCCTGTTTCGACAGCTCGCCCCGCAGATTCTTTGCAAAGAGCCTGCAGTACACGGCCGTCACGGCGGCAGCACTCCTTCCCTGCCTGTGGATCCGCGAACGGCTCCTCCCCGGAGCCATGACCGGTGCACCGGTCTCCTTTCTGTCCGTCCTCCTCATGGCCCTGATCGTGACTGCGCTCTACCACATCGTCTTCTTCCTCTTCTTCGGGCGTACCGATGAAATGCGCTATCTCACGGATCTCCTCCGTTCCCGCATCAAAGGACGCCGCGAACACTGACCACACGCCGGAGAGCGTTCGCCCGAAAGGTGGAAAAGAGCGGATGAAAAGAGTATACTGTACGGGTGAGGAGGGGGCATGAACATCATTTTGCTTTCCGGCGGCAGCGGCAGACGTCTGTGGCCGCTTTCCAACGAGATCCGTTCCAAACAGTTCATCAAGATGTTCCGGCGCGCCGACGGCGAGCTGGAATCCATGGTGCAGCGCGTCTACCGGCAGATCACGGATGCCGTCGGACAGGACGCGAAGATCACGATCGCCACGAGCCGCTCGCAGGTTTCCGCCATACGCAACCAACTTCCCGCCAGCGTGCGTGTGAGCGTTGAACCGGCAAGGCGCGACACCTTCCCGGCGATCGCGCTCGCCTGCCTGTATCTGCTCGAGGAGGCGGTAGAGGATCCGTCGGAGCCGGTGATCGTCTGCCCTGTGGATCCCTATGTGGACGACGATTATTTCACCTGCTTCCTGAAGCTCGCCGAAATGACGACAAGCGACCGGTGGCGGCTGAACCTCATGGGCGTGAAGCCGACCTATCCCAGCGAGAAATACGGCTATCTCGTGCCGGAGGAGAAGGACGCGCCGATGAGCGCCGTCCGCACCTACGCGGAGAAGCCGGATCTTGCCCGCGCCGAGGAGCTGTTAACGCAGGGGGCACTCTGGAACTGCGGCATCTTTTCCTTCCGTCTGGGCTACATGCTGGAAAAGGCCTCGGAACTTCTGCCCTGCACGCGGTATCGGGAACTCTTTGATCACTATACGGACTGTGAGAAGATCAGCTTTGACTACGCGGTCGGTGAGCGGGAGACCTCGGCGGGCGTGCTCGTCTATGACAAAAACTGGAAGGACATCGGCTCCTGGAACACCTTTGCCGAGGAGATGCATGAGACGGTGATCGGCAAGGGACGGCTCGATGCGACCTGCGAGGACACCAACATCGTCAACGAACTGGACATCCCGATCCTGGCCATGGGTCTCTCCCACGTGATCATCGCGGCCTCGGGAGACGGGATCCTGGTGGCGGACAAGCACCAGTCGAGCTACATGAAGCCCCTCGTGGACGAGATCGCCGTCGGTGTGCACTATGCCGAGAAATCCTGGGGAAGCTTCACGATCCTGGACACGACGCCCGGCGCGCTCACGATCCGTGTGGTGCTGACGCCCGGACACCGGCTGCACTATCATGCGCATGAAAGACGAAGCGAGGTGTGGACCGTCACGGATGGAAAGGGCTACGTCATTCGCGACGGAGAACGGATCGAGGTGGGTCCCGGCTCCGTGGTCGAGCTGCCGGTCGGATGCCGGCACACGCTGGTGGCGGAGACGGAGCTCACGGTGACCGAGGTGCAGATCGGCAGGGACATCGATGTCGCCGACAAGATCAAGTATGACGACCCTGACCTGAAATGAGGAAGATGCTGAAGCTGGATGAAAAGATCCGTGCCCTTTTCGGGCGCTATATGCGGGAGATCATCGTTGCCGTTCTTTTTGCGCTCTCGGTCATCATCCGTCTCGAGCTGGCGCCGAAGACGTCGTGGTCCGGGGACTATCTCTACTGCATCGCGCCGTGGGTCGAGGAATACAGAAAACTGGGGTTTGTGAAGGGCCTGGCTTCCGAGATCACCAACTATTACATCCCCTACAACATCATCTTCGCACTGAGCGCCCTTTGTCCGACGGAGGCGTGGGTGCCGATCTCGATCATCTCCTGCGCGGCGGAATACCTGATGATCTACTATGCTTTCCGGATCCTGACATACCTTGGCGGGGAGAAAGCGACGTTTCCCGCGGCCTTCGCGGTGCTCCTGCTTTTGTATCTGCCGCCGGTCATTTTGAACGGCGCCTTCTGGAAGCAGTGCGACGCGATCTACGCCGCCTTCGGGATGATGTCGCTCTACTATCTGCTGACGGAGAAATACTACCGCGCGTTCCTGTTCCTGTCGATCGCCTTTGTGTTCAAACTGCAGATCATCCTGCTGTTCCCGGTGTTCCTGATCGCCTATTTCTGCGGCAAGAACTACAGCATCCTGCTGTGGCTGCGCATTCCCGTCACCTATCTGGAGGCGGGGCTGCCGGCGATCCTCTGCGGCCGGCCACCGGCCGAGGTCTATGCGATCTATCTGAACCAGAGCGACGAATACCATTACATGTTCATGAACACGGGCAATCTCTACCGGCTGCTTAGGAGCGACTATGAGGCTCTCTCTCACGCGGCGATCCTCGCGACCGTCGCTTTCCTCGCCTTTCTCTTTTACTATGTCTACCGGAGACGGGAGGCGGTAACGGACCGGATGCTCCTCATGCTCGCGGGACTGACGGGCTATGCCTGCTTCCTGTTCCTGCCGGCGATGCACGAGCGCTATGATTATCTGCCGATCATCCTTGTCACGCTCTACTATGCGTATTATGATAAAAAGAAACTCTACATCCCCGCAGTCATGGTGCTGGTGACCTCGGTCATGTACTGCGCCTATCTCTTCGGCGGCAACACGCTTCCGGAGGAGATGTATGCTCTGATGAGTCTGTGCGCGTTTGCGCTCATGGTAAAGGATACAGCGAACATGCTCAATAAAAACCGGGAAGGAGTGCGACATGTCCATCAGGATCAATAACTTCATGGGAAAATTCGGCTGGAATATGCGGAAGTATTTCCCCAATCTTTCCAGCAGCGCCTATCTGAAGCTGCAGTTTCTGACAAGAAGCCGCGAACAGAAGAAATACTGCGATTATTTCCTGAACGCGGCGGAGACCCCCAAACCCAACGTCGTCAACATCGAGACCGTCAACCGCTGCAATTCGACCTGCGCGTTCTGCACGGCCAACATTCACGCGGAGAAAAGACCTCTGCGCCGGATCGACGAGGATCTCTACCGGTCGATCATCGACCAGCTGGCGGACTGGGGCTATGAGGGGCATCTGACCCTCTACGGCAACAACGAGCCGTTACTGGATCCGCGCATCGTGGAGTTTCACAAATACGCGCGCGAGAAGCTGCCGAAGTCCTTTATCTTCATGTCCACGAACGGTCTGATCCTCACCAGGGAAAAGGTGGACGAGATCAAGCCATTCGTTGATCAGATCATCATCAACAATTACTGCGAAGACATGAAGCTGCACAAGAACATCCAGGAGATCTATGACTATGTGAAGGCGCACGAGGAGGACTACCGGGATGTGGAGATCCTGATCCAGATGCGCTACCTCAAGGAGGTGCTGACCAACCGCGCGGGCAGTGCGCCCAACAAGCAGGCGACGGAGCACGTGATCAAAGAGACCTGCCTGCTCCCGTTCACGGACATGTGGATCATGCCGAACGGCAAGCTGGGCCTGTGCTGCTGCGACAATTTTGAGGTGACCGACTACGCGGATCTCACGACCGTGCCGCTCAAGGAAGCCTGGCAGGCGCCGGCGCTGCAGGAGCTGCGCAGAAAACTGGCCGAGGGTCGGCAGAACATCCCGTTCTGCAAGCACTGTGATTTCATCGACGCGGGCTTCCGGATGCAGATGGTGCACGCGATCTTAAGCGGCGATCAGGATGCCGCGAACCGCATCGGCGGAGAGGAAAAGACAAAGTCTTCCCGGAAATGACGGGGGAGGTATTTATGGATCGATATTTGATCACCGGCGGCGCCGGATTCATCGGGATGCATGTGGCGGAGCGTCTTCTCGCGGACGGCGCCGATGTGACGATCTTCGATAATTTCAATGACTATTACGCTGTCTCGTTAAAAGAGGATCGAGTGAAGCATCTGCAGGAGGCAGCCGGACAGCCGGGGGCGGGAACGCTCACTGTCTGCCGCGGGGATCTGGCGGACGCGCAGGCGGTGGAGGGCGTGTTTGCCGAAGCCGATCCCACGATCGTGATCAATCTTGCTGCGCAGGCGGGCGTGCGCTATTCCATCGAGAACCCGGCCGCCTATATCGAGTCCAATATCGTCGGCTTCTTCCACGTGTTGGAGGCCTGCAGACATCATCCGGTGAAGCATCTGGTCTACGCCTCTTCCAGCTCCGTCTACGGCGGCAACACCAAGGTGCCCTTTGCCGAGACGGATCCCGTCGACGAACCGGTGAGTCTCTACGCGGCAACCAAGAAGAGCAACGAGCTGATGGCGCATTCCTATGCGAAGCTTTATGGGATCCCCTCGACGGGGCTGCGGTTCTTTACCGTGTACGGTCCCTGGGGACGCCCGGACATGGCGGCGTTTCTGTTCGCGGACAGGATCATGCGGGGAGAGTCGATCAAGGTGTTCAACAACGGCGATCTGATGCGGGATTTCACCTATATCGACGACATCGCGGACGGTGTCCTGCGCGTGGCTGCGAGGGCACCGGAAAAGAATGAGAAGGGCGTCCCTCATATCGTCTACAACATCGGTAATCACACGCCGGTGAAGCTCATGGATTTCATCTCACTTCTGGAGGACGCCCTGGGGAAGAGGGCCGACAAGGAGTTTCTGCCGATGCAGCCCGGGGATGTCTATCAGACCTTTGCCGATGTGAGCGCCCTGCAGCGGGATTTCGGCTTTCGGCCTGCGACCCCCCTGCGGGACGGACTGCAGCGGTTCGTTGCGTGGTATCGGGCCTATTACGGTCTGTAGTTCTCAGTAAGCAACACCGATCCGGATGATCGACCAGTCGTCGGTGAAAAGGCCGCGCTGCTTGTTGATCATGCGGGCGACGACCACGCCGTAGGCGGTGCGTCCCTGCGCGGTCAGATGAATGCCGTCCGAGAGATACCCGTCGGCGCTGTAGGAATCCAGGTCCATGCGCGTTCCGTGGTACATATCGACCAGGATCGTGTTCTCCGCCTCTTTATATGCATAGTCCACCGCACCCACATAACCGGACAGACAGTCATAGCCGTTGTTCAGCGTGTTGCCGTCACCGAGATAGGCACCGTCTTTGGCGAAGAACTGGGCATAGCAGGGGGTGCAGCACAGGATCGTCGCCTGCGGACAGGCTTCGTTTAACAGCTGCAGACCCTTCTGATAGGCGAAGCTGAAATCGGCGGGATCGTAGGGATCATCCTCGGCATAGATCTCCGTGGCGCTCAGGAAATCGTTGACGCCATAGTCGATCACGATGAAATCCAGCTGATCCTTTTTGATCTTCTTAAAGGTCGCGGCGATGTCGGGATACTGTTTTTCGAGGAAGGCCGGGGACACATCGCCCTTCAGGAGATGTGCCATGCCGAGAAAGCTGGTGGAGGTCCACTGATCGAGCTTCATATCACGCTCGCTCCTTTTCAGTGCCGCGCAGGAACCCTCGATGCCGAGGTTGTAGATCCTGCAGTCCTCCGCTCCCTCTCCCAGATAACCGCGGACCACTTCCGGGATCTCCGTTCCGCTGCCGCGCGCGTTGGAAAACTGGGAATCGCCGAGGAACAGGATCTCCAGATGATCTTTACCGTCATCGGGCTGATCCTCCGCGTTCCCGGCCGTCCGGGCGACGGATGCGGAGGAAGCCGCCACGGCAGCCGCCTCGGAGCTGCCAGTTCCCGCCAGTCCCTTCACGACGATGGGCGCCGGGTCCGTGTTCCGGTCTGTCGATTCAAAGAGTGCCCCGGTGGAGACGGATGCGGATGCCGCCGCGGTCTCCGTTGAAGCGGCCTGTGCCAGCGTATCCTCATTGATATAGACATCGGCGTCGGGCACGGTCGCTGCCGCTGTGCAGCCGGAGAGACCCAGCACGGACAGGAGCAGGACGGCGGCCGTAAACGGTTTTCTGTTTGATCTTTTCATGATGAACCCTCCCTTTCGCTTGAACAGGTTACCCCTATCCTAGCACGATTTTCTTCCTTTGTGCGCGGAAGGGGCGGGAATTAAGAAAACGGCCCGCTGATTTAAGAAAATCTTAAAACCCGGACGGCGAAGTCGGGATGAAAAGATCGGATTTTTCTGCTATAATAGTTCTGTTTCTGCAACGGAAAAGGAGTTTTGCCATGAAGAGAGCTTTGGTCATCGGTGCCGGTCCGGCGGGACTGACCGCCGCCTACGAACTTCTGCACAGAGAGAAGCAGGAAGAGATCGAGGTGGTGGTCCTCGAGGAGAGTGACAAACTCGGCGGCATCTCACGCACCGTCGAATATCACGGCAACCGCATGGACATGGGCGGCCACCGGTTCTTTACCAAGGTCCCCGAGGTCAACGCCTGGTGGGATGCGATGCTTCCCAGACAGGGCGCGCCGGCGAGCGACGACATCACGCTGGGGAGAGACGCGACCCTCATGAAGGGCGGCCCCGATCCGGAACGCGAGGACCGCGTGATGCTTCGCAGGAACCGCGTCTCGCGCATCCTGTTCAACGGCAGGTTCTTTGATTATCCGATCAGTCTGAAACTCGACACCTTCCGCAATATGGGCTTCGTGACGACGATCGTCGCGGGCTTCAGTTATCTCCGGGGTGTTCTGTTCAAACGCAAGGAGCACTCCCTCGAGGATTTCTACATCAACCGTTTCGGCAAAAAACTCTATTCCATGTTCTTTGAGCACTACACCGAGAATCTCTGGGGCAGGCATCCCTCGCAGATCGATCCCAGCTGGGGCGCGCAGCGCGTCAAGGGCGTGTCGATCTCCGCGGTGCTGAAAAACGCCATCGAGAAGCAGTTCGGCAAGAAGAACCGCAAGGTGGAGACCTCGCTGATCGAGGAGTTTTCCTATCCGAAGCTGGGCCCCGGGCAGCTCTGGGATGTGACGGGCGAGGAGATCGAGAAGCTCGGCGGCAAGATCTTCAGGGAATCGCGCGTGGTGGGCGTGCACAAGGACGAGCACAACCACATCACGCATGTGGTCTATGAGCAGGCCGGCAAGCAGGTGGAGATCGCCTGCGACTATTGCATTTCCTCCATGCCGATCCGGGATCTGGTGGGCGGCATGAACGATGTGCCGGCGGAGCCCGCGCGGATCGCGAAGGGACTGCCTTACCGCGATTACATGACCGTCGGTGTCCTGGTGCCGAAACTGAACCTGAAGAACAAGACCGCCATGAAGACCATCGGCAACATCGTGCCGGACAACTGGATCTACATCCACGACCGGACGGTCCGCATGGGGCGGATGCAGATCTACAACAACTGGTCACCCTATCTGATCAAGGATCTCGAGCACACCGTGTGGGTGGGGCTGGAGTATTTCTGCAACGAGGGGGATGACCTCTGGAACATGCGGGACGGGGATTTTGCGAAGCTGGGCATCAGCGAGATGGTGACATTGGGCATGATCGATCGCGCGGACGAGGTGCTGGATTTCCATGTGGAGCGCGTGAAAAAGGCCTATCCCGCCTATTTCGACACCTATGCCGAGATGGACAAGCTGGTGGAATACCTGAACTCCATCGACAACCTTTACTGTGTCGGCCGCAACGGACAGCACCGCTACAACAATATCGACCACTCCATGTGCACATCCTTTGAGACGGTGAAGAACATCTTAAGCGGCGAGAAGAGCCGTGACAACATCTGGAGTGTCAACACCGAAAAGGAATATCACGAGGCCAAATAAGCGATGGCGGATTTCCATGTGTACACGCCCCTTCTGCTGATCTTCTGGCTGATCCTCGTCCCGCTTCTGGCGGGTTTCTCCCTGTCGCGCGTCTTTCCCGATCAGGAGAGAACGGCGGGCTTTGTCTGGGTGACCGGTCTTCTCCTGTCCTTTGTGATCTTTGAGCCGATCGCTCTCGTGTGCATGCTGCGGATCGTCTATGACAGCTTTGTTCACTGCGCGCGGATCTACGGCGTGGTGATGCTCCTTCTGGCTGCCGTCGGGCTTGCGCAGGCGGCGGTCATTGCTTTCAGACACAGAGGAGAGGGCGTTTCCGGGATCCTGTGCGCGTTCTTTCCGGGCTATCTCCCGCGGGACGTGGCGGATCTGCTGCATCCGCGGAGAGAGAGGACGCGCGTCAACAGACGGTTCTCCTCCAGCGAGCTGCTCTATACGGTGTGTTTTCTCCTGCTGCTCGCGGTCCAGCTCTTTCTGGCACTTTATCTCGCGCCGTTTGACGGCGACGATGCCTACTATGTCGTGCAGTCGCTGCAGTCCCAGCAGACCGACACGATCCACACGCTGGCCCCGTATATCGGCTATTCGACCAGTCTGGATTTCCGGCACGCGATGGCAGAATACACGGTATGGATCGCGTTCATCGCCCGCGCGTGCGGCATTCACGCGACGATCCTGTCGCACACCGTGCTGCCGCTTTTCTGGATCCCGCTGCATTACGCCGTCTGCGCGTGCTGCGGTCAGGTCTTCCTCCGGGAGCGGAGGGATCTTGTCCCGCTGTTTTTGTGCTTTCTGAGCATTTTCGCCATCTTCGGCAATGTCTCGATCTACACGCCGGAGACCTTTTTCCTGATGCGCACCTGGCAGGGCAAATCCATGGTCGTGAATTTTCTCCTGCCGCTGGTGCTCCTGCTCTTCCTGAAACTCGGGGAACAGGAGCAGGGAGGCCAATGGCAGACGCTGGGAAAAAGGGAGCGCCTCGCGCCCTGGCTCCTGCTCTTTCTCGCGAACTGCGCGGCGGGATTCTTCAGCACCTCGGGGATCCTGCTGGTATCCATGTTCACCGTGGGGGCGGCGTTTTTTGTCGCCGTTCTCTCCGGGAAGGGCGCGATCAGACACCGGCTGTCCCTGATCGTGTTCTCCGGTCTGACCTGTGTACCGGGCGCGGCGCTCGTGCTGCTCAGTCTGGTCTTCAGGCCGTGGTAGAGGAGATCCTGAATGTACGGAATCTTCATGGAAAGCTGGGTGATGTTCAAACAGTACGGCGGCAGCGGGTGGCTCACCGTGCTCTATGCGGCTGCGTTCATATTTCTCCTGATTAAGGAAAAGCGCCGCCCGGTGCGGATCCTCCTGATCTGGCTGCCGGCGGCGGTCCTGTTCCTGTTCTTCTTCCCGCTCTTCCGCAAGGTCTATGTGCGGGTGACGGACAGCGGCAACACGCAGTACCGGATGCTGTGGCTCGTTCCGATGAGCATGACGGTCGCTCTGGCCGGGTGTCGGCTCTGCACGCTTGTGCCGATGCGCGGCAGGGCGCTCCTCTTCAAGCGGATCCTTGACCGTATCCTCCTGCCGCTTGCCGTCGCCGCGGCGATCGTGTTCGCGGGCAGCATGGTGTACCGCAATCCCTATGTGACCCGCGCCGAGAACGCCTATCACATCCCGGAGGAAGCGATCCGCGTCTGTCAGGTGATCACGCGGGATCTGGAAGAAGGAAAGCGCGTCCGCGCGGCAGTGCCCGACGATCTGGTACATTTTATCCGGCAGTATGATACCGACGTCATCCTCGCCTACGGGCGGGACATCGTCGCCTACGGCTACTACAA
>JAILOV010000076.1 GCA_024690605.1 Lachnospiraceae bacterium | reverse complement strand
TCATACTTGCGGGGCGGATACTGATAGCCGGTTTCACCGACCTTGACGCCGTTGACGAAGACCTCGTCGCGGTCGACCATCGTGCCGAGGAAGAGGCGGATGCGGGCATGATCGGCCGCTCTCCGCAACATTTCTTCTGTGATCGTGAATTTCTTTGTTAACGTTATTTTGCCTATAAATCCACGTAATTCCGATATATCACGGAAGAAGCAGGGAACAGAAATGATCTCATTCTGTAATCCACTTACATGACCATCACCGGAATCTTTTGTCAACAGGCCGGCTTTGTTCTGCTCCTCTCTCCTCTCAAGCTCCGCATTCCACGTCGTGGCCTGCTGTTCGTTCTTTTTCACCTGTCCCGCGAGAAAGGCGTCATCCGCGTAATGCTCCGCATCCGCCAGATATGCAGGATACCCTCCGGGCATCAGGTCTGAGGGAGCCGCCAGCATCTCCCGGCTCATCCAGCCGGCGATCCTGGAGCCGCCGAGACTCGCATGGATAAAGCCCACCGGCACACCCGTCATCTTTCGGTAATGCTTTGCAAAGAAATAGCCGGTTGCCGAAAAGGCGAGGATCGTCTCCGGCGACACGCACCACCACTCGCCCGTGAGAGGCTCCGCCAGTGGTCCGTGATAATAGGTGTGCTCCGCGATCTTGAAGCAGCGGAGACAGCGGTCCTCGGCTTCCGACGCCTCCACCGGGTAGCGGTCCCGCACCCGTTCCAGCATCAGATCCATATTGGACTGGCCGCTCGCAAACCAGACCTCACCGATCAGCACATCGTGCACCACGATCCGCTCATCGCCGCTGTCTGTGATCGTCAGCGTCCGGCTCTCCTCCGACGCTTCCATGGCAGGAAGAAACAGGGACCAGCTGCCGTCCGCCTGCGCTACTGTCTCCGCCTCGACCGGTTTTGCCGCAGGATCCTCATCCACCGCAAGAAGCGCCCGCACCTTTCTCTCCGGTTCCGTCTTTCCCCAGAGATGAACGGGTTTCCTGCGCTGCAGCATCATGTGATCCGAGATCAATCTGGAGGCGGTAAGTCTATCTGCCATGGCTAAATCCTTTTCCACATCTATCATTCTCTGTTATAAGCGATTTGACATATGCATCCGAATCAAAATTGTGAGTGATGGCCATATGTCCCTTATGCTCAGTATCTTCCGTCCATAGTGCTTCGCTTGTGATGGTGTCTTGTTCCCGTCAAGAGAAGCCGGACAGAACTGCCCGGCTTCTCTCTGAAAAACTGTTACAAAATGTTCGTCATTCCGTTAATGCCGTTCCGATTACGGAAGCATGTCGGAATCGCCGAAGTACTCTGTCCACTTCTCGGTGCGCTCATCGATGATGGCCTGGCCGCCGGAAGACAGGTAGTCCGCGATCGCCGCATCCCAGACCTTGTCAAAATCAGCCTCGGAAGCTTCCACAGCCTGATCATAGGCCTGATCTCTCTTCGCCGAGAGCGTGTCGCCGACACCGGCTTCCGCCTCGATCGTGCCGACATTGACATTCTTCGGGGTCAGACCGTCCGTCATGGCGATCTTGCTGGCCTGATCCACAAGCGCCGGATCGATGCCCGCATAGCCATAGGACAGGGACAGAGCCGCCAGATCCGTATCGCCATAGAACGCGCCGTTGCAGGTGATCGTCATGTCGATGTTCCTGCCGGAGTTCTGGATCGCATCGCCCGTGGCAGCCTTGATCTGGATGGCGCCGCTGTCGAGCACATCGTGCGTCACACCCTCGTCACCGATCTGCAGATACTTGATGACCTCGGGCTTGCTGATGTAGTCAAGATAGAGCAGGGAAGCAAGAGGCTCCTGGTTCGTGATGGGGAAGAAGCTCTTGCGGTCGCCGGCGGTGCTGTAGAGCCACTTCGCATGCTTGCCGGCAGAGTTCGTGAACGGATCGATCGCGACAAACTTGGCATCCTCGCCGACGTTACGTGCAAGGCTGGCATTGTAGCTGTCCTCGCCGTTACGGAAAGGCATATCCCAGTTGTGCTGGAAAGCGCCGACATAACCGGACTTGATCATGTCATCCTCTTCCGTGTCATCGGGAGCAAGGGAGAAGTTCTTGCGCATAAGGCCTGCGTTGTACCACTTGTTGAGCAGGCGGACCGCTTCCTTGGTCTGAGGCTCGGTGACCATACGATCATCAAAGCCGTTGATGTAGTATTCCTTGTCCGTGATCGCGGGATCCATAAAGGAGGTGATGATGTTGGAAGCTCTCCAGCCTACATCCTTGCTGATGGAGAACGGAACCATCTTCTTCGCATCCTTGCCGAGCAGGGTTTCCGCATTGTCCTTGAACGCGACCAGCATGTCCTCAAACTCCTGCGTGGTGGTGGGAGCCTTCAGACCCAGCTTGTCCAGCCAGTCCTGACGGACAAAGGTGACGATCCTCTGCTGCTCGAATCTTCTGCCCTCGACCGCCCAAACGGTGCCGGTCTTGGGATCCTTGTCCCAGTAGATGTTCTCGTCGCCAAGCCAGTTCCAGAGGTTCGGAAGCTCGGACTTGTACTGATCGAGATAGGGAGCCAGATCGATGACGCCGCCCATGCCCGCATAGGTCAGGATCGTGGGATAGGAATAGGTCACACAGATATCCGGTGCCTCACCGCTCGCCAGCAGCTTGTTGATGTCATCAACCTCGGTCCAGCGGCCGACTTTTTTGAAAGTGACCTCGACATTGTGCTCCTCGAGCATGCCCTTCTTGATGAACTCGGTGTACATGTTGTTCTCGGGATCGGAGCCGCCGTCGTTGCCGCGGTCATAGACCTCGACCGTGATCTTGCGGGTCTCGGCAAACTTGCCGTCCACGAGCTCGCTGGTGGCCTCCTCAGCCGCAGGCTCCTCGGCCTTGGGCTCCTCAGCCTTGGCTTCCTCCTTGGGAGCTTCCGCCGCAGGTGCTTCCGCCGCAGGTGCTTCCGCCGCAGGTGCCGTGCCGCCGCAGGCCGCAAGTGACACCGTCATCGCGCCCGCCAGCAAAATTGACAGTAACCTTTTCTTCATGTCTTTTCCCTCCTTTTTTAGAGTTGACTATATCGAAAAGACCGGATACCCGCAGAGCAGCCACCCGATCCTTTCTTCGCTTATTCTTTGACCGCCCCGAGTGTCACGCCCGCGATGAAATACTTCTGCAGGAACGGATAGACGCACAGGATCGGGACTGTGGAGAACATGACGATGGCCGCCTTCAGGGATGCCGCAAGGCCGGGGCTGGAGAAGCCTTCCTGCGTCGCCACTTCCACCTGGTTGATGTTGTTGATGATGTTGTAAAGCAGCAGCTGCAGTGTGTAGAACCGCTCGTCACTCATGTACATGAGGGCGTCGGAATAGCCGTTCCAGCGGCCCACCGCGTAGAACAGCGCCAGCGTGGCGATCACGGGCTTGGAGAGCGGGATATAGATGACCGTCAGGATCTGGAAAAAGGTGGCGCCGTCGATCTCCGCGGATTCCCGCAGACTGTCCGGGATCCCGTAGAAGAAGCTGCGCATGATGATCATGTTGTAGACGCTCATGACACCGGGGATGATCAGCACCAGCGGGTTGCTCAGCAGGTTCAGCCTGTGCATGAGCAGGTAGTTGGGGATCGTGCCGGCGTTGAAGAACATCGTGATCGTGATGAAGATGTTGATCACATTGCGGCCCCTGAGGTTCTCAAAGATCAGCGGGAACGCGCAGAGCGTCGTCATGATCAGGGAGAGCACCGTGCACACGATCGTCAGGAACACCGTCCAGAAGAATGCCCGGACATATTTGGGATCCTTAAGGACCGATGCATAGGCGTCAAAATTGAAGCCCTTGGGAATCAGGAACACCTCGTGCCGCACGAGATAGTCCGTGCCGGAGAACGACTTGGCCAGCAGATGCAGCATCGGGATGACGCAGATCGCCGCGATCATAAGACAGATGATAACAAAAATGACGTCCCAGGTTTTGTCTACGCCGGATTTGACCTTCATCTTCTGTTCCCTCCTTTACCAGATGCCCCGCTCGCCCAGCTTCCGGGAGAGCCAGTTAGCCATCAGCAGGAAGAACACGCCCACCACCGACTGGAAGAGACCGACGGCCGTCGTCAGGGAGAACTGCAGGCCCTTGATACCGACGCGGTAGACATAGGTCGCGATGACATCCGCCACCTTCATGACGAGGTTGTTCTGGAAGGCGAAAGGCCGGTCAAAGCCGCCGCCCAGGATGTTGCCGAGGTTCATGATCAGCAGCACCACGATCGTGGGTTTGATGCCCGGCAGCGTGATGTGCCACATCTTGCGGAAGCGCCCGGCGCCGTCCACGGATGCCGCCTCATAGAGTTCCGGATTGATGCCCGAGATCGCCGCCAGATAGATGATGGAGCCCCAGCCGAAGTTCTGCCAGATGCCGAAAGCGATGTAGCTGCCGATCCAATGGGCGGGATCATTGAGGAACGGAATGGAAGTGCCGCCGAAAGCTTCGATCATCATGTTGATGAAGCCGGTCTCCGGGGTGAGCAGCTGCAACGCAAGGCTGTAGATGATGACCCACGAAAGGAAGTGCGGCATGTAGGTGATGGTCTGCACGACCTTCTTGTAGCGCTGGAAACAGAGTTCGTTGAGGATGAGCGCGAACAGGATCGGTGCCGGGAAGCCGAAGAGCAGATCCAGCAGATTCAGCGTCACCGTGTTGCGCAGGGCATAGCGGAAATCATTGTTGCTGAAGGCCTTGATGAAATACTCGAAGCCGTGGTTCTTGGCGATGGGCAGCGTCCAGATGCTCTTGACGATGCTGTATTTTTTGAAAGCGATCTGCACATAGACCATGGGCAGATACTTGAAGATGAACAGATAGATGAGCGGAAGGGCCAGCATTGCGTAGAGTTGCCAGTATCGCTTCATATAGACACTGAACTTCACCTTTTTCTTCGGTGCCTTCACCCTGGTCTTCGCAGCGCTCATCCGCACGCTCCTTTCCTATCGCAACTTTTGCCACAAATGTTTGACTCTGTTCAAAACGATCAAAAGGATTCGACTGGTATAACGATTCAATTATGCCAATTTTCAGCCCAAAAGTCAAACTTCTGAGCGGGTTTGGCAATATAGGCAGGATATAGAGCAATAAATGCACACTTTGAAGGATCACCTCCGCCGATCAATAGATCGTCCTGCCCCGCTCGTCCGGTATGCCGCATTTGCGATAGAAATAACTGTTCACCTGATCGCACCACTCGCGGGCATTCGCGCGCTGCATCTCCATCCGCTCCAGGATGCGGGCATAGACCGCGGGGGCGAGCACCTTTTCCAGCGTCCGGATCTGCTTAAGATCCTCTTCCACCGCCTGCAGGCCGGCAAAATGCGTGTCATAGATGTGCTGAATGAGCGTCTTCCCGGACTTTAACTTCGTCGTGTAGAGCACCCGGTGGAAGAACAGCAGCAGCTCCTCGGGACATTTCGCCGGATCCTCCAGGACCGCCTTCCAGGCAGGGCCGTACTGCGCGGCATAGCCCGTGCCGGCATCCGTCCGGTCGACGCCGAGTCCCTTGAGATCCGCCCGGTGATAGGTGCCCCAGCGGTCATATTCATAGCCGTCAACGCTCGGTCCGTAGTGGGTCGCGGGCCGCACCATCCAGCCGATGCCGAGCGGCACCGTGTAGTTCTCATAGACCTCGCGGGAATGCAGGAGGATCGGCAAAAGCACCGCTTCCGCCTCCTTCGGATAGGTGAGCGCCAGCCACTCTCTGGCAATCTGCTCCGGTGTGAGCCCCGTGTCAAAAGAAAGCCTCCCGAAACCGTAGAGATTGGCCTGTGCGAGATCCCCGCCCGTCCAGTTGGCGTCATCGCCGGTGTTGGTGACTGCCGCCATGCCGCACATCCCGGGCGTGACCGTGTGTCCCTGCGCTCTGCCGGAGATGATCTCCGCGACCGTGTCCTGCGTGCCGTCCGGCGCGCTCGTGTGGAAATCCAGCACCTCCTTAAACAACGGCATCAGGAAACAGGTGTCGATCTGATGGCCGGTGTATTCCTGTGCGATCTGCACCTCCAGCATCACGTTGGTCTTCTTCAGACCGCCGAAGAGTGGCGACACGGGTTCTCTGATCTGGAAATCCATCGGTCCGTTCTTGATCTGCAGGATCACGTTGTCGGCGTAGTCACCGTCCGAGCCGATGAAATTGTTGTAGCCCGCACACGCGCGGTCCGTCTTTTTGTCCCGCCAGTCCTGCTGGCAGTTGTAGACAAAGCAGCGCCAGATGATGATGCCGCCGTGTGGCCGCACCGCCTCCGCCAGCATGTTGGCGCCGTCCGCCTGGGTCCTTCCATAGGTAAAAGGTCCGGGCCGCCCCTCGGAATCCGCCTTGACGAGGAAGCCGCCGAAATGCGGGATCTTCGTGAAGACCTCGGTCATCTTCTCCTTCCACCAGGCTGCGACCGCCGGATCCAGAGGGTCCGCGGTGGCAAGGCCGCCGATGTCCATGGAGGCCGCATAGTTGAGGCTTAAGAACAGCCGGATGCCGTAGCTGTAAAACAGCGTGGACAGCCGGGAGAGATTATCGTAATATCGATCAGAAATCAACCATGTGGCGTCACCCTTGACATTGACGTTGTTGATCACGACCGCGTTGATCCCGACGCTGGCGATCATGCGGGCATAGTCCGCGAGACGCTCGCCCTGCGCGCCCGTGTCCAGAAATTTCCCGTCGGCGAAGTAAAAAGACTGCCCGGCATAGCCGCGCTCGATGGAGCCGTCCATGTTGTCCCAGTGGTTCAGCATCCGGAGCGGATTGGACGGGATGCAGGGGCCGAAGGAAGGCGCTACCCCGCCATGCAGCCGCTGTTCCCTGACCAGCCGGAACGCACCGTAGAGCGCACCCGCCTCGTCACCGGCGGTCAGCGTTTTTAAATTATCGTCATATTGATAACTTTCTTT
>JAILOV010000073.1 GCA_024690605.1 Lachnospiraceae bacterium | reverse complement strand
CCCCGCGTCCTGATGGCGGGTCCCGCCAGGGATGTCCGCGGCGGGGTGTCCGCCCTTGTCAATGTGTGGTATTCGCTCGGGATCGACCGGATGGTACAGCTGACCTATCTCCCCACCATGCGGGACGGCAGCGCGCTGACGAAGCTTCTTGTCTTCGCCGGCGCATGGCTCCGGTTCGGACCGCTCATGCGGCGGCACGATATCCTTCACGTCCATCTCTCTCCGCGGGCGAGCTTCGCACGCAAAGCAATGCTGGTGAAGCGGGCGCACCGGATGGGGAAACGGATCATCATCCATCAGCACGGCGGCAGTTTCGGTGATTTCTACTACAAAGAAGCAGGCGACAGAAAACGCCGTTATATCCGCAAGATCTTTGCCATGGCCGACCGGGTGATCGTGCTCTCCGGGGAATGGCGTGATTTCTTTGCCGACGGGATCTGCGACCCCGCAAAGATCACGGTCCTGTACAACGGTGTCCCGATCCCCGAAAGCATCCCCACGGAACGACATGATCACAATATCCTGTATCTCGGACAGCTCACGAAAATGAAGGGGATCTACGATCTTCTGGACGCGATCTCCGAAGTGCTCGCGTCTGTCCCGGACGCACAGTTTTTCCTCTGCGGGGACAACGGTGTCGAACAATGCCTGCAGCGTGTCAGGGAAGCCGGAATAGAGGAGCATGTCCATCTGCCCGGATGGATTGATGAAAAAAAACGGGAGGAGCTGTTCTCCTCCTGCAGCGTCTTTGTTCTCCCCTCTTATATCGAGGGCATGCCCATGTCCCTGCTGGAGGCCATGAGCCGCGGACTCGCCTGCGTGGCGACGTCGGTCGGGGGCATCCCCGAGATCATAGAAAGCGGAACGAACGGGATCCTGATCGAACCCGGCAACGCCGGCGTTCTTGCGCAGGCTCTCATCCGCCTGCTCACAGATGAAGAGGAAAGAGGGCGGATCGGCGCGGAAGGCGCGGATACGATCCGCAAACGTTTTGATGCGAGAGATAGTCTTAAGAAAATCCTCGAACTCTACGCCGCGTGCACGTCAAAGATCTCCATCCATCTCTCCAGACAGATATAGCGGAACAGCCCGATGCTGTCCTCCTGAAGGATCTCGTCCCAGTCCGCGAGCAGCCGTTTCCTGTCGATGAAACGCTCCGCCCGGAAATCCTCCTGTTCGAAGATCTTCCTGTAGTCATCCGCATGGGCTCTGAGCCAGTCGCTTTCCGGCGTGTAGAACCCGATCTTGTCCCGTCTTTTCCGCACGATCTCCGGCATGGCGAGTGTGCGCCGCATGATGTATTTGGACCAGCCGCGGTTGATCTTGGCATTCATCGGCAGCTGCATGGCAAACTCCACCAGCCGGTGATCCAGAAACGGCAGCCTGTCCTCGATGGAAAAAGCCATCGCATTCCTGTCCACATAGCGCAGGAGCGCCGGCAGCACGATGGCACTGAAATCATTGACGATGAAATCGTCGCCCGCGCGGTAGGTGCGGGAGAGCTCCGCCTCACGGACAGCCTCACCCAGATACTTCCTGCGGACATCCCCTTTGTCCTCCTTTCCGAAGAACTGCCGCAGCATGCTCAGATCCGCGAGCAGCGTCGAGTTGTGCTTGCGCATGTAGGGAAGATACAGAAAGGCCTCGCGGGCTGCCCGGAGCAGATGCCCCTTTGCCGCGAGCTTTTTGATGTAGTAGACGCGTGCCTTCCGGTAACCGCAGAGGATCTCGTCCGCACCCTGTCCGTCCAGAAGCACTTTTGCCCGGTTCTCCGACGCCAGACGCATCACACAGTACGACGCGTACATACTGGTCGACACAAAGGGTTCATCCTGCGTGTAGATCAGATCCGTCAGATCCGCGAACAGCGTATCGGCGGTCGGCTCGATATAGTGGCCGCTCACGCCGGTCTCGGCGACCACCGCGTCGATATAGCGCCGCTCATCGTCGGGACTGCCGGGATAGGTCGCGGAATAGGTGTGCTGACCGGCCTGCTTTTTCGATCCCGCCAGCTGTCTGCTGGATTCGCAAACAATGGAAGAGGAATCCAGGCCGCCCGAAAGGCAGCTTCCCACAGGCACATCGGAACGCAGCCGCATGCGGACCGCGTCCCGAAAGAGTTCCCGGAATCTGCTGAAGGTTTCGGCCTTCAGTTTCTCACAGACGGTCTCCCTGTATGGCAGTGTGTACCAGCGCGTGATCTCCGGTTCCGCATCGCCCTGCACGATCATCTGCGCGCCCGCCGGCAGGCGGAAGATCCCCCTGAAAAAGGTCTCCTCCTCGCAGTCGACAAAGCCGTTCACCAGATAATTCACGACCGCCTGCTCGTTGACCCGCCGTTCGATCCGCTCGTCCGCAAGCAGGGTCTTGATCTCGGAAGCGAACAGCAGGCTGCCCTGCTGCCGTGTGTAATAAACCGGCTTCACGCCGTAGCGGTCGCGGGAGAGAAAGAAACTGTCCGTCTGTGCGTCATAGACGGCAAATGCCCAGAAGCCGTTGAACCGCTCCTGACAGGCGGGACCCCAGCAGTCATAAGCCGCGAGAACCACCTCCGTATCGCACTGCGTGGTAAAGGTATAGCCAAGACCGCGAAGTTCCTCACGCAGCTCAAGATAATTGAAGATCTCACCGTTGTAGACGATCGTGTAGCGGTCATGCCGCGTCATCGGCTGATGTCCGGCCGGTGAGAGATCGAGAATGGACAGGCGCACATGTCCGAGCGCCGCACTCCCCTCTGTGAAAATGCCCTCGTCATCCGGTCCGCGGTGCTTCTGCACGCGGTTCATCCGTCCGATCAGATCCCGGTGATCGGCAATGGTGTGGTTTTTGTCATAGATGCCGCAGATCCCGCACATCGTCAGTCCTCCCTGTCAGCCCCTATCCGTTATCCGGCCCGCCGAACCGGATCACCGTCACGGCCGGATCGGCGGAGATCCTCGCGACCAACCCCGATGTCTGCGTCCGGTAACCGTATCTCCGCGATATCTCTCTGGAAACCAGCTGCGGTTTTCCGGAAAACCCGGACAGGAACTCCACGCTCCCCACGAGACGTCCGGTAAAGACATCCTCCAGGCGCCACCCTGCTCCCTTGCTGTCCTCCCGCTCCCTGGGCGCGATATCGTCGGAAAACAGGAGTGAGAACACCGCGTCCGTCGTGTCCGACACGTGATCCTCAATGGTCAGCACCCTGTTCACGCGGTCAAAGGTGAACCGCCGCCGATGCGTCACCGGCCGGTAGCCGTCATGCTCCGCCTCGATCACGTCCTCCTTCTCTCCGGTGACGGCTTCGATCAGCCGGCAGGTCGCCCGGCGTCCCCAGAGAAAAGCACCCAGCATTTCGGACTGATCTCTTCCGCCGATACAGACGGTGTTGTGGTTCCTCGTCCGCCGGAAATCGTTGCGTGCCTTCTCATCCGTGTGATAGATATAGGTGCCCGGATCGCAGAGGAACCGCTCGCCGCCGACAAACGCCTGAAAACTGAGGGCATCCGCGTGTCCGTGCGCGCAGAGCGCTCCGTATCCCAGCGGCGCGTGATCGATCCCGATCAGCACCTCGCCGTCCGTGCTCCTGAGGATCGCGTTGCCTCCTTCCGCATAGTCCACACTGCCCGTTGGTGCGTACAGTGGTTTCTTCGCCGCCGCTTCACGCTCTTCTTTTGTGAACAGCCAGCAGACATTTTCCTGCCATTCGTAATCCGGCAGTTCCGCCGCGGGCACATAGCGTTCCGGGAGCAGCAGGCTCATGAGCTGCAGGATATATGTGTAATAATCCTGCCTCCTCTCCCCGCCGGCAAGATCCAAAAGCTTCCCGTCATCATTGTCCCCGAATTCGACCACCTCACCGTACATGCCGATACAGTCGCGGACATAGCGGGACATCTTCGTGAGCATCGGGATCCAGCGTTCGGTCTTTTCCCGTGCGATCCCGTTCTTCTGCAGAAGACGCAGATCCAGCGCGAACGCCTCCATCATGAACGCCTGATAATACAGTGCTTCTTCCTTGTTGACGCCGTCCGCGTAATCCTGCAGGAACAGCTCTCGATCCAGGATCTCCACCGCCTTTTCCGTCCACGGGGCATGACCGGTCAGCACGCCCGCGTGCAGCACCGCGGAGATCTCGATGATCAGATGATTGTTGGCGGAAGAATAGCGGGAGTAGTGGCGGAACAGATAGCCCGCCATATTGATGATCCCGTTGGTGAAACGCTCTTTAAGCCCATCCGGCACTTTCTTTGCCGCCGAGAGGAATCCCAGCGCGAGGCACCAGTTGATGGTGCGTTCGGCGATCTCGATCGCGCTCGTCCAGGAGATCCCGTACAGGAAAGGATTCTTCTCATCCCAGTCCTCGAACAGCGTCTCCAGCTCCGTGAGAAACCATTCGCGGCCGTCGCTTGCCAGATAATCCTTGGCGAGCAGAGCAAACTGGAAGTGCTTGTTCAGTTCCCAGTTGGTCCTGGCATCCCCGATGGCGTCCATCCCGCGGTAATCCAGTTTCGGAGAAAAGATGAGCGGCCAGTCCGTGTCCGTCTGGAAACCCGCGTGCCATCGCATCCGGTATTCCTCGTAGCGGTAGGGCGGCGGCAGCGGAATGCTGACGCGCAGCGCGAACTCTTTGTTATCGGTGTTGAGGAAAAGACGCGACGGATCCGCGTCACGGGATAAGGGACAGGACCGGTCAAAAACGCCGGACGTCACGGAGCACGGTCTTCTGAACTGTCGCTCTTCGGACAGCTGCAGCGCCTTTTGTTCGATCCGCCACAGGATCTCGGGAATCCCCATTGCCTTCAGACGCCGGATATACCAACTCAGACGAGCCATACCTCTCTCCGTTTCCCGTATCCGGTCCTCTCCGGAATCCTCTGCTCAGAACTTTTTTCCGTCAAATGCCCCTGTGTAGAATTTTTCATATCCTTCCAGAAGTGCCTTGCTCGTGTGCTCCCAGGACAGCTCGTTCACCACGCGTTCTCTTCCGAAAGTCCCCATACGGGCGCGCAGGTCGGGATCCTTAAGAAGCGTAAGGATCTTGTCTGCCATATCCGCCGCGTCGTTGCGCTTTGCGTAAAGCGACGCCTCCTGTGCGGAAAATCGTCCCTCCGTCAGATCGAACTGCACGATCGGCTTGCCGAGCGCCATGTATTCCATGACCTTGTTCATCGTGCTTTTGTCGTTCATCGCGTTATACTCATCGCTGTTGACACAGACATCCGCCGTGTTGAGATACGCGAGCATCTCATCATCGGGGGCGCGTCCGGTAAAGGTGACACAGTCCGAGAGTCCCATCTCCTCCGCGTGCCGCCTGGCTGTTTCCAGATAGGGACCGCCGCCGACGATCCCCCACTGCACATCATCGCCCTGCTCGCGGATGATGCGTGCGGCTTTCAGAAGATAATCAACCCCCTCCTGCTTCCCGATGACACCGAGATAGCCAACCATGAAGCGGCGTCCATTTTTGAGCGACTCATCTGCCTCGCGGATCTGCATCCGCTCGAGTTTCGGACCGCTCCGGAGCACGATCACCCGCTCGGGAGGCATGCCCCCCCGCTCGATCGCGATCTTTTTATAGCTCTCATTGGTCACAAAGGCAAAGGTGCAATGACGGTAGGTCTGCCGTTCCCAGAACAGCTGACTGGCGTAGAAAGGCCCCGAGGCCCTGCCGAATTTGGCTTCATACAGTTCGGGACAGATATCATGATGATCAAAGACATAACGCACGCCGAAGCGGCGGAATTTCTTTGCCACCATGTAGATATCATCCGGCGGGTTGCAGCCGTGGATCACATCGAAGCCGATCTCTTTGTAAACGCGCCCGGCCAGACGCTTCTCCTCGCGGAGAGCCGTGGTGTATTCCTGCAGATAGGCAAACGCGCCGCTCTTTGCCTCAGGCAGATCATGGCGGAAGATGTGAACGCCCTCGAGGGTCTCCTCATCGGCGTTATAGTTCTTGCCCTTCGGGCAGATCACGGAAACCGTGTAGCCGTTCTTCGCAAGCGTCGTGGCCTCCTGCCAGACGCGGGTGTCAAACGGCACCGGGAGATTTTCTACAATGATCAGGATCTTTCTTTCCGAACCGCTCATGATCAGAAATCCGTCCTCTGCCGGTCATGACGGATCTCCTCATCCTGCGCGGGATTCTCGTTGATGTTCTTCCAGCTGATCCCCTCGTAGTGTCCGTCATAATCAAGCGATCGGTACTGCCGCACCAGATCGATGATGACCTTGTGCGGATAACGCGCGGGGATCTCCTCGAATTCCGGTTCCCTGTTGGTGATCACCAGCACATCGCTGCTGCCCGCCACCTCATCGAGATCGTCCGTGATGATCTCGTGCAGATGCGGGAGTTTCGCCGAGATAAAATCCGCATTGGTGCCGGTCAGCTGGGAAACGCGCACATTCCTGTCATAGATCCGGATTTCATAGCCCTTGCCCAAAAGTTCCTCCGCGACATCGACGATCGGGGAACAGCGCAGATCATCCGTTCCCGCCTTGAATGCGAGTCCCAGGATCCCGATCTTCGACAGTCCCTTGCTCTCGATGATCTCCAGCGCGTTCTTCTTCTGCATCTGATTGGACGGATCGATCGCGTTGATCACGGGAGCGTCAATGTAATGATCATGGGCCAGGGTCCGCAGGGCCTTGGAATCCTTGGGCAGGCAGGAGCCGCCGTAGGCAAAGCCCGGTTTGAAATAGTAGGGAGAGATATTGAGCTGCGTGTCCCTGCAGAAGATGTCCATCACCTTGTGGCTGTCGATATCCAGTGCCTTGCAGATGTTGCCGATCTCGTTGCCGAACACGATCTTCAGCGCGTGATAAGTGTTGTTGACATATTTCATGATCTCCGCCACCTCGATGTCGGTGGAGATGAATTCACCGGGGATCTCTCTGTAGAATTCGCGGAACATCTCCTCCGCCTTCGCGCTGTCCGTTCCGATGAGAGTCAGCGGCGGATGCAGATAGTCCTCCACCGCGGTTCCCTCCCGCAGAAACTCCGGATTGGAGACCACCGCAAAATCCTCACCGACGCGCTTTCCCGAGGCCTCGGCAATGATCCTGCCGACCTCTTTGTTGGTACCGGGCAGCACCGTGGAGCGGATGGCGACGGCATGAAAGCTCTCCTTGTCGCGCAGCGCCTCACCGATCTCTCTGGCGACGTTGAATACATAGGAAAGATTGAGATGCCCTTCTTTTGTACTGGGGGTTCCGACAACGATGAACGAGAGATCCGAATGCAGCACGGCAAATCTGCTGTCCGTGGTTGCCTCGATCAGACCCTTCTCATGTCCCTCGCGCATGAGTTCGTCGATCTGTGCCTCAATGATCGTTGGTCTCCCCTCGGAGATCAGTTTCACCTTGTTTTCGGAGATGTCGTTGCCGATGACATGATGTCCGAGTTTGGCCGCGCAGGCAGCTCCCACACAGCCGACATAACCCAATCCGAAAATACTGACATTCATCCTTACAGTTTCCTTATCCGTTCGATCGCTCTGACGCTGTTCTCATAGCTTCCGAAGGCTGTCAGCCGGAAATAGTGTTCGCCGTGCGGGCCGAATCCCGAGCCCGGCGTGCCCACCAGCTGCGCCCGTTCCAACAGTATATCAAAAAATTCCCAGCTTGTCATATCATCCGGCGTCCTGAGCCACACATAGGGGGAATGCTCTCCGCCGTATACCGTGTAGCCCGCCTTTTTCAGTCCGTCGAGAAGAAACGCCGCGTTCTTCATGTATTCGCCGATGATCCCCCGGATCTGCGCCTTGCCATCCGCGCTGTAGCAAGCCTCTCCGGCACGCTGGACCACATAGGGGGCGCCGTTGTATTTTGTACCGTGCCGTCTCGCCCACAGGCTGTGGAGTTCCACCTCGCGTCCGCTGCCGTCCGTCTGCACCCGCACCTTCAGTGCGTGCGGGATGATCGTAGCGCCGAGCCGGAGTCCCGTGAATCCGGCATTTTTGGAAAAGGACCGCAGCTCGATCGCGCAGTTTTTCGCCCCCGCGCACTCATAGATCGAATGCGGGATCGCGTCATCGCTGATGTACGCCTCATAGGCCGCATCATAGATGATCACCGCGCCCTTTTCGTTTGCGTAGTCCACAAACCGCTGGAGAGCTTCCTTTGTGATCGCTCCGCCGGTCGGATTGTTCGGATAGCACAGATAGAGGATGTCCGGCGTCTGTTCCGGCAGCTCCGGCACAAAGCCGTTCTCCGCCGTGCAGGGCATATAGATCACCCGGCTCCAGATGCCGGTTGACGCGTCGTAATCCCCTGTGCGTCCGGCCATCACGTTGCTGTCGACATAGACCGGATAGACGGGATCACAGACCGCGATCACGCAGTCCTGTCCGAAGATCTCCTGGATGTTGGCCGAATCGCTCTTTGCCCCATCGGAGATAAAGATCTCATCCGCCGCGATATCGCATCCTCGTGCCTGAAAATCGTTTGCCGCCATTGCTTCGCGCAGAAAAGCGTAGCCGAGATCCGGTGCGTAGCCACGGAAGGTCGCCGCATCGGCCTGTTCATCGACAGCCCGGTGTAAAGCCTCGATCACGGCAGCCGGGAGCGGCCTCGTCACATCCCCGATCCCCAGACGGATGATGTCCGCATCGGGATGCGCCGCCTGAAAGGCGGACACCTTTTTGGCAATGGTGGAGAACAGATAGCTTCCCGGCAGTTTCAGATAGTTTTCATTACAGTGCAACATGGTATCCCCCGTTCAGACCCTTTCTTTGACAAACATTGTGGTCTATATTATCATTATGCGCATCCATTTTCAATGGGAGGGGAGATCACATGAAATTCACGAAGATGCAGGGCTGCGGCAATGATTATATCTACATCGACAGCGCCAAAGAGCACATCGCCGCGCAAGACAGACCGGCGCTCACCAGACGGCTTTCCGACCGGCATTTCGGGATCGGCGGAGACGGCGTGATCTTTATCAATCCCGCCCCGGCCGACGCGCCGGATGTGGATTTCGAAATGGAGATGTACAACGCGGACGGTTCACGTTCCGAGATGTGCGGCAACGGGATCCGCTGCGTCGGTGCCTATGTCTACGAACACGGACTGACAGACAGCACGAAGCTCACGATCATCAGCGCGGGTGCAAGGAAATATCTGACACTGGAAGCCGATGAAACCGACGGCTCCCGGCATGTGCACAGCGTCACGGTCGACATGGGGGCGCCGGTCCTCGATCCGGTCCGGATCCCTCTGCGCCCGGAACTGCTGCCGCTGGGATCCTCGCAGATGAACGGCATGACGGTTGCCGATCTTCCCGACATGAACCCCGCAGGTGTCGAGTTTTCCGGCCTGCCCGATGTCTATTGCGCCCGGATCGTCTCCATGGGCAATCCGCACGCGGTCGTGGTACTCCCCGCGGATGTCGATCTCGCCGCCTTTCCGCTCGCGCAGATCGGTCCGCACTTTGAATCCCACCCCGCTTTTCCCAACCGAACCAACACGGAATTCGTGCATATCGACAGTCGTTCCGAGGTACACATGCGCGTCTGGGAGCGCGGTACCGGTGAAACGCTCGCCTGCGGCACGGGATGCTGTGCCATCACGACCGCCTGCGCACTGGCCGGTCTCACCGATGACAGGATCACCGTCCATGTGCTCGGCGGTGAGATCGTCTGCCGCTATGACCGCGTGGCGGACCGGATCCTGATGACGGGGCCGGCCGTAACGGTATTCGAAGGAACAGTCTAAAACCGCTTGCCGGATTCCCGCGCGACGACAAGGATCCTTTCGCTCTTCGCGTACGGCTTTTTCCCGGTTCGCTCATCAAGCGCCGTGACAAAACGGAGCCCTGCGGCCCTGAGGAATCCCCGGATCTCTGTCAGCGTGAATCCGCGCTGCACGTGTGTCTCCTCGAAACGGCAGTAGCGGCCGTCCGGCTGCCCGACAAACAGGGTCAGTGCCGCCTCGTTCCTGTTCCCCCGCGCGCGGAACCGGTTCTCCCAGATAAAAGCCGCATCTTCGCCGCTCTCCGAGATCGTCTCCGATCCAATCACATCACGGTATTTATGGACGGTATTGAAATCAAAGAGGAAGATCCCGCCGGGGAAGAGAAACCTGTTGATCCCCGCAAACGTGCGGATCACATCGCGATCTGTCAGAAGATAATTCACACTGTCACAGACGCTCACAAAGGTTCCCGCCGTGCAGTAGAGATCGAGCGTGCGCATGTCCTGACAAAGATACGGGATCGTCTGCTTTCGCGTCTCATTCTTTTCCTGTGCGACGGCAAGCATTTCGGGCGAGATATCAACACCCGTCACATCATACCCGCGATCTGCCAGCAATCCGGTAAATGTCCCCGTCCCGCAGCCCAGATCCACGACGAGATCCCGTTCTTCTTCGATCGCCGTGCGCGTGCCCGCAGAGGCATAGACCGGTCGGGAAACACCGTGGCGTCGGATCATGGAATCGCAGAGATCCACCCATTTTTCGTAGGGGACATCCCGCATGAGTGCGTCATAGGCAGACGCGAAGCCGTCATAAACCGCCATACCGTCCGGTCGTTCCTTCAGATCCCGAAGAGCGCGCCGAAACCGAGCGTGCAGAGAACGCCGATGATCACACCCGCGAGTGCCACACCGCCCATGACCGCCAGCACACTGGTCTTGAAATCCATGTCAAGAATGCTGGCCGCCAGCGTCCCCGTCCATGCCCCGGTACCGGGAAGCGGGATGCCGACAAAGAGCAGGAGCGCCACGAACAGCCCGCGCCCGGCTTTTGCCTTCAGTTTTTCCCCGCCTTTATGTCCCTTTTCCAGACAGAAGCGGAAGAAACCGCCGATCACCGGCTTATCCTTGCCCCATTCCAGGACCTTGCGGGCAAAGAAGAAGATGATCGGCACCGGGAGCATGTTGCCCACCGCGATAATGACATAGGCCGGCACGAGAGCGAATTCCGGATTGGCCGTGTGAAATCCGTACGCAAAGGGGATCGCGCCGCGCAGTTCGATCAGCGGCACCATGGAAACCAGGAACACGATCAGATATTGTTTGAATGTACTCATTACAGGCTCCTCCCCTCAATTACGCGGTTGTCTCCACGATCTCCCGCAGTGCGGAGAACAGTGTGTCCATCTGATCGTCCGTTCCGATCGTGATGCGCAGATGATCCTCTATGCGCGGTTTCTGCCAGTGCCGCACATAGATCCTTCTGTTGCGCAGCTGTTCGTAGATCTCCCGGCCCGTCAGACGTTCATGCTTCGCGAAGATGAAATTGGTCTTCGAATCGGGGAAGGAGAAGCCGAGCCCGCGCAGAGCTTCCTTGCTCCGTTCTCTCGTCTGCACGACCCTGCCGCAGATCTCATGAAAATAGGCTGCATCCCGGAAGGACGCGGCACCGAGCGAGATCTGCATCCCGTTCATGGGATAGGAATTGGAGGCGAAACGGGCGTCTTTTAGATAACGGATGATATTTTTAGAGCCGAAGGCAAAGCCGATGCGCATGCCGGCGAGCGACCTTGATTTGGAACAGGTCTGCACAACCAGCAGATTCTCATACCGGTCAATGAGCGGCAGGGCGCTCGTCCCGCCGAAATCGATATAGGCCTCATCGACGATCACCACCGTCCCCGGGTTGTGCTTCACGATATCCTCGACAAAATCAACACTCTCCAGCACTCCCGTCGGCGCGTTGGGATTGGCGATGATCACCCCGCCCGGCGCGTCATAGTAGTCCCGCGCGTGGATCCGGAAATCATCGTCGACCGGGATCTGCCGGTAAGGGATGCGGTACAGACTGGCCCACACATCATAAAACGAATAGGTGATATCGGGGAACAGAACCTCACCGCCGCCGTTAAACAGCGTGAGGAACGCAAGCGAGAGCACATCATCGCTCCCCACGCCGACAAAGATCTGATCCGCGGGAACATGGTAGAAACCGGCGATCGACTCCGCGAGCTCCGTCGCCTCCGTGTCCGGATACAGGCGGCCGGCCTCATAGGGATAGGCCTTCTGTGCCTCCAGCACCGCCGGCGACGGCGGATAGGGACACTCGTTGGTGTTCAGTTTGATGATATCCTTATCTTTGGGCTGTTCTCCCGGGATATAGGGGTCCACCCTCCGCACATGCTCTTCCCAGCTCATTTTCTTTCCTCGCTCTCCGCCATTTTTTCATACTCTCCCGCACGTTCCTCATTGCCGAGGTGCCGGAAGCTTTCCGCCGCGCCGCGATACGCAAGCATGCCGCCCGTCCGGATGTCCAGCGACGGCTCCTCCTGCTCCGCCGCGGCGAGGAACCAGATCAGCGCCTCCTCCGCGTCATTCTTATCCAGATAATGCCTGCCAAGCTCCACGCAGAATTCGCTCGATTTCATGCCGCCGTCCAGGATCCTGACCGCGTACTTAAGGAACGCTTCCTCATCACCGGTAACCCGCGCCGCGCGCAACAGCACCAGCAGGGCCGCTTCCACCGCATCGCCGTCATCCTCGAAATCGACCCGCTCCGCGAAAAACGCCCTCGCTTCCGCGATATCACTGTCCGTTCCGGCGATGAACAGCTCCCGCGCATAGAGTTTAACAAGCCTCGCCGGCATGTCCGACCCCTGTGCCGCCATCTTCGAAAAGATCCGGAGGTCCCGCTCCGCATGCTGCCCGTGCGGTCTGTGCATGATCTCGATATCGCTGTCAAAGACCACGGGATCGAGACGGACCTGCTCATGTACGGCGCCCTCCCAGACAAACGAACGCACACGCTTAAACAGCTTGGGCCGGTATTCCCTGTCGTAGTTATAGACAGAATTCTGAGACAGCTGACCCGCGTAGAAAAACTGCACGATATCCGCATCCAATGTGCCGTCCGACAGATCAGCCTTCAGCTTCAGGAATTTCTCCCGGTTCTCCGCATCCAGTTCCTCATCGGCGTCGGCGCTGTAGATATAGTCGCCTGTCGCCAGTGAAAACGCGTGATTGCGCGCGGCGGCAAAGTCATCCGTCCAGGGAAGGTCAAAGATCTTTGCGTGAAACGAGGCCGCGATCTCTTTGGTCCGGTCATCGGAACCCGTGTCCACGACGATGATCTCGTCGGCGATATCCTTAAGCGACGCAAGACATATGCCCAGCGTCTGTTCTTCATTCTTCACGATCATGCATACACTGACAGTCATCATTCCTCACCCACGGTATCATCATTTTATGGTAAAATAGGATCGTCATGCAAACACAGTTCTTCAAAAAACCGATCCTCCGGGTCTTTCTGCTCATGTTTCTGTCCGCGTTCCTGTGCGGCTGTTCACGGACCGGGCAGGCAGCACCGTTCGTACCCGCGTCGGATGGTTCCAACTATCTGCAGACAGCGAGCCGTCTGATCGACGCCGACGGGATCTCCGAGGCGGCTGCCGCCGCTCCGCCTGTCCGCAATGTTTTTTCCGCGCTCAGTGTCCCGACCTGGGTGACCCGTTGTGACGGCATCTGGTTCCTCGTCGACTGCTATCACAACCTGATCCTCTATAGTGAGGACATCGGCACGCCGCTCACCGACTGGTTCATCTTCTCCTCGGATGTCACGCAGGCACACACCCTCGCGAGCGACGGCACCGTCTATCTGACAGACGATACCGAGAACAACCGCGTTCTCGTCTATGAAAAGGTGCCCGGCGAAAGAGACGGTGCCCCCTGCACTTTTGTCAATTCCCAGGTGTTCTGGAACATCGGGAGCCGTCCGCACTATACCGTCTATGATGAACGCACCCGCACCTTTTATGTCTGGAGTTCCCTGACCGGTGAGCTCTATCTCTTCCGCCGGGCGGAGGGAACCTCCGATGTCTGCCTGACGGAGATCCGCCGTGTGGAAAAACTGGATGGCATCTACGTCCGTTCCTTCACGATCGTGAACGACACCATCTACTTCGTCTCGGGTGTCCCGTCCGAAAAGAACCCTGACTATCACCCCGCCATTCTCTGCTGCGATCTGGCAACACTGCACATTCGGGAGGAATACCCTGTGCCGGACAGCATCGCCGGCATGACGCAGCTCGTTCCCGTCCCTTCGGGCGGATGGATCGTCTCCGTCTCCACCGACGCCGCCGGTTCTCAGGATGCGGCAACGCTTCTGCGCGTTGACCGTCTGCGCGATCTGACAGAGGGAAAACAGGAAGAGATCTACAGCCGCTTTTTCCAGGGCGGCGGCACGCCCTATTACATCTCCCGTGTGGACGATGACTGGTTCCTCACGGAACATCGTCTGAAAGATCATGCCGTCTGGCGTTTCCGTCCGGACGGAAGATCCGGCATCAGTGATGTAGAAGCCCTCTACTGACCGGAACCTTTCTACGGTTCCTCGTCGTCTCCTCCCACCGGTTCTCCGCCGTTTGCCAGCCACTGCAGGTAGGCATTGATGAACGGATCCAGATCTCCGTCCAGCACGCCGTCCGCGTTGGAAATCTTCTTGCCGGTGCGCAGATCGCTCACCATCGTGTAGGGCTGCAGGAAATAGGAACGGATCTGACTTCCGAAATCCGTCTTCTTTACCTCACCGCGGATACCGCCGAGCTTGGCCTCGTTTTCTTCCTGTTTGAGCATATAGAGCTTGGCTTTGAGCATCTGCATGGCCTTGTCCTTGTTCTGGAACTGCGAGCGCTCATTCTGACAGGTCACGACGATCCCCGTCGGAAAATGCGTGATGCGGATCGCGGAGCTTGTCTTGTTGATGTGCTGACCGCCCGCGCCGCTCGACCGGTAGGTATCGATGCGGATGTCGTCATCTTTGATCTCGATATCCAGATCCTCTTCGATATCCGGCATCACATCACAGGAAACGAATGAAGTCTGGCGTTTCCCCTGCGCGTTGAACGGACTGATCCGTACCAGGCGGTGCACGCCGTGCTCCGATTTCAGGAGACCGTAGGCGTTTTCCCCGTTGATCTGAAAGGACACCGATTTGATCCCTGCCTCATCGCCGTCCTGCAGATCCAGGAGATCGATCGAAAAGCCCTTGCGTTCCGCCCAGCGGGTGTACATGCGGTAGAGCATGGAACACCAGTCGCAGCTCTCGGTTCCGCCGGCACCGGCACCCAGGCGCAGGATCGCGCTGTTTTTGTCATAGGGACCGTTCAACAGGTTGGAGATGCGGATCTCCTCCAGTGTGTTCTCAAAATCATCCAGATCGGAGCGGATCTCCGCGGCCATCTCCTCGTCGTCGGTTCCTTCCGCATTCTGCAGATCGATCAGATCGATGATGTCGTCATACTGCCTGTGCAGGGCGTCCATCCGGTCCACCATGTCCTGATTGTTTTTGAGCTCTCTGGTCTGCTTGTTGGCGCGATCCGCGTCATCCCAGAAATTGGGTTCCTCCATCGCGCGCGAGAGTTCCTCGATCCGTTTTTTCCGCGCATCGAGTCCGAGCGCCGCCGTCACCTCGTCCAGCGTGCCGCGCAGATTCTGCAGTTCAACCTTCATCTGATCCAGTACGACCATGGATTATTCCTCCAGAGCGCCCGCTCCCGGACGTCCGTGACAGTTCTTAAACTTCTTACCGCTCCCGCACGGGCAGGGATCGTTGGGATAGACCTTGACCTGCGCGCGCTTGACCGGTGCCTTCGCCACGCTGTCATCCTTGTTGGTGCCCGTCACCTTGGCGACCTGCTCACGCTCCACCTTTTCCTGCACCTGCACATGCATCAGGAAACGGATCGTGTCCTCCTTGATGTTGTGCATCATCTCCGTGAACATATCGAAGCCGATGCGTTCATACTCAAGCAGCGGGTCTTTCTGACCGTAAGCCGCAAGACCGATCCCCTGCCGGAGCTGATCCATATCGTCGATATGATCCATCCATTTCCGGTCGATCACACGCAGCAGGATCACGCGTTCCACTTCGCGGATCGCCTCTGCGTCCGGGAATTCCGTTTCCTTGGCTTCGTAGAATTTGACTGCCTCTTCCTTAAGCTGCTGTACCAGTGCGTCCTTTTGCAGCGTGTTGATGCGGGCGCGCTTGACCGGCTGCAGCGGCACGATCGGGAGCAGGAGTTCGTTGAGCTCCGTCAGGTCCCAGTCGTCCGAATTGTTGTTGACACCGATCGATGTCTCCACCGCACCTTCCACGATGTCGGAGATCCACTTGTAGATTTCCTCCCGGCGGCTCTCGCCGTTTAAGACACGCAGACGCTCCTCGTAGATCTTTTCCCTCTGCTCGTTCATGACCTGATCATACTGCAGCAGGTTCTTGCGGATACCGAAGTTGTTGTCCTCGATCTTCTTCTGTGCGTTCTCGATCGCTTTGGAGAGCATCCTGTGCTCGATCTCCTGTCCCTCGGGAATGCCCAGGGCATTGAACATACCGATCAGGCGCTCCGATCCGAACAGGCGCATCAGATCATCCTCCAGTGCGATGTAGAATTTGGACTCACCGGGGTCGCCCTGACGGCCGCTTCGTCCGCGCAGCTGATTGTCGATGCGTCGTGATTCATGCCGTTCCGTGCCGATGATCTTGAGACCGCCTGCTGCGCGCGCCTCATCATCCAGCTTGATATCGGTACCGCGGCCCGCCATGTTCGTGGCGATCGTGACCGCGCCGTGTCTGCCGGCATCCGCGACGATCTGCGCTTCCATCTCATGGAACTTGGCGTTCAGCACATTGTGCGGGATGTTTTCCTTTTTCAGCATCTTGGAGAGCAGTTCACTCGTCTCGATCGTGATTGTGCCGACGAGCACCGGCTGTCCCTTCTCATGTGCCTCCCTGACGGCTTCGACGACCGCCCGGTATTTTTCCGCTTTGGTCTTGTAGACAGCATCCTGAAGATCCTTACGGATCACGGGCACGTTGGTGGGGATCACGATAACATCCATGCCGTAAATATCTCGGAATTCGCGTTCCTCCGTCAGTGCCGTACCGGTCATGCCGCATTTCTTGTCAAACTTGTTAAAGAAATTCTGGAAGGTGATCGTCGCCAGCGTCTTGGATTCCCGCTTCACCTTCACATGCTCCTTGGCTTCGATCGCCTGATGAAGGCCGTCGGAATAGCGCCGGCCGGGCATCACACGTCCCGTGAATTCATCAACGATCAGCACCTCGTCATCCTTGACGATATAGTCGTGATCGCGGTGCATCAGGTTGTTGGCCCTGAGCGCAAGGATGATATTGTGCTGGATCTCCAGATTCTCCGCGTCGGCCAGATTCTCGATATGGAAGAATTTCTCGACCTTGTCCACACCCTGTGCCGTGAGATTGACGACCTTGTCCTTTTCGTTGACGATAAAATCACCGGTCTCCTCACGCTCGACGCCCATGATGGCATCCATCTTGGTGAGTTCCTCCATGTCCTCGCCGCGCGTCATCTGTTTGGCCAGAATGTCGCAGGCCTCATAGAGTTTGGTCGATTTGCCGCTCTGACCGGAGATGATGAGCGGCGTCCGGGCCTCGTCGATCAGGATGGAGTCCACCTCGTCGATGATCGCATAGTTCAGGCCGCGCAGCACCAGCTGCTCCTTGTAGATCGCCATGTTGTCACGCAGATAATCGAAACCCAGTTCATTGTTTGTCACATAGGTGATGTCACATCCGTAAGCCTGCTGACGCTCCTGCGGCGTCATGGAATTGAGGACGCAGCCGACCGTCAGGCCGAGGAATTCATGTACCTTGCCCATCCACTCGGCATCACGGCTCGCCAGATAGTCGTTGACCGTCACAACATGGACGCCCTTGCCCTCCAGCGCGTTCAGATAGGAAGGGAGCGTCGCGACCAGGGTCTTGCCTTCACCGGTCTTCATCTCCGCCAGGCGTCCCTGATGCAGGATGATCCCGCCGATCAGCTGCACACGGAAATGCTCCATGCCGATCGCGCGCTTCGCCGCCTCCCGGACCGTCGCAAAAGCGTCGACCAGGATATCGTCAAGGGTTTCCCCGTCCGCGAGACGTTTTTTGAACACATCGGTGCGTGCACGCAGTTCCTCGTCAGAGAGCGCCTGCATCTCGGGGCGCAGTGCCTCGATGGCGTCCACCTTGTCCTGAATCCGGCGAACCTCGCGCTCGCTGTGTGTTCCAATGATCTTATCTATCAGACTTGCCATAACCATTCACCTTATCAGATCTCTTCGTAGATCTTCGCTTTCTCCTCGCCGTTCATCACGCGCAGTGCGCCCTGTGCGAGAGCCAGCAGCTCATCCTCGCCGGGATAGACCGTCACCGGTGCGATGAAGGATACGCGCTTCGTGATCTCATCCGTCACCCACTTGTTGTGCGCGATGCCGCCGGTGATGATGATCTGATCCACTTTGCCGGAGAGCACCGCCGCCATGGATCCGACGTTCTTGGAGAGCTGGAAGACAAACGCTTCCATCATCAGTTTCGCGTCGGCATTGCCCCCTTCGATCATCTTCATGACCTCGCGGGCATCGTTGGTCCCGAGATAGGCGTTGAAACCGCCGCCGCCCACCGCGCGCTTCATCATCTCCTTCTCCGTGACCTTGCCGGAGAAGCAGAGACGGATCAGGCCGCCGACCGGCAGAGCGCCGCAGCGCTCGGGAGAAAACGCCCCGTCGCCGTCCAGCGCGTTGAACACATCCACCACACGGCCCTTCTCATGCGCGGCAACCGACACGCCGCCGCCCAGATGCACGCCGATCAGATTGAGATCTTCATATTTCTTTCCGACCTCCGCCGCATAACGTCTGCAGACGGCCTTCTGGTTCAGCGCATGGAAAACCGACACGCGCGGAAGCTCCGGCAATCCGGAAAGCCTTGCCGCGTCACACAGCTCATCCACCACGACCGGATCGACGATATAAGACGGCACGCCGATCTCATCGCCGATCTCCCGGGCAAGGATACCGCCCAAATTGGACGCGTGCTGCCCCTGCACGCCGATCTCAAGATCATGCCGGAGCGCGTCCGTCACGGCATAGGTGCCGCCGGGCATCGGCTTGAGCATGCCGCCGCGTCCCACGATCACATCGAAGCTCTTCACATCGATGTTCTTTTCCTTCAAAAAGGTGAGGATGATCTCCTTGCGGAAATCCTTCTGTGCGATGATCGAGTCGTATTTCGCGATCTCCTCGGTGCTGTGACGCAGGGTCTCGTCCATCTCCAGTGTCTCATCGGTGAAGATGCCGAGCTTCGTCGATGTGGAACCGGGGTTGATGATAAGGCTTTTGACTGACATATCTTCTCTCCTTTTCTTTTCCTTATGGAAGCTCCGTTTACTTCGAGAGTGAGCTCGCGACCACAGCGGCCAGCGCGATGGAATTGAGTTTCACCTCCACCGTGTCGGAACGCGAGGTCAGGATGACCGGCGCCTTGGTGCCCGTCAGGATGTTGCCGTTCTTCACCGTCGCCAGGCGCACAATGGTCTTGTAAACGAGATTCCCCGCGTGGATGTCCGGGAACAGCAGGATGTCGGCGTCGCCGACGATCTTTCTGTCCTTGGCTCCGGCCTTATGCTCGGCTGCCGAAGGATCGATGGCCAGATCCATGGACAGCGGTCCGTCCACGATGCAGTTTTTGATCTCACCCGCCTCATTCAGGCGCGTCAGCTCCGCCGCTTCCACCGTGACCGGCATTTTGTCATTGACCACTTCAACGGCTGCGAGGGGGGCCACCTTGGGCATCTCGATCCCACAGGCCCGGGCGACATCCACCGTATATTCGATGATGATCTTCTTGTCCTCAAGCGTCGGATAGGGCATGAACGCCACATCGGTCAGGAACAGCAGGCGATCGATCCCCGGGATCTCAAACACGCAGACATGGGACAGCGGACGGCCGGTGCGCAGACCGACCTCCTTGTTCAGCACGCTCTTTAAGAACTGCTTCGTCTCCAGGCAGCCCTTCATGTACATCTCGGCATCGCCGTCATGGACCAGCTTCACCGCCGCCGTGGCCGCTTCTTCGACATCGGCGACATCCACGATCTCATAGCCCTGTGTCAGATCGATCGAAAGCTTCTTCGCGATCTCCTCGATCTTTGCCTTGTCACCCACCAGCACCGGCGCGGCGATCCCCTCTTTTCTTGCCAGTTCCACCGCTTCCAGCACGGGTTCATCCTGTGCCACCGCGACGGACAGTTTCTTTCTCCCGCAGCTCTTGACCTTAGAGAGCAGCTCATCAAAACTCTTGCTCATTTCTGTTGCCTCCTGTTGAAAAAATGCACGACTACATATTATAACACAAAACAGCCTCTCTACGAAACAATGTTTTTCATCCACACGCCTTTCTTCACCAGCACAAAGCCGACCGCGCATTTGATCCACTCCGCCATCTGCAGGGCGGCGAAGATAAAGATCACATAAAGCGTCGTGTAGCGGCTCAGCACGAACGCCAGCGGCACGCTCACCGCCCACATGAAGACACTGTCAAAGAGGAAGGTGATCACCGTCCGCCCGCCGGAGCGGATCGTAAAATAGGAGGTATGAAGAAAACCCATCTGCGGCGTAAAGATCGCCTGCGTCATCAGGAAATGCGTCGCGATCCGCTTCGCCTCCGGCGTCGTGTTGTAGAGCTGCGGGAACAGCGGCGATGTGACGAAGATCACCAGGCCCACCATGGTCGCGATCCCGACGGAGAAGGCAATGATCCTGTTGTCATCCTCCCTTGCCTCCTTATAGTGCCCCGCCCCGAGATGCTGCCCGACGATGATCGCCACCGCATCCCCCATCGCAAAGAACACGACATTGAAGACGTTGGTGATCGTGCTCGCGATGTTCTGCCCGGCGACCACATTGAGCCCGCGCAGGGAATAGCACTGCGTGAGCATGGCCATGCCGGTGGACCACAGACCCTCGTTGAGGAGGAGCGGCGCGCCGGTGATGAAATACTTTCTGATCAGATCCGCGGGAACACGCATGGTCCGGTAGATGCCGACGATATAAGGACAGCGTTCCGTATGCCGGTGTGTCCAGCCGACCACGATCGACAGCTCGACGAACCGGGAGAGCACGGTGGCTATGGCCGCCCCGTTGACGCCCAGTGCCGGGAGTCCGAATTTGCCGTAGATCAGGAGATAATTGAACACAAGGTTCACGAACACCGCGACCAGACCGGCCTTCATCGGCACCACAGTCTCTCCGCACTCGCGCAGGGTGTTGGCATAAACCTGCACCAGCATGAAGGCCGGGAGACCCGCGAGCGAGATCCGCATGTAACTGCTCGCGTAGTGCAGCGCAGCTGTCAGATCCCCGCCGTCTTCACTCCCGTTGAGATAGAGACCGATCAGCTCCGGCCCGAAGCCGAGAAACACGATCAGCGCCGCGGCATACAGGATCACGCCCATCCACAGTTTATAGTGAAAGGTGTGACGGATCCCGTCCTGATCCCCGCAGCCATAGTACTGCGCCGTAAAGATGCCCGCACCAGCGAATCCGCCGAAAATACAGAGATAAAAGACGAAGAACAGCTGGTTGACGATCGCGACGCCGCTCATCTGTTCGGTTCCCACGCGCCCGACCATGATGTTGTCCAAAAGGCTCACGAAATTCGTGATCCCGCTCTGGATCATGATCGGCACGGTGATCGCGAGCACGCGCGCATAGAAAGCCCGGTCTCCGATGAATTTCTTTTTCAGTTCACGGACAGAGAGCATTTCTACACCAGTTTTTTCTCGATCAGCTTTTTGATATTTGTAGAATTCGTGCTCATCGTGTAGGGGAAGAACACCATGTCCGCCCCATGCTCACGCAGATAGTCGCGCATCTGGATCCAGTAGTCCTCGTTCATGTGGTCGCTCCCCTGGAACTGCACATCAAAGTGATACATCGCCAGTGCTTCCTTGGGGCCGTTCATCTCCACGGGGATCTCGACCGCCTCATCCACATAGCGGCAGGCCCGCACCAGCTCAATTCGCTCCTCGAAAGGGACAAAGGGTGCCACGCCCTTGAACCGGATCACCCCCTTGTCGGACACCACGCCGACGATCAGGTATTCACACTGCTCCTTGGCCCGCTTAAAGATGTTCAGATGCCCCACGTGGAAGAGATCCCACACGCCGGAGATATAGCCCGTGTGATATTTCTTCTTCTCCTTCCCGGCACTGCCCGGTTCCGCGACTTTGTCTGCGGATGTCTGCTCCGTCACGATCGGATGGCGTTTGCGCGGATAGTCCCGCAGCGGATCATAGATGCTGACCTCCGTCACCCCCATCTCCGCCAGCTGTTTCATCACCGAAAGATAGTTCTTGATACAGACGATCACCTTGATCTCGCCGTTCCCGTATTGTTTCAGAATCTCGGGCGATGAGATCTCGATATCTTCCAGTTTCTCTCCCCAGTTTTCTTCCCGGTTGTCCACGATCGCCGCCGGCGGATAATCCTTTCCGTAGAGATCGAGGAATTTCTTCGCGAATTTTCCGGAGCCGAACAGGATGAGCTTCCGCGTGTCCGCGTGACGGAAAATGTCCACGAACAGGCGGTAATAGTCCTCCGAGGAGTAGTTGATGCTCTGTCTGTTGGAGTTGACGACGTCCGGATTGCGCCGCACATCGGCATAGTACTCCCACAGATCCCCGCCGTGATCGGTCTCGCCCCAGAAACGCCAGCAAAGATCCATCCAGTCTTTTTTCCTCTCAAACAGATCATAGCGTTCCAGCAGATCATCCATCGGCAGCGCCGCGGAAAGCGACATATCTCCCGCGTATAGCGCATGGATCGCCCGGATGATCAGGATATTCGCCGAATATTCCTCCCGATAGCAGGGACTCCCGAAGAACACCGGCACGCCGTCCCGCCAGATCGCGTTTTCCGGGAGCAGTCCGAAATAGCCGCGCGCCAGCAGCGCCCCCATGCCGTCTCCCCGATCCTCCATCAGATTGTCCGAAGAGTGCAGGATGCAGTCCCGGAACTGATCCAGCGCGCGATAAAACGCCTCCGGATCGCTCTTTAGCAGCCTTTTCAGATAGCATTGGCCGTTCACGCCACGGACCACCGGCATGACAAGACACCCGTCTTCCCTGTGCAGCTCGACCGTCTCCAGCCCGTGTGCCCGCAGATCCACCGCGCTCTCTTCGATCCTGTCCAGAATATCCGCCCCCTCGGGCCAGATGTTCCGCTTCGTGACCCGGTCATCCGCATGCAGAACCGTTGCGACGGCGGCCTCATGTCCCCGCTGCATCGAGCACGAAATGCGCATCGCATCGGAAAGCATGCTCTGCGCATCCGCCGCGATCTCGATCAGATAGGCATTGGCCGTCTGATGCAGCATGCCGCTCTCTTCCAGCGTCGGCCAGAGCGCCTCTTCTTCCAGGAACACCGTCTCCGGTGAACCATATTCGGGAATGATGATACCGGGCAGATCCTCTTGTGTCGCGCTCCCATAGAGATAAAGACGTTTCGCCGCATGAAGCCCCGGAAAAGCGGAGTAGAATCTGCTGTCCGAAAAACCGGCCGCGGAGAGAAAGCCCTCCCACTCCTCTTTGGTGTACATCCGGCCCGCGAAGACATCCTCCTTATTCCGGTAGGCACGCCGGTAATTCTCGATGCCGTCAAAGCTGCGCTCCGTGTAGAGATCCCTGTCCCCGCAGACAAAGCGGGTTCCCAGACGGTTGTTCACACCGGCGAAAAAAACCGCGCCGGGTGCCGCCAGTCGCTTCCACGCGGCCAGCACCCGCACGGGATCCGGCTCTTTTTCCATCCGCTCCATGCAGATGATGCAGGCAAAGGTTCCCGCATGCTTTGCGATAAACTCTTCGGAAATTACGAGCTCCGGAGGGGCCGTCGTGAGGCTGAGCGATCTGCCCGTCTCTCTGCCGTCGGCATCATAGGACGCACCGGTCATCTGCTTCAGATACAGAGCGATCCCGTCGGTTTCGTCTCCGACATAGAGCACACTGCTTCCCGGCCGGAAATCGTACCATGCGATGACACCTGCCTCCAGCTCCTTTTGCATGATGATATTTTTCTGCAGTTTTTTGGGTTTCATGATATGGAGATTATAGACAATCAGCCGGAAAAACGCAACCGCGCGAGGACCGCTTCCCACACCTTGGCCCCGCAGTCTCCGTCGGGGCTCGCGTTGACCGCACGATATGCCTCGATCTGTGCCTGACGGTCAAACGCCGGACCGTGGACAATGCCTGCCGCGATGTCCGGCAGCGTGTTGAAGATGTCCTCAAAGCAGCAGTAGGGCATCCACTGCGAATCCCTGTGAAATCCGGGCGCCATCGCAAAGATCTCGTCCCGGTCAAAGGTGATCTTCACCTCTTCGCACGCGCCGGTGTCGGGATCCAGCCGGTAGGTGATGTGCTCCGGCGCGTAGAAAAATTCACAGACAGGATTCAGGAGATATCGCTGGAAATAGCCGATGGAGCCGTTATACCAGTAAGCATTCCTGTCATCGGTCGTGACGGGAAACGGCGGCGTCCATTCCCTGCATGCACCTGTAGTCATGTCGCGTTCCACAAACCGGTTGCCCCAGTTCGGCGCCAGGATCATGCGCTTGTCCTTCGTGAAGATCGCGTTGCTGAAATAGCGGTTGTCGCAGACCTTGCGCTGCGGTCTCGTGAGGGAGACGAGTCCGTCGATCCGCACATCGACCGATTCCCAGCGGTCCTCCTTCAGATCCCACCTGCCAAGTTTTGTCCCCTCATAGGGAATGAACCACAGAACGCCCCGCTCTGTCGGATCACCGATCACACCGATGTAGAGTGCGTTCGCTTCGATCGTCCGCTCCTCCGTATCACCGGTCATCAGATCGACCGCACGCAGCCTCGTGCCTGTAGTGTCCATGCACAGCAGCATGATGCCGCGCATGCGAAGCCCCGGAATGTGAACGGACTCCGTCATGCTGCGGGAAAGATCGGGATCGAAATGCACCCAGCGGGCGGCGATGATGCGCTCCAGCCGGTCATTGACATGCACGGCAAAGGCGTCCGTAAAGGCTTCGTCACGGAAATAGACAACCTCCTCCGTGCGGCTGTCGAAACGCACCATCGCGGGATAGCGATTGGGCAGGATCCACCAGAGCTCCGGATCATCGGTGAGCGGAAGATTGAAGAATCCGCTGAAGGCACCGTCCCGGTCGATCTCCTGCTTCAGTTCGATCCTTCTGGCGGAAAGATCCCCGCGTTCGATGAGGAGGATATGCTGTGCGTTTGCCGGAAACACGAGGATCCTGTCATCATCCTCAATGGCACGGCTGTAGTAACCGCCGCCCGCAAAATCCGCGGGCAGATCGCACAGATAGTGATAGTGCAGATCCCCTTCCCGATCCTCAAACAGACGATTCCCCATGGTGATGCAGTAGCGGTTGTTCCAGTCCGCCCGCAGTGCCTGGAAGATCCCGGCCCGCCAGTCGTCCGCACCGGGTGCCTCATGCACGCGGTTGTTGAGCAGGAACATGGGCTTGCCGACAACGCCGAACAGTGCAGTCACACTGGTTCCGCCGTCTCCCAGATAGGCATCGCAGAGCGCGATCGTGGGTTCGATCTGCGGTGTCTCGTCAAGAATGCCGATCTCCTCATCCAGAAACCGGCGTTTGAGCGCGTCATAGACCGGGCGCGTCTCGGGGCGGAGCGAATCGATCGTCGTCTCCAGGAGCGGATGCGGCCGCCAGATCAGGCAGGCATCCTCTCTTCCCGCGAACACGTCAAAGACATAGGCCATCTTTTTCAGAAAGGCCGGCGTATCGTTCAGGATCCCGTGGATGCTCGTGTTGAAGAAATAAACGCGCTTTCCGTCAAGCTTATCCCGCCATTCCTCGGGAGGCTCCGGCGGGTTCTTGCATTTTTCGATGATGCTGTCAAATTTCGGAGACCCCAGCGGCAGAAACTTCTCCCGCGGCACCTGACTGTCAAAGAGACCGATCGTCGCCTCCGACTGCACGACGATATCGTCCGCGTAGAAATAGGAGGTCAGAAGTGCCTGGCTCTCGGCCATTCCTCCCGTAGTCGCGTAATAAGGCACGTAGACCAGCCGTTCCGTGCAGGCACGCAGATGCTTGGAGTAGTAGAGCGGATGCACGCTCGTGGTGTGATTGTGCTGGTCATAGGGATTGTGGAAAAAAATGAACTCCGGATGATGTGCCTCGAGGTCGAAGTCCTCATGGCGCGTGATCTTCACCTCCGCGGAATACCGGTCGGCATCGCAGTGTTCCTCACCGAGCGTTCCGTCCGGCGTCTTGTCAAAATAGGGAATGGGGATGACATAGGCGTCGCAGGCAGGATCTGCCGCTGCAGCCCGCCAGATCGTCTCCAGAGAGTCCCACATGGACACCTTGTAAGGAAGAAACACCGCTTCATATCGATCCGGAAGATCCTCGCGGATGCTCTCCCCCGTGCGATCGAGGAGATCAAGCAGACCCCGCCACATCCCGGCTGTGTTCTCCGTGTCCCGCGCCGCCGTCTCTGTGACTGCGCCGAAAGCGTCGTTCGCAACAAGCCGTTCGTGCAGCAGATAGAGCGTCTCACAGTATTCTTCCAACAGCCGGACCGGTCGGGTGCCGTCGCCCTCCGTCTCATCGATAAAGGTTCCCAGCTCGATCGCGCCCTGCTGGCACTGCTCCAGCAGCACGGCGGCATCGTCGCGGCTGCCGGTCGCTGTCAGCTGTTCCGCCTCGGCCAGTGTTTCCCTCTGCAGCTTCAGCGCCTCGCAGCACTGCTTTTTATGCCATCTCCGCATCAGAGAGGTATCCTTATCCCAGCCATTTCGGACGGTTCGGTTTTTTCATCTCCTCCTCGTCCTCCGGCCGGATGATCCGGTTGCCGTCCTGATCAAAAGTGTAGTAGTAATCCAGAAAAACGAAGTAATCCCGGATACCCATCCGCTCCAGCTGCCTGCCGATCTCCTGATGCCAGAGGCTGACGATGATCACACGGCTGTCCGCGTCCATAAGCTCCGGCAGAGATTTCGGGTCACGCACGTCGACACCAAACGCCTTCGTGCCCCATTTCCCCGGATCATTGTCAAAGGTGCACACGACCTTTCCCCGTTTTCCGTAGCGCTCGAGCCAGATCCTGAGACTGTCCGCCGCGCCGAAGAGAAAGACCTTCTTTCCCTCGATCCCCTCGAGCATCCCGGTATAGCGTTGCACATAGTCCTCGTAGCTTCGTTCGGTATCAAAGAACCAGTAGCTCGGCTCACAGGTCTGGGCGCCGCTCGGCCAGTCCCAGTCTTCATAGACCGCGCGCAGGATCTTCCTCGGCGCGGCTGGCATGCGGATCCGGATGTCTTCGAAGAGCGCCTCCGATGCCGGTTCAAACCAGGAACGATGGAAAACGGCATCCTTTTTGTTCGCGCTCGACATCATCGGCATATGAAAACTCTCCGCACCGGGCTGCGCGACGAGAGGAATGATATCGATTGGGATCCCGTGATGACCGCCCTGTTTCAGACTCTCCAGCAGCGGGCGGTCAAAGGCACAGGTTCCGTTTCTGCGCAGCTTCGCAAATCGCAGGAAACCTTCATCCGTCTGGGTCTGCAGAAAGAACCGTTCGTCAAACCACTCCTTATGCGCACAGAGTTCGGTAAAATCCCGCTCCGGCATGGCCACATCAATATCGTCATCCCACGGCAGGAAGCCGTCAAAACGCATCGTTCCGAGCAGGGTGCCGAAAAACACGTACCATTTCAGATCATGTGCCTCGCAGACATTGGCAAAGGCCTCCAGCAGCTCCAGTTCCACCTTTCTCAGTTTTGTCACGTTGTCGATCATAATTTACCTCCTTCACAGAAATCTCGCACGGCCGTTTTCGACGATCCTGTCGTCCCCCGCACCGAAGCGTGTGAAATACAGTTTTCTGTTCTCCGTATCGATCTGCAGCACATCAAAGCTCTCCTGCGTGCGGTCGCCCAGTGCGCGATAAGGCACCACCGCACCCTCCGGCTTGTGTTCCGTAAAATACTCGCACTTGGCACAGTTGATCGAAATGACCGGGAAAGCACCGTTGTAGAGTTCATTGAAAAGATGATCGCAGTGATTGTGCCCGTTGATATAGGCAAGGATCCGGTTCGCGTGCGCGTTCAGAACGCCGATCAGCTTCTCCCGGTTCCGGATATCCTTCGTCCATGCCTGCAGGCGGATCAGAGGCGTCAGATGTGCAAAGATGACTGCCTGCCAGCCTTCGGGGAGAAGTGCCAGCGACGCCTCCAGCCAGTGGACCGCGTAATCCGTGAACCCGTAGCGAACGGTCTCTTTGGGATCAAAGGAATCGATAAAGAGCATCCGCAGGCGCAGGTCTTCCAGATCAACGGCAAACTGCGGTCTCGACGGATAGCGGATCTCCGGATTGCCGCGGAAATAGTTATAATCATGATTACCGGGAACGATGTAAACCGGGATGCCCAGCGACTTCATGTCTCCGATGACAAGCGCTTCCGCGGCCTCCGTCCGTGCCGCGGGGAGCAGCCCGTCCGTGAGATCTCCGAGATGGACCAGTCCCGCGGGGCTAAGGCGTCTGTTCAATGCCTGCAGGGCTGCCCGGGTGTCCTCCCAGGTACCGTTCACCGTGTAGTGCGAATCCGTCAGAAGCAGAAAGCAGGGCAGTCCCTCCCGCACCCGCGCGGCCACACGATCCGCCTCATCATCGATCCATGCGGCCGGAGCCTCCTCCGTACGCCAGGGCTCCCAGACGGATTCCGGCGCATAGTCATAGGTGTAGATCCATTTTTGATTCTTCTCCGTGATCACCGTTTCGCCTCGACGATCACGCGCCCGCGTACCGCTCGGGCTCATTGAGGATCACATCGGTGATTCCCTGTGCCTCCAGAGCCGCGAGATCCAGCACACCGCCGGTCGGTTTCTCGGGATACAGATGCCCGGAGAGCCACGCGCGTACCGTGCGTCCGGCAAGTGCCTCCGCGGGCAGATCCATCTTCTGCCAGAACGGATGCAACGCACAGTTCAGATCCAGTCCCTTTGCCTTCAGCAGACAGTCTGACACGCGGGAATCCAGCACTCCCAGCTTTGCTTCGGGATCGAGCGCATGCACTTTTTCCAGCGAATGCGCATAGAAGGTCGAGTAGACGATGTGATCGGAAACACCGCGCGCATGCGTCAGTGCCACGATCTTGTCTTCCATTCCCGGGTAGGGACGGATGCTGTTCTTGAGTTCGATGTTGAGCATGCCGCCGCGCTCAAAAAAAGGCTCCAGCAGATCAAGCACCTCGTTGATGGTCGGAATGCGTTCCGCCTCCGGGCGGCCGGTGTGAATGTGCAGAAGCTTCAGTTCCGCGAGCGAATGATCCTGTACAAAACCGATGCCGTCCGTCGTCCGGTCAACCCGCTCATCGTGGATCACGACCATCTCGCCGTCTCTGGTCAGCTGGATATCCAGTTCGATACCGGCGAGCCCCGGCAGCGCGATCGCTTTTGCAAAAGCCGTCATCGTGTTTTCGGGACAGTTCTGACTGCATCCCCTGTGTGCCCAAATCTTCATGCTGTGTTCCTCTCCTGTCTCATGAACTGCTCCATGATGCGCGCCATGGCGATCGATTCCTCCGGCATGAGCGATCCGGCCGCCTCCTGTAGATGTCCGTTCCCGGATCCCGTTTCCCGTAGCTCTGCATCTTCAACAGCCCGGCAGAAGGCGTCGATCTCATATCGCAGGCCGTCCCCTTCAAAATGCTCTTCGTAAAAGATGGTCTTCTCACTGTTTTCGAAATGCGCCTCGAAATGCCCGGTCTTCCACCACGGCGCGGGGACCAGAAGATACCCCTTCGTGCCGCCGATCACGAGACGGCCCTCCGACTTAACACCCAGTCCGCAGACCGCCGTCGCAAGCCCCCCGGTATAACGAAGCGAACAGCGGGTGAACAGATCCAGACCATTGTCGCCCCGCACACATTCAAAGAACACATCCGCGGGATCCGCACCGAAAAGCTTTACCGCCGGCAGGAGCACATAGCTCCCGAGCTCCGGAAAGCTTCCGCCGTACAGCGTGTCCGTCAGTTCCCGGTTTTGCGGATCCTCCAGTTTGGTAAAGCAGGCATCCGCGTAGCGGATGTCTCCGATGACACCTGATGCCGCCGTCTCCATGAGTTTCCGGAAGCCCGGGCAATAGGCCGTTTTAACTGCCTCGGCAAGAACCAGTCCCTTTGCCCGCGCGATCTCAAAAAGCCCGGATGCCGCTTCCCCGGAGAGAACCATCGGCTTCTCACAGAGAACATGACGGTCGTGCAGGAGGGCCTGCCGGATATAGGATTCGTGTGTTTCGTGCGGAGAAGCGATGTAGACGGCATCGACGAGTTCCCAGAAATTCTGTCCGGCATCGTTTCTGTCATCAAAGGAAGCAAAAGGTGCCGGTCGCATATCCGGCCCCGCCTTTTCCCGGCACGTTTGTACGAACCGTTCCGCGCTCCCCGGATGCGGATTGTAAACGGCGGTAATCCCCGCCTCCGAAACCGCGGCCGCCTCCGGCACAAAACGCCGTGCGATCCGCCCGGTCCCGATGATGCCGAATCTCACCGCCATCCCTGCTCGCTTCTGCGCCTGTCCATGAACTGCTCAACCACGCGCGCCATGGCTGTAGATTCCGCCGCGGTCAGTTTGTAGATATTCTTCCCGCTGCCGTTGATCTGCGCCATGAAATCACTGATCTCATAGCGGAAGCCGTCACCCCTGAACGGCGTCTCATAATGATCGATCCTGGTGGAATCCTCGTAGCGCACATCAAAGCCGCTGGTCAGCCACCAGGGTGACTGCGCCAGAAGGTAGCCCTTTGTGCCGGCGATGACGAGCTGTCCCTCGGACTTGACCGCCACCCCGCACTTGGCGGTCGCCAGTGCGTTTTTGTAGCGGAACTGCACCTTGGTATAGATATCCAGACCGTCCTTTCTGAGGATCGGATCGATCCGCAACTCCTCGTAGTCCTCTCCCAGGAGTTTGATGATCGGCAGCATCGTGTAGCCCCCGAATTCAAGAAAAGCACCACCGTAGCGGGCATCGGTCGCCTCACGGGAAGCCGGATCCGCCAGGCGTGTGAAGCAGGCCTCCACATCACAGATCTCTCCGATCCGGCCGCTCTTGGCCACCGACAGGATCTGCTGAAAACCGGGCAGATAGGCCGTCCGGATGCCCTCCATCAGCACGACATGTTTCTTATCGGCCAGCGCGTAGAGTTCTTTTGTCTCCTCATAGGTAAAAGCCATCGGTTTTTCGCACAGAACATGCTTGCCGGCCAGGATCGAGCGGCGTGCGTAGTCACTGTGCGTCTCGTTGGGAGAAGCGATAAAGACCGCGTCGACCTCGTCCAGAAAAGCCTGAAAGGAATCGCTCTCCACCCGGATCTGATAGCGGTCGGAAAAATCCCGGGCGCTCTTGCGTTCCGGATTGAACGCACACGAAACCTCGGCGCCGGAAACGTAGCTCGTCTCCTCGAAGAAACGTGGCGCGATGCGCCCCGTACCGATGATCCCGATCCGGGTGATGCGGAAGCGTTTCTTTCTCTTCATCGTGGAGGAAACATTGGGCGTGCGGTCCAGATAGACCACCTCGCAATACTGTTTCAGCTGGTCGAATTTGCCGGTCCAGTCGGAACCGAGCACGAACACATCGATGCCGTATTTCTGGATGTCCTCGATCTTCTGCCCCTCGTGATCCTCGACGATGATCTCATCGGCGAATCCCGTTTTGCGGACATTATCGATACGCGTCATGATCGGATCGACGAGATTGAGCTTGCCTCTGGTCTCATCATAGTGCTCCGTCGTGACGCCGACGATCAGATAGTCGCCCAGCGCTTTCGCGCGCTCCAGTATGCGGTAATGCCCCTCATGAAAAAGATCAAAGGAACCGTAGGTGATGACTTTTTTCAATGAAAACAACCTCCATTCGCAATAATACATTATCTCGCAAAACAGGGGATTCCGCAACCTTTCCGTAAATACACCTTATTGCACGAAAAAAGAGGGTGACGATTCGGGGCGCATTCTGCTAAAATGGCATTGGGGGATCGGGGACAGGAGAAGCGGATGAACATACAGGCCATCATGGTATCCAACGGATTCGGAAGCGCTCTGCTTCTTGTGCTGCTCTTCAGCAGATACCGGACCAGACGTCAGAGAAGGCTGGACGATCAACTCTTTTCCGCCATGATCGTGCTCGGGATCCTCGGCGGTATCGTCGAGACCAGGAGCTTCATGATCGACGGCCGGCCGGGCGGACTGAACCGCATCGGAAACATCCTCGAGAACAGTTATCTTTACGCTTCCACCCTTGCGATCGCCACCCTGTGGGTGCTTTATGTCGATGTGCGCCTTTACAGGAGCAGAGAACGGATCCTGAAAAAGTATAAGTTCCTGATCGCGACATCGCTGTTGATGACAGCGCTTCTGATCGTCAATATCTTCGCGGGCTTTTTCTTTACGGTCGATGAGAACAACATCTATCACCGGATGCCGATCAGCTATGTCTTTTATCTGTACCTTTTTGCCGCCATGTGCATCAGTGTCCGCACACTGTACGTGTACTGCACGGAATACGGCGGCGTGAGCTTCTTTCCCATCTGGATGTTCCTTGTTCCTGTGATCAGCTGCTGTATCCTGCAGGTGATCTTCTACGGGATCGCGCTGGCCTGGGCGGGGATCGCGATGGGGATCACCGCCATCTACATCAACATCCAGAGTCAGCAGGCGTTTGTTGACACGCTGACAGGACTCTACAACCGTCAGTTCATCGAGCACTCGATGATCGTCATGAAGGAGGACCGGAGATCCTCCTATTACGGGATCATGCTCGACATCGATTATTTCAAGGAGATCAACGACCGCTTCGGACACTCGGTCGGAGATGAGGCGCTCTGTCAGGCCGCGAACATCTTCCGGCGCGCGGCAATGCTGGACGCGATGGTTTATCGCTTTGCGGGAGACGAATTCATCATCATCATGAAAACAAACGATGAATCCAGTGCGATGCACATGATGGACCGGATCCGCGGCGAGATGCACCGGTTCAATGAGTCCGGCGAGCATCCGTACACACTCTCTTTTTCCATGGGATGCGCGAAACTGGATGTGTCGGGCGACACGATCGACACCTTCATGCATGAGATCGACGCGTCCATGTATGAGGATAAAAAGCGCAATCACGAACGGATCGACAGAGAGCGGGCAAAGGCGGCCGCAAAACAGGCGTAGATCCCTCAGAAGCCGACATTCTCCTCTTCCACGGTTCCCCAATACGCGGACTCCTGAACATCCGGACCCTCCATATCAAGAACCTTGCGAAACTGCGTTTCGTACAATTCTCTGTAGATCCCTCCCGCTTTGAGCAGCGAATCATGATCTCCCTGTTCCGCGATCACCCCGTCCTTTACCACGAGGATACTGTCCGCTTTCAAGATCGTTGACAGCCTGTGGGCGATAACGATGCTGGTCCTTCCCTGCATCAGGAGTTCCAGCGCGTCCTGAATGGCATTCTCGGAGATGGAATCCAGCGCGCTGGTCGCCTCGTCGAGGATCAGGATCTTCGGATCCTTGAGGATGACCCTGGCGATGGAAAGCCTCTGTTTTTCTCCCCCGGAAAGCTTGAGCCCGCGGTTACCGACGATCGTGTCATAGCCGTCCGGCTGGGCGGAGATGAAGTCATGGATGTTCGCGTTTTTGCACGCGACGATGAGTTCCTCCTCCGTGGCATCCTCTTTGGCATACAGGAGGTTTTCCCGGATGGTGCCGTTAAAGAGATAGGTCTCCTGCGTGACGACCCCGATATTCGACCGGAGCCAGAAAAGGTCAAAATCTCTGACATCCGTTCCTCCGATCTTTACGGAGCCCGCGACAACATCATAAAGGCGGGGGATGAGATTGACGATGGTCGATTTTCCGGAACCGGAAGGGCCTACAATGGCATACATCTTCCCACCGGGAACGGTGAAATCCACATCCTTGAGGATCGGCACCTCGGGATCATAGAAAAACGCCACATGGTCATAACGGATATCCTTACAGGTAACATCCGGCTTCTTCCCGTTTTCGGGACTGACCACGGAACTCTTCATATCAAAGTAGGCAAAGATCCTGGTAAAGAGCGCCAGGGAACGGGTGAAATCCACATGGATGTTCAAGAGGCTCTGAACCGGGAAGTAGAGTCTGTTGATCAGCGCCACCATGGCGGTGATGGTACCGACGGTCAGACCGGTATCCATCCGTGAGATGATCAGATACCCGCCGGCGAAGTAGATGAGGAGCGGCCCCAGCTGGGTGAACATCCCCAGAATGACCCGAAACCAGCTGCCGCCCCTCTGTTCCTTGAGGTTCAGGGCCGTCAGCTCGGTATTTACCTTTTTGAACCGTTCATACTCCCGTTCCTCTCTCGTGAAGAGTTTGACGAGCATCGATCCGCTCACGCTCAGCGATTCGTTGATCAGCTGATTCATCTCATCGCTCTTTTCCTGCGAGTCGGAGCGGATCTTCCACTGGTTTTTTCCGACGGTCTTCGTCGGCAGGATGAGGAGCGGAATGATGACGATACCGACGATGGCCAGCTGCCAGCTCATCGTGAAAAGAGCGACCAGGGTGGTGACGACGGTTGCCACGTTGGACACGATGCTCGAGAGCGTTCCGGAAATGATGCTGCTGACGCCGCTGATATCCGTGTTCATTCTGGTGATGATATCACCCTGTTTCTCCGTCGTGAAAAATGCATGCGGCATGTACTGCAGATGACGATACATCTCGTTCTTCATGTCGAAGATGATCTTCTGCGATATCCAGGCGTTGATATAGGATTCCAGAACGCCGATGATCTGTGAGACCGCAAGCGTTGCGAAAGCCATCAGGAGCAGACGGATGAGCAGCGTCATGTCCCTGTCGAGCAGCGCTTCATCCACGATCTTTCCGGTGATGATGGACGGAAGAAGGCCGATGACCGCGGAAAGCAGGATCGCCAGAAAAACAAAGACAAACTGGACCCAATAAGGTTTTAAATAGGACAGGATCCGCCTGATCAGCTTCCCGTCTACTTTAGGAAGGTTTTCCTTTTCTTCATCGGTAAGGAATCCCCGGGGGCCGAGCCCCCTCATCGGCATCTGCGGCATAGGCGTTTCTCCTCCGGTTTGCGAACCTGTGCTTCAAGGGGCATTATCATATCATATCCGGCAAATGTCAAACAAGATCCGCACTCGAGACCTATGTTGACATCCGTTCCGGATCAGAATATCATATATGTGAAATATTATATTTCTTTTATGTGAGGTCCGCGATATGATTTATGAATATATCATCCAAAACTACGGAAATGGCGATCCCATCTTCTTAAATGAATTGCCGGGTACATCCAGAGATTATCTCAGGCAGGAGATGAAGAAACTCGTGGATACCGGAAAACTTGAGCGACTGTATAATGGCGTTTATTATCTCCCCTATAAGACGATACTCGGAACAAGGGGGAGGATATCCATAGACAGGTTTATTGAGAAAAAATACCTGAAAGTCGGAGGGTATGTGACGGGACTGCAGTTAACGAATGCATATGGATTTACGACACAGAATCCGTCATGCTATGAAATATGCACCAATGAAGCGACGACAAAACAAAGAAAACAGACTATTGACGGTAACACGATCATTGTATACAAACCTGTGACTGCGATCACAGAAAAGAACAAAAACGTTCTGCAATTCCTTGATCTGATGTTGGTCATCGACAAATACAGTGAAGTATCCGGTCCAGAATTCTTAACACGGTTGAGGAAATACGTGGAGCTTTGCAGAGTGGATTTTTCAATCGTAAAGGAACTTCTGCCGCTTTATCCCAGCCAGGTATATCGAAACATCTATGAAGGGGGATTAATGGGTGAACTGGTATAAGGATCATAAAGACGAATGGAAAGAGATACTGGAGACGGTTGCAGCTGAAGAACATCGTTCCACCCAGATGGTGGAGAAGGATACGATCCAATCCATGTTTCTTTCGAAGCTGTCAAAAAGCGAATTGCCTTTTGTGTTCAAGGGTGGCACATCGCTTTCAAAGGCGTATTTCCTTATTGACAGATTCTCGGAGGATATAGATCTGTCGATGAGCAAAAAGCCTTCAGAATCCGAGAAGAAGCAAGCAAAAAACGCGATCACCGGCATTGCTGACGAACTGGGGCTTACGCTTTCCAATCCGGAGGATATCTATTCAAGACATAGTTATAACAAGTATGTGTTTAAATACGCATCGTTCTTCAGTGACTTCCCTCTGGAAATGATCATTGAGACAAACCTCTATCAGTCTGTGTATCCTGTAGAAGAGCATGATGTTTATAGCTTTGTCGGAAGATTCTGCGAGAAAAACGGACTAAAACTCCCGATACCTTTTCAGGCATCGATTGTAAATATGCAAGTACAATCTCTTCAGCGTACATTTATCGATAAAATATTTGCGGTCTGTGATTATAGACTACAGGATATGCAGGATCGTGATTCAAGACATCTGTACGATATCGCAAAAATGCTTCCTGCGATTGAAATAAACGATATGCTGATCTCACTAATCGATGAGGTCCGCAAGGATCGCATGGCCTCAAAGAACAACCCTTCCGCACAACCGCAATACAATATCTCCGAAATGCTCCGGGAGATCATAAGCAGTCGCTTTTATGAACCGGATTATAATAACATTACCAGAAAACTGCTTTACGAAAACTATTCGTATGATAAAGCTATATCCGATGGTATAGCCAGAATTGCCGATCTGGATATTTTCTGACAACCATTACCGTATATTCCGGCTGACACCTCGCCCGGAACAGGCGATCACCACTTGCAGGAATAGACGCTGTACAGGGCAACACGCATGGTTTCTCTGGAGATGCGCCTGCCCCATTTCACCTGACCGTTATTGTTCCCTTCCACGACCGTGATCCCGTTGTCGTTTTTGGTAAGAACAACAGCTGCGTGGTTTGCGTCACACACCATATCACCCACCTGCAGGGATTTCCAGATCTTCTCAAAATTCGCGTTGATCTTGCTGTCCGAACCGTCATAGACCCTGGTCCTGTCGTCATATACCGGTATCCACATGTTGTCGTTGTATACCGACATGACCTGATCCCATTCCGGATCATTGGAGGAATAGCTGTTTCTTGCCAGAACATAGTTGGCGTTCCCCAGAACACAGGTGTAGGTTTTTCCGGCGCCCACCTTCTTGCGGATAAAATCACTCACCCCGGTGGTATACCGCTTATAGGTCTGTTTACCGAACGCGGCATCCTGCACAAGATAGGCAAACCCCTGACAGGCGGTCGCCGTGCTGCGGGCGTTCGCATAGGTGCTTGCCGTGGTATAGGAACTGCTGCCGTTCCACACCGCTCCGTCGGGATAGGTGGCCTTCAGTGCGAGGATTTTGTCCGTAACCGGTGAGGCTCCCGCCGTTGCCGGCGACGGTGCAGCCGCCTGTTCCGCGTAGGCGCGCCTTCCCTCCGCCTTGCCGAATTGCAGATAATGATTGTACAAAGCCGCCTCATCCGTCCCCAGCGCGGCAACCACGTCGGGATAGGTCTGCGCGTAGTACTGCGCGTCAAACCGATTGCCGTCCGGCATCTGCTTCGGGGCCGCGTGAACGCTGCTGCTGCAGGATAAACCGACAAGTATTGCCAGTAAAACAATGATCTTTCTATCGGATCGCATTCTCATTATTCTCCTTATTGACCTGTTTTTTCCAAATACTTATCGTACCATTCATTTGCTTTATCCAAATCCCGCTTCACACCGATTCCATATCCGTACATATTAGCAATTTTGCTCAAAGCAAAGACATCGCCGGCATCAGCAGCCTTCTGATACCATTCGATTGCCTTCTCGCCATCCTGTTCCACGCCTTCTCCATCGCGGTACATATCACCAATGGATTCCAGAGCCCATGGATCTCCGGCATCAGCAGCCTTCTGATACCATTCGATTGCTTTCGCACCATCCTGTTCAACGCCCCTTCCTTGAGAATACATAGAGGCAATACTGCTCAGAGCGGAAGAATCTCCGGCATCCGCGGCTTTTTGGTACCATTCGATCGCTTTCTCACCATCCCGTTCTACGCCCTGTCCATAGCAATACATGTCAGCGATTCTGCTCAGAGCGAAAGAATCTCCGGCATCCGCGGCTTTTTGGTACCATTCGATCGCTTTCTCACCATCCTGTTCCACACCCTGTCCATCACGATACATATCAGCAATACTACTCAGAGCGGGAGAATATCCGGCATCAACAGCCTTCTGGTAGTATGCAAATGCTTTGTTATAATCCTGTTCCGCGCCCCATCCATTATTGTACATCATGCCTATGCTGCTCAAAGCAGACGGTTTTCCGCCATCTGCAGCTTTCTGATACCATTCGAGAGCTTTCTCGCCATCCTGTTCTACGCCGTGTCCCCATTGATATATCCAGGCAATGGTTGTCATTGCATCGGTATTACCGGCATCGGCCAAAAGCAGGCTGGCATCCAGAGTCTTCTTCCCCCATTCCCCGACCTCCGCATTATTTCCGTCCTGTATCAGCATTGAAACAACGGAAACCAAGTCATCTGTTGTCCAGGATTGTCGGATCTCATACGCTTTTTCATAGTACTCTCGTGCTTTTTCCGGATTTTTTTCAACACCTTCCCGACCATACTGATATATGGCGGCAATGGAACGATACGCGTAGGCGATCCATTCCGGTTCCTGACCTTCTGCGGCTTTTTCGAAGTATTCTATAGCCCTATTCCCGTCCTCCTCATATCCGCCGGACCCTTCCCGATAGAAATCGCCCATCCCGTTATAGGCATCCACGCATCCGTTATCGATGGCCTGCTGTATCAATTC
>JAILOV010000059.1 GCA_024690605.1 Lachnospiraceae bacterium | reverse complement strand
TCTGCAGACGATCAGACGAAACGCGTCCAGATGATCGTAGATATAGGAGATCGTCAGTTTTGCGTCTTTCCCGTTTTCCCAGATGCTCAGATCCCCAGTCCCGATGATCTGATCCTGATCATTTACTTCCTGACGGATGACATCCAGCAAGCCCTGATATGCAGGTTCCACCAGCGCAGAAAACATTTCTTCCTTGCTCGTAAAATGCTTGTACAGACCTGAAGCGCTCATTTCCGCTTCTTCTGCAATGCGCCGCATGGAGGCGTCTGTAAACCCGTATGTCAGGAATTCTTTCTTTGCCGCCGCGATGATCTTTTCGTGGTTTGCTGTCTTATCGATAGGCATCTGTATCCCCCCTCTAAAGAGCGAACGGTGTACGCTCTCAATCGAGAGAATACAGTGTTCGCTCTCGTTTGTCAAGTCCTTTTTTCTGCAAACAGCGGAAGCTCCTTGCATACTCTTCTGCTCTTTAGTATTTCCTTAAATATCATATTGACATGATCAGATAATTGTGATAATATAATTACCGGTAATTAAATTATCAATGTCCGCTGTGTTTTGTTTTTAATGAAAAGATGTCCGTAAGAGATACAAGTATTGATCCGAAGCTTTTGCAGAGTGCCCGCGCTGAATTCATGAAGCACGGGTTTATCAAAGCCGATCTGAAGACCATCTGTGAAAAAGCCGGGATCACCACCGGTGCAGTCTATAAACGGTATAAAGGAAAGGAAGAACTGTTCTGCGCGGTGGTAAAGGATACCGCCGATACCCTGGACGAATTTTTGTCGGTGCGTACGCAGCAGGAATTCTCCGATATGACCGATGAGGAGGTCCGCCATACCTGGATCATGAATGAAGAATTCATGATGGATCTGTTCCGGATCCTTTGGGATATACGGGGTGATTTCGTCCTTCTGCTGGAGAAGTCGGCCGGAACAGCCTATGAGAATTACGGACACGAATTTGCGCTCCGCATGACGGATGCCTACATGCAGTATTATCTCGAGGCAAAGAAAAGGGGAATTGCAAAGGCTGAAATCACAAAAGAGGAAATGCATGTGCTTTGCACATCCTTCTGGACAGCGATCTATGAACCGTTCATTCATAAGATGACCCGGAAAAAGATCGAGGAACACTGCCGTGTCATGTGCCGTTTTTATGACTGGACAAAGGCACTGGATATGAAATAGCCGATCGTTAAGCCGTCCTGTGGCGGCTATAATAATGAATTTATGTTAGCAACACCTAACACTTGTTTCAAAGGGAGGAAGAAAAATGTTCAAAAGAGTATCTCCTTATATCGGAGAGTACAAAAAGTATACCGTGTGGGCGGTGATCCTGATGTCCGTCGGTATCATCGCGAATGTGGCCCCCTATTTCTTCATGTATCAGATCATCGCGCCGCTCACGCGCGGTGAGCAGATCGACGCCGCTTTTATTCTGTTCAGAGTTGCTGCGATCGCGGTATGTGAGATCATCTTTTCGGTCTCTTATGTACAGGGACTTGAGTTTTCACATATCAGCGCGTACAACACACTGAAAAACCTGCGGGTTTCCCTGCAGGGAAAGCTGGAGAAGCAGCCTTTGGGAAATATCGCCGAGCTTGGCACGGGGCGCATCAAGAAGGTATTTACGGATGATATCGATCAGGTCGAACTCCTTCTGGCGCACGCCATACCCGAAGGCATCGCCAATATCGCGATCCCGGCGATCATCATCATTCTGATGTTTGTCTTCGACTGGAGACTGGGGCTTCTGTCACTTGTTCCGCTGGTCGTGGGAATGTTCGCCATGGGCATGATGATGAAATCCGGATTTGAAAAGATGAATGCCTATTATGAATCCGCCGCAAAGATGAACAACACGATCATCGAATATGTCAACGGGATGGAGGTTGTGAAGGTTTTCAACAAGGACGGGGATTCCTATAAACGTTTCGGGGATATGGTCAGAGACTACCGCGATTTTACGATCGACTGGTATAAGGTCTGCTGGCCCTGGATGGCGATCTACTCGAGCGTACTTCCCTGTCTCGTACTGCTGATGCTGCCGTTCGGATCCATGATGGTCCTTGGAGGGACGATCGCTCTTGACAGGATGGTGCTGGTGTTCTGCATGTCCTTTGCCGTGGGGCCGTCCGTTCTGAAGGCACTCAACTTTGCGGGCAAATTCCCGGTGCTCGATTATAAGATCGCGGAGCTGGAGAAGATGATGGAGCATCCTCCGCTTAAAGAAGGTACATCCGGATTTACAGGAGAGAATCTTGATGTTGCATTCAAGGACATTCACTTCGGATATGAGGATGCTGAAGTTTTGCACGGTGTGAGCCTGACGCTCAAGCAGGGAACCACCACCGCGCTCGTGGGGGAATCCGGAAGCGGTAAGTCGACCCTCGCAAAGCTGTTGGTACATTATTACGATCTCGATTCCGGAAGCATAGCCATAGGCGGTCAGGATATCACCGAACTGTCACTCAAAGCGCTCAATGATCAGGTAGCATTTGTTTCGCAGGAGCAGTTTCTCTTTAATACAACTCTCTACGAAAACATCCTGATCGGCAAGCCGGATGCCACGAGAGAGGAAGTCCTCAAAGCGGCTGAGAGAGCGCAATGCGACGAGTTTCTGGAAAGGCTTCCGGATGGAATTGAAACCCAGGCCGGTGACGGCGGAAAACAGTTATCCGGCGGTGAACGCCAGCGAATATCCCTGGCGAGAGCGATCCTTAAGAATGCGCCGATCATCGTCCTTGATGAAGCCACCGCATTTATGGATCCCGAAAACGAAGAGAAAATGAACGCAGCACTCGATGAGATCATTAAGGGCAAGACGGTACTCGTGATCGCGCACAGACTTTCGACGATCAAAAACGCGGATAAGATCTGCGTAATGAAGGAAGGAAACTGTATTGCCGCTGACACACACGACAGGCTGATCGACAGCTGTCCCGAGTATAAGAAGCTGTGGGAAGCATCGGTCTCGGCCAGCACATGGAAAGTAAGGGAGGCGTAATATCATGCTGAAAATATTGCACAGACTGATCGGCGTAACGGGAAAATACAAAACACGGATCCGCGCGTCATACCTGACAGCCTTCCTGAAAGGCATCATGATGAAGGCACCTCTGATCCTCTGCTTTCTCTGCATCAGCTGGTTCATGCAGGGACAGATGGATACGGGCAGATGTATCGTTCTGGGCGTTGCAGTTCTTGCCAGTGTCATTTTGCAGGCGGTCTTTGAGCATGTTTCCAATGTGCTTCAGTCCGCGACCGGGTATATGGTCTTTGCCGATATGCGCTTAAGACTAGGAGACCATCTGAGAAAGCTTCCGATGGGATACTTCACCGAAGGAAATATCGGAAAGATCAGTTCTGTTCTCGCCACAGATATGGTATTCATCGAAGAAAACTGCATGGGCGTTCTTTCCGAACTCGTAACCTTTATCATCTCGCAGGGGATCATGACGGTCATGATGTTCGTGATGGATCTCAGACTGGGTCTGCTGTCTCTGTTGATCGTTGCGGTATTCATCCTGATCGGAAATCTCATGTTAAAGACCACCATGAAACACTCCGTGATCAAGCAGGAGGACAGCGAATCCCTGACGGAAGAAGTGCTTGATTTCGCCGAGGGCATCGGGATCATCAAGTCCTACAACATGCTGGGCGAAAAGTCCAGAAGATTGACGGATGAATTTGAAAAGAGCTGTAAGGAGAGCATTGATTTCGAAGTGGCATATAGTCCCTGGGCCAGAGCGCTGTACCTCACTTTCGGGATCGGCACAGCATCCGTGCTCGCCCTTTGCGCTTATCTGTTCAATGCCGGAGCGATCTCGGAGGTATATATGGTCGGAATGGCCCTGTTCCTTTTTGATATGTTTGTCTCGATCAAAAGCTATTACGGTCAGATGGCCAGACTTACCGTGACGAGTGCCAGTCTGGACAGGATCGAGGAAGTTTTTGCCGCGGAGGAATTAAAGGACGAAGGAAGAAAGGTATTTGCAGACGGTGCGAGCACGGACTCCGTTCCTGCCGAGATCGTCTATGACAATGTCAGCTTTGCCTATACGGATAAAGATGTGCTGAAGGATGTTTCCTTTGAGGTGAAAAAGGGAGAAATGACTGCGCTTGTCGGTCCTTCCGGAGGAGGAAAGTCAACCATCGCGTCCCTTCTGGCGCGATTCTGGGATGTGAAGAGCGGAAGGATCCTTGTGAAGGGCGAAGATATCCGGAATGTATCACTGGGCAGTCTGATGGATCAGATCAGTATGGTATTCCAGAGAGTCTATCTGTTTCAGGATACGGTATACAACAATATCGCCATCGGCCGCCCCGACGCGACGAGAGCGGAAGTGGAGGAAGCCGCGAAAAAGGCCAGATGCTATGACTTTATCATGCAGCTCCCCGAAGGCTTTGATACCGTGATCGGAGAGGGAGGTGCATCCTTATCCGGCGGAGAAAAGCAGCGGATCTCCATCGCCAGATGTATCCTGAAGGATTCGCCTATCGTGATCCTCGATGAGGCCACCGCAAGCGTGGACGCGGATAATGAACGGGC
>JAILOV010000035.1 GCA_024690605.1 Lachnospiraceae bacterium | reverse complement strand
GGTCACCAGCGTCATCCCGCGGATGTGCGCGAGAATGCCCGCGATGAACTGATAGGCCGTCTCGGAGAGCTGCAGGGCGTCCTTTTCATCATAGAAAATGTTCCTGCCGCCCTTGTCACGGCACTTGAAATTCAGATGCATGCCGGAGCCGTTCTGCCCCTCGCGCGGCTTGGGCATGAAGGTCGCATACAGACCGTGCTTCTTCGCGATCGTCTTGACCACCATCCGGAAGGTCATGATCTTGTCGGCGATGCGGTCAGCGCTTTCCTCTTCGAACGCGATCTCATGCTGCGACGGTGCCGTCTCATGATAGGAACCCGACACGCGGAAGTTCATCTCCTCCAGCGTCAGCACGATATCGCGGCGCACATTCTCCCCCCAGTCCGCGGGAGCCACATCGAAATAGCCCGCGCGTTCGCCCGTCTCCGGGATGGGCTCACCGTTGTCATCACAGCGGAACAGGAAGAATTCGAGCTCGGGATCGACATCAAAGGTCAGTCCCATGTCCTCCGCTTCCTTTAAAACGCGCGCGAGCACCTGTCTCGGATCACCGGCGAAGGGCTTCTTGTCCAGCGTGTAGACATCGCAGTAGAGACGCGCGACCTTGCCCGCCTGCGGCCGCCACGGATAGATGTCAAAGGTGGAGAGATCCGGGATCAGATACATATCGCTCTCGTCGCTTCGCACGAAGCCGCCCACCGAGGAACCGTCAAACATCACCTCGCCCGCCAGCACACGGTCCAGTTGCGACGCCGTCACCGCCAGATTCTTCGGTGTTCCGAAGATGTCTGTGAACTGCAGACGGATGAACGCGATATCCTCCTCTTTGATCCGCCTGAGGATCTCCTCTTTCCTGTCTTTTCCAGCCATGGCTACCCCCTTTTCTCAATATCGTATTTTCAAAAAAACGACAAGAATGCCTTGTGCGGGCGCCCTTGCCGTTTCGCAAGAAGTATAACAGAAAACGGGACAGGAAACAAGAAGTATGTTATGATGAATCAAGTTGTGAAGCAACGTAACGATCCGTAAAACATCATAATCGTATAAAGGATAACACCATGAACACAGACAAAAACGCAATGCAGGAACTGTTCGGCAGCATGGTCTTCAACGAGGAACGCATGCGGGAGCGCCTCTCCCCCATGGCCTACGGCGCATGGAAGAAATGCATCACGGAGGGCAATTCCCTGGATCTGGCTACGGCCAACGAGATCGCGGAAGCCATGAAGCAGTGGGCGCTGGAGAAGGGTGCCACGCACTACACCCACTGGTTCCAGCCGATGACCGGCGCCACGGCGGAGAAACACGACAGCTTCATTGCCCCTGCGGAGGGCGGGCGCGTGATCATGGAATTCTCCGGCAAAGAACTGGTGAAGGGGGAACCGGACGCATCAAGCTTCCCCTCCGGTGGCCTGCGCGCGACCTTTGAGGCCCGCGGCTACACCGCCTGGGATCCGACCTCCTTTGCCTTTGTGAAGAACGGATCGCTCTATATTCCGACGGTCTTCTGCTCCTATGGCGGACAGGCGCTGGACAAGAAGACGCCGCTCCTGCGCTCCATGGATGAGGTCAGCCGTCAGGCTGTCCGGATCCTGCGGCTTTTCGGCGACAACGAAACCAAACGCGTCACGCCGCAGGTCGGTCCCGAGCAGGAGTATTTTCTGGTGGACAAGGAACTCTATGCCAGACGCAAGGATCTGCGCCTCACGGGTCGCACGCTCTTCGGCAACAAGCCGCCGCGCGGCCAGGATCTGGGCGATCACTACTACGGGCAGTTAAAACCCCGCGTCGCGGAATTCATGGCGGATCTCGACAATGAGCTCTGGCGCGTGGGCGTGCTCTCCAAGACCAAGCACAATGAAGTCGCACCCGCGCAGCATGAGATGGCGCCCGTCTACGCGGATGCCAACGCCGCCTGCGACCAGAACCAGCTGGCCATGGAACTCATGAAGACCGTCGCGGACCGCCACGGTTTCCACTGCCTGATCCATGAAAAGCCATACGCCGGCGTCAACGGCTCCGGTAAGCACGACAACTGGTCGCTCGCAACGGACACCGGCAGAAATCTGTTCCGCCCGGGTTCAACACCGAGACAGAACGCGCAGTTCCTGCTCTTCCTCGCGGCCTTCGTCAAGGGCGTGGATGAGTATCCGGAGGCACTCCGCGTGACGGTGGCCAGCGCCGGCAACGATCACCGCCTCGGTGCACAGGAGGCACCGCCGGCCATCATCTCGATCTTTCTGGGCGACGAATTAAACCGCGTTGTAGAGTCAATCATCAAGGGAACCGCCTATAAGGACGGCGGCAAGCGTTCCCTGCAGGTGGGCGTGGATGTGCTCCCCGCGATCCCGCAGGACAACACGGACAGGAACCGCACGTCGCCGATGGCGTTCACGGGCAACAAGTTTGAATTCCGCATGCTCGGGAGCTCGCAATCGATCTCGGGGCCGAACATCGCGCTCAACACGATCATGGCACAGGAACTCAAGGAATTTGCGGACAAACTGGAGAGATCAAAGAATTTTCAGAACGATCTGCAGAAGCTGCTGAAGCAGGTGTTTACCGAGCATCAGCGCATCATCTTCAACGGCAACGGCTATGCCGACAGCTGGATCAAAGAGGAGGCCGGGAAACGCGGACTTTCGAATCTCGTCTCCACGGCGGACGCCCTGCCTTTCTATGCCTCACCGAAAAATGTGAAGCTCTACACGGAGAACAACATCTACACGGAAGAGGAGCTCAAGGCGCGCGCCGCGATCCACATGGAGACCTATAACGCGACCGTTGAGATCGAGGCGCGGACCATGATCGACATGATCGACCACGAGATCCTGCCGGCGGCAAGCGCCTATGCGGCAGAGCTGTGTGACCGCATCGCGGCGAAAAAGGCGGCGGGGGTATCGGCGAGGTATGAGACGAATCTCGCGAAGAGTCTCGCGACGCTGACCGATCAGCTTGCTGCGGTCAATGAGAAGATGACCCGGGACATGGATCGGATCCCGGCAGACGTGGAGAAGGCGATGGCCTACATCCACAAGACGATCCTTGCAGACATGGAAAAGGCCCGCCTGTATGCGGATCAGTTGGAGACAAAGACAGACGCGGCCTACTGGCCATTCCCGAGCTATTCGGAGCTGCTGTTCTGTGAGTAACTAGACGTTCCTGTCGAAGATCTTTTCCCGCACCGGCAGGAGCGCGTGCAGCAGGATCAGACCAAAGACATAGCAGGCAATGACCTCCCCCGCGCCCACCGTGAGCATGAAGAAGGGAATGCTGCCCGGGATCTGATAGGCATAGCGCAGTACAAAGGGAATGATCAGCGCATTGGCAAGCACCGGCGGTAGCGGACAGAGAAACCTGTTCTTCCGGAGGAGATACGTGCCAAACGCGCCGACGGCCGTCGCCAGCGTTCCGAAAATGATGTCGGGCAGCGCGCAGCCGGTGATGATGTTCGCAAGAAAGCACCCGACGATCAGACCCGGCACGGCGGCCGGCGTAAAGAAAGGCAGGACCGTCAGCGCCTCGGAAAACCGGACCTGGATCGCACCGCTCGCGAGGTCAAACCCCGCGGCGATCATGGTGAGCACCACATAAACAGCGGCGATCACCCCCGCCTGTGCCAGATACACGATCCTGTTTCCGGAATTCATGACAGTCCCCCCTCAGAGCCCGCATCATGCAAAAGCTGCAGCATATAGTCACGACGGTGATTCTTCACAATGGTGTCCAGGATCACACCGCAGGTGAACAGATTGATGGCGAGCATCTCCAGCGCTGCGGCGAGGATGGCTAACGGCACGCGGTAGACATAGCGGTAGCGGATGAAATCCAGGATCGGCGGCAGACCGCACAGGATGCCCAGGAGACAGACGATGAGCGCCGTGATGCCGAAGAATTTTAACGGCTGATAGTCCTTGAAGATCGAGAAGATCGTGAACATCACCTTCCGGCCGTCCGCCAGCGTGTTGAGCTTGGAAACGCTTCCCTCCGGACGGTCGCGGTAGTCGATGGGTTCCTCGCAGATGACAAAGCTCTTGTCCAGCGCATGCAGCGTCATCTCCGTCTCAATCTCAAAACCGCCGGACAGGATGGGAAAATTCTTGACAAACCGCCTGCTGAACGCGCGGTAGCCGGTCATGATATCCTTGAGATCACTGCGGAACAGACCGTTGATGACGTTGCGCACCAGGTTGTTGCCAAAATCGTGGAATCTGCGTTTGTTCTCATTGGCATAGCGTCCGTTGGAAAGACGATCCCCGGCCGCCATGTCGACCCTTCCCTCCAGAACCGGCTTCACCAGTTTGTGCCCGTCCTCCGCGGGATAGGTGTCATCCCCGTCCACCAGAAGATAGCAGTCGGCTTCGATCTCCATGAACATGCTGCGCACCACATGGCCCTTGCCCTGCCTGGTCTCCCGACGGACAATTGCCCCGGCCTGTGCTGCCAGCTCCGCCGTACGATCCGTGGAGTTGTTGTCATAGACATAGACCGCCGCTTCCGGAAACTCTCTCTTAAAGTCCCCGACCACCTTGGAGATCGTCGCTTCCTCGTTGTAGCAGGGGATCAGAACCGCCAGTTTTTTACCGTTCATGTTCATTTCCTCCACACAAACCGGTTGACGGTGTCCTTGTAGCTCTGGATGATCTTCACCACCCGGTCGCTCACATTTTCATCCGCATAGTCCGGCACCGGCGTTCCGTGGCCGCCGTCCGTCTTCATGGATACCGCGAGCTCCACCGACTGAAGAAGTCCCTGCGTCCCGATCCCGGAGAGCACGAAACACCCCTTCTCCATCGCTTCGGGCCGCTCGGTCGAGGTGCGGATGCAGACCGCCGGAAACGGTTCTCCGATCGAGGTAAAGAAGCTGCTCTCCTCCGGCAGAGTGCCGGAATCGCTCACCACGCAGAAGGCATTCATCTGCAGACAGTTGTAGTCATGGAAACCCATGGGCTCATGCGCGATCACCCGCGGATCGAGCGTAAATCCCGATGCCTCGAGGCGTTTTCTCGAGCGGGGATGACAGGAATAAAGGACCGGCAGATCATACTTTTCCGCCATCGCATTAACAGCCGTAAAGAGCGACCGGAAATTCTCGTCCGTGTCGATGTTCTCTTCGCGATGCGCCGAGAGCAGGATATATCTTCCCTTTTCGATCTTAGTGCCGCACTCCGCGGTCAGTCTTGCGTGAATATCCGACTTCCGGATCGCCTCCAGATTGTTCCGGAGAACCTCCGCCATCGGCGATCCCGTCACAAAGGTGCGTTCCTTGGGCAGTCCGCACTCCGCGAGATACCGCCTCGCGTGCTCCGAATAGGCGAGGTTCACATCGGAGATGATGTCCACGATCCGCCGGTTGGTCTCCTCCGGCAGACACTCGTCCTTGCAGCGGTTGCCCGCCTCCATGTGGAAGATCGGGATATGCAGTCGCTTGGCACCGATCACCGACAGGCAGGAATTCGTGTCGCCCAGCACCAGCACCGCGTCCGGACGGATCGCCGCCATGAGCCGGTAACTCACCGCGATGATGTTGCCCATGGTCTCACCGAGATCCTCACCGACCGCGTCCAGATACACCTCCGGATCGGCCAGCCCCAGATCCTTAAAGAACACACCGTTTAAGTTATAGTCATAATTCTGGCCGGTGTGGGCGAGGATCGTGTCAAAATGCTTTCTGCACTTGCTGATCACAGCAGAAAGCCGGATGATCTCCGGACGTGTGCCCACAATGATCAGCAGCCTGATCCTGCCGTTCTCCTGCCACTTCACTTCCGAAAACTCCGTTCTGCTCATCTCAGACATTCCCCTTTTCCGGATTCACCGGCTGCTCCGTCTCGGTCGGCACCATTTCGTAAAAGGTGTCCGGCCGCGCGGCATCAAAAGGCTCATTGGCCCACATCACCGTCACCAGATCGTCAACCTCGGACAGGTTGATGATCTCATGCGTGTAACCCGGCAGCATCTGCACCGCCTTGATCTGCTCTCCCGTCACCTCAAACTCCAGCACCGGCCAGGGTTCTTTCGTCTCCGGATCGATCCCGATCCGCCGTTCGCGGATCAGCCCGTGACCCGACACCACAACAAAGATCTCCCACTTGCTGTTGTGCCAGTGCTGACCGCGCGCGATCCCGGGTTTGGCCACGTTGACCGACACCTGCCCGCAGTTCATCGTGCGGATGAGCTCCGTAAAACTCCCGCGGCTGTCCACATTGGACCGGAAGTTGTAGACCATCTTCTCCGGCGGGAGATAGGAAAGATAGGTGCTGTACAGCTTTTTGGCAAAGGAGCCCGCCGGGATCTCCGGCATGATGAGCGTCTCCGGCATCGCTTTGAATTCCTGCAGCAGATCCACGATCTGTCCCAGCGTCGCACGATGCGTCACCGGCACATGGCAGTACCTGCCGTTTACATCCGGGACCGGCACCGAACCGTCATGCGTCCCGTCCTGCGGATAGTCACACCGGTGGGGCCGACCCTCCAGCGCCTCCAGCATCTCACCGATCAGATCATCAATGTAGACCAGTTCCAGTTCCGTGTTCCGGTCATTGACTTTGTAGTCCAGATCGTTAGCCACCGCGTGGCAGAAGGTCGCCACCGCCGAATTATAGTTGGGCCGGCACCACTTCCCGAAGATGTTGGGAAAACGGTAGACCAGCACCTGCGCCCCCGTCTCCTCCGCATACCTGAAGAACAATTCCTCCCCCGCCAGCTTGCTCTTCCCGTAGGGAGAATCCGCAAACCGCCCGGTCAGGGACGCCTGAATGGAGCTCGAGAGCATCACTGGGCAGGTGTTGCCATGCTTCTTAAGCTTTGCAAGAAGTGCTGCCGCCGTGTCCACATTGCCGGATCGGAACTCACTCTCCTCTTTGGGGCGATTGACGCCGGCGAAATGGAAAACAAAGTCGCATTTCGCACAGGCCTCGTCCAGCACGGTCTCGTCCGTTTCCAGATCGACACCGGTGATCTCCGTGATCACGAGATCCGGCCGCGTCCGGTTCTTGCCGTCACGGATCTCCTTTAAGTTCCAGACCAGATTGCGTCCGACAAAGCCGTTGCTGCCCGTGATGAGGATCTTCATGCGTCTAAGGCTTCCTTCACATAATCCGTCGTCATCAGTTTCTTGACTGTTCCCTCGACATCCAGCAGGGTCGTGTTGTGCGAGGTGTAGGCTTCCTGCGCCTCTGTCTCCACCTGCCCGTCGATGAAATACTTGTCATAATTTAAATCTCTGTTGTCCGCTACCACACGGAAATACTGTCCCATGTCCTCGGAGCGCAGGCGTTCCTCCTTGGTCATCAGGGTCTCATAGAGTTTCTCCCCGTGCCGGGTGCCGATCACGCGCATGCCCGTGTCGCCGAACAGCTGCTGCACTGCCTCGGCAAGGACACCGATCGTTGAGGCATCCGCCTTCTGGATGAACAGATCTCCCGGGTTGGCATGGGTGAAGGCAAACTTCACCAATTCCACCGCCTCATCCAGGTTCATGAGAAAGCGCGTCATCTCCGGATTGGTGACCGTAACCGGCTCTCCCGCACGGATCTGATCGATGAACAGCGGAATGACCGAGCCGCGGCTGCACATCACGTTGCCGTAACGCGTGCAGCAGATCACGGTCTCGCCGCGTTCAGCCGCCACGCGGGCATTGGCGCGCACCACATGTTCCATCATCGCCTTGCTGGTGCCCATGGCGTTGATCGGATAGGCTGCCTTGTCCGTCGAAAGGCAGACCACCCGCTTCACACCCGCCTCGATCGCCGCGTGGAGCACGTTGTTCGTGCCGATCACATTGGTCTGCACCGCCTCCATCGGGAAGAATTCACAGCTGGGCACCTGTTTTAAAGCCGCCGCATGAAAGATATAGTCCACGCCCGGCATCGCATCCCGCACCGACTGAGGATCACGGACATTGCCGATGTAGAACTTCACCTTTTTCGCCGCCTGCGGATGCTTTGCCTGCAAGTCGTGGCGCATATCATCCTGCTTCTTCTCATCTCT
>JAILOV010000056.1 GCA_024690605.1 Lachnospiraceae bacterium | reverse complement strand
ATCGAATTGGTGTAGAAACGCAGCACCTCGAAATCATAGTAGGCGATCAGATCCACCTCGCCCACCGCGGCGCTTCCCACCTTGCGGTCACCGATGATCGAGGTGCCCACCATGATCGTATAGCCGTTGATGTCGGAATTCCTGTACAGTCCCAGACGGTCCGCCATGTAGGTGCCGTTGTTCGATGAGGACACCGAGGAGAGCATCATGTGCGTGTTGTAGACCGTGAGGGTCCGGTATTTCTTGAGCGTTCCCGCCAGTGCCCGCTGGACCGACGCCGCCGTCGGCACGAAGCAGTCGAAGTTCGCCGCCTCTTTGGCGGTCAGCCAGGAGTTGCGCATCGGCAGCTCCGTGTTCAGGACCGACTTGGACAGGAGGCGCACGCCGTTGGCCTCGACATAGTAGCTGTCAAAGGAGAAGCAGTCCGCGTGGTGCACGCCGTCCTTGGTCACGTAGTACCAGGCGTTCGGCACGCCCTCCACCGGCACCCATTCACCGCCTTTGATGATGCTGCCGTTGGCCGCCTCCGCCTTATGTCCCGAAAACAGCGATGCCACGGGGGTGATCAGGGTACTGACGACGATCGCCGCCGTCACCCCCAGCAGAGCCAGTGCCCTGCAAAGACGATTCCTGTCCGATAACTTCCACGGATTCATGCATGAACCTCCTGCGATCCATTTGAAATCTCAAAATACCGCATGATATTATATCACATCCGGAAAAGAAGTGCCAGCGTAAAATTTTCCGATCATCCTGTGCATGAACCATGTATTCCTCAACTGCATTTTTGAATCTTGAGAAACGGCATGGTTAAGCCCTCCGTTGACTTTTCAACAGAAAATCATGTCACTTTCATTGACTTATGCAAATATCACCTCTCTCTCATCTCCTGCACGAACCCCGGGACCCTGTCCAGCAGGAACTCACGATAGTAGCTGACCGTCGGTGTGTCGCCCGAATAGTCGACATAGCCCTGCGCGTCGTCAAGTGAGGCGGCATCTCCGGACTGTTCAACAACAACGCGGATCTCCCAGCTGCCGTTCAGATCACCGCGGGAATTCTCAAAGTCCCCCTGCTTTCTCCAGACCGACTGGTAGTTTGTCGGACGCGATGCCGCAAAGATCTCGGCGATCTGCGCCTTGTCGGTGTAGCTTTCCGAGAATGATGTGCCGTTCCACATGCCGGTCTCCTCATCATAGCTGTTCTCGCTGAATTCCACGACCACCTCGTCGACCTCTTCCGGGGTCAGGAAACCGCCCTTCCACAGGCCGTGTGCCTTGAGAAAATCAATGCTCTGCGTGTAGCGTTCAAACAGCGGATATTCCACCCCGTAATACATCCCGTAGCCGTTGGTACGGATCTCCGCGGTGCCCACCGGAATGTCTGAGGATGCGAGCGTGAAATCATAGTGCGCCGCCAGATCCCTGCGGTAGATCTCCAGGAACTCCTCCAGGAGCGCGCCGTCGCCGGTGCTCTCTCCATGCTCCGTGGACACTGCCAGCACGAGTTTACCGTGCGGGTTCATGTTATACGCGCTTTTTCTGATCATCTCCGCGTTGTCCACATGGAGATAATAGCCGTCGGTATAGGCCTCCGTTCCGATGATGCGATCCATGAGCGACGGATCGATGTCCTCGGGGATGCGGACGCAGCGCGTTACCGTCCGCCCGTTCTTCATGCGCCATCCGACCGTCCCGTCCCAGCCGTAGCGGTATGCCTGCTGTCCGCCGTCCGCATCCGCGCTGTAGCGTTTCACATCCTGCACGCGCTCCGCCTGTGCGATCTGTGCCAGTGCGAGCATATCCTGCGTATCGGTCAGGAACATGTGATCCTCAATGTAGCGCCGCTGCGACATCCAGTCGCCGTTCTCGTCATAATAGGAAGCGGCGTACCACTCGTTTGCCAGCCACGCGCTCTCGACCTGATCCGTCTGCGGCAGCCACCGGTCATAGCCGAAGACATCCGTCCGGTAGACGAACAGGATCAGGAACGCCGCCGCCGCGATGACAGGCATGTGCCAGAAGCCGCGGAACGCCATTCTGATATTCAGTCCGAAGATCGACTCCATGAGCACACAGAAGACAAAAACCGTCACGAGGATCGTGAGGATCACAGCGGAAAGCTCCGTCCCGCCGCGATGGTCAAAGATCCAGTAAACGAAGAGCCCTGCACACAGAGAGAACAGAACGCCGGCACTGAACTTGATGAAGATCTCCACGCCACGCCAGATCACAGCCCGGCCGGCAGACTCCGCCTTGCGGGCGCGGTAGATGAGATAAGCCACTGTGACGCTGAGTGCGAAGATCAGCAGATTGACGAGCATTCCGGGGAGCGACGCCAGGATTCCCTTCTCGGCGGTCGCCCAGGTATAGTTCCCGGCATAGACGCCGAAACTCCCGGCCTTAACGAGTCCGCTCAGATAATGCCACGGCGGCAGCGTCCAGAACTGTGCGATGACCGGGGAATCCCCGCCGGTGTCAAAGGTCGCGTAGTAGGCCTGCCTGTGGAAATAGATCGTCATCCGTGCCAGCGCCTCAATCCCGTAGAAAAAGGCATTCATCAGGACCGCCGTCACCACTGTTCCGGTAAGGAGCGATGCCGTCATGCTCATGCCGTACATGGCAAGGAACAGCGCCGTCTGAAAGCACCAGGCAAGGAGCATCTCGACGAGCAGCCAGCCCGCCGCGCAGCCGTTGAGCACGGCGAGGAGAAAGGCGATGAGAACGCCCAGGAGCGACGGGATCATGTAGATCAGAAAACCGTTGAGCACAATATTCCGGAAACGGACACTGCGTTTCTCCGGCCGGCTCTCATAGAAATCAACAGTCTGAGGCCGGTAGAGGTAGGCAAAACCCTGAATCGCCAGCAGGACCGCCCCCGTCATCGCAATGATAAATCCCATGACGCTCCGGATCCCCATCCAGCTGGAAACGATCTGCGCTCCCCGCAGAGGGAAGGATGCCGCCGCGGCTTCGGGCGAGACACCGATGACCGCCCGCTCCCGCTGGATCGCCATGACCGTCCCGAACACATCATAGAGAAAATACATCAACACGGACAGGGCAAGCAGAGGCAGTCGCCTCATCGAGATCGCCCTCTGTTCGCCGAAAAACCGCGAAACCGCACCCGCGGGCCGCACCGATGCTTCCGTTCTGCCGTTATTATCCGAGAATGAATTTGCGGATGTCATATCCCACTACCTCCGTTTCACTGATGAAGATCTCCTCGAGGGAAAGCTTTAGCACCTCAAAGAACACCGGTCCCACACTCCTGAAATGGGACTCCACCTCGTCGCGTTCGCCGCGGATCGTATAAGTCCATAGCCTTCCGCGCTGCTCCTCCAGAAGGATCGTGAGCCCCTGCAGTGCCTGTGTCCTGTCCTCTTCCGAGGAAAAGACCACCTGCACCTTTTGCAGATTGAGCTTCATGTCCGCGAGATCCTCGGAAAGGAGCACGCCGCCCTGATGCAGCAGGCCCACATGATCACAGATATCTTCCAGTTCGCGCAGGTTGTGGGACGCGATGACCGGCACCAGTCCTCTGTCCGCCATATCCTGCGCAAAGATGCTCTTCACGCCCTGACGCATCACCGGATCCAGTCCGTCGAAGGTCTCATCGCAGAGCAGATACTTCGCGCCGGAAGATACACCGAGGATCACAAGCAGCTGCTTCTTCATGCCCTTGGAAAACTCCGCGATCTTCCTGCCGGTCTCCAGACGGAATCCCTCCGTCAGCCTGTTAAACCGCTCTCTGTCAAACGCCGGATAGAGGGACGCGTAGTAGTCGCACATCGTGCGCGGCGTCGCGTTCGGAAAGAAGTAGGCGTCATCGGAGAGGAAAAAGATCTCCGATTTGACCTGCGGGTTGTCGTAGACCGGCCGGTCATCAACAAGGATCTGTCCGGCGTCCGGCACGAGAATGCCAGACAGCAGCCTTAACAGTGTGGATTTGCCCGCCCCGTTCGTTCCGACGAGACCGAAGACCTCACCCTCCTTGATCGTGAGCGTCACATCATTGACGGCTTTCGTCGTGCCAAAGCTCTTTGCGAGATGATTGATCGCTATCATTGCTCTGTTCCCTCCGTTTTTCTGCGTGCGAGCGCATCCCGGCACAGCTTTTCGGGATCGACGCCAACCTCCTCCGCCTCCGTAAAGACCGCCTGCAGCTCATCGATGAGCTCCGCGCGGCGTCTGTCCTTGAGCGCCGCGCTGTCCGCGACGAAGACGCCGCGGCCCCGTACCGTGTAGATGAATCCCTGCCGTTCCAGTTCCGCGTAGGCCTTCTGCACGGTGTTCGGATTGGTCGCGTTCTCCATCGCAAGGCTGCGGACCGAGGGCAGCTGGTCTCCCGGCAGCAGCACATCTCTGAGGATCAGACGCTTCATGTTGGAGGCGATCTGTTCGTAGATCGGCCGCCCGTCCCGCCAGTCGATCAGATTCATGGTGAGACCTCTCTTTCTAAACTGTACTAACACAACTAATACAGTCAATATACTCCGTCGTGAAGATCCTGTCAAGCGGTTTTGCGAGATAAACGCGAAAGTTGTCAGATCGCCCGAAACGTGCTATGATAGGCACAGGAGCGTCATCTTGTGCAGGCGCAGATTTCAACCCAAAGGAGGGCGGTTATGCAGGATTACAAGAAGATCGAACATCCGAGAAACAAAGATGTGGTGCTTCGTTACATCCCCGGACATTTCATCACGCCGAATTCCCATGTCAACTACTACATGGATCTGACGGACATGAAATCCAGACAGCGTGAGGCCAGAGCGACCGGTGAGGAGCTTGCGGAGATGTATCTTGCTTCCGATGTGATCGACACAATCCTGTGCCTGAACGGAATGGAAGTGGTGGGCGCTTATCTTGCCAACAAGCTCACCAAGGCAGGGATCATCTCTGCCAACGCGCACAAGACGATGTACATCACCAGCCCCGAATACAACAACAGCGGGCAGATGATGTTCCGTGAGAATAACCAGCACATGGTCAGGGGCAAGCATATCCTCATCCTGATCGACACGGCGACCACCGGTGCGACACTGCAGAGTGCCATCCGTTCCGTGCGCTACTACAAGGGTGAGACAGTCGGTATTTCCGCCATCTACACGCAGGCGACACAGATCGACGGTATCGACATCCGCGCGCTCTACACCATCCGCGATCTTCCCGACTACGCGAGCCACAAGCCGGAGAACTGTCCGCTCTGCAAGGCGGGCGTGCCGGTGGATGCGATCTGCAACGGCTTCGGCTATTCCACGATCTGAAGGATCATCTAACCGAAAACAGGAAAAAAACAGCGCCGGCGATCATCCGTCGGCGCTGTTTTGTATCCCGGAAATATCCCATCACCCCTCCGGGTGCTCCTGTGCGAACTCTTCGAATTTGGGGATCTCCAGCGGCTTGGCATAGAAGAAGCCCTGCGCACTCCCGCAGCCGGCCTGCAGGATGAAATCCGCCTGATCCTTGTTCTCAATCCCTTCCGTAACAACCTCGATCTGAAGATCCCGGCACAGAGTGATGAGACCGCTGATGATCGTGCGGCCGCGCACCGAATCCGAGGTGACATGCAGGAATTCCTTGTCGAGCTTCACCATATCCGCCGTCAGATCCTTGAGCAGCGTGAGTGCCTGAAAATCCGAACCGAAATTATCGATCGTGACGCGAAAGCCGCGGTCCTGCAGTTCTCTGGTCATCCGGACGAGTTCCGGCGCGTCTCTGGTGAAGAGATGCTCCGAGATCTCGATCTCCAGTTCGCCGTGCGGGATGTCATAGCGGTCCGCGACGGAGCAAAGCTTCTCCGTAAACTGCGGCTCGAAGAGATGCACCCGCGACATGTTGACGGAAACCGGAATGCCGCCAAACGACCGGTTTCTCCAGGCGGCTTTCATGCGGCAGACCTCCTCGTAGATGAAGAGATCCAGTTTTGAGATGAAACCGTTCTTTTCAAACACGGGAATGAAGGCTGCCGGCAGATGCATGCCTTCCCGGGGATGAACCCAGCGCGACAGCGCCTCCGCGCCGACCACACCGCCGTCCGCGATATTCACTCTCGGCTGGAAAAAGACCTGAAACTCACCGTTATGAAGCGCATCCTCCATCTCCAGCTCGATGCGCCGGCGGATCTCAAACGAGCGGTCCTCGGCATCATAAACAGTATACTGATCCTTGCCGCTGTACTTGGACTGGTACATCGCCGCGTCGCAGCGCGCCAGGATCTCATCAAGGCTCTGCCCCGCCTTCTGATCATAGACGATACCGATGCTGAGGGAAGTGAGCGAGCGGATGTCCTCGCGGAAATCAAGTCCGGTCATGCCCTCGATCAGCTTCCGCGCGCGTTTCTCGATCATATCTCTGGAAACGGAGCCGTCAAAGAGCACCACGAACTCATCACCGCCGATGCGCGAGGTGAACGCCGCGGCGCCTCGCTGGATGTGGCGGCTCACGGCAACAAGCAGTTCATCGCCCGCTGCCAGTCCGTACAGATCATTGACTCGCTTGAAATTGTCGATATCGACGAACATGGCGTGCAGAACGGCGCCGTCGTCCATCGATGCATAATAGGTGTAGAGACCGCGTCTGTTCGGAAGACCGGTCAGATAATCAGACTGTAAGGAATCCCCCGTCATTCGGCGCCGCCGTTTTTGAGGATATCGATGACCTTTTTGATCGTCTTCTGCTCCGCTTCAAAGGTGCCCCCGATGGCAAGATACTGCCCCTCGGAAAATGTGCGGGCAATCTTGCAGTCCAGAGAACACAGCTGAGAAGAGCCGCGGTCATAGAAGAACAGTTTGAGCACGTCACCTTCGCCACAGGTTTTTGTGGGATGACAAAAAGAAAATGCAATACCGTTCAAAGAAATGTCTTTGACAACGATCTTCTGCATCTCGCCCGGCAGGATCGCAACGCCGGTGCAGTCATATTCATGTCGGTCATACTTGCGCTGTTCCATAGTTATCCATTATTTTATTACGAAAAAACGTTGATGGCAACAGGATTTTTTTAATCCTGACGGAAGAATGACAGACCCAGTTCTACGAAGAAACCCGCCAGCCCATGACGGACTCGCGGGTTTCTGCAGTCAGGTTTTAACGGTATTTTATACGATACCCTGTGCCTTCATGGCCTCCGCGACCTTCAGGAAGCCTGCGATGTTCGCACCGGCGACATAGTCGCCCTCCTTACCGTACTTCTTCGCCGCCTCATCGATGTTTTTAAAGATGTTCTCCATGATATCCTTAAGCTTGCTGTCGACCTCCTCAAAGCTCCAGGAGAGACGCTCGGAGTTCTGGCTCATCTCGAGAGCGCTGGTCGCAACGCCGCCGGCATTGGCCGCCTTACCGCAGACAAACAGAACCTTGTTCTGCTGGAAGTACTGGGTCGCCTCGATCGTGGTCGGCATGTTCGCTCCCTCACAGACCGCCTGCACACCGTTGGCAACAAGGGTCTTCGCATCCTCGATATCGAGTTCGTTCTGCGTGGCGCACGGAAGCGCGATGTCACACTTGACCGTCCAGACGCCCTTGCCCTCGTGATACTGAGCGCTGGAGCGCTTCGCGGCATACTGATCGAGACGGGCACGCTTCACTTCCTTGACCTCGCGGAGAAGCTCCACATCGATACCCTCGGGATCGTAGATCCAGCCCGTGGAATCGCAGCAGGTCACGACCTTGGCGCCGAGCTGCTGTGCCTTCTGGATCGCGTAGATGGCAACATTGCCGGCACCGGAGACGACGATCGTCTTGCCCTTGATATCGATGCCGTTGGCCTTGAGCATCGCGTTGGTCAGATAAAGCAGACCATAGCCGGTTGCCTCGGTGCGCGCCAGGGATCCGCCATAGGTCAGTCCCTTGCCGGTGAGCACTCCCTCATACATGTCGCGGATGCGCTTGTACTGGCCGTACAGGAAGCCGATCTCACGGCCGCCAACGCCGATATCACCGGCCGGTACGTCGGTGTCCGCACCGATATGACGATACAGCTCCGTCATGAAGCTCTGGCAGAACGCCATGACCTCGCGGTCGGACTTGCCCTTGGGATCGAAATCGGAACCGCCCTTACCGCCGCCGATCGGGAGACCGGTCAGAGAGTTCTTAAAGATCTGCTCAAAGCCAAGGAACTTGATGATGCCGAGATTGACGGAGGGATGGAAACGAAGGCCGCCCTTGTACGGTCCGATCGCGGAATTGAACTGGATACGGAAGCCGTTGTTGACCTGCACCTGCCCCTTGTCATCCACCCACGGCACACGGAACAGGATCTGGCGCTCCGGCGTGACCAGACGCTCAAGCAGTGCCTGCTTGCGGTACTCCTCCTCGTTCGCCTCGATCACGACGCGAAGGGACTCCAGCACCTCCTTGACCGCCTGATGGAATTCCGGCTGTGCGGGATTCTTGGCCACTACATAATCATAGACTTCATCGACATAAGACATTTTGTTTCCCTCCTTGAAATTAGATCACCGGTTGCCGCTGCTCATAAAACAAGGGCGTAAAAACCAAGCGGTCTTTACGCCCCATTGCGCAGACTTCATTGTCCGAAAAGCATCCTACCATATGGAAAAAGGAAATGCAAGCACATGTTGCAAATTTCAGCCCTGTTCCTTTTCCAGCGCCAGTGTTCTGGTCGTGAGATCGCAGACCTCCGCGGGGCCGAAATACTGGATGGCGCCGGGATAGAGGAAGCTCGTCTTCACCGCCCACTCATCGCGGTGCGCCGCAAAATACTTGAACGGTGCGCCGTCAAGTTCCACGAGCGCCTTGCGGATGACCGGCTTGTCCTCGCCGTTCCTGCGCTCCATGTTCATCATCTTGGTGATCGGCATGCCGCCGGCCACCCACTCCTCCGCAGGACGGGAGATGTTGGAAACCTTGGACAGGTATCCGGTATAGCCGTACTGGATGAGCATGAACGCATTGTAACCCAGGGAGTAGCAGTAGTCCGCGTCAAAATTGGACGGGAATGCGCACCGGCCCTCATAGCCGAAGAAATGATGCTGCGTGCCGAACTTGCCCTTATAGGTACCCGTGGCCTTTCTCTTTGCCAGCTCGCTCTTCACCATCTCGGAGAACAGCTTCTCGGATTCGATCAGGGACACCTGCACATTGCCGTGCGGATCCCGCTCCAGGAACAGCTGCTGTTGCACGAACTGCGGCAGGACATCAAAAACGGCATAGGCCTCTGCGGACAGGCCCTTTTTGATATAGTCAACCTTGGCGGCCCAGTCGGGAAGCGCGTTGAATTCCTCGGTTTTGCTGCCGGCCAGAAGCTCGTTGATCTCACTGATCAGCGCCGAGAATTCGGGAACAAACTCCACGATCCCCTCCGGGATGATGGCAACGCCGAAATTCTCCCCGTTCGCGGCCCGCTTCTCCACGGAATCCGCAATGTAATTCGTGATGTCGGCAAGGGACATCTTCTTCGCAGCGACCTCCTCGCCGATGAGGCAGATGTTGGGCTGCGTCTCCAGCGCGCACTCCAGCGCCACGTGGGATGCGGAGCGGCCCATGACCTTGATGAAATGCCAGTACTTCTTGGCGGAATTGGCATCCCGCTCGATGTTGCCGATCAGCTCGGAATAGGTCTTGGTCGCCGTATCAAAACCGAAGGAAGCCTCGATGTCCTCGTTCTTCAAGTCACCGTCGATGGTCTTGGGGCATCCGATCACCTGCACACCGGTGTTGTGCGCGGCCATGTACTCCGCGAGCACTGCGGCATTCGTGTTGGAATCGTCGCCGCCGATGATCACGATGGCGGTCAGACCGTGCTTCTTCGCGACCTCCGTCACGATCTTGAACTGCTCCTCCGTCTCCAGTTTCGTGCGGCCGGAACCGATGATATCAAAGCCGCCGGTGTTCCGGAAGGCGTTGATGTAGGCATCGTCAAACTCGATATAGCTGTCATCGATCAGACCGCTGGGGCCGCCCTTGAAGCCGAGCAGCACGTTGCCCTTATCCGTCGCCTTGATGGCGTCATAGAGACCGCAGATGACATTGTGTCCGCCGGGTGCCTGTCCGCCGGAAAGGATCACACCCACCACCTGCTTCTTCGGCGCAGAGGTGTTGGCACCCTTCTCAAAGGTGATCTCATTCTTGCCATAGGTGTTGGGGAAGAGACCGCGGATCCTCTCCTGATCAGCGACACTCTCGGTAGGTGCGCCGACCTTGACGCAGATCTCCGAAATACCGCCGCGCAACATCCCGGGCAGCTTGGGGTTGTAGTCATAACGGGCTTTCTGAAGTGGTGAAAGATTCATTTCGCTTCTCCTTTGCTGAAACTGTTGTTCATTATCTTCACCGTGCGTGGCCGCACGGTCTGCAACCTGTATCGGTGCCTCATATCCCCTCTCACCGGGATATTTGAGATCCAGCTCTCCGCGGATGAAATCCAGCATGTTGAGCATCTTGAGCGTCTCGGCATGCGGCATTTCCGCACACTCGATCTGCCGGTTCCTGATCGCGGCGGCACAGGCGTAGATCTCATATTCATAGCCGCTGATCTGCTTGGGTCTGCGGATCTTCTGCAGTTTCCTGTGATCGCTGCCATACACCGCGATGCTCTCCGGGTTGCTGATATCTTCCACGATCAGATAACCCTTCGTGCCGTAGATGATGCCCTTTCTGTCGCCGGAGGACAGACTGCTGCAGGACAGCTGCGCCACGCGCCCGTCCGCGTAGATCAACGTGACAGCTGTCTGCAGATCCACGCCGGTCGCGCTTTTCGTGCAGACCGAGGAGATCTGTGAGACATCGTTGCCAAAAACCATCGAGGCGAAATTGAGCGGATAGACACCGAGGTCAAGAAGTGCGCCGCCGCCCAGAGCCGGATCGCGCAGGCGCTCCCTGCCGCTGATCGGATAGGCGAGATTGGCCGTAAGCATCGTGGGATCGCCGATCACACCGGAACTGAGCACTTCACGGATCTTCGACCGCATCGGCATGTAGCGCGTCCAGAACGCTTCCGCGATCAGGACATTGTTCTCTCTGGCCAGCCGGATCAGCTCCGCGGCCTGCTCCTCATTGATCGTGAACGCCTTTTCCACCAGCACGGCCTTGTGCGCCAGGATCGCAAGTCTTGCGTTTTCAAAATGCTGTGCGTGCGGTGTGGCCACGTAGATCAGATCGATCCTGGGATCACGGACCAGTTCCTCATAGGAGCCGTAACTCCTTTTGATCCTGTGCTCCGTGGCAAAGGAGAGCGCACGCCCGGGGGTTCTCGAGCCCACCGCATAACAGGAAACGCCCCTTGCTTTCTTCAGCGTCATCGCCATGACACGGGCGATCTCACCGGTCCCCATGATCCCGACTCTGATCTTCTTCATCAGACAAGCCTCCGTCCATTCACAGGAACAGGTTAATCCGTCAGGAATTCTGTCTTGATATAACCTGTTTTGCCCTTGTATTCCACTTCGCTCCAGCCGTCATCACGATTCTTCTTGACCGTGATCTTCGCGCCCGGATAGAGCGTTGCCAGAACATCGGACTCGGTGTTCGCTTCCTTGCGCACGCGCACGCCGCTGCCTGCGACCGTCTTGGATCCGGTGCCGGTGATGCCGCCTGTCTTTGTGGATCCCGTACCGGCTGTGGAGGCCGTGCTCGAAGACGCTCCCGTCCCGGACGATCCGGTGGAAGCAGCACTCGAAGACGCCGACGCCTTGGACGAGCCCGTGGAAGCAGCACTCGAAGACGCCGTCGCCCTGGACGAGCCCGTGGAAGCAGCACTCGAAGACGCCGTCACCCCGGACGATCCCGTGGAAGCAGCGCTCGAAGATGCGGTCGCCTTGGACGAGCCCGTGGAAGCAGCACTCGATGCCGTCGTTGCTCCGGTCGCCGTGGACGCGCTCTGCGCCGCGTTCTCAGCAGGCTCTGCGGCAGCGGGGGTGTCTCCTTCCTCGCTCACCACTTCAAAATACTCGGTTTTGACAAACGCGGCGCCGCCGGCAAAGGAGATCTTGCTCCAGCCGTTGCCCTGCTCGGTGATCCGCACATATTCCTCGCCCTCTCTTGCCTTTCCGAGAACCTCGGCCTCCGTGCTGTCGGATTTGCGGACATTGACCGTCGTCGTCGCACGGATCTTCACTTCCTTCGGAGGCTCCGGCGCCGCCACGGAAGCGGCTTCACCCGCGTCCGTACTTGCCGCGGCCGGTGCTTCGGAAACGGACGTGCTCTCGGCAGGCTGTCCCGTCTGTTCCGCCTGCGCCACCGCGAGCTCCGCGCCGGAAAGGCGCTCACCGACCGACTCGTCGATCTGCGCATAGATCGCCGCGACCAGCTCGCTCATCATCGGATTGCTCTCCAGTTTCTCCGCATAGGCCACATTGATGCGGTTGTAAAGATCGACCACATCATCCTGCATACTGGCGTCTTTGATATAATCCTTGACACTCTGCGCGGTCTCATCGGCGTTGATGTAATAATCTCCGTTGTCGTCGCGGCAGATGTAGAGAGAAAGCGCCGCCGGCAGATAATCATCGCAGCCGATGTAGCGCACATCGGTGTAGGCATAGGCCACCCAGCTGTTCTCCTCCGGTCCCGGCTTGGTGTAGACCGTCAGATTGGCGATCTCTTCGATATACTTGGCGCGCTCCTCGATCGTGACCACCTCGATCTCATCCAGCGTCCGGTAAAGGCCGCCCTTTAAGATGCTCACATCGCCCGATACATAGGCGTCAAAATAGCGGGAGATCAGCGCGTTGATCTCCGGATAGGCGTCCTTGACCAGCTGCGCCTGGGTTGCTTCAAAACTGACACTTCCACCGGATTCGTTGAGATCCGCATCCGCGATCGCCTGATCCGCCGCGATCCGGTTGGCACGGATGGCGATCAGGATCGTGACTGCCACGCAGATGAGCAGGATGATCGGCATGACTCTTTTTTTGTTATCAGAAAGAAACTCCCAGAGAGAGATCAGGGAGCGTTCTGTTCTTCTTATGAAGCTGTTACGTTTTCTTTTCTTCATAAAATGCACCCGACTGGACTCGAACCAGCAACAATGGCGTCGGAGGCCACCGTTTTATCCATTAGACTACAGGTGCCTGTGCGCGGTGCGGGGCGGTTTCCCGTCCTGACCGCGTCGTGATGACTGTTACGCTCTCGAGAGATATTCTCCCGTTCTCGTGTCGATCTTGATCACATCGCCCTCGTTGACGAACAGCGGCACGGCGACCTGTGCGCCGGTCTCGACCGTCGCGGGCTTCGTCGCGCCGGTTGCCGTATCACCCTTAAAGCCGGGCTCCGTCTCCGTGATCACCAGCTCCACGAACAGCGGCGGTTCAACGGAGAACACATTGCCGTTGTAGGAGCAGACCTTGACCATCTCGTTTTCCTTGACGAATTTCAGAGAGTCGCCGATCACATCCTTGTTCAGACCGATCTGCTCATAACTCTCCGTGTCCATGAAGTTGAACACATCGCCGTCACTATAGAGATACTGCATATCCTTACGGTCGATGCGCGCGGTCGGAAACTTCTCCGTCGGGCGGAAGGTACGCTCCGTCACGCCGCCGTTGATGATATCCTTGATCTTGGTGCGGACAAAAGCCGCTCCCTTACCGGGCTTGACGTGCTGGAATTCGACGATCTGGCAGACATTGCCGTCGATCTCAAGCGTCACGCCGTTTCTGAAATCACCTGCAGAAATCATAAAAATCAACCTCCTGTTCAATCAAAATCATAATCTGTGTGATTATACTCTATTTCTTTCTCATTTTCAAGTCCTTAACTCCCTGATCAGATCCATCGCCTCCGCATAGCCGTCCAGGCCGTGTCCGACGATCTGTCTGTCGCAGGCTTGGGCCGTGACCGAAACACGCCGGAACTCCTCCCTCGCCTGAATATCGGAGATATGCACCTCCACTTTGGGGATCCCCTCAATGCTCTTCAGCGCGTCATGGATCGCATAACTGTAGTGCGTGTAGGCACCCGGATTGATGACGATGCCGTCCGTACCGTCCGAATAGGCCGTCTGGATCCGGTCGATGATCGCCCCCTCATGGTTGGACTGAAAACACTCGACCGTGTCGCCGTCCTGCTCCGCCTTTTTCTCTATGCGCGCGATGAGCGACGCATAGCTTTCTTCCCCGTAGACCGCCTTTTCCCGGATCCCCAGAAAATTGAGGTTGGGGCCGTTGATCACCAGAATCTTCATCTCATCCCTCCGTTTCCAAAACGCCTCTTTACTCAGACACGCTCTCCCTGCCGTGCCTGACTGCCGCACAGCCGGATGAGGATCGCGGCCGCGATCTCGGCCGGCGTTCTGCCGTCCGTATCGACAACGCATGTCGCACATTCCTCATAGAACGATTCCCGCTCCCGCATGAGCGCGGTGATCCGCTGCCGTTTTTCCTCTTCGCTGCCGGCAAGAAGCGGCCTGGTCGCGTCTCCGGCAAGCCGTTCCATCACCGTCTCCGGACGCACGCGGAGCCAGACCGTCACGACATGACCGTCCTTCAGAAGCTTCCTGTTCTCCTCCCGCACCGGCACGCCCCCGCCGGTGGAGATGATCACACCGTCCGTTTCTCCCTCCCAGGGATCCGCGACCGCCTCATCGATCCGTTTTAACGTGGCCGTTTCCAGCCTGCGGAACACCTCCTCGCCCTCATCGGCAAAGATGGCTCGCACGCTCTTGCCGGAGGCCTCCTCGATCATCCGGTCCGTATCCCAAAGATCGAAGTTCAGGATCCCGGCAAGTGTCTCCGCGACGGTCGTCTTCCCGCATCCCATGAAGCCGGTCAGACACAGTCCCGTGAATCCCAGCGCCTGTGCCTTGAGCGCATGCATGGCGCGGGACAGGTCCCCTTTTCCCAGGGAAACCTCCGGATACCAGAGAGAAAAGGCGTCCGCCGCCTGATACAGAAGCATGGACAGACCGCTCACGATCGGCACGCCCGCCCGGTACGCAAGGGAGAGAAAACCGGTCAGATAGGGCCGGTAGACGATATCCACCGCCGCCGAGAGTTTCCGAAAAAAAGCGGGATCCGTGATGACCGATCCCTCCGCGTGCGGATAGAGTCCCACCGACGTGCACTGGATCGCGAGGTAGCGGATGTCTTCCGCACTCTCTCCGGCGATAAAGGAAGCCGCATCGACCGCACGAACGGATACCTGCGCCGAGGATCCGCCCGTCATCGTGCCGCGGACTTCCTCCGCCAGAGCCTCGGCTTTTTCCCGGGTCCGATTGAGGATCAGGATCTCTGCCGCACCCTCGCCGGCGCAGAGAAAAGCCGCCGCCCGTCCGGCGCCGCCGGCCCCCAGGATCACGACATGCGCCCCGGCAAGCTGCAGACCGGCTTCCGTCAGTGCCCGCTTCAGTCCGCTCACATCCGTGTTGTAACCGCGGTATCCGTCCGCGTCACGGACCAGCGTGTTCACGGCACCGATCTTCTCCGCGAGCGGATCGATCGCCGTGAGAAACGGGATCACGGCACTCTTGTGCGGCACCGTGACATTCAGTCCCCGGATGCCGGACGCATGCATCTTCCGGAGTGTGTCCCCGAGTGCCTCATGTTTCACCAGATACGGCCGGTATTCCAGTTCTTTCCCGGTCGTCTGCCCAAAAGAATGATGGATCACCGGCGAGAGCGTGTGCCCGATCGGATCGCCGATGACACCAAATTGCTGCCGTTCACGCGCGCTCATTTCTCCGCAGTCCCCCTTTTCCTCCGCAAAAACAGTGCAAGGATCGGACGTTCCAGCCATCGCTTGATCCTGATCTGCAGTTCCTCCCGCGGATCGATGGGATCCACCAGCACCGCCCGCATGCCGCTGCGTTTTGCTCCCCAGATATCGGTGTAGATCTGATCGCCGACGGCGAGCGCTTCCGCGGGGGTGATCCCCATGATCCCGCAGGCTTTCAGATAGCCATATTTTTTCGGTTTACCCGCCTTCCAGACATAGTCCGCACCGACCGCCTCCGCGAAGGAACGTACCCTGTCGACCTTGTTGTTCGAGAGGATGAACGGTGTCAGACCCAGTTCCTTAAGATGTGCGAACAGGCGGACCGTGCGCCAGACGGCCGGTTCCCCGTGACGGACCAGCGTGTTGTCGATATCAAAGATCACCCCGCGGATGCCCGCGGCGCGATACTCCTCATAAGGAAGCGTATAGGCCGAAACGGCCCGTTCATCCGGAAACAGATTCATCCCGTGATCCCCGCTGCCGCAAGAAGTTCCCCGGTGTAACTCTCCTGCGGATCAAAATAGATGCGCTCCACGTCTCCCTGTTCCACGATACGCCCGTCCCGCATGATGAGCACGCGGTCGCAGACCCTGTAGATCACCCGGAGATCGTGCGCGATCAGCAGGATCGTGACGCCGGTCTCCCTGCGCAGTTTCTCGAGAAGTGCGATGATCTGTGCCTGCACGGTCACATCCAGTGCCGAGACCGGTTCGTCCGCGATCAGCAGATTTGGTCTGCCGATCAGGGCCTCCGCGATCGCCACCCGCTGTCTCTGTCCGCCGGAAAGTTCCGACGGCCGTCTCTCCAGGAAGCTTTCCGGAAGTTCCACCTGTGCGAGCGCCTCTGCCGCCCGCTGCCTAAGGGTCTGCCGTCCGCCGGGGAAACGCCCCGCCCTTCCTTTTGTCAGCGCCTCCGTCAGGATCCATTCGATCGTGCGCGCAGGATTGAGACTCCCGTAGGGATCCTGAAAAACCATGGCGGGCATGAGATCATGCTTTTCCACGATCCCGCTCGTCACGCCGACGAGCCCGAGCACCGCTTTGGCGAGCGTCGATTTGCCACTGCCGCTCTCCCCCGCAAGTCCCAGGATCTCACCGGGGTACAGTTCAAAGGAAATATCATGCAGGATCTGTCTGCCGCGCCCGTACCCCGCATCCAGTCCGGAAACCCTGAGGATCGGTCTCCTCCCCCGTTCCTGCGTCTCCGGAAGGGAGGGACGCCCGGCTGTCCCTTTTTTCTCCACCCGCGGGATCGCGGCGATGAGTTCCTTTGTGTAGTCGTGGGACGGACGGAGAAAAACGGTTTCCGTATCACCTTCCTCGACGATCCGGCCGTCCTTCATGACCACCACCCGCCTGCAGAGCTGTCTGACCAGGCTCAGATCATGAGAGATGAACAGGATCGCGGTTCCCTGCTCGGCATTGATCTTCTTTAAAAGCGCGACGATCTGTGCCTGCACCGTCACATCCAGCGCCGTCGTCGGTTCATCCGCGATCAGGATCTGCGGTTTCGCGATCATCGCCGCCGCGATCATCACACGCTGCCGCATCCCGCCGGACAGTTCATGCGGATAGCTCTCATAGATCCGTTTGCTGTCCGAGAGTCCGACGCTGGCAAGCGCTTCCATCGCCCGCTCTTTTCGCTCGGCGCTCCCGATCTCGGGATGATGCACCGTAAGGCTCTCCTCCACCTGCGGGCCGATGCGCATCAGCGGATCCAGCGAGGACATCGGTTCCTGAAAGATCACGGAGATCTCATCTCCCTGAAAGCCGCGCAGCGTCTCGCGCTCGCAGTGCAGAAGATCCTGCCCCTCAAAATGGATCCGTCCCTGCTTTACCGCGCTGTGACGCTTCAGAAGTCCCGCGATCGCCAGAGCGGACAGGCTTTTCCCCGCGCCGGATTCACCGACGATCCCGACGATCTCTCCCGCACGGATCGACAGGTCAAAATCATAGACCGCGGTCTCCGGTATCTGATGATCATGAAAATCGATCTGAAGATCCTCCACCGTGAGGATCGGTGCCTCAGCGTTCACTCTCTCGCACCCCCTCTCCGGTCAGGGAGAACCCGAGGATCATGAGCACCAGCAGGATGCCCGGCAGAAAAGTCGTCATCGGCGCCCGGAAGAGATACTGCTGGGACTCGGAGAGCATCCGGCCAAGAGAAGCGTCCGGGGGCTGCACGCCGATCCCCAGAAAGGACAGCCCGGCCTCCGCAAGGACCGCGTTGTTGAATCCGATCAGTACCGCGGACAGGAGTACATCCAGCGTGTTGGGCAGAATGTGGAAGAACATGATCCGGAGATCGCCGACACCGTGAAGCTTTGCGTTTGTCACATAATCCCGTCCCTTTTCCCTCAGGAACTCCCCCCGCACGGTCCTCGCAAAACTCGGAACAAAGGCGATGCCGAGCGCCAGGATCACGTGATAGCGTCCGCTCCCGAACAGACTGACAAACAGAAGGGCCAGCAGGATGCTGGGAAACGCGAACAGCGCGTCGACGATGCGCATGATGATCTCATCCGCCGTGCCGCCGAAATACCCGCAGAACGCCCCGAGAAGAGAGCCGGTGACAGCGCCGATAAAGATCGTGCCGATCGCGATGAACAGTGTCGTCCCCGCCCCGGACAGAAGTCTGGAGAGAAGATCCCTTCCCAGATGATCCGTCCCCAACAGATGCTTCGCGGAAAAACCCGAAAGCTTTGCCCCCTCATCCATCGCTGTCGGCGGGTAGGGAGTGAAGAGCATGCCCAGGAGAACAAACAGGATCACAGCCGACATGATCACAAAACCGGCCCGGAACATGCGGCTCCCCTTCCAATAGATTGCGAACCTGCGCCCGGCGCTCATGAAGAGGCTCCGATCCGCGGATCGATCATGCGGTAAAGAAGATCCGTCAGAAGATTGATGACAATGATGAATGCCGCAAGGCCCATGATGATCGCCTCCACGACCGGATAGTCCCGTCCGAGGATGGAGATGAGCAGGAAACGCCCGAATCCGGGGATGCCGAAAACCTGCTCGATCACAACACTCCCCGCCACCATGTCCGTGAGGTTCATCGCCAGAAAGGTCAGCACCGGCAGAAACGCGTTCTTGAGCACGTGACGATACAGCACCGCCATGGAGGAATTCCCGCGGCTGAAGGCCGTCCGCACATAATCCCTGCGCACCTCCTTGAGCACCTCTGCCCTGAGAAGCTTCGTCGTCATCGCGACTCTGGGGATCGCGATCGCCAGTGCCGGGAAAAAGAGATAACCGAGAAATCCCGTCAGGCTCGTGCGCCAGGAGACATAGCCGCCGGGAGTGAACACGCGGAGCACGATCCCGAAGAACCAGGTGAGGAGGATGCCCATAAAAAACGGCGGTATCGCCATGACGATCTGTCCCAGCACGAGAAAGCTCCGGTCAAAAATGCCGCCCTCATGCTTGGCGTGCCGGATCCCCAGCGGGATCGCGATCGCGATCAGAAGAAGAAAGGAAAACAGGACCAGGGCGACCGTTACCGGAAGCTTGTCGGCAAGCAGTTCTCCCACCGGGATCTCATAGGAATAAGAGGTGCCGAGATCACCGCGAAAGACCCCCGCGACCCATTTCAGATAGCGGACAGGGAGAGGTGCATTGAGTCCCATCGTCTCACGCAGACGCATGAGCGCCTCAGGCGTCGCCTGTGTGCCGAGCTTCTTCAGCGCCGGATCTCCGGGGATCAATGCAAAGGAAAAAAAGACCGCGACCGAGACCAGAAAAAGGGTCGCGATCGCGGAAAAGAGTTTTTTCATCACATAGCGCATGGAGGGCCCTGTTCTTGCAGTGCTCAGTCTGCGAGCCGCAGGGCCGCGATATCCTGCACATAGAGCGGATAGAACACATAGCCTGTGTACTTCTTGTTCAGCGCAACGAAACAGGGCAGATCCTGAATGTAGACGTTGGCCGCATCCTTGGCGAGGATCGTCTCGCATTCCTTGTAGGCAGCCGTCTTCGACGCATCATCGACCGCCATCCGGGCCGTCGCATAGGCCGTGTCATAGGCCGGATTGTCGTAGTTGATGAAATTGTTACCTGCATCGGAGACAAAGCGAGAAAGCATCGCCGAGGCCGAGAGTGTCGAAGCATCCACGCCGACCACCGTCGCCTCATAGTTGCGGTTGGTATAGGTCTCCGACAGCCAGGTGTTCCACTCGACCGTCTGGATCTTCATGACAACACCCGCTTTGGCGAACTGCTCCGCCAGCACCTGTGCCGTATCAACATGCTGCTGGTAATTGGATGCCACCGTCACCGAAAAGGTGAGCGGATTGCTCTCATCAAAGCCTGCTTCCGCCAGCAGTTCCCTGGCCTTTTCGATGTCCGTGGAATAGAGGTTGGAGAGCTCCGGCAGGAAATACTTGGAGAACGCCGGATACATGCTGCTCCCGACTGCGCTTCCGGCACCGTCGGAGACAAAATCCATGACACCCTGACGGTCAAGGCAGCAGCACAGTGCTTTCCGCACCCGCTCATCGGCAAACGGAGCGAACTTGTGGTTCAGATACAGGGCCTGAACGAGATTCATCGCTCCGGAATAGACCTCAAACCTGTCGGAAAGCTGCTCCTTCTGTGCACTGGTCACCCGCGCATACATGTCGATGGAACCGCCCTCCAGATCCATAACGACCGCGTCGGCATTGGCTTCGATCCGGAAGGTCACATCACGGATGCCGGCGGGCGTGCCCCAGTAGTCATCAAATCTGGTGACGATCACATTTTCCTGCGGAGAACGCGAAACAAACTTGTAGGGGCCCGTACCGATCGGGTTGGTCGACGGATCCGCATTGCTCTCCGGGATCACCGCACAGGTCAGATTGCAGAGGAAATCCGCATCATGTGTGTTCAGCTCGATCTCGATATGATCCTTGTCCGGGATGTTGACGGAGGCGATCTCCTCAAGCGCGGGGATCATGCCCGCTTCCTGCGCGCGCAGAAGTGAATAGCGGACATCCTCCGCCTTCACTGCTTTTCCGTCGTGGAATCGGATCCCGTTCCGCAAGGTGAATGTGTAGCGTGCCGCATCCTCCGAGATTGTCCAGTCTTCTGCGACAGCGGGAACAAGATCTCCGGTCTGATCGGGCTTGACAAGCCCTTCAAAGATATTGAACAGCACCTCTTTGGTCCCTGCCGCCGTCATGTAATGGGGGTCAAGGCTGTCAAGGTCCTGCGGAATACCAACCGTGATCCTGGAAGAATCGTCCGCTGCCTTGCCGCCTGCGCATCCGCCCAGTGCAGCAGTCAGAACCGACAGGACAATGATCGGAAGAACGGCCTTTTTCATGACCTTTCTTCCCTTCATTTTCATTCCTCCTGATTCAGTACCTTCTTTAACTCTTCCATGAACGTCTCCACGTCCTTGAACTCACGGTAAACGGACGCGAAACGAACATAAGCAACCTGATCGAGCTCCCTGACCTTGCCGATCACGAGCTCACCGATCTCCTTGCTGGGGATCTCCTTCTGCTCCATGTTGAAGATCTCCGTCTCGATCTCATCGACGACCTTGGTGATCTGCGCGGCACTGACCGGCCGTTTGTGGCAGGCACGCAGGATGCTCGTCTCGATCTTGGCGCGGTTATAAGGCTCGCGCACATTGTCTTTTTTGATGATGATGAGCGGGATCGTCTCCACCTTTTCATAGGTGGTGAACCGCTTGGAGCAGGTGTCACAGACGCGCCGCCTGCGGATCGATGTGTTCTCGTCCGCCGGGCGCGAATCGATCACGCGCGTATCTTCATTGCCGCAAAAGGGACACTTCATTTCTTACCTCTTCAAAAAGTCCGGGATCTTCAGGCTCTGCTCCTGCACCGTGCTCGTGGTGGGAACGCGGGGAGCCGCATAGCCGCCGAGATTTCTGGGCTGCGCCTGCGGAGCGGGATTCATGGAGAGCGTCGGTGCCTCCTCAGCCGCGGGCTCCTGTGCCACCGGTTCCGGTGTGGTCGGAACACTCATCGTGTTTGTCGGGCGTGCCATGGCATCGATGCGTCTGGCCGTTGCCGCGCCGCTCTTCGTGTTCTTGTCGTCGATCCCCGTGGCGATGACCGTGATGTTGCAGGTGTCGTTTCTCGACTCGTCATAGGTCGCACCGAAGATGATGTTGACATTGTCGCCGGTAAGATCCTTGACATAGCTCGCCGCATCACTGGCATCCATCAGGGTGATGTCACCGGAGATGTTGATGATGACATTGGTCGCGCCGTCGATCTTGGTCTCGAGAAGCGGGCTCTCGACCGCCATCTTGACCGCATCGCTGGCCTTGTTGTCGCCCTTGCCGTAGCCGAGACCGATATGCGCGATGCCCTTGTCCTTCATAACAGTCTGCACATCGGCAAAATCGAGGTTGATGACCGCGGGCACATTGATCAGATCCGTGATGCCCTGCACCGCCTGCTGCAGCACCTCATCCGCTTTCTTTAACGCATCGCTGATGGAGCTGCGTCTGTCAACGATCTGCAGGAGCTTGTCGTTGGGGATCACGATCAGCGTGTCGACACTCTCCTTAATATTAGAGATGCCCATCTCCGCATTGGTCTTGCGTGTCTTGCCCTCAAAGGTGAAGGGTCTTGTGACGACGCCGACCGTCAGGATCCCCATGTCCTTTGCGATCTTTGCCACGACCGGTGCCGCGCCTGTGCCGGTTCCGCCGCCCATACCGCAGGTGACGAAGACCATGTCCGCGCCCTTGAGCGCCGCGCTGACTTCCTCCGCGCTCTCTTCCGCCGCCTTCTGTCCGACGGACGGCTGTGCGCCGCAGCCCAGACCCTTTGTCAGTTTCTCACCGATCTGCAGAAGCTTCGGCGCCTTACAGAACTGAAGCGCCTGTTTATCGGTGTTGACACCGATGAACTCCACGCCGGAGATATTCTCGTCGATCATGCGGTTCACCGCGTTATTGCCCGCGCCCCCGACACCGACAACAATGATCCTGCAACCGCTTTCCGCTTCGTTTGATTTGATTTCCAGCACAGTGTGCCTCCTTTGACATTTCAGCAAAAAAGTTACGGGGATATTGTAGCGTTCTTTTTTCTCTTTTTCAACTATTATTTAACGATATCGCGTGTTATGAAACTATTTGTCGTAATTTCTTTCCTCAAAAGTGATGTTACTTGTGGTCGGCTGGAAATCGTCCAGCCGGAGCACACCTTTCCGTCCCTCCAGCTCGGGCAGGATATACTGCAGCTGAATGATCTTCTCATCGATCTCCGTGCCGTCGCCGAGGCTGATCTCCGCGTCGCCGAAATAGAGATAGATGTGATAGTCCGAATCAAAATAGATACGATCCGCCTTCAATGAATACTTGTTGAGCAGCTGCGTGATATCCAGGATCTGGTTGAAGATCTCGCTCTTCTCCACCGGCAGTTTCTCATAGAGGACCACATGATCAAAGGAAAGGCCCATGACCAGCGGCACATCCTGATATTCATGCGTTGCGCACTCGACCACAATGCCGTCCCGGTCAAAATACATGAAGCGTCCCAGATATTTGATGTAACCCGCGAGTGCCTTTTCATAGACATGGATCCGCACCGTATCCCTGGACACGATCTCCACATCGATGCGCTCCACAAAGGGGATGTCCGTGATCGCCTTATCCCGGTACTGGAGGGAGAGGAACAGGGAATTCCCGGAAAACCGGGAGGTCTGCACCATGCCGATGATCTCATCATTGGTGTAATGCGTGTTGCCGTCGACATAAATGTGGGTGATCGTGTAATTTCCCGAAATATAGAGAAAAGCATAGAGGAGCGCACCTCCCAGGATCAGAAGGGTCGCCCCGATGATAAACAGACTCTTGTGGAGCCTTATAAACTTCATTTATTCCACCCGGATGCTGCGCGCCACCGCAAGACAGATGCCGATCTCCACCAGCTGCAACACGACCGCACTGCCTCCGTAGCTGATAAAGGGAAGCGTGATGCCGGTGTTCGGCATGGTGTTCGTCACAACAGCGATGTTCAGGATGACCTGGATCGACAGATGGCCCATCACCCCCACCGTCAGGAGCGCGCCGAAACGGTCCGGCGCATTGGTCGCGATGATCATGAGGCGCCAGATGATGATGACGAACATTAAGATCACGGCGATCGCCCCGAACAGCCCGAGTTCTTCGCAGATGATGGAAAAGATCATGTCATTCTGTGCCTCGGGAATGAACCGTTTCTGCATGCTCTGCCCCAGTCCCTTGCCGAAGATCCCGCCGGAGCCGATGGCGTAGAGTGACTGCAGGGTCTGGAAGCCTCGGCCCGATGCATAAGCCTCGGGATCCCTCCAGATCAGGATGCGCAGGAAACGGTAGTTGAGCGGGTTATCTTTGGTCATCTCCGCGATCAGGACGGCCAGTGCCGCAAGTGCCGCGAGCACGGCGATGATGATCACAAAACGTTTGTAGTCCGGAATGGCGATGAACAGCATGAACAGCGCGATCCCCATGATGATCAGCGCGCTCGAAAGATTGTCCGTGACACCGTAGACCACCAGACAGACCGGCAGCGGCGACGCGAGGATGATCGTGAAGATCTTGCGGTCCGCGGCCAGCTTCCCCAGACTGTCGATAAACCCGGCGAGAAACACGATCATCCCGAGTTTGGCAACCTCGGCAGGCTGAATGGAGATACCGGCGATCCTGAACCAGCGCGTGGCGCCGTTTGCCGAATAGCCGAGCGGCGTCAGCACAAGGAAGATCGTAAAGAAAGAGACCAGATAAGCCGGCACCATGAGTTTTTTCAGCCACCGGTAAGGGAGGCGGGAGACGACAAACATGATCGCGACACCGAAGATCGTCGAAAAAAACTGTCTGCGGAGATACCAGGTGGAATCACCGTCAAACTCGAGTCCCGCCTGATAGGAGCTTGTGGAGAACAGCATCACAAGACCGAAGGCGAGCATGAAGATCAGCACGAAGATCAGGCTGTAATCATAATAGAATTCCTTATGAAAACGGGCCTGAACGGCTTCCGTGGCCGCCTGTCTCTTATCTCTGTTCCTGGTCGTTTCCTCCGCGTTCAGTTTCATCGCGGCCGACTGAAAGATTGACATTTCTCCCTCCGTTCAGCTGTTTCTACAGTGCATGAACATGATCTTTGAACCATCGTCCGCGGGCTTCGTAATTGGGAAACATGTCCCAGCTCGCACAGGCCGGTGAAAGAAGTACGGCGTCCCCGGGCTGCGCAAAAGAGTCACAGAGCCTGAGTGCCTCCTCCTTGTCCTCCGCGAACACGATATCGTGAAATCCGTGTTTTTCGGCACATGCCGCGATCTTCTCACGGGTCGTGCCCATGAGCACCAGCTTCTTCACCCTGCCGCCGAAAGCCTCGATCCATTCGTCATAGGTGCTTCCCTTATCATAGCCGCCGCCCAGGAGCACCGTCGGCCGGTCCATCGCTTCGATGCCCTGGATCGCCGCGTCCGGATTGGTAGCCTTGGAATCATTATAATAGTCGACACCGTTCTTTGTCTCCACAAATTCGATCCGGTGTTCCACCGCGCGGAAATCCCGCACGACCGAAAGGATCACATCGAGCGGAACGCCCAGAGAAAGCGTAATACCGATGGCTGCCATCACGTTTTCCGCGTTGCAGCGTCCGACCAGATGCATATCGTGTACATTCATGAGCGTGGTCTTCTCGCCCTTCCAGCTCTTCACGATCTGGTCACCGTCAAGCCAGAGGCCGTCCGGAAGCTCCTCGTGCGAGGAGAACCACAGGACCCGGGCCGGACAGCGCTTCTTTCCGAATTCTCTCGTCCCCGGATTGTCATAGTTGAGCACACAGACCTCTTCTTTATTCTGAAGATTGGTGATCCTTTCTTTGCAGCGGGCATATTCCTCCATCGTGTGGTGCCGGTTCAGATGATCCGGCGTGATGTTGAGGATCGCCGACACATCGGCGTGAAAAGCCTCCACCGCCTCCAGCTGAAAGCTGGAGATCTCCGCCACCGTAACGCTCTCCGTCGTCGTGTCCGGCGCGGCCTCTGCCCAGGAATAGCCGATATTGCCCACTACGTGTACATGCTCCGCGCCGAAGGCAGCCTTCACGATCTCGCCCACGAGCGTCGTGGTCGTGGTCTTGCCGTTCGTGCCGGTAATGGCGGCCAGACGCCCGCGCGAAAAGCGGTACGCCAGCTCGACCTCGCTCCACACGGGGATCCCCGCGGCGCGGATCCGGTCAAACGCCGGCGTGTCGAGCGGCACACCCGGAGAAGGCACCACGGCGGCATAGGTGATCGTTTCCAGATCGATGTCGGACAGCTTCTGCAGCAGGATCCTCGTATCCGTCCGGTCCAGCTCCGAGAGCCGCTCTCTCACCTCGTCCGCGGTCAGCTTATCGTTCTCGTCGAGAAGCGATGCCGCGGCACCGGCCTGATGCAAAAGCCGCACCGCTCCCACACCGGAAAGTCCGGAGCCAATGACCAGAACATTTTTTCCTTTGATATCCGTCGTCATGTTTACCTCTCATTCTCTTAAGGAAATGCCGGTGCGATCCCCGCCAGAGCGATCAGGCACATCAGGATCGTCACCGTTGTGAACACCCCAACCACACGGGTTTCGGACCAGCCGCCCTTTTCAAAATGATGATGGATCGGTGCCATACGGAAGAGCCGTTTGCCGTGTGTCAGTTTGAAATACCCCACCTGCAGAGCGACGGAGATCACTTCGATCGCGTAGATGAGGCCGACGATCGGGATAAAGAGCGGCATCCGGAGCACATAGGACATGCCGATCACAAACCCGCCGATCGCCAGGGATCCCGTGTCCCCCATGAACACTTTGGCCGGATAAAAATTGTAGAAAAGATATCCCAGAAGGGCGCCCGCCATGGCCGCACCGGCCGGTGCACCGGGCCCACGCATGAGGATCGCCGCGAGTGTGAAGAAGAGCGCGACCGGAACCGTCACCGAGGCGCACAGGCCATCGACACCGTCCGTCAGATTGGTTCCGTTGGAAGTCGCCAGCGCGATCAGGATGAGCGCCGGAATCCCCAGGATCCCCAGCTGCCAGACACGCTGCGAAGCAAAGGGCAGCATCATCTCCGACAGAGAGATATCCGTGAACAGATGCACATGGAGCGCGAAGATAACCGTGACCGCGAACTGAAGCACCAGCTTCTGCCAGGCGCGAAGCCCCAGATTGTGGTGGCGCACGACCTTGAGATAGTCATCGGCAAAGCCGATCAGGGCAAAGCCGATCGTCGGGATCAGCACGGCAATGAGCGCCGCGGCGTGCTTCGCATCATGCAGGTCCGATGACGCGCGCTCCAGAAACACGGAAAGCGCCGTCACGATCACCATCGGGATGAGGAAGATGAACCCGCCCATCGTCGGTGTGCCCGTCTTTTTTTTGTGGGATTCCAGCCCCTCCTCCCGCTCGGTCTGGTCAAAGCGGATCCTGTGCAGGAACGGCACGAGCGGCCGTCCGATGCAGAGTGCCAGCGCCCATGCAGCAAGAAGCGGCACAAGCAGACGAATTGTGTAGTCCAGATCCATTTCCGATGTGATCAAGGTGAATACCTCTCATTCTCTCCCAGCTGTTCAAACATGCTGTTACCGTTTTCGTCCACGCCCGCCACGCTGTCCATCTCCTCGGAAAGCGCGTCCGCGCCGTATTCAAATCCGGTGACCGGATCGATCCGGTTGCCGTTGTTGGGATTGATGTAATAGCCTTCCGCATCACGGTCAAAGGTCTTCCAGATCGGCTTGGCGTTTTCCGCGAACTCCGCGGGCGATACCTCGGTCGTCTCCCCGCCGGCATCTTCCCCTTCCGCGGCGTTTTCCGCCGTTTCCTCTTCGCCTGCCACGATCCCCGTCTGCGTAGTAACCGATGCGGCTCTGAGCTCCTGCAGCTCCGCCTGCTCCTTTTCGGAGAGTTCCTCGGTCATCTGGATGTTCAGATAAGGAAGCACCTCTGTCAGGATCTTGCGCACGATCCTCGTCGCGTATTTCGCATCCGCCTGCTGTCCCATCACGCCGGCGTTGGGACGGTCCACCACGCAGTAGATCACGATCTTCGGATCATCCGCCGGCGCATAGCCCATGAAGGAGACCACATACTCGCCGTTACGACGGGGCAGTGTTTCCGCCGTGCCGGTCTTACCGCCGATCCGGTAGCCGGCCGGCCGGGCCGTGCGTCCGGTTCCTTCCGCGTCGGAGACGACCAGATTGCACATTTCGATGATCCTGTCCGATGTGTTCTGTGAGATCGTCTGCCGGAGAAGCCTCGGTTCCACATGCTGAACGGTCGCCCCCGAGGAATTGACGATCTTGGAGACCACGTGCGGTTCATACATGTTCCCGCCGTTGACCAGCGAGCAGAACGCACTGATCATCTCGATCATGTCCACGTTGAAGCCCTGTCCGAAGGTGTTGGTCGCAAGCTCCGATGACCCCATTCTGTCCGCGCTGTATGTGAGGCCCACGGTCCTCGCCTCGCCCGCCAGATCGATATTGGTCTTCAGACCGAAGCCGAAGTTCTTCTGAAACTGCGCGAACAGACTGGAACCGGTCGCCTGACCGATATACATCATCGCCACGTTGCAGGAGATCACGATGCCCCGGGTGACGCTGACCGAACCGTCGCCAAAGGTGTTGTGGCACTTGATCTCGTGACCGCCGACCTCGAGCATACCCTTACAGTTGTAAACCTCGTTGCCCGTGATCGATCCCGTCTCCAGCGCAGTCGCCACCGTGAACGGCTTGGCAACGGATCCTGGTTCATAGGTGTCCGTGATGCAGAAATTCTTCCAGAGCGCATTGTAGTTCTGGTAAAGCAGTTCGTTGTCCTCTTCGATCTCGGGGATGGTCTCCTCCGTGATCGCCTCCCAGGTCTTGCGCTTGTATTCATTGACGAGAAGCTTGCCCTTCTCATCCACGCGCGCCATACCGACGAGGGATTCCTTGTTTCTGGGATCGTTCAGATCGAAATTGGGATAGCTCGCCATGCCCAGAATGTTACCGGTATCGGCCTCCATGATGATGCAGCCGACATTCTGCGCACCGTTGCCGATGCGCGCCTTATTCTTGTATTCCTCATTGAAATCCAGCAGATATTTCTCGATGATCGTCTGCACGTTGCCGTCGATGGTCGTGACGATGGAATTGCCGTCCTGTGCTGCGATCGTCGTACGCTCGAGATTGGCGTTGTCATCAAGATACCCGTATTCTCTGCCGGCCGTTCCGGAAAGCACGGTGTTATAGTATTCCTCCAGTCCGTACTGCCCTCTGCCGTCCGCGCTCGTGAAGCCGATCACGTCGGATGCCAGCGAATGGTTCGGGTACTTGCGGACATACTCGTTCTCAAACCAGACGCCCTTGATCTTCTCATCGTAGTTTTCACTCGCGGGATCCGTCAGCGCCTCAAACGCAGCGACCTTGTCATAAACCACCTTCTTGGCGAGGATATAATATTGAGAGGTTGGATTGCTTGCGATATAGCCGCGGATCTTTGAAGCGTCAAGACCGAAAACCCGCGTCAGTGCGGCGACTGTTGCATCTTCCGTGCCTTCCGTCTTCTGTTCCGCCTGCAGGAGGATCTTGGTATCGAGAATGACATTGTAGACTCTTTCACTGGTCGCGAGCACCGTGCCGTTCCGGTCAAAGATCTCACCGCGCCTGGCGGGGATCGTCACGGAGTCGTATTCCAGCTGGGACAGGACCTGACGCTTGTATTCCTCGCCGTTCTCCCGGGAGATCATGATGAGTCGGAAACCCAGCCCCGCAAAACAAACGAGGACGCAGAAGAACAGGATGACCAGTTTTTTCTTCATGCGCCAGGTGAACTGCGTGGTATTTTTTCTGTTTTTGTCGGGCGGATTCCCCCTGCCTAATTGCCTGGTCCTGTTTTCCTGCATCACTTCTTTGCCGCATCCGGTATGGCCGCGAGCTGTCTGACATAGTCGGCGGCGCCGTCATCCGAATAGACGATGATCTGTCCCTCATCCGCGTATTTCATCCCGAGCTCCTGGATCGCGACGCGCTTGACCTCCTCGAGATCGATCGTCGCGTTCGCCCGGCTGTATGCCTCGTCGTTTTCCTGCCGGAGTGTCGCAAGTTCCTTTTCCAGTTCCGCGATCGTCGTCGCACTGCCCTCAAGGCTCGTCTGCACATCCACATAGCGATAGAGCGCGAATGCCGTGATCACCAGCGCACCGACCATGAAGAGGAGGCTCAAGATGCTGGATCTCTTCGACGGTCTCTCCGCCTGCTTTCCTCCCGGGATCGTGCGAAAATTTCTGCCCGCCTGACGCTCTCTCCGGGGTGCGTTCTCTCTGCGCGGATCCGCAGCCGGCTTGACGAGTGCCGTTCCGTGGATATAACCGGTCTGTACCGCTCCGGTTTTCCGCTTCGCGCCCTGCCCGCTCCTGCCGCTCCTGTTAACATTTCCGTTTCTTCGCGTATTGTTCATCGCTTCCGATCACCTTCTTTTCTTTATGTTTTGCATCAGATCTTTTCAAAAACTCTCAGTTTGGCACTTCTCGCGCGTCGGTTCCTCTCCGTCTCCTCATCGCCGGGTGCCACCGGTTTTCTGGTCACCACCCGCCCCATGGGCTTCCTGCCGCAGACACAGACCGGAAAGTCCGGCGGACATGTGCAGGGGTTTTCCCAGGTCCGGAAGGTGTTCTTCACGATCCGGTCCTCCAGCGAGTGAAAGGTGATCACCGCGAACCGTCCGCCGGGTGAGAGCACGCCGATCAGCCTCTCCAGTGCGTTCGTGAGCACATCCAGTTCTCTGTTGCACGCGATGCGCAGTGCCTGATAGGTCCGCCTCGCGGGATGCCCCGTGTCCCTTTCCCGGATCCTCGCCGGGATCGCCGCGTCGATCACGGCATTCAACTCCATCGTCGTCACGATCGGCTTCTCATTACGCGTCCGCACGATATGCTTTGCGATATTGGAAGCGAACTTCTCTTCTCCGTAATCCCTGAGGATGTGGAAGATCTCCTGCTCATCCCAGGTGTTGACGATCTGTGCGGCCGTCAGGATCTGGTCCCTGTCCATCCGCATGTCCAGCGGTGCATCCTCATGATAGGAAAACCCGCGTGCCGCGCTGTCAAACTGCCTCGAGGAAACGCCCAGGTCCAGAAGCACGCCATCCAGGTGCCTGATGCCGGCCGCCTCCAGCCTTTCCGCGGCATTCTCGAAATTATCCTTGAGGATCGTGACCCGGTCCCTGTATGGGCTGAGCCTCTCCGTGGCCGCGGCGATCGCTTCCGCATCCTGATCGATCCCGATCAGTCTGCCGCCCGCCTGCGCATCCAGGCGCTTTGCGATCTCCTCGCTGTGACCGCCGCCGCCGAGTGTGCCGTCCAGATAGACCCCGTCCGGCCGGATCGCCAGCGCTTCGATCGTCTCGCGCAGCAGGACCGGTATATGGGCAAAACCCGTATCTGCCCGGTTCCCCTCTGCTTCCCGTCCGTCCCTTTGCGTTCCCATCACGACAGCCGGCCCGGCTTAGAGTTTTAAGCCGAATTCCTCGAGACCTGCGGCAAGCTCACTGATGTCACCGAAGCTGGTCGCATCCGGGAACTGCTCCCTGCTCCAGATCTCGATATGCTTGCCGTTGCCGACCACCACAACATCCTTGCTGATCCCCGCAAACTTCAGCAGATCCTCGCCGATGAGGATCCTTCCCTGCTTGTCAGGTTCCGCCTCGGCCGCCGTCGTCAGGAAGAACTGGCGCAGCTGCCTCGCCTTGGCGTTGCTCTGCGGCAGTTCCATCAGGGATTCGGAGAACTCCTCGAAATCCGGCATCGAAAACACGTTGAGATTGCGCGAGAATCCCCCGCAGACGACAAAAGTGTCGCCTCCTTCACAGAGTTTCTCGCGGAATTTGGCCGGGATCACCAGCCGTCCCTTCGCATCGATGGAATTGTTATAGCGTCCGAGATACAGCATTCATTCTCACCATTTTGTGACACTTTTCACCACAATCTGTCACAAAATGGATTTTATACCAAAAATCGGCATCTGACAAGAGGAAATTCAGAAATATTTAATAATTTGAAAAGAGAGGGCAACTATGGTAACATTTCTTTCGATGCTTTAGGACAGTCAACAAATGCATCCACGGGCGGATCGGGTGACGAAAAACCGCGGAACTCTGAGGAGCAGCCCGCTGAATGCAAAAGAAAGAAGGATGAAACCATGAAACTGGGAATCGTCGGTCTCCCCAATGTCGGCAAGAGCACACTGTTCAACTCCCTCACCAGGGCGGGCGCACAGGCGGAAAACTACCCGTTCTGCACGATCGACCCCAATGTCGGCGTGGTGGCCGTGCCGGATGAACGGCTGAAGCTCCTCGGGGATCTCTACCACTCCAAAAAGGTGACGCCCGCAACGATCGAATTTGTCGATATCGCAGGTCTGGTAAAAGGCGCTTCCAAGGGAGAGGGTCTGGGCAACCAGTTCCTCGCCAACATCCGCGAGACGGATGCGATCGTCCATGTGGTCCGCTGCTTTGACGACGACAATGTGGTACATGTGGACGGTTCCGTCGATCCGGTCCGCGATATCGAGACGATCAATCTGGAGCTGATCTTCGCGGATCTCGAGGTGCTCGAGCGCAGGATCGCCAAGGTGGCAAAGACTGCGCGCATGGACAAGACCGCAGGCAAAGAGCATGCGCTGCTCCTGAAGATCAAGGATCGTCTGGAAGGCGGAAAGCCCGCCGGAAGCATCGAAGAAGAGATCACCGACGAGGAGGAGCAGAAGTTCTTCCAGAGTTATGATCTGCTGACCGCCAAGCCGGTCATCTTCGCGGCCAATGTGCGGGACGAGGATCTCGCCGACGACGGCGCGGGCAACGCCCATGTGCAGGCGGTCCGGAAATGGGCGGCCGATACGGGAAGCGAGGTGTTCGTCATCAGCGCGCAGACGGAAGCGGAGCTTTCCGAGCTTTCCGATGAAGAAAAAGCGGAGTTCTTAAATGACCTGGGGATCACCTCTTCCGGACTGGACAAGCTGGTGGCCGCCAGCTACCGGACACTGGGGCTCATGAGCTTCTTAACCTCCGGCGAGGACGAGACCCGCGCCTGGACCATCAAGATCGGCACAAAGGCGCCGCAGGCCGCCGGAAAGATCCACACGGATTTTGAGCGCGGCTTCATCAAGGCCGAGGTGATCAACTATCAGGATCTGCTCCGCGAAGGCTCTCTCGCCGCGGCGCGCGACAAGGGTCTGGTCCGCATGGAAGGCAAGGACTATATCGTGCAGGACGGCGATGTGATACTGTTCCGGTTTAACGTGTGAGATAAAACCCGGTCGCAATTCGAGTTTATTTAAAGGAGACTTCATGCCAGCCATCATGAATCCCGGCGACATCGCCTTTCCGCATCTGGGGATCTATCTTACCGATGTTCCGAAGGACTTTAAGGTCTTCGGCTACACGATCACGCTCTACGCGGTGATCATCACCGTCGGGGTCCTCCTGGCCGTCCGTCTCTGCGAGGAGATCGCAAAGCGGACCGGAAAGGACGGCGAGATCTACTGGGACATCTATCTCCCGCTCGTGCTTCTCTCCGTTCTGTGCGCCCGCATCTACTATGTCGTGTTCTCCTGGGATTATTACCGGAATGACCCGATCCGTGTCTTCTACATCCATCAGGGGGGACTGGCGATCTACGGCGGTGTGCTGGGCGGTCTCCTCGTGCTCTATGTGATCTCGCGCATCAAAAAACGTCCCTATCTGGAACTCACCGACACGGTCCTGTGCGGTGTCCTGCTCGGGCAGATCCTCGGCCGCTGGGGGAATTTCACAAACCGCGAGGCTTTCGGTCAGTATACGGATTCTCTTTTTGCGATGCGCCTCCCGATCGAAGCCGTGCGTTCGCATGAGATCTCCGATTCCATCGCGGCGCACCTCACAGAGGGGACCAACTACATCCAGGTGCATCCGACCTGTTTCTATGAGAGCTGCTGGAATCTCGTGCTCCTCACCCTGATGCTCCTCTATGTAAAGCACAAGCGTTTCGAAGGGGAAATGACCCTGATCTATCTCGGCGGGTACGGTCTCGGCCGGGCGATCATCGAGAGTCTGCGCACGGATCAGCTGAAGCTTCCGGGCACCGAACTCCCGGTATCCCAGCTGCTCGGTATCTGCCTGCTCGTCTTCGCGCTGACCGCGGAGATCATCGTGCGCGCAAGACTCCGCGCTGCCGGCCGGAAAAGCGCCGACCCGGAGGGCTGATCTTCTTCCGTTTCGATTGACTTTTCTCCCGAAAGAACCTATGATATAAGAGTGGACGCCAGGTTCACGGACATCTTTTTCGGAGGAACTTCATGGATAAAGAGAGCCGTACGGTGCAGGGACGCACCCCCGAAGAAAAGAAGCGCAGAGAACAGCCTGCAGAGAAGCAAACTCCGAAAGCGGCCTTTGTTCTGCTGCTCGTGATCTATCTTGCCGATTCCGTCCTGATGTCACTCATTGCCCGCAGCCATGTCACGATCGAGCTGGGGGACACGACGCTTCCGTTGCAGTCCTTTATGGGCGTCTTTTCCTCCCTTGCCAATATCTGCATCATCCTGCTGGTCGTGTTCTTTGCAAAAACCGGTTTCTATACGGCACTGATCCTGCTCGCGCTCCAGTTCCCCGTGATCTTTTTCAGCATCTTTGTCGCACGCAATCTGTCGAATATCTCCGGACTGTTCTCCAATCTCTTAACGATCGTCGCGATCTGCATCATCTACATGAATTTCCGAAAGATCGGCGAATACCAGACGCGCATGCGCCATCAGGCTGTGACGGATCGCCTGACAGGCCTTCCCAACCGTTTTGCCTGCACCGAGCTGATGAACGATCTGGTCCGGCGCGGCATCCGCTTCGCGCTTGTCTCGATCGACCTCAAGGATTTCAAGAGCGTCAACGACACCATGGGGCATGAGATCGGCGACCGGATCCTTGTGGAGATCGCCTCCCGTCTGAAGGCCAAAGCGGATTCCTGGCAGGCCGGGACGATCGATTTTGTCGCCTACATGGGCGGTGACGAATACACACTGGTCATCCGCAACTATCACTCGAACCAGAATCTCACCAATTCGATCGAATCCTATCAGGCGGAGCTGGAGAAAAAGATCACCGTCGATGACTGCGACTACTACATGACGGCGCACTTCGGTTACGCGGAGTATCCCGAGGACGCCCAGGAGACCGGATCACTCTTCTCCTGTGCCGATGCTGCCATGCACGAGGCCAAGCGCCGCGGGATCGGCAGTCAGATCATGCGTTTCACGACGGATCTCACCAGATCGGAGCACGCGCTTGACATTGAGCGCAAGGTTCGCGCGGCTCTGGACGGCGATGGTATCTTCTTCCATCTGCAGCCGATCTATGATACCGATCACAGATTAAAGGGCTTTGAAGCGCTGGCACGCATCAGGGATACCGATGGCACCTTCCTGCAGCCCGCTGAGTTCATTCCGATCGCCGAAAAGACCGGTCTCATTGACCGGATCGACACCATCGTCATGCGCAAGGCTGCGGTCTTTATGGGAGAACAGATCAAAAACGGCGGCGTCGACCTCATCCTGAGCGTCAACATCTCCGTCAGGCATCTGATGAAGAACGGCTTTATCGCGGAACTCAAGGACATCCTCAGGACCAGCGGCATTCCGGCCGAACATCTGCAGCTCGAGATCACCGAATCGATCATGTCCGATGCCGCGGACAAAGCCATGCGGCGCATCAAAGAGATCAAGAACATGGGGATCCGGATCGCGCTCGATGATCTGCGGACCGGTTATTCCTCGCTGAGCCACCTCAACGACTTCCCGTCCAACATCCTGAAGATCGACAAATCCTTTATCAACGCGATGGAGTCCGACGCGCTGTCCAGACAGTATGTCGAAATGATCACCTCTCTCGGTCGTTCCATGAATGTGGAAGTGGTCTCCGAAGGCGTGGAGACCAAAGAACAGCTGGAAGCGTTGCAGCGTATCGGCTGCGACTATATCCAGGGATATATCTGGGGACGCCCCATGTCGCCGGATAAGGCGTCGAAACTGATCACCTCTCCGGACGACAGTCAACCGCAGGAAAGCGATTCTTCTGCACAATAACACCAACAGATCCCGCCATCCGCACTCCTCTTCTGCCGGCACGAATGCCTGCAGATTTTTTGTCTCCTTAAGCGTGGAACAGTTTGGCTGTCTGATATTTGGGCTCGCAGGTCAGATTGACCTTGAGCTTGCGGCAGGTGTTCTCGTCGACCGGTGACAGGATCACCGTGGAATGCATCTCACAGCCGGCGATCTTGCCGAGCTGGTCCAGCGCCGCCTTGGCTTCGGGATTGGTCGCCGAGGAGATCGTGAGCGCGATCAGTGTCTCATCGATATGCATGTGCGGATTATGGTTGCCCAGATGCTCTACCTTGAGCTTCTGGATCGGTTCGATGACCGAAGGAGCGATCAGCTCTGCCTCATCATCAACGCCCGCTAACGCCTTCAGCGCATTTAACAGCATGGCCGAGCTCGCGCCCATCAGATCCGAGGTCTTGCCGGTGATGACCCTTCCGTCCGGAAGCTCGATCGCCGCAGCAGGTGCACCCGTCACCTCGGCCTTCAGCCCCGCAGCCGCGACCACCGGACGGTCGCCGATCGTGACACCGGCCTTGTTCATCAGCAATTCCAGTTTGTCCACAACCCGCTGCTCGCTGTTTCCCTTTCTGAGCTCACATCGTTCCTTGTAATAACGGCGGATGATCTCCTGCTTGGCCGCTTCGCTGACTGCCGCATCGTCAATGATGCAGTTTCCGGCCATGTTGACCCCCATATCCGTCGGTGATTTATAGGGAGAATCCCCGTAGATCTCGCGAAAGATCGCGTTCAGGACCGGGAAGATCTCGATGTCCCGGTTGTAGTTGACCGTCGTCTCGCCGTATGCCTCAAGATGATAGTTGTCGATCATGTTCACATCGTTGAGATCCGCGGTCGCCGCCTCATAGGCCAGATTGACCGGATGCTGCAGCGCGAGGTTCCAGATCGGGAAGGTCTCAAACTTGGCATAACCGGCCTTGCTCCCTCTTTTGTGCTCGTGATACAGCTGGGAAAGGCAGACCGCCATCTTGCCGCTGCCGGGTCCCGGTGCCGTCACGACGACCAGCGAATGTCTGGTCTCGATATAATCATTTTTGCCGTAGCCCTCATCGCTGATGATGAGCGGCACGTTGGAGGGATATCCCGGGATCGAATAATGGCGGTAGACCTTGACGCCGAGTGCCTCCAGCTTTTTCTGATAGGCGATCACCGCCTCGCTCCCGTCATAGCGCGTCAGCACGACGCTTCCGACAAAGAGCCCGTAACTGTGAAAAGCATCGATCAGGCGCAGCACATCCATATCATAGGTGATCCCCAGATCACCGCGCACCTTGTTCTTTTCAATGTCTCCCGCGTGGATCGCGATGACAACCTCGACATCCTCCTTAAGCTGGGAGAGCATGCGGATCTTGGAATCCGGCTGAAATCCCGGCAGAACACGGGAGGCGTGGTAATCATCAAACAGCTTGCCGCCGAACTCCATATAGAGTTTGCCGCCGAACTTCCCGATCCGCTCCCTGATGTGCTCCGACTGCATCGTCAGATACTTATCATTGTCAAAACCGACACTTCGCATCCTGTTCCCCCTTTTTGCGCTTCCGTCCGCGCTGTATCTGTCCTATCTGTATTTTCTGTCCCGGAGTTCTTTCCATTTCCCGTACAACTGTCTGTAGTTTCGGTAACGCACATCGGATACGCTGCCGTTCTCCGCCGCTTCCCTGACCGCGCACCCCGGCTCATCCAGATGTCTGCAGGAAGCGAAACGGCACCGGTCCCTGTAGGGCATGAATTCCGGATAGTGCCGATCAAGCGTCCCTTCCTCCATATCCGGGAGTTCCAGCGCCGTAAAGCCCGGTGTGTCGATCAGCCAGGTGTGCGGCGAGACCCGCTCGTCCGCAAGCCCTGCCACACGGAACAGCTCGCTGTGTCTCGTCGTGTTCTTTCCCCGGGCAAGCTTCTTTGACAACTCGCCCGTCTCCGCGGCAGCGGAGGGACAGACGGCATTGATGAACGAAGATTTCCCGGCTCCGCTGGGGCCTGCGAGAAAGGTTGTCCTGTCGGCAAGAAGAGAGACCAGTTCGGGCAGTCCCTCCCCGGTGCGCACACTCACGAACAGGAGAGGAAGGCCGGCTCCCCGGTAGATTTCTCTGATCGTTTCCACCTCGTCCCCGTCCGCGATCTCCGATTTGTTGAAGCACAGAAGCGTCGGCAGACAGAGCTCCGCGATGAACAGTAGATAGCGGTCGGCGAGCAAAAAAGACGGATCCGGCTCCCGCACGGAAAAGAAAAGAAGCGCCTGATCGACATTGGCCACCGCGGGCCTGATCAGCGCGTTCCTTCTCGGCAGGATCTGCGTGAGACTGCCCTCTCTGTCCCTTTCATGGGTGACCACAAAACGGACCACGTCCCCCGGCAGCGGCCGGATCTTCTCTTTACGGAAACTCCCTCTCGGACGGCAGACAAACCGCTCGCCCCCATCCGTTTCCACATCATAGAAGCCGCCGACGCCGCGGAGGATCGTTCCGATAAGTTCCGCAGCCTCCGCCATCGCTCAGTTTTCCGGGGTAAAGGTGATCGCCCGGCGCTGTTCGCGCGTCTGCGTCGAGGAAGGCACGACCTCCTCGGCGCCGGTCTCGGTATTCGTCACGGTCGTCTGCGGTGTTGTCACGGAATATGTCAATACAAGAGTTCCTGTCGGCTGAGTAATACCACTATAGTTTACTTTTTGCGGGAATGAACTAAACCTCGTGTCAAGCAAACTAGTCCCATCACTCGATATTAACTGCACATGAACTTCTGTTCCTTCCGTATAGTCACCGTCCTCCAGTGCCGGAGAATCAATGTCCGCCACATAACGCCACGAAGTCGTGCTGCTCTCTCCCGTTCCGGTCGACAGCTCCAGCGCGACCACACTGCCCTCGGGGACCTGTGTGCCCGCCTCCAGCGACTGCTTGCAGATCAGACCCGCCAGCGCGGGATCGGCATAAGTGACCTCCGTCACAGTGCCGCGCACCAGATGTGCCTCTGCGATCATGACTTCCGCGTCCTCCAGCGGCTTACCGACAAGATTCGGCACTTCATACTGTTTTGCCTCCGCGGCGGTCACCTTGGCTGCACTGCCATCCGCGTTCGTGACCACGGAGCCCGTGCTCACCGTCAGTGTGATCATCGTGCCGCTCTCCGCTCGGCTTCCCGCCGCGGGATCCATGGCGACCACCACGTTCTTGTCCGCGGTCGAGGTCGTGTCCTCTGCGCGCTGAACGGTAAATCCTTTATCATTGAGCTCTGTCTTGGCCTGAATGAAATCCTTGCCCAGGACATCGGGGATCTTGATCCCTCCTGCTTCATCCTCTTCCGGTTCGGTCGAGGCGAAACTTGCCGCCTCTTCCGCCGTGCTCTCCTCTCCGGACTGCGCGCTGCCGTCAAAGAAGCCCATCCTGCTGCCGACGAGGAAGATGATGATCACGCCGACAAAGAGTGCCGTGACGACGGCCAGGATGATCGCAAGCCTCTCAAAGGTGGAGCTGCCGCCCGTGCTGCCGGACTTCCCGCGGTTCTTCTTCTTCGGCGCGGGCTTCCTGCGCCTTGCGGAGGATCCGCTCTTTCCGCGGTTCTCATACTCATCGTCGATATGCCTTGGCTTTGCTTTCCTGGCGCGCTTTTCGCGCTCCCTGATTGCCTCGGCATTGAGCCGCATGGTGTCGCCCATGCTGCCGTTCTTCTTCGTTGATTCCTTGAGCGTGCGACGCTCCTCTTCGCTGGGTTCTCTGGTCGCGCCGTCCTCATCGGGATCCTTGATCACCACGAAATCCTCATCCGGTGTGATCAGCGAACGTTTCAGGTCGTTGATCAGTTCTGCCGCATTCTGATAGCGCCTGTCAGGGCTCTTCTGGCAGCACTTGAGCACGATCTTCTCCACGCTGACCGGTGTATCCGGGGCGAATTCCCGCGGATCCGGCATGGATTCCTGGATATGCTTGATCGCGATGGCGACCGTCGTGTCCCCGTTGAAGGGCACACGGCCGGTGAGCATCTCAAAGAGTGTGATGCCCAGGGAATAAATGTCGGATTTGACATCGCTGTATCCGCCGCGTGCCTGCTCCGGCGAGGTGTAGTGCACGCTCCCCATGACATTGCTGGTGATCGTGTTGCTCGTTGCCGCCTTGGCAATGCCGAAGTCCGTTACCTTGACCTTGCCTTCTTTGGAAATGATGATGTTCTGCGGCTTGATGTCGCGGTGGATGATATGATTGTTGTGTGCGGCTTCCAGACCCATGGCGACCTGAATGGCGATGCTCACCGCCTCCTTGACCGTCAGCCGCTGCTTTCTCTCAATGTATTTCTTCAGCGTGATCCCGTCGACGAGCTCCATAACGATGAAATGGATCCCCCGCTCCTCGCCGACATCGTAGACATTGACGATGTTCTGGTGCATCAGGCCGGCTGCCGCCTGCGCTTCCACACGGAATTTGGAGACAAAGTTCTCATTCTCGGCGAATTCCTGCTTGAGCACCTTGACCGCCACCGGACGGTTCAGCTTGTGGTCAATCGCCTTATACACATCGGACATGCCGCCCGTGCCGATCTTCTCGAGGATCTCATAGCGCTCGGAGATGAGCATACCCATCTTTACCATGATGCCTTGCCCTCCTCTTCCGCAAAGGGCTCCACAAGGACCACGGCAATATTGTCCCTGCCGCCGTTCTCATTGGCGGTATCGATCAGGCATCTCGCCTTATCGGAAAGTTCGCCTTCCCCGCTCACGATCGAGCAGATCTCCTCATCCCGCACCATGTTGGTGAGACCGTCGGAACACATGAGCACCAGATCTCCGGGCTTCAGGTCCACCTCAAAAAAGTCGACATCGACCGTCTCCATCGCTCCGACAGCGCGCGTGATGATGTTCTTGTCCACATGCCGTCTGGCTGTTTCACGGTCGATCCCGCCCATGCGCACCATCTCTTCCACGAGGGAATGATCTCTGGTGATCTGTCCGATCGCTCCCTCTCTGATCAGATAGGCTCTGGAATCACCGACGTTGGCGACCTTGAGTTTGCCGCCGAAAACCGTCGACGCGACAAAAGTCGTCCCCATGCCGAAGAGACGCTCATCCTCTGCCGCCTTGGTCCTGAGTTTCCGGTTGGCGGCATCGATCGCGTCGCCCAGAATGATCTCCGGATTCTGCTCATAGGAGGAAGCGATCTCCTCCACCACCGTCTCAACGGTGAAGCGCGATGCATAGTCTCCGGCCTTGTGGCCGCCCATTCCGTCCGCAACAATAAACACATTGGAGAGGTTGCCGACTCTCTCCAGTGAGGTGTAGACATAGTCCTGATTCAGTTTTCTCTTGCGCCCGATGTCCGTGAGCGAATACGTTTTAAGCATACAGCGAAAGATTATAGCACAGCCCGACCCGTTTTGCAATCAGATGTCTATGAGCCGTTTTTCATAGGATTCCCTGAGTCTGCGTTCCTTTTGTACCTGTAATTCCGCGGTCTTCTGCCTGTTCAGCGGATAAAAGACAAAAAGCATCACCGCCATGAGCGCGAACAGGACAGCCGGGATGACGGTTGCCAGATCATACATGATCTTCAGGTTGTCCATCGTCTGCACAGCACCCTTTTCATAGCGGTAGTTCATGCCGATCAGTGCCCCGTTGACACAGACAGCCGCCAGCACCTGACCCAGTTTCCGAAAGAAATTGAACACGGAATAGGCCGTTCCGTCATCCCGGCTCCCGGTCTTCACCTCGATGTCATCGATCGCATCGGCAGCGATCGCCCAAAGCTGCATCACCACCGTGGTAAGCCCGCAGCCGCTGACAAAACAGAGCACGAGAAAGATCCACATCAGCTGCGAAGGTTCCATGCCGCGCAGAAAGAAAAGGATCAGATTGGCCGCGGCGGCAAAAGCCACACCCGTGGCACAGATCTCCTTTTTACCGATCCGCCTGGCAAGTCCGGGCAGGAAAAACATCATGATGATCATGGGCGAATAGGTGCAGGCCTGAGACGCCAGATTCATCCAGTTGGCGTGAAAGTAATCATCAAACAGATAGGTGTAGAAACTTTGCGTGAACATCTGACCGGCCAGGAGGAGAAGCGCCGTGAGGCTGACGGCGATAAAGGCGCGGCTGCCAAACAGCAGTTTCACCGCCTTGAAAGATGCGCCCTTTTCCGGTTCCTGCGGCTTTGTCCTGACCCGTTCCCTGTTGAGCCCATAGGAAATAAACAGCATGATCATGGAACAGAGAGACATGATCACCACGCCGATGATCACGGGCGTGTACTGCATATCCGTGATCGCCTTTCCGTTCTCTCCCATCACGATATTGCCCGCGGCATCCAGTCTCTTTTCGTAGGCAAAGCTGGCGATGACCAGCACCGGGATGGATCCCAGTGCCGCACCGATGGACCGGAACACCGAGAGCCTGCTGCGTTCGGAAACATCGGTTGTGACCACCGAGGCGAGAGAGCCGTAAGGGATCTGCAGTGCCGTGTAGATCATCCCGAAGAGGATATAGGTGACGGTGGCATAGACCCGGGTTGCCGTTTCATGCCCCGTCTCACCAATGCCCGGCCACTTGATGAACATGAGGATCGATGCGAGCGCGAGCGGTGCCGCCACATAGAGGAGCCACTGCCTGTAGCGGCCGGATCCGGTCGGGCGCACCGTGTCACAGATACGTCCCATGATCGGATCGTTGATCGCATCCCATATACGGGCCGCGATAAACATCAGCATGATGAACAGCGGGCTCAGATGGAAAATATCCGTATAGTATTTCTGCAGCAGCGTGGTGACCAGCGAAAAGACCAGACAACCGGCGGCATCCACCATCGCGTATCCGAGATAATCCTTGCCCCTAAGGCCGCTGGTTCTTGCGATATAGGACTGTTCTGACATGATGTTCTCCTTTTCCGTTCAGGCCTTGGGATCGCCCTTGGTGAGATAGTTGAAAAGAAGCTTCGGGTAGTTCATCCGTCCCATCCGTGTCCCGCCGGCGGAGATACAGAGTGCCGGCCGGAGCGCATGTTTCCGCGCAGGCTCCCATAACGGCAGGCCCTTCCCGTTGGGATCGCCCGTCCGGGCAAAGCCGGCGATATAACCCGCCAGCTGCCGGGAGGCCTCCCGATCCCGGTCACCGTAGGGACGCCAGCTGCCGTCCAGTGTTTCAAACGCATAGCGCAGATCGGCGGAATGAAAGGCACCGTTGCGGTCTCCCGGCGCATCCAGATCGAAGAAGCAGAGATAGGCGTTCGTCTGTTTTGCATAGCGGGCGGCCATATGGGCGAGCACGGGAGCGAACATATCCGCACTCGTGCAGCTGAGCATGTAATCCACGGAAAGCGGATCGGCAGCCAGTTCCTGCACGGGACGGGGAAGCAGCAGACCGTCCACCACCGGCATCGTGTTGTAGAGATTGTCCTTGCGGACGGCCCGGATCGACTCCACCGCATCAAACAGTTTTTCCGTCGGAACCGTCCGCAGCTCATCGAGTGTCGAACATCCGGCCAGGCGCATGAACTGTTCCCAGTAGGCATGTGTTTCCTCTGCACGGCGCGGAAGCGCAAAACCCGGAAAGAGCCCGCCGCCGGAAAGCATGACCGCCCGTTCAAAAAGCCCGGCGTTCGACCGGTTCAGGCACAGATACTGAATGGAGATCGCCCCGGCGCTCTGTCCCATCAGCGTGATGTTGCCGGCATCGCCGCCGAAATCCGCGATATGCTCTCTGACCCAGCGGATGGCCGTGAGCTGATCGTCCAGACCGAAATTTCCGTCCCGCCCGGTCCGTTCCCTGATCTCCCGGTGTGTCAGATAACCGAGCACGCCCACGCGATAATTCAGGAAAACGGTGATGATCCCTCTCTCTGCAAATGCCGAACCGTCAAACGGCCCTTCACAGTTCATTCCCGAATCGAAACCGCCCCCATGGATATAGATGATGACCGGACAGTTCTGCGCCTGCACGGGCGTGTAAATGTTCAGGTTCAGACAGTCCTCATCATAGCGGAAATCGATCCCTTCGCGAAATTCATTTTTGTAGAAACGCCTGGTGGGATGCTCAAGATGCTCATGGACCGCCCGATTCTGCGGACAGCAAAAGCCGTTCGCCGTGGCGTCCAGTTCGCCGTCCCAGTGCCCGACAGGCTCGGCGTATGCAAAGCGCCCGGCATGTGCGTAGGGAACACCCAGAAACTGCAGACAACGTTCCGTTTCCAGTCCCCGGATCCTGCCACAGGAAGTATCCAGCGTGATCTCCTGCGGCGTTCTCATTTCCCCGCCATCATTCATCTCTCAACGATCGCCGCACACCCCATGCCGCCGCCGACGCAGAGCGTCGCCAGCCCTCTGTGAGCATTTCTCTTCTCCATTTCATAAAGAAGCGTGACGAGGATCCTGGTGCCGGAGCAGCCGACCGGATGTCCCAGCGCGATCGCGCCGCCGTTGACATTGAGAACTTCCTTGTCAAAGCCCAGATCGTGGCGGACCGCAACGGACTGCGCCGCGAACGCCTCATTGGCCTCGATCAGGTCAAAATCGCCGATCTCGCAGCCCGCTTTTTTCATCGTTTTTCTGGTCGCGGGAACCGGTCCGATCCCCATGATCGAAGGTTCGCATCCGGCCAGTTCGCCGGCGATCCAGGTGGCCTGCGGCTTAACACCCAATTCTCTGGCCTTCTCCTCACTCATCACGATGATCGCGGCAGCCGCGTCGTTGATACCGGAGGAATTGGCCGCCGTGACAACGCCGCCGTCCTTTTTGAACGCAGGCTTTAAGTGCGAGATGGATTCCGCCGTCACACCGGCACGCGGTCCCTCATCGGTGTCAAAGAGAATGGTCTCCTTTTTCTTTCTGATCTCCACGGGCACGATCTCATCCTTGAATTTCCCCGCCGCAATGGCCGCCTGTGCCTTCTGCTGCGACCAGGCCGCAAACTCATCGAGTTCCTCACGGGTCAGATGCCACTGTTCGGCGATATTCTCCGCTGTGATGCCCATATGATATTTGCCGAAAGCATCCGTCAGCGCATCCGTGATCATGGCATCCTCGATCTGTGCATGTCCCATGCGGTAGCCGAAACGCCCCTGACGCATGAGATAGGGAGCCATGGACATGTTCTCCATACCGCCCGCGACGATGATATCCGCGTCGCCCATGGAGATGAGCTTCGCGGCCAGATTCACGCAATGCAGTCCGGAACCACAGAGCACGTTGACGGTCGTGGCAGGAACCTCCACCGGGATCCCGGCGTTGATCGCCGCCTGTCTGGCGGGATTCTGTCCGAGGCCGGCCTGAATGACACAGCCCATATAGACCTCATCCACCTGATCCGGGGCAACACCGGCTCTTTTGAGTGCCTCTTTGACCACGATCGTCGCCAGTTCCGGTGCGGGTGTCGTGCTGAGTGCACCGCCCATTGTGCCGATCGCCGTTCTCACCGCTCCCGCCAAAACAACTTTTCTGCCCATTCCTGCCTCCTTACTGTTCACTTGTCTCTATGATGCCAAAAACATCGGCATCCTGCTACTTGCTCATGTTCGGGCGGGTCTCAGTCTCATGCGCTGCTTCATGCGAGCATGTGCACCGCATGAGCTTTCGACCCTGGTATCATATTATACCGTCTGTCCTCCTCTGTGGCAAGGAAGGGAGCCTCTCTCCGATTGACAATTCCACAAAATAGTCTCATCATAGAGACAGCAGAAGCAAACCGTTGTCAGTTCCCCGGAATCCGGAAAGGAGAGCGCCATGTACGAACAGATAAGATTACCCTATGCCTTTGACACATTTGAGCCCGCGATCGACACACTCACCATGGAAACACATTACGGCAAGCACCACGCAACCTACACGAAGAATCTCAATGATGCCGCCGAAAAGGCCGGTGTCGCGGATCGACCGATCGAAGAGGTGCTGGCGGATCTGAACAGCGTGTCCGACGAGACGCTCCGCAAAGCTCTGCGCAACAACGGCGGCGGTTTCTACAATCACAATCTGTATTTCCGGACGATCTCTCCGAACGGTGCACGGGTGCCGGATGGGGCGCTTGCCGCAGCGATCGACCGCGACCTCGGCGGATTCGAGGCGCTGAAGGAAAAGCTCGCCTCCCTTGCTGCCACGCAGTTCGGTTCCGGCTGGTCTTTCCTGTCCGCCGACAAAGACGGCAGACTCTTTGTGACCGCCTCGCCCAATCAGGACAATCCGATCAGCGAGGGTACCGGCCGCACGCCCATTGCCTGTGTCGATGTCTGGGAGCACGCCTATTACCTGAAGTATAAGAACCTTCGTCCCGACTACATCAAGGCTTATATCGATCTGATCGACTGGCGGATCGTCGGCGAAAACTACGCCGGAGCAACCGTCTGAACATGAAGATCTTTTTTACCGATCTGGACGGCACGCTGCTGGACAGCAGCAAAAGGATCGGAGGCCGCACACGCACCGCTCTGGAGCGTTTCCTGCACGCAGGAAACGCTCTTGCGATCTCCACCGGTCGCGCAATGGAGAGTGCCATGGCTGTCCGGCGGGAACTGGAACTCTTCTATCCCCGCACCTTTCTCATCGCCTATAACGGTGCCCAGATCTATGACTGCGACAGGGAGGAGACGATCTACCGCATCGGCATTGACAAGACACTCATCGATCCGATGTTTTCGCTCGCCCGCAGGCACAGGATCCACATCCATACCTATAATGACACGCATATCGTGAGTCCGCCGGTCCGTGACGCAGCGGATGAGGAATGCCTCACCTTTTATCGTCATGCGATCAAATCCCCCATCCTTCTGACAGAGGACATCGTCTCCGCGCTGCCGGAACCTCCCTGCAAATGCATCGCGATCGAACTGCATGATGCCGCGAGACTGGAACGGTTTCGCACGGAGCTGTCCGATCTGCTCGGGGATGCATACACCCTGCTCTATTCCAACCCGTGGTATCTGGAGATCTTCCGTGCGGAAGCCGGCAAGGGATCCGCGGTATACCGGCTGTGTGAGCATCTGGGGATCCCGCTGTCAGATGCGATCGCCGCGGGAGATGAGGAAAATGACATTTCCATGATCCGGGCCGCGGGGCTTGGCATCGCCATGAAAAACGGCAGCCCGCATGCGCGGGCTGCCGCCGATATCGTTACAGAAGAAGACAATGATCACGACGGACTTGCGGAGATCCTGACCGGCGAGATCTCAGACTGATCTCTCCGCCTCATCCCTCCACGACCAGATAGCGGCCGTCACCGATCTCAAACACCTCGTCGGCATCCGTAGCGGAACCCTCGCCGACATCCATTCCCTCTTCCTCAAAGAAGGCCTCCACCTCGTCAGCGGAACCGAGCACGACCGCCATGCAGTCGGAGAGAAAAGCCTCCGCCTCTTCCGGCGTGCCGGCAACCTCCTCGGAAAAGAGTTGCCCCTGTTTTTCCAGAAAACACTGAAGAACTGCGTCGTCGTATTCGTGCATAGAAGCCTCCCTGATGGTTGATCCACGTCAACGGCTGCACAATTTCTACATAAGAAATGACTCGCGCAATATCCGGTAGAGTGCCGCGATGGGCAGTCCCACCACATTGTTATAATCTCCGCGGATCCCGCGCACATGGATCGCGAAACGACCCTGTATGCCGTAGGCACCTGCCTTGTCATCGGCTTCCCCGGTGGCGAGATAGGCTTCGATCTCCTCTTCGGAAAGCGATGCCACATCGACCCCGGTACACACGGCAAAGGTGATCTCTCTGCCAGCAGGTCCCGTCCGCCATCCGTCCGGCAGATGCTCCGCCGTCCCGTCTCCCCCGGCAGTCTCACCGACATTCGGACACCCGATCACCGTCACACCAGTCCACACCTCATGCGTGCGTCCCGAGAGCATCCGCAGCATCCGTCCGGCATCCGCGCGATCCCTCGGTTTGCCGAGAATTTCCTTATCTAATGATACAACAGTATCGGCACCGATGACAAGCAGATTTCCCCCGGATTTCCGAAAGCTTTCCGGCAAAACCTCCCGTTCTCCTTCCTGCAGTCTCTCCGCCACCTCCCGTGCTTTCTGACAGGAAAGAAAGCGCACGGTCTCCTCGGGGGATCTCTCTCCGGGCACTTCGTCCCTCACTGCGGGGAGCACCGAAAAAGAAAGCCCTGCCTGCTCCATGAGTTCCCTGCGTCTCGGGGACGCAGAGGCGAGCACGATCTCAGTCATGATCCCATTCCTCCGGGATTTCTACATCTCCTCCAGCACCGCATCGCGCAGCGTGCAGTAGACAAATCCGTCCTCTTCATAGGTGTCATAGATCCCGACAACGGTGATATCATCATAGGCCTGCGGATAATCATCGGGGTATTTTCTGGTCGCCGCATCCTTTAGTTCAAACTCGATCCCCTGCTGACAGCAGGCCGCGGCATCCGAAATGAAACAGGCGAGATAGGACTTTCCCGTCTCCTGATCCTGATAATAGGAATAAGTTCCCCGCATGCGCACACTCTTCCCGATATATTTCTCCGGATAATACATCATGTTGTAGACTTCGGAATAGACCATTGTACTGTTCAGGATCGTGAGGTCGACATCCACATCACAGTCCTCGGGCATCTGCGCCATGGTAAAGCCGTTGCCGGCATCCGACAGATCGATCTGCTTCCAGTCGGCAACATCGGTGCTTCCGGTAAGTGCCTCGTCCGTGATCCCGTTCTCTTCGGCGATGTCACGCGCAAGTGCCAGGATCTCCGCGTCCACCCCTGCATTGTCATCCGACTTATCCTGCACGGATTTCGGTGTCAGGATCAGATCCGACCGGGATGCCTCCTCTGCCGCATCCGCATCGGCCGCCCGACCGGCGAGAACCTGATCGACCGCGGAACCCTGATCGGCTCTGTGTGCACTGCCGCCCGCCGCACCGCACCCGGACAGGAACAGGATCACAGCAACAAGTTCCAGAAGCGGTACAGCCCGCCGCCAAAGCGCTGATCCGAAAAAGCAGATTTTCCTCATTTGTAATATCCTCCGTATCCGTTCACGCCTGTCTTACCCCGCACGGAGACCGAAACGGCCGATGAGAAAACAGACGAAAAACACCAGTACATCCACGGCAACGATCGTCGAGCCGACCGGTGTTGCGGCCGCGATGGAAAGAAAGAGCCCGGCCAGCGCACTCAGTACGGAGAGCACGGCGGAACAGACCGTGACCGACCGGAAGCTTTTGAAGATCCGCATCGCGGAAAGTGCCGGAAAGATCACGAGTGCAGAGATCAGGAGCGAGCCGACGAGATTCATCGCCAGCACGATGATCACCGCGATGATCACCGCGATCAGCAGATGGTAGCGATCGACGTGTGTCCCCGCACTGCGCGCGAAATTCTCATCAAAGGTGACATCAAAGATCCTGTGGTAGAAAAACAGGAACAGCGCGATCACGATCACGGACAGGATGACGCAGATCCGGACATCCCGCGCGCTCAGCGTGAGGATCGAGGTCGATCCGAAGAGGGTGCTGCACACATCGCCGGAGATATTCGAGGAGACCGGCCAGATGTTCATGAGCAGGTATCCGAAAGCCAGCGCGCCGACGGAGATCATCGCGATCGCCGCGTCCCCCTTGACTCTGGCATTCTGTCCGGTGCGTAAAAGCAGCACGGCGCAGAGCACGGTCACTGGAAGCACGAGCGCGGTCTGATTCGTGATCTTTAACACGCTCGCGACAGCCATGGCACCGAAGGCTACATGGGAGAGACCGTCGCCGATGAACGAAAACCGCTTCAGCACAAGCGTGACACCCAGAAGCGAGGAACACAGCGCGATCAGAACGCCCACGATCAGCGCGTAGCGCACGAAGGGATACTGCAGATAGAAAATGATCTTACCGAATCCGTCCATCTCTCATTCCTCTGGTCTGCCGGGCATTTCCTGTTCCTGTGTGCCTGCGAGGAACAGCCGGCCGACGCCGCTCTTTTCATACTGTTCCCGGGTTCCGAAGAAGACCGTCCTGCCGATGTGCAGAATGTGGCTCGCGAAGCGTACCGCAGCGGCAATATCGTGCGAGATCATGATGATCGTGATCCCTTCCCGGTTCAGATCCTCGATCAGGGAATACAGCTGCGTCGTGACCCCGGGGTCCAGACCCGCCGTCGGCTCATCCAGGAGCAGGAGTTTTCCGGTGGCGCACAGGGCGCGCGCAAGGAGCACCCGCTGCTGCTGTCCGCCCGACAGCTCGGGAAAACAGCGCTTGGCATATTTCGTGATCCCCAGCTTCTCCATCGTCTCCGACGCCAGTTGTCGTTCGGCGGCATTGTACCAGGGCCGCAGCCCCTTCCTGCTCTGGCATCCGGAGAGCACGATCTCGCGGACGGAAGCCGGAAAATCCTTTTGAATGCTGGACTGCTGCGGCAGATAACCGATCCCGCCCGCTGTCAGCCCGTCTCCCAGCAGGATCTCCCCGCTCACCGGCGGCTGCAGATGCAGCAGTGTGCGCATGAGCGTGGATTTTCCCGAACCGTTCTCGCCGACGATACAGAGATAGTCACCGGCGCGGACTTCAAAATTCAGTCCCCAGACAACCGCGTCCCCGTCGTAGCCGACGGCCAGATCCTTACAGGTGATGAGCGCCATACCGCACCTCACTCCGCGTCCCGGCAGTTTTCACACAGACCGTAGAAAACCGTCCGCAGCGGATCAAGCGTAAAATGATGATGCGAAGCGAGATGATCGCGAAAAGCCGCGATCTCTTCGCATCGCAGGTGGATCAGCGCCCCGCATTTCTCGCATTTGCAGTGAAAACAGATCTCCTCGGGCGTCTCGTCGGAAAGCTTCCCCGTGTACTCAAAACAGGCCGGCGTGCCTGCGTCGATGTGGTATTTCTGCACCAGTCCCTCATCGACCATCCGTTCCACCTGCCGGTAGACCGTGGTCGTCCCGATCGCGTCACCCTCCGCGCGGAAATGATCACAGATGTCATTCACGGTAAAATGTCTCCCCGGCAGGGATTCGAGATAGGCAAGCAGCCGCTCTCGCTGTTTGGTCCTGTAGCCCGTCTTCGCTGTCATCCTGCTGTTATCCGCCATCGGTCAGACCTCCTGCGGCCGGTCATCGGTCGCAATGAACAAAGTCACCTGAATTGAAAACAGAAACCGTTTTCAGTTTCGATCCTTGTATTGTAGGCCTCCCGGCACTCGCTTGTCAACCGTTTTGGCCAAAAAACAAAAATGAAAATCATTTTCAAAAAGTCTTGACAAACCCTGTTATCCGGTATTATCATTCACGTTGCAAAACTGAAAACGATTTTCATTTTCATAACTCCCGGCCGAATACCGCCGCTCACGCCACAGAAAGGCTGAGGACCACCGGTTTCGGACAGAGGGACAAAGGAGGACACATGAACAGCATAAACAGAATGATCACGGCCGTTCTCTCCGCACTGCTTGCCGCACTGCTTCTCTCGGCCTGCGGAAACAAAATCGCGCAAAACGGACAGGATCCCGCCGCGGTAGAGACTCCCGGCAGCACCGGCGACCGCCTGCGGATCGTCGCGACGATCTTCCCCGAATACGACTGGGTGCGCAACATCCTCGGGGACAGAGCACAGGATGTCGAGCTGACCCTGCTCTTAAACAACGGCACCGATCTGCACAGTTTTCAGCCGACCGCCGATGACATCCTGAAGATCTCCGACGCCGATCTCTTCCTTTATGTCGGCGGCGAATCGGATGCCTGGGTGGAGGACACGCTCAGAGATGCGGTCAACAGGGACATGACCGTCATCAATCTCCTCGATGTGCTGGGAGATCGTGTCAGAGAGGAAGAGATCGTCGAAGGAATGGAGGCCGAAGAAGAGCATCACGATCACGAAGACGCCGATCACGGGGACGAGGAAGAACCGGAATATGACGAGCATGTGTGGCTCTCCCTGAAGAACGCTTCCGTCCTCTGCGACGCGATCACGGATGCGCTCGATCAGATCGATCCGGATGGTGCTTCCGTCTATGATGCCAACGCGGCCGCTTACAAAGAACGCCTTACCGCACTGGATGCGGACTACCGGAAAACAGCGGAGAGCGCCTCGGAGAAAACGCTGCTCTTCGCCGACCGCTTCCCGTTCCGGTATCTGGCTGACGACTACGGACTCCGTTACTATGCGGCATTCGTCGGCTGTTCGGCGGAGACCGAGGCGAGTTTTGAGACAATCATCTTCCTCGCCGGCAAGACGGACGAACTGGCACTTCCCGCGATCCTCACGATCGACGGCAGTGATCAGCGCATCGCAAAGACTGTCCGCGACAACACAAAAAACAAGGATCAGGCGATCCTGACCCTGAACTCCATGCAGTCAACAACGGACGACGACATCCGGAACGGAGCGGATTATCTCGGTATCATGACGGAAAATCTGGAGGTGCTGAAAAAAGCGCTTCGTTGAAGCCGGCTCATTTCTCCGAAGCTTCTGTCCGGGGAAGGCGCACGGATACCTCCGTCCCTTCCCCGGGGGCGGAGCTGATCGACAGACCGTAGGCAGGACCGCAGACCAGGCGGATGCGGCGCTCGATATTCTGCAGTGCGACATGCTGCAGTTCCCCGTTTTCCGCCGTGTCCGCGCATCTTATCATCTCTCTCAGCCGTTCCAGTTTTTCACTGTCCATTCCGCGCCCGTTATCACTGACATGCACGATGACTGCCTGTTCCTCGATATCCGCCCAAAGCCTGATGATCCCGCTGCCGTCAGAGAGTCCGTGAACGATCGCGTTCTCCACCAGCGGCTGGATGAGCATCCGCGGGATCTGGATCTCCGCAAAGGCATCATCCACCTCAATCTGCGCCTCGATCCTGTCCGGATAACGGATCTGCATGATCCCGACATACTGCTCGAGCACAAAGAATTCGCGCAGCAGCGTGATATACTCATCTCCCGCGTTGGCGTATCGGAGCAGGACGGAGAGTTCATCGCAGATATGTGCCGCCTCCTCCTTTTCTCCTTTGTTGATCAGTGCGCGAATAACATTGAGGGAATTGACCGTAAAATGTGCGCCGATCTGCTTTTTCAGGAGCGTAAGCAGCGTTCGCTCCTTTTCCAGTTCGATCGGTTCCACCATGTGTCGTCGCAGATAACGGATGAAAAACAGCATGATCAGCACCAGGACCGCGACGGTGACCGGCATGGCGAGACGAAAATAGCCGGAGAGCCAGGCGGCGATGCTGTCCTCGCACCACACGAGAAGCCGGTATCCGGAGATACCGATCTCCCTTTCCCGGACAAAGACCGCCTGCTCCCTGATCCTCTCCACCTCCACGGTGCGGATCTCCTTGTTGGAGGAAAGCACCCGATCCCCGGAAAGAAGCGCCACACCGAGATAATCCAGATCGTTATAGGTACCCAGAAGCCGCTCGATCCGAGCCTGCTCCTGCAGCAGCGCCACATGGCCGACCGTTTTTCCGCCGTCGATGATCTCCCCGCAGAGGCCGATATAGGTCCTGTCATTGGAGGTGACGGTGATGATCCTGCTCTCCTGATTCTCGATCATGTAAAACAAACGCCGCAGGGTGGTATTGGACACGGTGCCCTTCAGCCTGTAGAACTGATCCTCGGAGCGGAACACGATCACGTTATCGATATCACGGAATCCGCTGCGCAGCGCACCGTTTTCCCGCATCAGTTCCCCGCCCGCGCGATAAAAAGAAACGGCGTCCCCGGCCAGTGCCATGCGGATCACGCCGCTGTCATGACCGAGATCATAGGCGGCATCCTCCAGCGACAAAAGGTTGCCCTCCACACCGGCAATGATCGCCTCCGACGCGGTTTCCGCCTGCAGTTTCAGATTCCTGCGGATCACATCGAGCGTCAGGAAATAGAACGTCACCCACAAAAGCACGAGGCAGACGCTCAGGCCGAACATGGCCCAGAGAAATCTCTTCAGTATCCCGCTGATCTTCATTTTCCAGTCACTGTGCTCTCTTTCATGATCCCTGTCCAGAAAGTTTCGATCCGCTTCTTTCCGGCGATCAGGCGATCCTGATCCGGTGTGATCAGATCGATCTCATCCAGCGGCACCGGACTCCCGTCCGGCACGTCATCTCTCGCCGACCAGGTCCCCACCGTGCAGAACGGTTTGTAGCCCTCTCCGCTGCCGTCCGTCTCCCCCAGCATATACCGGATGAAAAGCTTTGCCGCATGGACATTACGGGCATTTCTTGCCATCATCACCGCATAGGTGGTCCTGCAGCCCGTAAACGGAGCAAGCTTCCAGACCGGCTCGATCTCATAACCGATATCACGGAAACGGAGCTTACTGGAGACACAGAATCCAAAGTCGGCATTGCCGCTGCTCAGTGCCTCCACCACCTCATCGGAACTGTTGGTAAACACGAGATTCTCCGATAACCTCCGCCAGAAGATCTCTGCCGCATTTTCCCCGTTGTCCTCCGCAAGGTCCTCCCCCGTGTATTCTCTGTAGGCCTCGCGCAGCTCATCCGCATGATCCAGCGACGCCCCGCAGAGTGCCCAGGTGGAAAAAGACCGCAGTGGATTGGGCATAAAAACGCGTCCCCTGTAGATGGGATCCGTCAGTTCCCAGAGATTTCCGATCGGGCATTTCTCATATTTAGCGGAGCTGTAGAACAGAAGCTCCGCCTCGTTGAAGAAGGAGACCATTTCCCCCGTCATGCCCGTCTTCATGTGCGCGGCGATGTCGGACGGCAGGTAGGGGACCACGATCCCGGTATCGACAAGCCGCGTCTTGAAATCGCCGCTGTTGTCGTTGCAAAGCACCACATCGCAGGAGGACACGCTGTTTTTGTCGTTGGCCTCCACCTCTTCAATGAGATTGGGACTCCGGAGATCCCGGATCTCAACGGACAATCCGGGATAGGCTTTTTCAAAGGACTCCTTGACCGGTGCCACTCTTGTAGAGACCGTGTAGACGATCAGCACATCCTCTTCGAGTGCTTTCCGGTAAAGCGCTTCCGGCGTTTCCTCCTCGTCTGCCGCCATGTCCGCTCCGCTCCGGCTGCCGCTTTCCGCGGTCCCGCAGCCGGCGCACAGAAGACAGAGAACGCTCAGTAGGATGACAGTTCTTTTAAATAATCTTCCCATTCCCGATCACTCCCGATATCTCTTTTTCCGAGAACAAAATCCGCCACCGCACGATCCATATATGATGACAGCGCCTCGTCCCGCTCATGAAAACGATCCGCTGCCGGGAGGAACTCCCGATAGCTCATCTGCGCCCTCCCGTCGATGTATTCCGCGTCCGAATTGACACCGTTCCATGTCACGCCGCCGATATAACGCTCCGGCACATTCATGGGGCCGATCCCGTTCAGATGCTTGTTCTGTGAGGTGTTCCAGATATAGTTGCGCGTCACGACCGTCGAGGTTCCCCCGTAGATGCTCACATCCAGACCGTCGGAAAAATCCCAGTCCACGCCTCTTTCCCCGAATCGGGCGATCAGAGACGCCTCCTCCGAGAGCATCGTTTCCAGAAGTTTCCGTGCCTCTGCCTTTTTTGTGCTCCTCTTCGTGATCACGGCCCCGACTGTCGGTTCCTGAACGGAATAAAGCGCGTTGCGCACACCGCCCGGACCCTCCGGCGGAAGCACATGCACATATCTGGCCATGATCTCCGGATTGCCCTGATAGACCACATCGGAGATCGATCCGGTGGTAAAGGCGCCGACCAGATCCGAAGGGGAATTGACCAGTTCCGACAGGAGCGACCGGCTGCAGTCCGCAAAATGCGCATCCAGCAGCCCCTCGGCATAGAATCTGCGGCAGAAAGCGAGGCCCTCTCTGAATCCGTCGGAGGAAGCCATCAGCACATCCGCATCGTCCCCGAGCCCGTAGCGGGAATGGATGGGATCATTGTAGACAAAAGCATTCAGGATGAATTCTACAGGGGAATAGACATAGGCATCCATCGAACCGGCCAGCGGGATCTCGTCCTTCAGACCGTTGCCGTTGGGATCCCTGTCACGGAAGGCGCAGAGGACGGCTTCCAGTTCTTCCGTCGTGGTCGGGATCGCAAGTCCCAGGCCGGTCAGCCATTCATAGTTGATCCAGAGGATCTGTCCCGCGCCCTCTCTGGCATCGGCACCCGCATTGGCATACCAGGAAACCCCGTCCGTGTCGTCGATGTCGCCGGCGCGCACATAGGCTTCCACCGTTTCCGGGCTCACCGTGAAATCCCCGCCGAACAGGATCACATCGATATCCGTGTCCGAGGAGAACAGCATGTCCAGATAATCCGTGCTCCTGGTCTGCCGCACGGTCGTGATCTCCAGATCCAGTCCCGTCCTGTCTTCGAGCCAGCCGATATAGTAATTGGTATCGGCATCCTGCACATTGTCCGAGTAGGGAAGCGCGACATGAAGCGTCCCGCGCGGAACCGCGGAACCGCAGCCGCTCAGGAGCATGACAATAATACAGGACAGCAGGATCGGACAAAGAAGCCGTTTACTCATTCCTCTATTTTAGCACAGAAGAAGTCAGGTTTCCTGCATTTCCTTCGGTGAGATGCCGTAATAGGATTTGAAGACCCGGAAGAAATGATAGTATTCGGAATAGCCGCAGCTTACGGCCACTTCTTTGATCAGTTTCGTCCTGTCCGACAGGAGCTCTTTGGCGTGCTCCATCCTGAGCTTTGTCAGATAGCAGCTCAGTGACGTGTTCAGATGCTTGGAGAACAGCCCGCAGATATAGTTCCTGCTGAACCCGAAGCGTTTGGAGAGCATGTCGAGTGTCAGTTTTTCCGCATAATGCTCGTCCACATAGGCGATCAGACTGTTGAAGCCCGGATTCTCCGTAAGCGTCTCCGTGTCCTTTGCGGGTTTTTTATCCGACAGCCGGACAAGGAGTTTTTCCAGCACCATCTGGATGTCATCGTTGTTCACGGGTTTTAAGATGTAATCAAACCCGGACTGCTGGAAAAACGCGCGCACATTTTCAAAGCTGTCATAGGCCGAGATCATGACAAATTCGGCATCCACCCCGGCGTCTTTGAGTCTTTTGATGAGTTCATTGCCGTCGATCCCGGGCATCTTCAGATCACAGAACACCACGTCCGGCGCAAGGAACACGATCTCCTCCAGGGCCAGTTCGGAGCTGGTCTGACTCCCCACGATCTCAAAGCCGTTGTCCAGCCAGGGAACGACATTGATCAGTTCCTCCAGGATCAGCGTATCATCATCCACAAGATAAACACTGTACATTTTCTACTCCTGTCGTCGACTCTCATCAACAAAGATACAGAACACCCTGACGCACACCGGGCAGCGGAAAAGGTGCACGCTTTCGGTCCGGGTTCTCACCGGATCTGTGAGAACGCGCTCCGGATCCTCCTCACGATGGATGTTCAGTTCATTATCCCAGGTTTCCTTCAGTTCCGCCATGAGATCCGGGATCAGATCCTCCGGCTCCAACTTGCCGAGATATACCCCCAGCGAGCCGCAGTGCACCCCCCAGATCGCGGGGACCCTTCCGCCCGCCTCATAGGGCACCGTCGCGCCGTAGACTTCGCTCCAGTTCTCTCCCGTGATGCAGCGTCCGTCGATCTCCGGAAAAAAACTGTCCCCGAACGCAATGGGTTCGCTGTTCTCCAGACAGTTCGGGCAGGCACATTTCACCTCGTTCCCGTCCGTTCTGCCCCGGTAGTAGATCTTCACCGGCGTATGGCAGTAGTCACAGACCGCCTCACCGATATTCAGCGTGCCGTCATGGATCGGGAACGGATGGAAAGCGAAGAAATAGCGATGCGCCTCCAGGATCCTGCGGGAAAAAGGACCGATATCCGATCGGATGAGGTTCGCCGTATACATGCGCTTGCTGTCGCATTCCCGCACCAGCACCCGTTCCGAGGCTGCGAGTGCTCCCCGCACCTGAGCGTTCAGATCGTCGAGCAGGAGAACCTGATGCGGGCCTCTGGCCAGGATCGCGTGCTGTCCAGCGTTGTAGTGGATCTCGGGGCGGACCGGCTCTCCCTTGAAATACCCGGGCACGATGATCAGGAGCTGCTCCTCATCGTTTTTCAGGATATTGTAGGTGCACAGCGGTTCGATCTCCTCCGGCGGTATGCGCAGCACATCCACGGCCGGCTCCCGCTCCGATGCCGGATTCATCTCATATACCGGGGTGATCTCGATCTCCATGGCCTGTCTGTCCGTTCCCGTCTTCCGGATCTCAGACCTGTGAAAAAGCGAGGAGTTTTTTTCCGCATTCCTTGCACTTGAACAGATAGGCGTTCAGGCCGCCTCTGTCAAACCATCCGAGTGTCTCCGCGGGATCCATGTCCGCATAGGGATTGAGCACGTCCCATTTCCAGGTCGACAGGATCTCATCATGCAGAGGCACCAGATCCTCCGGTTCGAGCTTCCCCAGATAGATCGCCAGATGATTGCAGTGGATGCCCCAGAAGCTCGCGTCGCGCCCCTTGTCAAAAAACGGGAGACCGCCGTAATAAACGTCCTTGTCACCCGCCCTTGAGCGATAACACCCGTCGAGATTCCAGAACAGCATCTCCCGGTTCTCCTGAATGCAGTGCGGGCACAGGATCCTGGCCTTCTTCCTGACACCCAGATCGTCCGTGCCGGCGGGATCGATGTAGTAGATCCCCTTCTTCTTTCCGCAGATCTCGCACGGTTCCTCGCCGATCGTCAGGGTGCCGTCCGCGATCGGGAAGGGATGGTAGTGAAAACGGTAGTCGTGGAGCCTGAGCGCTTCTTCGGCGAGCGCGTCGATGTCATCATGGACCACCCGGATCATGTAGTCCTGTTTGGCATCCGTCTCCGAGAGGAAGATATCGTGTGCCTGAGAGAGCAATTCCCGCACACCCTCATGAATGAAATCGCACAGAAGCATCTGATGCGCGTTCCTGACATAGATCCCGTGTTCGCCGCCGTTATAGTGCAGTTCCTTCACCAGCGGCACGCCCTTGAAATAGCCCGGGATCTCCAGCGTCAGATCATTGTCCTCGGCGTCGGTGGTAAACTGATAATTGTAGATCGGCTCGATCTCCCGCGGATCCATCCGCAATTCCTCCGATGGCCTGAAATTGTATTTCTTCACGCCTTCCGGTTCTCTGAAGTTATACTTTTCGCTCTCCTGTGATTTGAAATTGAATTTTTCACTCATGGCCATCCTCCCTTCCCTTCTCCGCGCAGGCATTTCTGAGAGCGGCAAAGGTCAGCTCGTCCGTGATCCTGCGCACCGTTTTGAAGCCGCAGAATCCCCGGTCCCTCCGTTCATTGGTGATGATCTCGCGAAGAGGCTCCGTCACCCCCGCCTCGACGCGGATGCCGGATCTTTCCAGTCGCCGCATGGCATAGATCAGGTAATCGTCGATCGTGAAGGGCGGGCAGTAGAGCGCGTCCACGTTCATGAACCAGCCGATCGCCTCCCTGATCCGGCGCAGCGTCACCGCGTCCACCGCGGGGATACGGAAGACGACGAACTGATCCTCCATGCTCTGCTTAAGCCGCGAAAGCACCGCGCGGAAATCCGCGCCCTCGACCCTGTCGATCCACGCGGTGATGTCCACGCAAAGGATCCGCCGTCCGAAGATGCTCTCCAGAACCCCGTCCTCCTCGATCGTGTGCAGCACGATATCCCGATCCGATGTTTTCTGCATGCTCCCCGCATTCATCAGATCCGGAAGCTTTAAGGTGTAGGGGAACACGGACACATGATCCATATCCAGAAGGAATTCCCACAGTCTGGCAATAATGGAAAGCCAGGTGTTCAGCCCGTCCCCTTCGCTGACGGACAGAAGCAGCGCGCGCTCAAAGAGCGTGCAGATGCGATCCTCCTGTACATAGGCATAGAGTCCGCACACATCATTCACGTAACGTTTCAGATCCTCCGCGCCGAGAAGTTCTTCCGCCTCTCTCTTCAGTTGTTCGATCTCCGGACTGTTGTTCAGCAACGATCGCTCCTCTCTGTAACATATTTCTACATGAATCCGAATCTGCCCTTCTTCTGGAGAAGTTCCTGGAATTCGCTTGCCGTGCTCGCCTTGGCAAAATCATCTCCCGTCAGGATGATCTGTGCGTCATCGCCCAGGCGCCCGCCGGATGCCGCCTGCACGCGCAGCGCCGCCTTGGAAACCGTCCGTTCGTAGAGATTGCGGACAAAGCGGGCATTGGAAAAGGACTGCCCTTCCAGCATCTCCTGGGACAGCGACAGGAAGAAATCCTCCGCCGCTTTCTTCAGATCATCGGTGCAGGAATAGGTCCTGCCCGCCATGTTCATGTAGATGCGGAACAGTTCCTCCCGGGAGAAGTTATGGAACCGGATCTCATGCGGGATCCTGCTCTTCAATCCCGGATTGGCTTCCAGCATGTCCTTCATCCTGTCCGAATAGCCGGAGAAGATCACGATGAAATCCTGTCTGTGATTCTCCATCTGCGTGAGCAGCGTGTCCAGCGCCTCCTTGCCATAGTCCCGCTCATCGTCGCCGCGATAGAGCGTGTAGGCCTCATCGATGAACAGGATCGAGCCGTAGGCATCACGACAGATCGCGTTGGTGATCGGCGCCGTTTCACCGATATATCTCCCGACAAACTCCCGCCCGGTCCGCTCAAAAAACTGCCCCCTGGACAAGACGTTGCGCTCCTTGAGCACCTTACCCAGGATCCTCGCCACCGTGGTCTTGCCCGTCCCGGGGTTGCCCGTAAAGAGCATATGCATACAGGGGCGTTCCTCCGGCGGGAGCTTTGCGGAGATCTCCAGCTGCACCAGGATCTCATCGATCCGCTCACGCACTTCTTCGATCCCGATCATATCATCCAGCGCGTCCAGTCCGCCTTGCTCCTCTCTGCATTTCTCGATCATCGGCACAAGGTCCTGTTCTCTGATCACCAACGACATCTCTTCGCCCCTCCTTACCTCCGCCAGCATTTTCTGATGTGCGATCTCCTCGGCGAGCGCCCGCACGGAACGGAAACCGTAGAAATGCTCCCTGTTCCTCTTCTGCACGACCAGATCCCCGATCTCGTCACGCGCCTGCTCCTCGACGCTGTAGCCCATCGTCGCCAGATGCCGGATGGCCACCTCGCTGTACTGTTCCGTCGAAAACGGCGGCACATCGATCACGATGAGCGGGAACACCGTGCGGATCGCGCGGATGACACGCTCTTTCTCCTCTCCCTCCAGATAAGGGATCTTGAAGACCGGCAGTTTATTCTCGGCGGCTCCCCGCATCTGCCTGATAAAATCGGTGAATTCCTCACTGCCCGCCTTCTCCATCCGGAAGGTCAGATCAAATGCGAGCATCTCCCCGTCATAGCTGTCGCTTTCCATGTGACTCACCATGTCGGCGAAGCTCTCCGCCTTTTTTACTTCCCTGACGCGTCCGTTCATCCCGGAAAGATTCCGGACGCCGGCCGCCCGGAGAAGCCGCCGCAAGAGATCCATGTAGAGGGAAAATCCGTCACCGCCGGATACGGAGAACAGGAACGCACAACGGCCGAAAAAGTCCTGCTGGAGCGCCGCGTCTTCCGATTCGGCGATCGACACGATATCATGGCAGAGGCGCTTGAATTCCTCCATACCGACCAGCCTGTCCACATCGGCGAGCACCTCGTTTACCCGGTCGTCCCGCACGGCATGCCTGCGTACCACGAGTTTTTCTTCTTCCATTTCCTGATCGATCTCGGCGACCGTGTAGAACGACTGTTCGGTGAGATCCAGTTCCGCGACCAGCCCGTCGGCGAATTCCTCGACGATCCTTTTGGGATTGTTCAGGATATTGAAGACGAGCCCTCTGCCGCCCTCCTCCTCGATACCGAACAGATCCTGCCGGAAGGTTTTGCGCCAGACATCCAGCACATATTCGTGCATCTGTTTTTCACCGATCTTCCGGCGGTCCTGCGGTGCGAAATAGTACCCCACTCTGATACAATCAACTTTATCCATTCCCGTGCTCCCGTCCCTCCGTATCTTCCGTCAGACAGAAAAACAGATCATCAAAGCGCCTCCAGGATCTGACGCGTCTGCGCTCGGCGTCCGCGGCCGTCCCCGGATCCATGAAGCGATATTCCTCCGCATCGCCGTCATAGACGATCGTGTCGTCGCCGCACGCACCGATGACCAGACACCCCGACACCCCGCGCGCATTCGGCCGGTTTCTGTAATTGACCTCCATCAGCGAAGGAAGACTGCCGCCGGCCGGATAAAGCAGCAGTTCCGTGCCGAAGAAGCACACATCATCCCGGGAAAAACCGTCCGCTCTCCGCAGGAAAGCCCGGTAATCCTCCGGGATCGCGGGCACCACGATGCCCTTCATCAAGAGCCTCGCCGCGATATCGCTGTCTGTCCTCCGGATCTCCCGGTCCCGCGCTCCCCGGCCGATGACGGCTCCGTGTGACAGACTAAAAGCCAGCACTTCCTCATAGCGTCTGTCCGTGGCGGGGTCACTCTTCTGCCCGTTTTCCCGGTCAAAGATCCTGCTCATGATCCTGCCGGTGCTTCCGTCGCCGGGCCGTTGATGCCGTGTTCCTCCATGATCTTCGCAAACTCCGCGCCCGTCAGATGATTCTTCCGGATCAGTTCATCCGCCACGGCGCGGATCACCTCGCGCCCGTTCCGGATGATCTCCGTCGTGTTCTTCATCTCCTTCTCCAGCATATCATTGACCCGTTCTACATAATCGGCGGCAAGAGAGGATTTGAGGATCTCCTCCTTGGAGAGCACCACCAGACGGTTGTCCGCCATGCCATAGGTCCCCAGGATCCGGAAAGCCAGCTCGGTGGCGTACCGCAGATCACTGGACGCCCCCGTGTTATTGGCGGTCTGTTCGTCATAGAAGACCGATTCCGCGGCCCTCCCGGCGAGTGCCGTGCGGATCCTGCCGATCAGTTCCTCTTTTGTGTAACTCGGCGTGTTCTCACTGTTGCCGTGCTGCATGTAGCCGCCGAAATCACCGCGCGATTCGATCGTGATATAGGAGGGCGCATCGCCGCTCACATAGGAGACAAAAGCATGCCCGGTCTCATGGATCGCCACCCGCTTGTAGTACTCTTCGCTGTGCTCCTTTTTCTCCCCGTGTTCATAGTCCTCGAGCGCCTTTAACAGCAGGTCGCCGTCCAGCGCGCGGCCCTGTCTGCCCGCCTCCCTAAGCGCCAGATCCATGATGTTCTGCAGGATCGCCAGGCTCTGTCCGGGTGTGCGCTCCGCGACGTTGGTGATGACATCCTCCGGAACGGAGGCGTTTTTCTTCTCCAGCTGCAGCTGCAGATAGCGCTTGCGCTCCTCCTCATTGGGCAGATCGACATAGATCTTGTTGTCAAATCGCCGGACCAGTGCCTCATCCAGCTTCCCGATCCCGCGATCGCTCCCTTCATCCCCGGTGCCGTAATTGGTCGCGGCCAGCACGAAGACCGGACGGTCCATATCCTTGTTCTCGAAGCCCTGCATCTGCGTGAGCAGCGTGTTCAGCATCGCCTCCCTGTGCGGATCCGCGCCCGTGCGCTGCTTGCCGATCGCGTCGATCTCATCGATAAAGATGATCGCCGGCGCGTATTTCTTTGCCCGCCGGAAGATCCTGCGGATGTTTGCCTCGCTCTCGCCGACATACTGATTGCCGAAATCCGAGGCCGCCGCCTGGATAAAGGTGACATCGGACTCACCGGCCATGGCGCGCGCGAGCATGGTCTTGCCGGTTCCGGGCGGCCCGTAGAGAAGCACGCCTCCCGGGGCCTTGTTGCCGTTTAACAGGAATTCTCTGGGATTGCGCAGGAAACGGATGAAATACTGCAGCTCCTCCTTGGCGCTCTCCGCGCCGATCACGTCGTCAAATCGCACCTTGGGGCGCTCCGCCTCGCCGAGCAGGGATTCCCTGCTGTCCATGTCGACGGCCATACGCTTTTTCAGATCGTAGAACACGATCCGGATCGCACCGTCTCCGGCAATATCCTGCCTGGTCTTGTAGTCCACGACAAACCCCCTGCCGGAGAAGGAGAGATTCTGCTTCTCCATGTAGAGTTCGTCCATGATCCGGTGGAAATTGGCCTTGAGGCCCTCCGCGCCCTTACCGTCCGCGCGGATCGTGCCCGCGGCGCCCTCCTGTAAAAAGGTGCGCAGATCCACCTCGGAAAACGGCGGATCGACATCGATCATGTAGATCGGCAGACCTCTGCCCGTCTCCGCCAGCTCGTGGAAAAAGGCGACGCCGGCCGTGTTGTAGTCCGTGATGCTCAGGATCCGGCCGTTGTCACCGAGATTACCGAAGAACGGATCGATAAAAGCGGCAGTGAAATCATATTTCAGGAGTTCCCTGGCCTTTTCCGGGCTGTCCGCATGGAAGATCTCGATATGCTCCCCGCCGTCGTCAAACTGCCGGCAGACCTCCTCATCGGCAAAGATGAGCACCCTGGTCCTGCCGCTGTTCTCAAACAGAGGCTTCAGTTCCCCGTCCATGCCGTCCCAGTCCACGTCAAACCGGATCGAGGAGATCTCCGATTTCTCCGTGCGGTTTTCCAGCTGACGCATGAGCTCATAGATCTCTTTTTTCAGGAAATTGCCGCTCTTGCCGGAGGCGATGCGCGCGTCGATCTCACTCCCCCTGTTGTAGAGGAAAAGAAGCGGAAGCTTCGGCGTGTAGCTCACCTTGCAGCGATATTCCACGTTCATGTTCCGGACCACGCGGTCAAAGCCCGCCGTCACCATCTCCGTGAGGTTCCGGATGTTCAGATGATTGAACAGGATCGTGTTGCCGGCAGCGATCCGGGAGCAGATCTCGGCTGAGAGCGCCTGCTCTCCACGGGCGTTCTTCTCCCTGAGCACCGCATCGATCAGCACCCGTTCCGGCAAGGTCGTCAGATTGACCGTCCGGTCCTCATAGAGTTCCTTGCCGACATTGGAGGTGAAGATGATGATCGCCTTCTGAAAGCTGACATTCTTCTCACTGTGCTTGCTCCTGAGATAACCGGAGCCCAGGATCTGCAGGAACATCCGGGTCACGTTGATATGTGCCTTCTCGATCTCATCGAAGAGGAGCATGCATTCCGGATTTCTGCTGACAAAATCGACCAGCCGTCCCTCCCTCGCGTTGTCATAGATCTTGGACGTGCCGATGAGCTCCTCGTGGGACATCTCGTTGGCATAGTCACTCATGTCATAGCGTTCAAAGGGAATATGCATCGCTTCGGCCGCCGTCTCGGCAAGCAGCGTCTTGCCGGTGCCCGGAGGTCCGAAAAAGAAGAAATAGGACCGGGGATGGTTGCCCTTTTCCGTATTCAGGAACAGATCTCCCTGGAAGCAGCCCTCGACAAACTTCTTGACGGCCTGCTCCTGGCCCCGGATCACCTCGAGGATCTCTTTGTTGACCCTGCCGTAGAACGCACCCAGTTCCTCCAGATCCGGACCGTCCAGCTTGCTGAAGGGAAAGCCGGGATCTCCCGATCTGTCTCCGGACCCCGCCGCGGAATCTTCCGCCGATGCGTCAGGATCCGCGTTCATCACGAAGCCGGACCGACCGGCCTTTTTCTTCCTGCTGCCGATGAAACTCTGAAGTTCGTCCATGCGCCAGTCCTCCGTCTCTGATCCCGTACATATGCAACCTCTTATATCCTACTAAATCCGCCGTTTCATCATCATATATGATATTACGACACATATTGCAAATATTACACTGCACCCGCTTCCGCAAATCGTAACATTATCATTGTACATCGTAATCTCTGCTATACCCTTCGCGGGACGGTATGCTATGATTCTTTACGATACCGTGAACACGTGCGGCCCTGCCGGCCGCGGAATGGAGGATTCTATGGCGAGTTTTGATGGAATGTTGCAGGATCTTGTCAACAAGGACGACGAGTTCAAGATCAAACTGGCGGTGGACTGCTTTGTTGAGCTTTTGCCCACCCTGAAGCACTTTGATCCCGAGCACAACGGCATGATGCTCACCTACACGATCCTGGGCGCTGCGGTCATCGCCGACGGCGTGCTCACGCAAAAGGAATTTGCCCTTGTTTCCGGTCTTCTTGCCGCCATCGGTGAGGAAGCAAGCGAGAGCGAGATCATGGACTGGATCCAGACCTGCGCGGACAACTCGGAAGGTGCCTACGATATCCTGCGCGAGCTCAAGGACAATCTGAATGACGAAGGTGTCAACACGCTGGCCAACTTCATCGCCGCGACCTGCTCCATAGATGACAAGATCGCCGCTCCCGAGGTGGCCATGATCCGGGACATCATCGAATAAGGCTCACACCGCGAACAGAAACAAAAGAAACCGGGCGAAGCGCCTCTGCTCCGCCCGGTTTTTGTTATCACCGTTCCGTGATGATCCGATCCCCGTTTCACTCAGCTCCTGCGGTATTCATCCCGCTTCGCCCGCATCTCATACATTCTGGCGTCTGCCATATCGATATACTCATCCAGATCCGTCATGCCCTCCTTGACCGGCAGGAACACCCAGCCATAGCTGGCACCGACCGTGTAGGGATTGCTGCGTGCCGCGTTGTAGGCGGCAAGGCCCCGGTCCAGCTTCTCTCCCATCTGTTCCGGCTCCTCACAGTCAGGTGAGAGCGCGGACATGATCATGAATTCGTCGCCGCCCGTCCGGACGATCCTCGAGCCCTGCGGCGCCGCCTTTAAAAGCTCCGCGGAAACCGCGGCGATCGCCTCATCGCCGGCGGCGTGTCCATAGGTGTCATTGAGATGCTTGAGTCCGTTCAGATCCGCCACACACACAAACAGATGCTTCTGTTCCTTCCTCGCTTCTTCCAGGATCCGGGCCGTATAGTACCGCATTCCCTTCCGGTTGTAACAGCCGGTCTGCTCATCCTTCATGTTCTCCTCGAACAGGTTGTTGAACCGGTCCAGCGTCTCTTTCAGAAACGCCTGCTGTTCCGCTTCCTCCTGAAGCTCCTGCATCTTCCGGTCATGGATGTCCCGGATCAGAAACAGGTAATCCTGTCCGCTCACGCTGTCCTCCTCTGTCGCGTGGCAGAACAGGATCTCCGACCAGTAGTAGTGACCGTTCGCTCGGCGGATCCTGCATTCGTGCGACAGAAACACCCGTTTCCGCAGTTCCTCCGACAGCCGTCCCGGATCGGTAAACCGGGTAAAGCCCTCCCTGTCCACAGGGTGCAGGTTCACATAGAGATCACGGCAGAAATCCTCGAGCGATCCCGTTACCGTCAGGTGCTCCAGCTCCGGGTTCTGATCCACAACATCAACCTGAAGAGTTTCGGCGTCCACCAGCAGGATCATCTGGAAAATGCTCCTGATCGCGTTGCCGATCAATGCTCCGTTGTGTTTCTTATCATTCTCAGCATGCATATGGTTTTCCTTTCTGATGGTTTTTCTGATATTCCTTGAAGCATATCGTCATACCATACATCATAGTCCGGTGTGTGGATTTTTACAAGGGTCGCGGCTGTATACGATCTCCATCTCCTCCGGATCTTCATGATGTGTATCGTTGATCGCATTGTATAGCAAAAATGGGAGTCTTCGAAAAAGTGCACAAAAATGTGAGTGCTTTTTGACCCTTTTTTCGTTGTGTAAGCGTCCTATATGTATGACCGGGAAAACGGTCAGATCGATCCAATCGGAAGGATTTTCCATAAGGATAACAGGATGGCGCAGGACGAGGGGCATACTATGCCCTTCTCCGGCAAGTTGACTGTTGTTCTGAAAGGAGGATCCAAATGAACACCACAAAAAACAGAATACCGAAAGCCAAAACCCCGGAAACCATCCAGGTGATCGTCCCCGCTGAATCCCTTTTGGATGTGATGCGCAGGTACAAAAAAGTCACCTGGCCGGTAACAGTGACCATCCGGGATCGACGCCGAGGCGGGACACTCTTCTTCCTGCGAAACAGAGGGGAACTCGAGGCGTTCCGAAAGCAGGCAGAAGGCCTGCAAGTCGCCTATTTCGGAAAGGTCAGGGACGAGCTGATGGTCGATCTCGGGAAAGATGCAAAGGTGACTGTCAACTATAAGAGCTTCCGTAAGGCCAGAAGCGCAGGTCTCCTTACTCCGTCCGAGGCTGTTCGGTACTTCCTGTACCGGACGGGCGATATGAAGGAAGCCTGGAAAGAAAAGGCAACGAAGCCGGCTTCAGCAGTCAGGCTTTAGATACCGAAATCATGGCTGCACTCCGAATCGCGGGGTGCAGCCTACTTGTAAAAACCCCCGTCCCGCATTATCATGTACAGTATAATGTAAAGCAGAATCTCCCGACATGAATGGAGGCCCCTGAAATTGAAACAACCAACCGGCAGTCCCCATCTGTCCTATCAGTCCGTAACAGGCGATCATCCTGCCTGCGCGGCTCTGTTCGACCATTTCCTGCAAAGCAGCACCTCCGAAGGATCTTCCTCGCGGGATGCCGTATCCGCAGATAAGCTCTTCGCCGCAGCTCTTGCGGAGGATCCGGAACTTGCCGCCAGACTCCTCTTTTTGGCCTGTGACGGGATTTGCGGTCTCGGATCGCGTGATCGCTTCTACACGCTCAGGGAACGGCTTGACACACCGATGCGGGAGGCACTGGATGTTTTTCTACATGATCGATCCGAGTTGTACCCCGACGACCATGTGCACCTCTCTGTCCTGGCGGGGATCTGCAGTCCGGAAGAGAAACAGATCTCCCTTTCCCTCGCCTCGGCTTTCGGATCGAACAACCGGGGATTCCTGAAGAATGCCTACATCACCAAAGACGCGTCGACACCTTCGTCAAACAGACCGGTGCTCCTTACCATGAACGAAGACCAACAGCTGCCGGAGAAGCGCATCGGCAGGCTCTGCCTGTCGGAAAAGGGAGTGTCCCTTTCGGAGACGCTGACGCTTCTGATACGGCACGGCACGCTGTCCTGCGACCGGGAGCACCTGAAGCAGGAGATGCCGTCAAGACTTGTCTTTGTCGGTTATGATCCGGTGGGAGAAAAGTTTGCGAAGTCGACGACCCTGCACCGGGTGCTCCGCGAATATGACAGACGTTCTCTTCCCGTTCCCCGCCTGAACATCTGGCGTTGGGGAACAGAAACAGAAGAAAGAAGAGATTCCGGAAATACCGGAAGTGCGCAGATCCGGGAAGAGGAGCTGTGTCTGGAAAAGGGCGGAAATCTTCGTATCGTACGGATAAACGGCTACAGCGATCTTCTGTACCGGCTGGTCCTGTCCGGCCACACCACCCCCGCCGAGATCGCGGAGGGCAGCCGCTACGGGGAAATCACCGTCGGATGATCCGTCCCCGTAAAGGGCCTGTCTCTGTCAGCCTCAATCCCCCAAAAATAACGGTTCCAGCAGGCGGACATCCTCCGCGGAAAGCGCATAATCTTTGAGCGGCTTCGTTAACGCCCCCCGCAGCGCGCGGAGCGCCTCATCCGGCCAAAACGGCGCATCCTCCTCGCGTTCCCAGAGGCAGCGCTCATGATGCCGGTTGGTGGACACTTCCCATTCGTGCTCTTTGCCGAGAAGCGGGATCAGACGCTCCACCGCGTCCCACTGTTCATCACTGATCCGGACCGCCTTGTTTTCCTCACCGTTCTGCATCTTTTCCGCTTCTCCTTTCTGCTGCCGTCAGGCACATCTTACTGCCACAGTCTCTCGCATTCCTTCTCCAGCTCCCCGATGTCCTTTGCACGCGATCCCTTGCCGCTCGCCCAGAACATCCAGTCGCTGCCCTTGCGGTAGGCATAGCCGATGATGAGTGCCGTGTCATTCCGGTAATTGCCCTCCACGCGATATTCCACCAGTGCCTTTCTGCTGTCGGGATCGTAGAGTCGGATGTACAGATTCCGGATCCCACCCAGCGTCTGCCCCCGATCGGCGCATCGGTAGATATTCAGCACAAAGACCAGCGCGTTCCGATCCTGCGGCACCTTGTCGAGATAGACGGAAATGTTTTCATCATCGGCATTGGGAATGTCCCCGCCGGTGAGATTGTCCCCGTGGTGGATCACACAATCGGAGGGATGTCTCTTCCGGTTAAAGTAGATCGTTTCCCGGGATTTCGTCTGTGCGTTCATCACGACCACGGAGGAATCCACATCGATCCGTTCTCCCTGTGTGGCCGGATCCCAGCCAATCCCCACATTGATCCGGGAGAGCGGACGGTCGTCGGCATAGCGGATCTTTACCTCCTGCCCCTGGGAGAGGACCACGGTATCCCCCTCGCGCCCGGCGACCTCGCCCCTCGTCGGCAGGGCATAGTCGATCGCGAGCTCATTACAGTAGAGACAGTCAAAACAGTATGCCATGCTTTTGGAACACTGCCTGCCTTTTTTCGCGCAGGCACAGCCGCCGACACGTCTGCTCCCGCATTTCTTGCACGCGAGGAGATTTTTGTTGGTGTCAAAGAAATCCTGCTTCACCTCCGAGGAGACCAGCGCGGCCTCCCGATCCGGCAGATCCGTCATGTTGACGACCTTCCAGGTGCCGCCGTATTTTTTGACTTCCAGCGCGTAGAAACGGCCCGTCTTTTTGCATTTCGCCTTCAGGAATTTTCCTTCGCCCACGGTCTTTTCCTCCTCAGTACCTCGAATAGGCCACACCCAGTTCCTGCAGCTTCGCGATCCGGTCATGCGTGGCCGGGTGGGTGGAATAGAGCGCCTTCAGAAAAGAATTCTTCGGCTTGGCGTTGCCGATGGCATCCAGTGCCGACGCCAACGGATAGCCGTAGCCGATCTCATAAGCATACCGGTCCGCCTCATACTCATTGGCACGACTCGACCACATGAGGAACAGCATGCAGAACTTCGTCCACAGAAAGACCATCAGTGCCGTCAGGATATCCAGCAGATTGAAGATCAGACCCACGATGTCATCCCCGCCCTTACGGAAGAGATCGAGTGCCGCCCAGGCCGCCTTGACATAGTTGACCACGCGGATCGCCAGCAGGAAAGCCGTGATGAAGATATTTCCGCCGCCGATCATCAGCTGGAGCACCGTGTGATGCATGGCCAGATGGCCCAGCTCATGTGCGATGATCCCCTCGATCATCTCGTCCGGCAGATCAAGGAGCCCCTCCGTGACACAGACCGTGCGCCGCCCGATCGCGTATGCGTTAGGCTCCGGATCGTGCATCACCTTGAGGATCAGCACGTCGGGCAGCGCGGTGTCCGACTTTGCTTCTGCCGCGGCCTGCACTTTTTCTACAATGGGGGTGATCTTGTTGCGCATGTCGATGCGTTTCATCTTCCGCGCACCGGCAAAGAAGCCCAGCACCCATTCGCCGAGCGGTGAGAGCGCGAGCACAACGGAGAGCACATAGGCCGCGCCGACAAGGATCATCCTCTCCGGCGTGCCGTCGGAAAAATACGCGATCATCAGTGCCGCGTTCAGCAGAAAGAAAACGATCGAACCGGCATTGCTCGCCCGGAACAGACTTCCCAACACATGCAGAAAATACATTGTCCCCCCGTTACTCTATTGTCCGCGCCGATAAGGCTCGTTCAGATCGTAGAATTCCTCACTCCAGAAGGTATAGGGTGCGCCAGTATAGCCCATGAGGCCGAAGCCCTCATCCAGAAACTCGCAGTAGTCCGGCGAGTCATCGAACACGACCGTCGCCTTCTCGGGAATGCCGTTGGAGGGATCCTTCACCGTCAGGTAGAGGTAGACGCTGTCCATCTCATTCTCCTTTTCCGATGTGGTAAAGGTGCCCTCATAGGCGTTGAAGCCCTCGGTGAAATTCAGGTTCATGGTAAAGGTGCCGTCCCGGCGGAATTCCAGAACAGGCGCGCTGTCTTTGGTCAGTTCCTCATCGGCGGCAAAAAATCTCCCGTAGATATAGTCGATATCCTGTGCGGGATCATAGGGAGCTGTAGCTTCCTCTCCCTCCTTCGGTCCCAGTCCAAAAAACAGATCGGCGGGCTGTGCTTTTTTACTCTCCGTCTGTCTCTCCGTCACCGTGTCATAGAAAGAACTGCCGGATTTTTCCTCCTTTGCGGCGGACGCCGATGATCCGGATGCTTCCTGCGAACTGTCGTCCGTTCCCTTTGACCGTCTTTTTTCTACAGCGGACGCAAAACCGGAACTCTTCTTATCCCCTGTATTCTCTCCGTCCGCGGCAGTATCCCCGTCATCGCCGTCATCGTCATCACCCGTGGCATTCTCATCGCGATTCTCCGTGTTCTCCTCCACACGTGCCTGTCCTGCGTTCCCGTCCGCATCGCGGTGCAGGAATGCACGGATCCCGAGAATGCCCGCGATCAGGAGTGCGGCGAGGAGAATGATCCGCCGGATGAAACGTCTCCTTCCGGCCCGTTCCAGCTCCTCCATGTGACGCCTGCGCGCTTCCTCTCTCTCGCGATGCGCCGCCGCTTCTCTTGCGCGCCGCTCGGCATCAGCTGCTGCCCGTTCCCGCCGTTCCGCTTCCGTATCCGTGTGTCGCGAGGAACTCCCGGATGATGAAGAAGATGTGGGCGTCGGTGTCGGTGTGGGGGTCGGTGCAGGTGTCGGTGTGGGGGTCGGCATCGGCGGCGCTGCCCCGTCGGACCGTGAACGACCGCGCGCGGCTTCCGCGCGTTCCGATCTCTCGGCACGGCGTCTGGCTTCCTCGCGTTCCCGCCGTTCCGCAGCCTCACGCCGCTCGGCTTCCTCTCTTGCCCGACGCTCCGCCTCGGCTGCCTCTCTCTCTCTGCGCTCCGCTTCCTCCGCCTCCCGACGGGCGGCCACTTCTCTCGCGCGCAGCGCTTCCTCGGCCGCGCGCAGTTCTTCGGCAGACGGCCGGGGCTCGCCGCAGGTTTCGCAGAATTCCAGTGCCGCGTCGTTATAGGAATCGCATTTCGGACATTTCCAGTTCATGCAGGATCTCCGGCCGTTCGCGCCATCAGCGTATCTCTATCCCTTGCGTGCCATCTTCTGTACCAGGAGGATCTCCGGACGGAGAAACTGCCCCGTCCCGTCCGCGCGGAAAAAAGTGTAGCCCTTCACACCCGAGAGGGTCGTCTGCACCGAGCGCACATAACCCTTTGCACGGATCGCGTCCTCATCGAACCGGAGCTTCTGCCCCGGCCAGGGTGCCGCGAATCCTTCCGCGGGTGCTGCCGCCGCTGTTCGCACAGGATCATGCGACGCTCTTCCGGGCGTCTCCCCGCTCAGCGCTTCCTCCAGCGTGGGAAGCTCTCCCGTTGTTTCGACAGGTGCTTCCGCGACTTCCCGCGTGCGGGCTGTCTCCGTTTTTCCCGGCCGTTTTTTCGTGCCGCGCGCATCACCGGAGTCCCGCTCTGCCTTCCGCTCCTTCCGGTTCTCCCTTCGGATCCGGAAGGAGAGACACACGGCCTCCCAGTCGGAATAGGCGATCACCGTGTGCTTCATGTCACACCTTCTCCGCTATCTTCTGCACGATCATCATCTCGACGCGCATGAACTGCTTGCCGCCGTCGCTGCGGGCCAGTTCATAGCCTTTGACACCGCCGAGCTCCGCCTGCTTCACGCCGGTAAAGCCCTTGGCACGGATGACATCCATGGCAAAACGGATGCGATGCTCCGGCCAGGGCTCCGCGGTTCCGGCGGATGATGCAGAGGCAGTCGGTTTTCCCGTCGATGCAGCTGTCGGCTTCGACGTAGATGCAGATGCCCCGGAACCTTCGGACACACCTGTTCTGGTACTCCTATCCGTCCTGCCGCTCGAAGCTGCTTCCCCCGTCGGCACCGCATATTTCATCGCCTTTAACATATCCGGTTTGAAAAACGCCGTGGAGGAATCCGCGCGGTAAAAAGTGTATCCCTTGATCCCCGCGCTCTCCTTGCGGCTGACACCGACGAATCCCCGGCTTTTGATCCTGTCCCGGTCAAAAGCGATCGCGTGCTCCTCCCAGGGCTCGCAGAAGCCGCAGCTCTTTTTCAGATAGCCGCTCGTGCCCAGGTCATCCGCGTCCGCGATCCGTTTGGATCCGTCCTTCGAGGTCAGTTCATACTTCTTTCCGCCCTCGTTGACCTTTTTCACCCCAACGATACCGGCGTTTCGCAGTTCCGTCAGATCCAGCACGATCCCGTGCTCCGGCCAGGGCTCCTCGATCACGGGATCCTCGCCCTTTAGACGCTTGAGCACATCCAGCGCCGTGGGGCGCTCCGCGGGGTCGAGCTTTAACATATCCTCGATCAGTGACCGGTATTTCGGGCTCTCGATGGAGGGGCTGATCACCAGACGGCCGCCGCCGTTCAGCGCGATCCAGCTGTAGATCTTCTTGCCCTTTTCCAGCCGTTTTTTCAGTCTCTCCGGGAGATCGGCAAAGCCCGGCATCTCACCGCTTAAGTAGAAATGAAAGATCAGGCCCAGGGAGAAGATGTCCGATTTCTCGGTGAGTTTCTTTCCGGCCTCCGCCTGCTCCTCCTCATCCTCGATATCGGCGTAAGCGCCAAGTTCTGGGGAGTAGTAGTTGATGTCCCCGACGATCTCATCGGGCTTGTCGTCGATGGGATAGCTGCTGTCGAAATCAATGAGCTTGGCCACATAGTTGCCCGCGGCATTCCGCACGAGCAGCACGTTTTTCAGTTTGAGATCGCTGTGTACGATCCCCAGCTTGTGCACACTCGATAGCGCACCTGCCGCCGTCTGCATGAGGAGTTTTTTCACATCCACGGAGAGAGATGAGAGCACGCCTTCCAGTTCTTCCTCCGGAACGATCCCGTCCACGAACTCCGCCGCCTCGACATAGTGATTCTCCAGCATGAACTCCTCGGCGGGGATCACGATGTTACCGCCCGCGCCGGTGATGCTGCGGATCTTTGTGTTGACCTTTTTGCGCGTCTCCAGAAAATGATCAAACAGCTTCTGGTTGTGGGCAAAGGTCTTGGCATCCAGCGTGTTGTTTTTCAGCGGCGCTGCCGGCGTCTGATACTGCTTCAGGAAGTACAGGATCCCGCCCTTTTTCGCCTTGGCCGTCCACCCGCACTGGCTGGTCTTCCATTCGCTGACAAGCTCATATCCGTTGACTCTCATGCGCTTCTATCCTTTCCGTCCGCCCGGCCGCCAGGGACGGTTGAACCTCTCGTGCAGCTTCCGCCATTCCGAGGGCGGTATATCCATGTCCCGGGGTTGCTCGGGGATCACCGGGTGGGTCAGATCCGGCGGCAGATCCCAGTCCGGATGCTCTTTGGACGCTCTGAGCTCCCGCTCCAGTTCGGCCGCGTGCTCCTTAAGCCACTCCTCCGAACCCGGAATTCCCTTACCGGGAGACTTCAGCGACTGCAGGTTGAGTCCCGGCAGCGGAACGGTCGTCACTTTCTCCTGCGCCTCTTCCGCCCCGACAGGCTCTTCCGCTCCCGGAATCTCCTCCGGCAGCATGAGCGACCGGTATGCGTGATCGTAGTTCTCGAAGAGCGCTTTCTGCAGATTGCTCCTCAGCACATCCGTCTCCGGATCCAGCCCCTCGGGCTCCTGATCATAGTCCCTTTCCAGAAGCTCCGGCAGTTTGTCCAGATAGTCTCTGTGCAGCGCATCGAGCCGCCGGGCGGCGCTTTTTTTCACCTCTTCGAAATCCGCGAAGCCGAACATCTTCATCGCGATCGTGCTGCTGTCATCGTGCCGGCCGTATTCCTTAAAGGTCTCCGTGAGCTTCTCCCCCATCTGTGCAGGGGAAGCGGAAGCGCACGCCGTCTCCAGGAGCAGCTTCTCAAACGCCATGGGAGACAGGAAGTATTTCGAATCGAAGCATCCGTCGCTGGCATTGAACAGGATGCAGGGCTTCCCGAAAGAGAAATAGCTGCACCGGATCCTGACCTCCGCGTCCTCGTTGGCCCGGATGTAGTTGGTCATCCCGCCGTCCGCGCCCTCCTCGTCGGGCAGAAGCTGACAGAGTCCCTCTTCCTCCCCCCAGAAATAGGGGCGGGAATCCCCTGCTGTCAGATAGACCGCCTGCACCTCGTCATCGCTCTCGCGAAACAGTGTCATGCAGACCGTGGTCCCCAGGAGCGCGAGACCCGCGTACGCGGATTCATAGGTGAGTTTTCCCCACTCCGCGATCCGCTTAAGGCCGCCGGTCACCTCACCGGCAAAGGCCGTTCCCGCCTGTTTCAAGCGCGCTTCTCTCTCGTCTTCCGGCATCCCGGCGAGGCTCCGGATCCATTCCGCCGCCTCAAAGGGGGGCTCATTATACAGGAACAGGTGCAGGAGGATCCCTGCCACGATGCGTGAGGCAAAATAGCCGCTCTTTTTGATGTTATTGATATTCTCTGTGTAGCAGTCTCTGACCGCATAGAGTTCAAAAAAGGAATCCCGGATGTAACGCGCGAAATCCTGCGGAAGCTCCCCGCCACAGAGCTCGCCGAACAGGATCTCCGGCAGTTTTTCCGGATCGAAGAGACCCGGATCGATATTCTGGTGCCGGATCGCCGCCGCGCCGCCCAGGCCGTCCGCCACGAAAAGAACGTTGTCATTTACAAAGGGGAGTGCATCCTCCCCTTTGTAAACCACCGTCCCGTCGGGACGTTCCTTGCTTGCCTGCCGGTAAACCGTCAGTTCCATTTAGAAAGACCCGACCATCAGATCGATGGCGGACTGGATATCCACATCCGCCAGCCCTGTCCCCGCCGGTGAAAACGCCGGCCAGTAGCGGTTCCAGGCCTGCATTTCCGTCCAGGGGTAGGCGTTGGGGACAAAGGCCACAAGACGTCCCGCCTTGGCCTGATAGGTGCTTGAAAGGGTCTGGTCCGTTCCCTCCCACCAGGAGCCGAGCTGCGCGATGTTCTCCGGAAGGCCGGACGGATAGGAAGCCGCGCCCTTGTTGTGGCCCAGCTCATGAGCCGGTGCGTCCGAGAACACCAGGATGGCATGCCTTCTCTTGGAGCCGCCGGTCGTCCAGTTGGATTTGAGCGCCAGCGCGATCGCTTCGAGCGCATCCTCCGGGCCGTCGGCGCCGCCGTTGGCTTCGATCCCCGCCACAAAGGCACGGAAATCATCGGCCTGATCGGGCAGGACAAAGAATTCCGATTCGGTCATGGGTTCGGAATCCGCGTCATAGTCACGGAACACGATCACCTTGATCCTGAGCTGCTCCACTTCCTTGTCGTTCTCGTCCATCGCGTCGACAAACCGCTGATAAAACGAGATCGCGTTCTGCTTGACCTCCTCGATGATCGGCGCCATGCTCCCCGTCGCGTCGATGCACATGACGATGTCCACGCAGTACTCACCCATTCCCTGTCCAGCCATTGTTTTTCCTCCTTTTGTTTTTCCTGCTTTCTTTATTTCTCATGGCAGGGGATCCCGCCATGCGATTTCATTCGTCACCGGATCCTCAGACCCCGCGGATCCGGATCCTGTTCTTCTTCAGATATTCGACTGCCCCGACGCCGCCGGTCTCATCGATCATCCCGTCTTTGTCCACCGTGACGAGCACACGGGTATGCTCACGGTTCATGCTCCAGACATGCTCTTCGATGTTCACCCCGCCGCCCATGGCCGGGCAGGTCTCAAAGCTCGTATCCTCCGCCCAGGCAGCCCAGTGAACGATATCCTGCAGCGTCTGCAGGGACATTTCCCTGCTGTCGATGATCTCCTGCAGGGTTTCCTTCGGCACGACCGATTCGCTGACATAGGCACGAAACTCCTTCAGTTTCATCCTCGGCTCCTTTCCGCGGCACCCGCACCGCCCTTCTATCATATCTTATATACCGCGCGAGCGTATTGCCTATGTTCAGAAGGATATGACATATATTCATCTCTTTGGGGAAGACTTCAAACACCCCGTCGTTTTATGCTATGATGGGATGGCGCGGGAAGCGCCTGTCTACCGCCTGAAAGGAGATTTTCATGGAAATCGTGACCTGGTATCTGTGTTTTGTGATCAGCCTCATCCTGTTCGCGGCCGGGATCCTCTATCTCATCCGCAGAAAGGAGATCTCGGAAGAAACGCTGGCCAAAGCTTCCCTTCTGGAGTTTGCCGCCGGCGTGTTCCAGTATGTGCCCGAGGAGCTCTTCAACGACGTCCCCGCATCCCATCCGGTCCTGGAGGTTGTGGAGAGCATCTTCACCGCGATCCTCAGGACCTTTAACATCTATCTGGGCAATGACTATTCCCGCGTGGCCTTTGACGGGCATCCGGTCTTTTCCGCTTTTTACGCCACCCTGATGACGCTGACGAATCTGGCGCTCCTCCTGTTCGCAGGCGTCCTGATCATCAAATTCCTGGAAGGTCCCGTGCAGAAGCTGAAATTTTTCTTCCACAGGAAGAAAAACCTCTACCTGTTTCCTGTCTGCACTGACAAAACCCTCGCCATCGCGGAGAGCATCAGCGATCCGCTGGGCAGTCCCGTATTCCTGTTCCGCGAGGAACTCTCCTCCGAAAACAGAGAACGGATCGGAGCGGCCGGCGGCCTGTTTCTGAACGTCTCTCCTGCGGAAGCGGTGAGGAAAGCCTGCAGAAAAGGGGAAAAACTCGAGATCTTCCTCTTTGACGAGGAAGCGCACAATCTCTCGCTTCTCGAGGAGATCTGCGAGGTCCTGCCCTCTCTCAGGCAGATCCCCGTGCGGATCTATGTCGAGCTCTCCCGCACCCCCTGGAGTCTCTATGATGATTTTCTGGAAAAGCACAATGTTCCGGACGGCGAACACCTGGTCATCAACTTTGTCCGCACCGAGGAGAATTTTGTCTACAATGATCTGCTGAAGCACTCGATCTTCGAGAACGCGGTCCCCGTCAAAAAAGACGGTAAAGAGTGCCGGAAGATCGGCGTCCTGATCGTGGGCATGAACGAGCGAAATATGGAAATGTTCAAGGCGGTCCTGCACCTGTCCCAGATGCCCGGCTACCGTCTCACGGTGCTTGTTCTCGATGCGGCCCCGTTAAGCTGGGATGAGGTCCTGCAGCAGATCCCGGAGATCTGGCAATGTGAGACCGAGGGGAACGCCCTCTACGAGCACCACTGGTTCGAGGGCGTCGATTTCGCCACCGACAAGATGGAATCCGCCTGCGACATGTATCTGCCCGACTTCAATTTCGCTTTCGTGAACGCAGGCGATGACCTGCTGAACTTAAACCTCGCTCTGCGTCTGCAGGCCTATCGTTTCCGCAGGAACGAGCGCGAGGGCTATCAGATCCAGGTCAACATCCGGGATCAGAAGATCTGCCGGTACTGGAGCAAAGCGCTGACGGAGCGCCTGACGCTGGTCGGCGACACGGCCGAGGTCTATTCCCATTCCTTTATCACGATGTCCGACATTGAGGAGGGGAGCCGCGCCATCCACGTGGTGCGCTATCCGCCGGGGGAGCCACGGGATCCGGAGAAACCCGACGGAGAGAAGAACCCCACCTGGATCGAGTACTGCAACACGGAATACAACCGGCATTCCGTCTATGCGCGGACGTTGAGTTTCAAATACAAGGTGCAGCTCATCGATGAATTCCACGGCGGCAACTATTCGATCACTGCAACCGACCGGATCTGGAAGGTCTATGAGCACATGCGCTGGGATGTCTACACGCGGACAATGGGCTTTTCGATCGCGGACGGCGCGCTCTCCGAGGATCCCTCGCTCCTTGACCGGGACGGGAATCTGAAGCGGACATTCCGGAATATAGCCCGCGTGCACCCCGACCTCATCGACTTCGAGGCACTCCCGCAAAAGGAGCAGGACAAGGACAAGCTGAAGCTCACGCCGGAGATCGTGAAGATCTTAAAGTCGATCTGACAGCGGTAATCCTGCTCTTGCTTTTTTAAATATCATCTGCTATTATATAAAAGTCGTTGGTCGAAAGACCGAAGGTTATGAAAAAAGGAGGAGAATAACATGTGGAATATCAATGAAGTCAAAGCCAAGGCAAAGGACGCCTTTAAGGGCAACTACTGGCCCTGCGTCGGAGCCGGCGCGATCCTTTGGGCACTGGTCGGCGGCTCATCGATCGCCAACAGGAACAACGGCACGAGTTCCGAAGAGATCCAGAACGTGATGAACGGGCTCTCACCCGAAGAAGCGTTCGCTTTTTCCGCGGCGATCTTCGGCGGCGCGACAGTGATCTTCATCGTCTCGCTCTTGCTCAAGATCTTTATCTTCAATCCGCTGGAGGTCGGCTGCTACCTGTTCTTCAGGAAAAATGTGGAGGAGACCCCCGCGAAGTTCGGTATCATCAAGGAGGGCTTCAACGGCTACGGACATGTCTTTCTCACGCTGTTCTTAAGAGACCTCTTCCTGGGACTGTGGTTCTGCCTGTTCATCATTCCGGGTCTCATCAAGCTCTATTCCTACAAGATGGTCCCCTTCATCATCAAGGACAATCCGGAGCTTTCCGCGACGCAGGTCATCACCCGTTCCCGTGAGATGATGAACGGCCACAAGTGGCGCGCCTTCCTGCTGGATCTGTCCTTCATCGGATGGTTCCTGTTAGGCGTCATCACCCTCGGCATCGTCAACATCTTCTGGACCAACCCCTACTCGTTCAATGCCGACGCACAGCTTTATCTGGAGCTGAAGAAGGGCGGACAGCAGGCCTGATCCGTTTCCGCACACAAAAGCAAGCGGCACAGCCCTTCCGGCTGTGCCGTTTTTGTTTATAACATCCCTGTCCCCCCGGATTCACTTGTTGCCCACGAATCCCAGCACGCGCATCTGTTCCCAGTTTTCCGTTGCCTCCTTCTCCCACGCCGCCATATTGCCGGAAGCGAAGTAGATCCGGTCATAGAGATCATCGATCTCCCAGTGCGTCTCTTCCAGCAGCTTTCTGTCCTTTTTCCGATGCCCGATACGCAGGATGTTTTTCAGATTGATGACCTGCTCCATCATGACATCCGGAAGATCCTCGCGATCCTTCAGTTCGTTCACGGCTTTCCACAGAAGTCTCTCCGCTTCCGGGAGCATGTCATCCCCCAGATAAAGACAGAACACGCCGTAGCTGCGGAAGAACCGCTGGCGGAACTGTTCTCTGTCCTCCTCCCGGTCCGCATCCGTGAGCAGGAGGCAGATATCTTCCATCTGTCTCTCGTCTTCCGCGAGCATCTCCCCGGGGCCGTGCGCGTACGGTGCACAGAATTCCCTGATCGCCTCCCTGCGCTCCGTCTCGTCGTCACAGGGAACGTTCATGACATGATCCATGAGATCGTATTTCAAAAGCATGGAGTAATACAGGATATTGAGCTGATCCTCGTCGCTGCAGTCGGAATAACACTGCTCCATGTGTACCTCTGCGAAGATCTTCTGCGCATAGATGTAGCACCCGAAAAGGGAAGGCTGCGTCAGGATGACCCCGGACAGCTCATGGACGATCCTGCACACATCCCAGGTGGGAGAATAGAACCCCATGGTCCGGAACGTTTCCCTGCAGATATCAAAGATCTTCTCGATCTGTTCGCTGATCTCCCGCTCCGCTTCCTCCCCCGGATAATGGGAAAGAAACTGCACCAGTTTCTCCCGCGCCATGCTGATCATGATCTCATCGTGCGCCTTCAGCTGTTCCGGCGACATTGCCCCTTTATCGGAAGCCGGCTCCTCCGCCCGCTCCTCCATGGTCTTCACCATGGCCCGCACCGTTGCCAGCGCCTCCTCCGAATAGCCCTCGCAGACGACCAGGATATCCGCATAGGCATCCAGCAGATCCGTGTAATAGGCGTACATGCCGCGCGGATCGACCGACGGCACTCTGCTCCATTCCAGTTCCCCTTCTTCATTGGTGATCGCCTGAAGCTTCTCCACAAACCGGCTGATGCGGAACTGCTGCCAGTCTCTGGCCATCTCGAAGTCCGCCCGGACATAGCGTCCCTCCCGGAAGCAGTCCACGATAAAAGCGGCAGCCTCATCGCATCCGCCCTCGGCGGAGCGCATCAGGAGCTGCCCCGCACGCTCCCTGTCGACCTCCACATCGATCCCCAGCAGATAGGCCATGCCGATGAAGTACAGATGTTCCGGATCATCGTTTTCCTTAAATCCCTCGGAGAGGAAGACCTGCGAAAGGATCTCCGAGACCGCTTCGTGATCATCCGCGTCACAGATGTCGCCGGCTCCCGCGTACTGCTCTCTGAACAGCGCGCTGTCGGTCGCCTCCGCCTCAATGGGCAGCACCTTCTTCCCGCGCTCTCTGGCCATGGGATATTCGACCCGCTTCACATAGTTGTCTTCGTTGACCAGGTTGGGGGTCACGAGCAGTGCCACCAGACGGGACTTGATCAGAGCATTCTCGATCGCTTCGCTGTAGGCCTCGCCGGGGACCAGATACTCGTCATACCAGATCGCCACGTCACGCATAAAGGGATTCTCATGGATCAGATGCATGATCTTCTCGGCGTGTTTCCGGTCTTTTTTGCGGTAACTTAAGAAAATGTAGGCGTCAAAAGCCTCCCGGATCCGCTTCACCGTCTCATCGCCGACGAACACGCTGTCCAGAAACTGCTCGAGCTTGGTCTCAAAGGGGATGCCGGTGTGATCGGTCCCGGTGCCGTCCAGCACCTGGATCTTCCCGCAGAGCTCGCTGAAGAAACGGGAGATCCCCTTCTGCTTTAAGACGGGCAGCATCGGAATGTGCAGGGACCGCGCCCGTTCAAAAATCTCCAGCCGCTCCCTGCAGGCAGGATGCAGAAAAGCCATCGTGACAGGCACAACCAGCAGTCGCATCCGACTGAGCAGCTCGTCCGTCACGTCCTCGATCTCCTCGGCGTAATAGACAGCTGCCGTCTTTCGAAGCTTCAGGATCGCGTCGGTGATCTCCTCAAAATACAGATCGTGATCCTCCTGCGGTGCGCAGAAGAAGATCGCGATCAGACCGCCGGGATCCCTGTTCTCCCAGGTTTTGCAGCGGATCTCTCCCATGCTCAGTCTGCCTCCCGCAGTCTGTTCAGGATACGGATCTCAGTTCTCATCCTTTTGCTCCTTCCCGGTCTCCTTTCCCGGTTCGATCCCTTTGGCTTTCATTTCTGCCCGGTTTTCCTCCATGCTCTCATGATAGGTCTCCAGGCCCGTCGCACGGTAAAGCGTGCCATACAAATCGTCCAACGTGCGATGCGCAGCCTGCAGGACATTCCGGTTCCCCGAGACGTCACCCAGAAGGATCAGGTTTTTGCAGTTCTCGATCTGAGCGTGCATGACCTCCGGGTTGTCGGCCTGCCCCTGCAGTTCACGGAAGGCCCCGCCGAAAAACTGTCCGGCCGCGTCAAAATCCCGCATGATCACGGAAAAAGTGCCGCAGATCTTGTAAAACCGCTGGTTCAGTTTCATCCGCTTCTCTTCCTCTCCGGTGTCCGCAAGCCACTTCGACAGGGCGGCAGTTGTCTGCACACAGTTTTCCATGTTGCCGAGAATGCTCTCCTGTGCCGCGCGGTCCGTCTCCGTCTGCAGGATCTGTCCGGCCTCCCCGACTCTTACAAGATAATCATTGTTGTAGCTCTCGACATACGCCATCCACAGCATGTTGGAGGAATACACAAACTCCATCTGCTCCTCACTGCTCTTATCCTCCAGAGACTGCTCATAGATCTGTTTGGACAGGAATCCCAACTCGAACCAGTTTCTGCCGCTCACCCCGGAAAGCTCGACCGCAAGTGCCATCAGATCCCAGGCGTGATAATAGCCATATCTCTGCGAATAGTCGGCATAGAGGTCCACAACCTCGTCACAGAGTCTGTCAAGTTCCTCTTCGTGGCCGGGAACATGGCACAGGATCCGGATGTAATCTTTTTGAGCCTGCGCGATGATCACGTCATCCTCCGGATCGGGGAACAGCTCTTTCGCTTCCTTAAGCTTATCCACAACATGTCTGCCGATGTCCGCGACCATCTCGTTGTAAACACCGTAATAATCCGTGAAGATCTTCCGGTATTTCTTTACCAATTCGATGTAGAAGAGATAGTTATCCTTATTCTTCTGAAGACGGGGACCGTAATAATCAATCATCTCTTTGAGCACATTGGCAGCCGCCTGATAATCCTGCGCGAAATAGGCACCCTCCAGATAACAGTCGACCAGCAGATTACCGGCGGTATAACTGCCCAGTTGATGGGCGCGGTGAAGAAGATCGGCCGCCCGCACCGGATCTACCTCTACATCGATACCCATGAGATAGGCCAGGCCGATCGAATACAGGTGTTCCGGATCGTCATCCTGACGCATGCCCTCGCCCGCCAGAAGCTCCGCGTCGGCAATGCCCATCCCGGCATCCGTAAATGCCTTCGCCAGCGCATCCTTCAGGCTCTCCCTGTCCTCCTTGCGCACCGGCACATCAATCCCGTCATAGCGCGTCCGCATCAGATCCCGATCCGTCGGCTCCGCTTCAATAGGCAGCACAGGCTTCCCGTTGCGCCTCGCTTCCGGATATTCCACGCGGCAGACATAGTTGTCCTCGTTGACCAGATTCGGCGTGACGACAAGCGCCACCAGCCGCGATTTCAGCATCGCGTCCTCGATGGCTTCGTTATACTTCTCTCCGGGGACCAGATACTCGTCATACCAGATCGCCACATCCCGCATAAAGTCATTCTCATGGATAAGGCGCATGATCTCATTGGCGTGACGCCGGTCCTTTTTGCGATAGCTTAAGAAAATGTATGCCCGGAACGCATCCCGGACCCTTTTCGCCATCTCCTCGTCCACCAGATGATTCGCGAGATAGTGGGAGAGCTGCTCTCTGAAATCCAGTCTCGTGCTGTCGGTGCCCGTCGCGTCCAGAAGCTGGATCTTGCCGCAGATCTCGCTGAAGAATCTGCCGATCCCCTTCTGTTTCTGAATGGGGAGGATCGGAATGTGCAGGCGCATGGCCGTGTCAAACCCGATGGTCCGCATCCGGCAGGACGGATGCAGGAAAGCCATGGTGACCGGCACGATCACCAGCCGCATGGAAGCGATCACCTCCTCCGTGAGATCCTCCGGTTCCTGTGCGTGATAGATCGCCAGATTGTTCTGCAGCTCCAGGATCAGATCCGTCAGTTCTTTGTAGTAGAGATTGAAATCCTCTTCCTGAGCGATAAAAAGCGCGCGGATCAGGCCCTTGGGATCCCGGTCATGCCAGGTTTTGCAAATAAGATCTCCCATCATTCCCCCCTGTAGAACAAAAGGCACCCGTCAGCTGATCCAGGTGTCCAGTTTGTAGAATACATCATGCTTCTTGCAATAAGCGGCAAACGATTCCTTTTCCAGACACTCGCCGAAACGGGCGATGATCATCTTCGGCAGATCCCCGGTGTAACCCTCGGCCTCCAGCGCGGCGCGCAGACGATCCCTGCCTCTTTGTCCGATGACATAGGTTGCCTCATAATCGCTCCCGTCGAAGAGATCGACACCGTAGTCCTCGTAGCTGACCACCAGCCCGCGCTCATTCTCCTCGACCGAAGCGCGTCCCAGCACCGGTCTCGAGGAACGGCTCGCGGAGGCCGGTGGTTCCGTCTCGTAAAGCTCCGATTTTTTTCTCTTCTTGTGATGTTTGCTCTTCATATTTCAGTCCCCGAAGAATTTGACCAGAAAACCGACGACGGCGATAAAGAGCAGAACACGTCCGATCTGAATCGCGACATTCAGAAAATTGTGCAGCGTCGCCTGTTTCCGCGTTGTCATTACGGTCCCGGATCCCTGTGCTTTCTCTTCTTCCGCTCCGGAAGAGTCGTCCGCAGCTTCCGTGACCTCCGCGGTTTCACCGGCATCCTTTCGGGACACCTGCTTTTCGCTGCCTCCCTCATTCTCCGGCATACTGCCCGAGAAGCTTCCGCTCTCTCCCGCCGCAAGGCTCTGTTTCCGTTCCGCGCCGCCAAGGACCGTGGTCACCTCGGCGGACCCCTGCTCGATGGAGACCGTCGTTTCCGCATTTTCCGCGCCCGGTGCGATCTCCAGCGTGAACACGGTGTTTTTTTCCAGCGCGGTGACCCGGACATGGGGCGAGGTAACCGCGAAAACATCCTTATCACCGGGCTTCCCGTCCTGACCGGCGATCGCCGATCCCTCCAGCAGATGGATCGTGATGCTCCCTTTTCCGGGCTTTCCCTCCGCTTCGAGCCGCACCGCGCTCCCCGCGTCCGCGAACAGATGCCTGCCTTTTTCCATGAGAAGCGTCAGATCGCTGTCCGCTCCGACGCGCACTTCATCCCCCGAGACCAGTTTCAGCCCCTCATAGGCATCCCAGGTCTCTCCGTCATTTTGTACCTGCGCCGTGCCGTTCAGTTCCTCGATGACGACTTCCCGGGGCGGCAGCCGCGTTTCCTTTCCGCAGCCGGCAGGAACGAGCAGCATGACCGCGACCGCTGCCGTCGCACACAGGATCCTTATGTCCCGGCATCTGCACTTTCTGTCTCTGATTTTTCCTGTTGCTTTTTCTGACAAGGTTTCCTCCGCGGGGTAAGCATTTTCCCTGTCATCATACTACCGCCCTGTTCTCAGATCAGATATGGCGGATATTATCCTGTCTATGGCAAATATTATGATGCCGGGGTCCAAAGCTCATCAGGCGTTCCTACAGGATAGTCACTGCAGGGATTTCGTGTTATGATGTCAGGAGACATCACCGGCACACACAGGAGGAATCCGCATGAACAGTGAAGCGATCAGGAACACGCTGGATGCTGTCTGGAACATTTCCGAGACAGAACGGCCGCTCATCGTCAAGCCCGCCGTCGGTAAAGAACTGGCAAGGATGCAGCAGGATCTTCTGGAGCTTGCAGGAAACGGCGTGCGGATCCCGCAGGTGCCCGCGGATTATCTGGAATTTCTGGAGATCGCCAACGGCTTTGCCTGGAACGGATTTGAATTCTTCGGCACCTATCAGGTGACGGTAAAGAAATCCGGCTACACCCTGATCGATCTGGTGAACTTCAACGGGAAAATGAGACAGCGGAAGATGGGAATGGACGATCTGCTCGTCCTCGGCCGCTTTGATGATGACATCTATGTTTACAATGCCGGAACAAAACAGTATCAGACACTGGATTCCCTGACCCTCACGGAGATCGACACCTGGGACGGCTTTGATGAGCTGTTCGTCGCGAGCGTCACGCCCTATATCGATCCCGATGAGGATCCCGATGACGAATATCCGCCGGATGACGAACAGCCGGGGATCGACGCCTACGACTGATGCCGTGCGGGAATCCGTATCGGTTATCTCGTCCGGATCCTGATCGTCACCGGCGTGTCGCTCTTTAAACCGGGAGCGGACACATGCAGGGCCTCCTCATCCGCATGCCATTCGACACGGCCGTCAAAACCCAGCACATCGACTGCTTCAATGAGCAGATGACTGTCACGCTTCTCCTGTTCAAAAGAATCCCGCATGCTTCTGATCGTAAATTCCCCGTTCTCCGGGCATTTCAGGCAGATGGCATAGAGATTGCCGTTGTTCACCGTAAACCGGAAGTCCTCCGGCGTGTAGACCAGTTCCTCCACATCCGTAAACTGACCTTCCCGCTGCACGGTCGGTCCTTCCTGCGCCTTCCGCCAGGGGCGTGCGCCGTTGATCGCCTCGCTGTTCGTGCGCATCCACGCGCCCAGTTCCGTAAGGATCTTCCGGTCACCGTCGGCGATCGTCCCGTCGGCCTTTGGTCCGATGTTTAAGAGAAGATTCCCGTTCTTGCTCACGGCGTCCGCCAGATTGATGATGATCTCCCGGACCGGCTTGTAGATCAGGGAATCCGTGTAGCACCAGGAATTTCGCGCGGCCGCAGTGTCCGTCTGCCAGCGGAATGCCCGCTGATCCGACAGGCCGCCGCGCTCCACCTCGAAGATCCCGCTGCCGAAGGCAAAGGCATCCAGTTTGTAACAGATCGATACATCCTGGCCCCAGCGGACGCCGCAGTTATAGTAGAACGCTGCCAGCTTCTTCAGATAAGGGATGAACGCCTCATGCTGGATCCACCAGTCAAAATACAGCAGCTCCGGGCGGTATTTCACAATGATCTCCGCCGTGCGTGCCAGCCAGTCATTCAGATATTCCTCCGTCGGCATCGGCGTGGAGGAACGGTCCTCAAAATTCACATCCGGCATGGAGGGCCAGTAGAAATCCCCCTTCTTTAACGGCTCCTTGATGTCACTGTCGAACTCTTTGCCGACACCCATGAAGAACCAGTGCTCGGCGCGATGCGACGAGGCACAGAAATGGATGCCCTCCCGTTCGGCCGCCGCTCTGAGTTCTCCGAGAACATCGCGCTTCGGTCCCTTCTTCCCCGCACACCATTCCGAGAGCTCACTGTCATACATCTGAAAGCCGTCGTGATGCTCGGCCACGGGGAAATAGTAGCCGGCACCCGCTTCCTTAAACAGAGAGAGCCATTCATCGGCATCAAACCGCTCGGCCGTGAACTGCGGGATAAAATCCTTGTATCCGAAATCCCGCTGCGCACCATAGGTCTTCCTGTGATGATCCAGCGCCTCATCCCCCTGCCTGTACATGTTGCGGGAATACCACTCGTTGGCATGCGCCGGCACGCTGTATATCCCCCAATGGGTGAAGATCCCCAGGCGGTTCTCATCAAACCATCCGGGTGTGCGCATGCGGGAGAGCGACGCCCAGTCCGCGGAAAACGGTCCCTCGGCGATCCCTTTTTCTACAAGCTCCAGATATTTCTGTTCCGGTGTCATCGGTCCCCCTCCTTATCCTCTTCCCGTCACCGTTCCTCGGGATCAACCGCGGTCAAAGGTTCAAACACACGGGAATCGCTCTTTGCGCCCGCCTTTGCCGCTTCCTGTGCTTCCTCACCGAAAAGCCGCTGGGAATTCAGCGGTTCCTTGCCGCGCCGGTCGACATTCCCGTAGGTATTGTCGGCAAGCAGGAGATGTGCCTTGTCCGTGTCCGCAAGTTCCCTGTCCAGGATGTGCCGAAGCTTCCGCTTTCCCTCCTCTTTTTCCACCGGAAACATGATCTCCACGCGGCGTTCCAGATTTCTGGGCATCCAGTCCGCGCTGCTGCAGTAATACTCCGGATCACCGGCATTCTCAAAGCAGAAGATCCGGCTGTGTTCGAGGAAATTGCCGACGATCGAGCGCACCGTGATGTTCTCGGAAACACCCGGAACACCTGCGCGCAGACAGCAGATCCCGCGAACGATCAGATCGATCTTCACCCCCGCACAGCTGGCTTCATACAGCGCAGCGATCACTTCCTCGTGGCAGAGGGAATTCATCTTGGCGATGATGCGGGACGGGATCCCTGCCCGCGCGTTCTCCGTCTCCCTGCGGATGAGGAGCAGGATCCTTTCCTTGAGCCACAGCGGTGCTAACGTCAGCTTGTTCCACACGACCGGTTCGGAATAGCCGGAGAGCATATTAAAGACAGCGGTCGCATCCTCGCCGAAATTCTCCTCGCAGGTGAAGAGGCCGATGTCCGTGTAGAGTCTGGCCGTAGAATCATTGTAGTTGCCGGTGCCGAGATGGACGTAGCGCCGGATGCCGTCCTCCTCTCTGCGCACGATCAGGGTGATCTTGCAGTGCGTCTTCAGACCTACCAGGCCGTAGATGACATGGCAGCCGGCTTTTTCCAGCATTCTCGCCCAGACAATATTGTGCTCCTCGTCAAAACGGGCCTTGAGTTCCACAAGGACAGAGACCTGTTTGCCCCGCTCGGCCGCCCGCGCCAGTGCCGCGATGATCGGCGAGTTGCCGCTCACGCGGTAGAGGGTCTGCTTGATGGCCAGCACCGAATCATCCGCGGCGGCCTGCTCCACGAAGCGCACCACCGGATCGAAGGTCTCATAGGGATGATGCATGAGGATGTCCCCTTCGCGGATCCGGGCGAAGATATCCTTAAGATCCTCCTCTTCCCGGAATGCCGGCACCGCCTGTCCGGAGATGTAGCCATGCTCCTTCAGTGCGTCAAAACCGTCCAGACCGTAGACCTTCATCAGGAAAGTGAGATCCAGCGGTCCGTCGATGCGGTAGATCTCCTGATCCTCGACCTCCAGTTCCCCGCGGATGTGCGCCAGCAGGCGCTCGTCGATGTTCTGGTCCACCTCCAGGCGGATAGCCTGTCCCCACTGCCGCATTCTCAACTGCTTCTCGATCTCCTTGAGCAGATCCTCGGCCTCATCCTCGTCGATGGACAGATCGGCGTTGCGGCCGACGCGATAAGCGCCGCAGCAGACGATGTCATAGTTGAGGAAGAGCTTGCGCATATTGCGCCGGATGACCTCCTCCAGAAGAATGAAGCGGCGTTTTCCCTCCGCGGGCAGCTCCACCAGACGATCCACGACACCGGGAACCTGTACGGTCGCAAATTCGATCTCCCCGTCACCGTCCTTTTTGGTGACCAGCGCGCCGATGTTCAGCGTTTTGTTTCTGATGAGCGGAAACGGCCGTGAGGAATCCACCGCCATCGGCGTGAGCACCGGGTAGATGAACTCATCAAAATAGCGGTCGGCAAAAACACCGTCCTCACCGGAAAGAGCCTCAAAGCTCTTCACCAGCTCAAGTCCGTTTTCCGATAGCCTCGGCTGCAGCATCCCGTTCCATGTCCGATACTGCTCCTCCACGAATCCGTGAAGCCTGGTCTCCACCGCGGCGAGCTGTTCTTCGGCCGTCATGCCGGCGATGTCCCGTTTTTTGTAGCCGGCATTGACCATGTCCTTGAGGGAGGCGACGCGCACCATGAAGAATTCATCGAGATTGCTCGCCGTGATGCTCAGGAATTTCAGCCGCTCAAAAAGCGGATTGTTCCTGTCTCTGGCCTCGTAAAGACAGCGCTCGTCAAAGGCGATCCAGGAGAGCTCTCTGTTCGCGTAAAAAGCGGGATCTCGGAGATCCTTATCCGTCTTTGTGCCGTTCCTGTCCTTTTCGACAGTCTTATCCGTCACCCTGTTGTCTTTTCCCATCTACTTCATCCCCCGCTTTCTGCGAATGACCGGCCGGATGCCGAAAACCTCCTCAAAGAACGCGGCGCGTGTCCCGAAGAGTTCTTTTTCGAGCGTGATATCCTCCGCCGTGCCCGTGGTGATCACAAGCCTCTCGTCCCGCAGCGCGAATTCCGCGTCCCCGAATTTCTTCAGATGCGAACGATCCAGACCGCTCGCCACCCGGAGGATCGCCGTGAGTTTCAGCACGGTCATGCGGATTTCCTCATCCAGCGGCAGATACTGCTCCTCCGCATTGGCCTCAGGAAACGGCATGTAGATGTATCGCACGGCACCTGCGACGATCTGCCGCTCTCTGTGGGAGAGCCCGATGATCTCCGTCGCCATGATGATCGAATAACTGCTCTCGCCGAGGTTCATCATGCTGATGTATTTGCCGCAGTCATGCAGGATCGCGGCGATCTGCAGAAGCAGTCGTTCCCGTTTGCCGAGACCGTGGATCTTTTTCGTGCAGTCAAAGACAGAGAGTGCCAACACGCCGATCAGCTCGCTCCTTTTGCGGTTGCCTTTGTAACGGCTTGAAATGTGATAGGCGCTCGCGATGATATCCTGCTCAAAATCGTGTTTGAACGGCAGGATCCTGCGTTTCTCTGCGTATTCAAATGCCATCCCGTCGCAGAGTGTGACCCCGGGGGCCCAGATCGTCTCCGTGAGCATGACCTCGGAGATGCACTTGATGATCAGTCCGGATATGTAGACAAGGAGCAGGTTTTCCAGCGGGATCCCCAGGCGCTCGGCATTCCTCACCTGGGATTCCGTCGGCACGGTATCGAGAAAAGAACAGAAATTCGAGGCGGAAACGGCACCCTTCGGCGCATCCATGCTTTCTTTGCTCAGAAGCCCGATCTCCGACAGCACTTTTTTCTTCTGCAGGATCGGTGCGATATAATCATCGACAATGATGATATTGGGGATCTGACGGTCACGCAGATACAGCCGCGCAAAGACGGAGAGCTGCGCATGGATGAGTTCACAGACCAGCGCGTTGAATTTTCTCGTCCCGACCCCCATCCGGTTCACGCGCTCCCTGAGCCTTAACACACCCATTTTCAGGTTCTGGGTCGTGATCAGTTTGTCCCGGTCAAAAAGGGAGATCTGCACGCTCCCGCCGCCGATATCCACGATCGCCGTGGGGGCTTCGATGATCTGTTCAAACTCCGCGCTCTTTAACGCGATCGCCTTATAATCCAGGAAGCGCTGCTCCGAATTGGAGAGCAGCTCGATACGGATGCCCGTGCGTTTCTCGATCTGTTCGAGAACGATGGCGACATTACGGCTCTCCCTGAGTGCGCTCGTGCCGCAGGCACGCACGCGGGTCACACCCCAGGTCTTCATCACGGTGCCGAACTCATTGAGGATCCGACAGATCTCGGTCACATGTTCACTGCCGAGCCTCCCCGTCGCGTAACTCTCACTCCCGAGATCGACCCGGTAACGCACATGATCCAGCTCGCGCACACCCTTTTTCGCACCGAGCTCAAAGATCTTCATCGAGATCTCATAGGACCCAACATCGATCGTTGCAACCGTTTCTGCCATGGATGTCTCCTCTCAGGGCTGTGAGAGCTGTGTTCTTCCGAGGATATCGTCGATCAGCTGCCTGGCCGTTCTGCCGGAATACCCCGCATGCTTCAGCTCCCACCGGTTGGCCTCCAGGAGCAGCTCCTCCGCGGGCATCGTCACACCCTCGCGCTTTGCGAGAGCCGTCACGATCTCCCGATACTCCGCCGGCGTCGGTGCACCGAAGTAGATGGACACGCCGAAGCGGTCAAAGAGGGAGAGTTTTTCCTGGACGGTGTCGCTGCGGTGCACGTCATCATCCGTCAGCTTCTGCTTGTCGGCAAAGCTTTCCCGGACCAGATGTCTGCGGTTGGAGGTCGCGTAGATCAGCACGTTGTCCGGTTTCTTCTCCAGCCCGCCTTCGATCACGGCTTTCAGATATTTGTATTCCGTCTCGAATTCCTCAAAACTCAGATCGTCCATGTAGAGAAGAAACCGGTAATTGCGGTGTTTGATCTCCCCGATGACATCGTGCAGATAGCGGAATTCGTGACGATAGATCTCGATGATCCGGAGTCCCCTGTCGTAGTAGGTGTTTGCGAGTGCTTTGATCGAAGAGGATTTGCCGGTTCCCGCATCGCCGTAGAGCAGGCAGTTGTTGGCAGGTGCACCTGCCAGAAAAGCCTCCGTATTGCGGATCAGCGTTTCCTTGGCGTCCGCATAGCCGATGAGATCATCAAACCGGACATCGGCGATCTTCGTGACGGGTCGGATCACCGGACGTCCATCCGTGATATGCAGCCGGAAGGCCTTATGAAGCCCCAGTGCGCCGACACCGTAATGTGCATAAAAGGACGCGAGTGCATCGAGCATGGACTGTGCGTTATCGCAATCCGCCATTTCACGGGCCAGCGCCTCGATCTGCTTTCTCACTCTCGCACTGTAAACCCTGCCGGCTCCCGCATCGGGAAGATAGTCCTCGATCAGTTCCAGCTCCGGCAGCCCGCACTTCTCCGCCAGCCCGTGCAGATCCAGTGCGAACCAGCCGCGAAAGATCATCATGTCATGAAGCGCATAGTCCCCGACCGTTCCCTCCGGCGCGCCGCGCAGCTCCGCCGAGAGGCTGTAGCTGTTCTCGCTGCTCACCAGAAGACGGGCCAGAAAATCATGCCACAGATTGCCTCCAAAACCGGTTTCCCCGGCCATCGACAGCAGTGCATGAAGGCACTGTGGCGCGAGCTCCTCCGCGGTCTCCCTGTCCCCTTCGATCATGAGACAGAAATCATGCAGACGGCCGGCATAGGGGGATCTCCCGAACAGCAGCAGTTCCTCATCCTTGGTCATGATGTTCTCCTTAATAGTTGCCCAGGATCCGCATGTTCTTCGCCTCCTCGCGGAGTCCCCTGAGTGCGTTCTTCACGGCGCTGTCCGCAAGATTTCCCTCAAAATCGATGAAGAAACGGTACTCCCAGTTGCGGTCTTCGACCGGTCTGGATTCGATCCTGGTCATGTTCAGATCATTGTAGATGAAATGCGACATCATGTGATAGAGCGAACCCGCCTCATGACGGAGTTCGAAACAGATGCTGACACGCCTGGCCTCCTTAAGGAAGACCTTCTGATTGGTGACGATGATAAATCGCGTGGCGTTCTGCGCGAGGTTGAGTCCCTTCTTCAGGATCTCCATCCCGTTGACCTCGGCTGCATAGGCGCCGGCGATGGCCGCCTGGGATCTGTCCCCGTCGTTTTTGACTCGCTGCACGGCAAACGCGTTGTTCTTCATGCCGACCTGCTCCCAGCCTGGGTGCTCCGAGAGAAACTGCGCGCTCTGCAGCAATGACTGCGGATGGGAAAAGACCGTCCGGATCTCTTCCTCCCTGGTCCCCGGGATCACGATCAGACAATGCTCGATCGGAATGATCTGCTCCGCGATGATGTAGTTCTCATACTCGGCGAGCAGGTCATAGATCTCGCTCACGATCCCCGCCGTCGAATTCTCGATCGGCAGCACGGCATAGTCGGCGCTGCCCTCCTCGATCGCACACATCGCATCCCGGAAGGTATCCACATGCATGCTGCTCACATCCTCGCCGAAGAAGCGCACCATTGCCGCCTGCGAATAGGCTCCCTCCGCTCCCTGGAACACCACGCGGGCGTGCGCCCTGTCGATCGAATCGATCTCGATAAAGGGAAGCCTCCCCAGTGCCCCCGCTTCGGAAAGCTTCTGATACTGAAGTTTGCGGCTCATGGACATGAGCTGCTCATAGAGCTCGCGGACACCGCGGCGGTTAAAATCATTGTGCGCCAGACCCGTCAGGGACTGCAGCTTCTCCTGTTCCCGGTCGCGGTCAAAGACCTTTCGTCCCGTGGCGATCTTGACCCCGGCGATCTGTTCGCAGACAGACATCCGTTCCTCATAAAGAGCGACCATCTGTTCATCGATCCCGTCCAGTTTTTTTCTCAGTTCCGACAGCTCCATTTTCTCCCCCTGACCACTCAGCTGTCCGGCAGAAACAGGCACCGGACACCCCTTTATTTTAGTACAAAAGAGGGGTTGAAAGCAACATCGGAAAAGAAGTATAATGGTCGGCAGGAGGTCAACGCATGAGCAAACGGCTGAAAATGACCATCGGCATTCTGATCTTCGCGGCGGCAGCGCTCGGCGCCGTCACCTATTCATTCCTATCGGACCGCGTCCCCTTAAATGATTCCTCCGCCATCGGCAATACCCCCGGCAATGTCTATAACGGCGGCTATTTCTGCGAACTGGACGGCACTGTCTTCTTTTCCAATGTGGATGACAGCCACACGCTCTATTCCATGAAGCCCGACGAGACCGGGATCCGGCGTCTCGGCTCCATGGGGGTCAGTCAGATCGTCGGTGCCGGCAGATTCGTGTACATGTATATGGATGCCTCCCAGTATTCCACCGGCAAGGGACTCGGCTATATGGGCAACAGTTACGGCATCTTCCGCTACAACACGAAGAATAACAAGAACATCTCTCTCGACCGCGTACGCCCGCAGATGATGCAGCTTTGCGGCTCCTACATCTATTACTGCGGAAGCGCTGAGGACGGCACCGGCACCTACAAGATCCGTATCGACAAAAAGGACCGGAAAAAGCTCACGGAGGGTCTGCTCCAGCCCGCGGGATTCGACGGACGCTATCTCTACTATTCCGGCGTCAACGGCAACCCTTCCCTCTACTACATGAACACCTCGACCGGTGATACGGAGAGCAAGGTCATGGACGGCAACATCTCCTGCCCGATCCCCTCCGGTGATTTCATCTACTACATCGACAACGCCAAAAACTATCATATCTGCCGTCTGAACCGCACCACCGGTGCCACCGAGCTGATCGGCACCGAGCGCGTCGACTGCTACAACACGAACGGCCGCTACATCTGGTTCGCGACCTCCGCGGAGGGGACGCCTGCCTTAAAGCGCATGGACATGAACGGCGGCAATGTCACCGTGATCGTGGAAGGGGTCTACAACAGTATCAACCTGACCTCGCGTTATCTCTATTTTGCTCCGTTTGACAAGGCCGGTGTGACGGCCATCATGCATGTTCCGCTGGAAGCGACCGGCCCTGTCAGCCGTTTCGTTGTCGCGGAAACAAAATAAATCTGAGGAGATTTCCATGAAAGAACTTCGTCATCTGATGACTCCGCTGGACTTTGACACCGATGAACTGGATCGCCTGTTCGACAAGGCGGGAGAGATCGAGCGTCATCCCCGCGACTTCGTTCATGCCTGCGACGGCAGGATCCTGGCGACCTGCTTCTATGAGCCGAGCACACGGACCCGCCTTTCCTTTGAGACGGCCATGCTCCGCCTCGGCGGCAAGGTCATCGGTTTTGCGGACGCCTCATCCAGTTCGGCGAGCAAGGGCGAGAGCGTTGCCGACACGATCCGCGTGATCTCCTGCTTCGCTGACATCTGTGCGATGCGTCATCCCAAGGAAGGCGCTGCGATGGTTGCCGCCGCCAAGTCGGAGATCCCCGTCATCAATGCCGGTGACGGCGGACACGAGCATCCGACGCAGACACTGACCGATCTGCTGACGATCCGATCGCTCCACGGCAGTCTCTCCGGCTTCACCATCGGTCTCTGCGGCGATCTCATGTTTGGCCGCACCGTACATTCCCTGATCCATGCTCTCGTCCGCTACAGCGGCATCCGATTTGTCTTCATCTCTCCGCCCGAGCTCAAGGTTCCCGATTACATCACCGAAATGCTCACCGCCAGAGGGATCCCCTACGAAGAAGTCATCCGGCTCGACGATGTCATCCCGGATCTGGATCTTCTCTATATGACGCGTGTGCAGAGAGAGCGTTTCTTTAATGAAGAGGATTATGTCCGTTTAAAGGACTTCTATATTCTGGACAAGGAGAAGCTGAGCCGTGCCAAAAAGGACATGCATGTGCTGCATCCGCTTCCCCGCGTCAACGAGATCGCCGTCGATGTGGATGACGATCCGCGCGCCGCATATTTCCCGCAGGTACAGTACGGCCTGTTCGTGCGCATGGCGCTGATCATGACCCTGCTCGATCTGACGGAGGATCACATGAACCACGGTCTGTTGAAATGGTAAGGAGGCTGTTCTATGCTTAATGTCGGCAAGATCGAAGAGGGCTTCGTGCTCGATCACATTCAGGCGGGCAAAAGCCTGTCCATCTATTACCAGCTGGGGCTGGACAAGCTGGATAACACCGTGGCGATCATCAAGAACGCGCGAAGCGGCAAAACAGGGAAAAAGGACATTCTCAAGGTCGAGGTCGATATCGACACCCTCAATCTCGATGTTCTGGCCTTCATCGATCACAATATCACCGTCAATGTCATCAAGGACGGGGAGATCGTTGAAAAGCGTTCTCTTGTACTGCCTAAGGAGATCCGCGATATCATCCACTGCCACAATCCCCGCTGCATCACCTCCGTCGAGCAGGGACTGCCGCACATTTTCTATCTCGCGGATGAGGAAAAGGAGATCTATCGCTGCCGGTACTGTGACCAGAAATATCGGAAACGGGACGGCGAAAAACTCTGACATTCCGCATCCGTTCCCGCAGAACTTCGCATGATCACAAAAAGATCCCGGCGGTTTCCCGCCGGGATCTTTGATCTTCACCGAATGTCGATCATGCCATGCGCTTCATCCGATCCTTAATAACCGAACTCCTGTGCCCAGTAATACTCGCCGCCATCCTTGTAGATGGCAATGCCGCAGGTGCTGAACTCGCCGTCCATGATGTTTTCCTTGTGGCTCGGAGAATTCATCCAGGCGTCCACAACCTCTTCAGGCGTGTTATAGAACTCAGCAAGGTTCTCACCGAACATGATATTGGCATCGACCGTGTACCAGTCGGTTCCGTCGGGTCTGGTGTGGGAGAACGCATCGGTGAGCTCCTCGGCACGGACATTGGCCGCTGCCGCAAGTCCGTTGCTCCAGCTAAGATCGGAAAGCCCGGCCTCTCCTCTCTCCTCGTTGACCAGATCAAGTGCTTCGTTCGCTGTAGCAAGAAGCACCGGATCTCCCGGATTGGCAGCCATTGCTACCGCATCATCGGGAATAAAACTCGCATTCGGATCATACGGACGCTTCGCGGACGCCTGATCAAGAGCACCGCCCTTCGCGCCGCAGCCCGCAACAACCGCGAGCATCGCTGCTACTGCTGTGATCGCTACAATTCTTTTCATTTTCATGGCATTCACCCCTTCCGGATAAACTACAAACTATCCTACTCTAAATGAATGATACTCCGTTCGATCCCGAAATGCAATAGGGAAAATCAAATTTTTTTATTTTTTTTGCAATGCATCGTTTTTATGACTTCAGGATCGCATGATGCATGCATTTCTCCCCATTGCTACCTATAAAGACGGTTGTTATCCTTCGAACGGTTCAGAAAATCATAAAAAAATTTCATTTTCTTTGCAGCGCATGGCCGCATAGGTCTGACCGACCGCGATTCCCCCGTCCCCGGGCGTGATGCCGGTGCACACAGACACGAGGAATCCCCGCTTCTCAAGCGCGGACCGCACAAGTCTGACCAGTATGCGGTTCACGAAGCTGCCGCCCGCGAGAACAATGTGTCTCTCCCCTCTCCTGTCCGCCGCCTGCGCCGCGTGAGAGGAAAGTGCCCGGGAGATCGCCGCGTGAAACCAAAAGGCCAGCTGCTCCCTGTCTTCTCCCCGACGGATCCGCTCGCAAAGCGCGGCAGGCAGTCCCTCCGCGTCGATCGCGTCCTCCGGCATCTCCCACCGGTCCCCGTTCCGGCGCAGATACCGGTGTGCGGCGCCTTCCAGTGCCTGCGCGCATTCCCCCTCAAAGCGGTTCTCCCGCGCGATCCCCAGAAGAGCGGACACCGCGTCAAACAGGCGTCCCAGACTTGTGGTGAAGACACCTCCCCCGGCAGCGTGCGCCGCACGGAGCATCCTTTCCTTATCACCCGCCAGGCGGAGGATCCCCGGATCCTCTCCGTTCTCCATCAGCCACGCAGCAGCCGAAAGCGCGGCATCCCTTGCGGCAGCATCACCGCCGGGCAGGCGAAAACCGGGCAGATGCCATTTTCTCTCAAACGCGGGGCACCCCGTTTCCCCGTGATCATGACAGAAGAGCACCTCGCCGCCCCAGATCGTGCCGTCGGGGCCGAACCCGGTGCCGTCACAGACAACGGCGACGCAGGAGGAAAGGCCGTTTTCCGCCATGGCCGCGAGCGCGTGGGCATGATGGTGGTATATTCTCATCGGCTCCCGCAGCCCGTTCCGCGCACAGTATTCCGCGGCGATTGCCGCAGAATGATAGGCCGGATGCGCATCACAGACAACGGTCTCCGGGTGCAGCCCATAGATCCCCGACAGGCGCTCGAGCTCCGCCAGATACGCACGACGGACCGACAGATTTTCAAGATCGCCGAAGGGCTGCGAGAGAACTATGCGTTCTCCGCGCGCAAACGCAAAAGCGGCCTTCATGTCCGCGCCGAAGGCCAGGATATCCCGGCTGCTCCCGCATTCCGCGGGGACAGACACCGGAAGCGGCACATAGCCCCGCGCGCGCCGGATAAAGCACAGAGCATCTCCATCCGCGTACACCACGGAATCGTCGATCGGAGACAGGATCCTGCGCGGATGCGTGAGAACACCATCCGCTGCCCCGTTTCCCTCCGAACGGAGAAAATGCGCGGCGAACGCCTCGTCCGTGTGATCCATCGGATCATCGGAGATATTGGCACTTGTTGCGATAAGCGGTCCACAGGCATCGGTCAGCATCCGGTGCACGCCGGCCGCCGGCAGAAAGGCGCCGATAAACGCACTGCCGCTCAGCACTGCGGAAGACCATACGGTGTCCGCATGATCCTTACCGGTTCCGTTTCTCCTCGGCGTAAGCAGCACGATCGGCCGGGCGGCTGAGACAAGTGCCCGCTCCTCTCTGCCGTTCACCTCGCAGAATTCCCTGACTGCCGCCGGATCGGAGAAGAGAACGGCAAAAGGCTTGGTCTCCCGCCCCTTCATCTCCCGCAGCCGCCGCACGGCTGCGTCGTTTCGCGGATCCGCGAGCAGCTGAAATCCGCCGATCCCTTTGAGGCCGATCACGCCCCCCTCCCTAAGGATGCCGGCGGCGGCGGCCACGGCCGCCTCTCCTGTCAGCCTCGCTTTTTCCGGCGTCACAAAACATATCTGCGGTCCGCAGTCATGACAGGAGATCGTCTGCGCATGCAGACGCCTCTTGCCGGATACGATCCGCACCGGATCCGTCCTTGTATACTCCGCACCGCAGGCGGGACACATCACAAAATCACGCATGGAGGTGCGTTCCCTGTCGTAAGGGAGGGCCGTGAAGATCGTGAAGCGCGGGCCGCACTGCGCACAGCTGATCAGCGGATAGCGAAAACGCCTGTTCGCGGGATCCGCCATCTCTGCGAGACAGTCATCGCAGACGGCCAGATCCGGGACAAAAGCCGGCAGCAACCCATCTCCCGATGTCTCGCTTTCCGCGATGACAAAGCGGTCCGTGCCGTTCCGCTTTTCCACCGGGGCATCGTTCCCGGCCCGTGCGGCCGTAACGGTAAGCACATCAGCCGACACGGGCGCACGTTCTCTGATCTCCGAAAGAAACGCGGCGATATCGTCCTGCCCCCCCTCTGTCACGAGGATCCTGACGATACCGCCGCAGTTTTCAACCAGACCTGCCAGATGATGTTCATCCGCAAGCATCCGCACAAACGGCCGGAATCCGACGCCCTGTACGGTGCCGGTCACCGTGATCCAGAGCGGTGCCTGAGACACCGCGTTCTCCGGCCGTTCCACTATACCCTTTCCTTGATTCGATAGCGGATATGCTGTTCTCTTTTGTTCTCAAACATGCGCTCATCCGCAAGCAGATAAACGGTGTGCGCATCGCCGCCATGACACTCATGCCGGAACGCATAGCCGATCGCCGCACTCCGGAACAGCGTCTTGTCCCTTTCGTTCATCTCGTCCAGATCATTGTAGAGCCTGCGCAGACGGACGCCGAAACCGTCGGCATTGGTCCGCTTCATCACCACAAGGAATTCATCGCCGCCCATGCGTGCACACAGCTCCTCATCACCGAAATTGGCCTTGAGCGCCTGCGCGTATTCCCTGAGCAGACGGTCTCCCGCCGCATGACCGAGACGGTCGTTGGTGTCCTTAAGGCCGTTCACGTCAACACTCACCAGACAGTAATCCTCACGGCTGCGGTCGAGTTCCTCAAAGATCTTGTCCGCACGCGCCCGGTTGGCAAGCCCCGTCAGCGTATCCGCGTATGCGATATTCTGTAACGAAGCGTAGTCCTTCTGTCGTGTACCGGATTCGGAAATGAAGGACAGATAGTTCACGATCTGGGATGCGGCAAAGATCATCGCACCGAGCGGGATGAAATTGCGTCCCGTCTCACGGTCAAGAAAGGATGCCCCGGCGCGCCAGAGGACAAAATTAGCCATGTTGAGAAACAGGCAGATAATGAGCGCGGAAAGTCCGAGAAGCGTCACGACGGCGACCGGTGTCAGTTTCTTCTCCTTGACATTCTTGATCACATCAAGGAGCATGATGAACATCCCGACAACCACGATCGCATAGTAGACAAAAAGAAGGCGGTTCATATGAACGACATTGAGGAAGTGCAGCGCATAGATCGCGAATACCGCAAGGATCGTCGCGCCGGCAAACCCGCGGTAGACTCTGGTCGGTATCCGATGCTCCACATGAAGGGCCTCAAGCAGAAGGTAACCGAGCGGCAGAAGCGCATAGATCGCCATATAGTCAATGGTGGTCCCGACGTCGGCGTTCATGAACAGGAAGGACACATGGTCGTTGGTGATCAGGAGCATGCCCAGTACCGCGCAGATCGTGCTGCCGACAAGCTGCGCGAGAAGCTCCGGCACGCGGCTTAAGTAGATCAGCGTGAGGAACATGAAGCTCAATCCGAACACGATCAGGAAGAAACCGCAGCCGAGGGCAAAGAAGTTCTCATGCAAAAGCATCGATTCCATATCCTCATGCGCACCGATATAGACATTGCCCAGCGCTTTTCCGGCCCGGTTCTCCGTGCGATGGATCGTGAGCGTCACGTACTTTCCGACATATTCCTCGGGCAGCGTCACGAAGTGATAGGAGGATCCTACGAATTTCCGCGTTCCGATGGCATCCGTATCATAACGGTCGACGACGATACCGTCCACACTCACCTCATAGGCGGCATAGCGGGTCTCGAACACCAGCGTGGGGAAGGGAATGTCTCCCATGTCGGGCAGCTCCGCGGAGACCTGGATATAGTCTCCTTTGCTTCCGCGCGGAAGCTCGCTGACCTTCATGTTCTCCATCTCGATGTGCTCATCCACACCCTGCGCGTTCCGGATCGTCCCGCGCAGCCGCCATCCGTCTTCCATTGAAAGATAGGGATAATGCACCGTGTCCCCCAGAAAGCCGATCGTCATGAAGATCATCAGGAAGAACATGCCGGCACAGGCGAACCCGATGGCCAGGAAGCGCTTACGCATAGGCACCTCCCGTTCCCGCGTCGGACGCGGCCGTGATGCCCTTCTTCTGATGGTGCTCGTCCTTCATCCTGTACATGCGTTCATCGGCAAGCATGTAGACTGCCTGCACGTTTTCACCTTCCGCACTGTCGGCGACACCCCAGGAAAACGCATACTGAAAAGCCTCCGCTCTGCGGTTCTCCTCCTCGGCGCGCCGCTCAAGAGCCCAGACATTTCTCGTGATATCCGCTGCCGTTGCATCTCTTTTGATCACAAGGAATTCATCGCCGCCCATGCGGCCGACCAGCTGACAGTCCGAAAACGCCTCCCGCATGAGCTCGCCGAACCCGGCGATCATCATGTCCCCGATGCTGTGTCCCTGCTTGTCATTGACAATCTTCAGTCCGTCCAGATCGATGCTCGCGACCGCATATCTGTTCTCTTCGGTAAGTCCCGCCATGAACTGGTCGCAGCTTGCCCGGTTGTCGATCCCCGTGAGCGCATCCGTAAAGGCCATGCCGTGAAGCTTCAGGCGCGTCCTCGCCTCCGTCAGATGATCGATCGAGTGGAAGAAATAATTGAGCATGATGCTCAGGACCACCGCCAGCGCGCCGATCGTGATGAAGTCGAAACCGCTCTTCTCCTGACCCTTGCTGATATAAGCAAGGACATAGTAGCGGATGACCTCCAGAAAGATCGAAAAAATGAACAGCAGAATGCCGACCAGCAGCACACGCTCGGAACTCATGCCGACGTGATTGCGCCTCTCGAGACGGCTTTCCTTATCGCTTTTGGCCAGAAGCCAGATCAGATAGACGCTCTCCGAGAGGATCATCACATGGAACAGAGGCAGCATGTGGTTGATCATCAGCACACGCGTCGCATGGAGAGCGATCGCGAGGACCGCCATGGAAGAGTCGACCGCCAGCAGGATGAAGAGCACCCGCACACGTTTCTTCGCCGCACCGCTGGTCAGGATATAGAGGATGACCACGATGGGAATGAGATAGAGCGATATGTATTCGATCAAATGAGAGAGCACGTCATTGTGCGTGATGTAAGACATGCCCTCGTTATAGCAGAGCACATAGATGCCCAGAAGGATCGCGATCATCGAGCTGAACAGCACCGAGCGGTCCTTGGCCGCACCGAAGATCAGGAACGGCGAGAGCACGATCATCACGAATCCGAAATAGAACATGAACACGCCGACAAGGAAACCCAGTCTTCTGGACTGCACATAGTCCCGCATCAGATCCTCTGTGTTGCCGAGCGTCACCGGATACAGTCCCGAAAAAGCGCCGTCCTCTGCCGCCGTAAGTTCGATCCTGACCGTATGTCCCGCATAGTCGGAGGAAAGCGGCACATAGTGATAGGCCTTCGGAACAAAATAACCGTCCGGAATGTCATAGCCATAGCTGTAGATCTGCATGCCGTCCTCATAGACGCGCACGCGTGACATCCTTGTCTTGAACGTGAGACAGGCGGAAAACAGGTAAATGTCCGGCATCACACGCTTAAACGTGACCTTTTCCCCGGCTATGATACCGTCCGCATCAAAGCTCTCCAGTGTCACATTGCTGTGACCGCGGCCGCGATACGAAACATCCCAACCATGCTCCAGTTTTAAATACTCATACTTGTAGGGCGTGCTGAGCACATTGCTGCCCATCACGGCCAGAACCGCCAGGACAAGCATGGCCAGAAAGAAATATAAGACGCTTTTCGCCTGTAATTCGTTTTTCTTTTCTGTCGACATATACCTTAATGTCCGCTTTTACTGCATGTCCCGCAGGAAGACCAGACGCGGTTTCACGAAGAGAGCCTCGCAGTCCTCCGCGAAAAAGCCGAGAAAAGTGCCCGTAAAGGTCATCCGGCGCGTGATCTCCGTACAGAGAGCCGCCGTTGCACCCTCATCGAGCAACAGATAGTCTCTGCCGTCAACGGAATAATAAAGATGATAATTCTCCGGATCAGCCGTAATGCGCAGCCAGACCCGGGAATCGGGTATCTGCGCCCGTCTTTCCTGCACGATGTTGAAGGCGCGCAGTCTTGAGAGCACAAAGAACATCCCCTCCTCCTTGGTGATCAGGATGTCCATGTGATGCTCATTGCTGTAATAGGCGGTGAGTCCGGCTCCGCCGGCAAAGGGCTCGTCGTTTTCCGCGGAGAGAAGGCGCACGCCGACCTCCATGGAAGCATAAAACTCTTCCTGCCGGACCCCGACAAAGGTCGGTGACAGCCGGGTCTCCTCCCAGTCATCCAGACCGATCGCCCCGCCCAGCAGACGGAAGCTCTCGTTGTCCGTATCGAATTCATAGCACGGCAGTTCGGGATTGCGGATAAAAGAGAAGGATCTTCCCGCGATGATCCCGTCAAGTCCCATCTCGCGCATTTCCTTTAATTCCCTGTCCTCGCCCGAGAGAACGGGATCATCAAAGAAGCCTTCGGTCTCACGTTCCAGATCGGCGACAAACCCCTCATCGCGCGAAGCCTCGTCCGGCTCGCTGCCGCCGGGAAGATTGGCTTCCATCTTCAGATCGATCCGGCCGCTGCGCCCCACGAACGGCCATCCGTCCTCCCAGCGCACAGGCGCGAGGAAGGTCTCCCTGCCCAGATTGTGAAGGAACACCCCGGGCAGTGTCCGCACACCCAGACACACCAGCCAGAGTCTCCCGCCCGTATCATCCACAAGATCGGCATGTCCCGTGCATGCGATCGGGGCTTCCCACAGTTCGGCATGCGACAGGATCGGATTGTAGGGACACGGCTCATAGGGTCCGTAAGGTGCGTCGCTTCTGAAGAGCGTCTCGCGATGACCGTATTCTGTTCCTCCCTCCGCGAGCATCAGATAGTATTTGCCCGAGATCTTGTACAGATGCGGTCCTTCGGCGTTTCTCCCGCCCGCCCCTCTGGTCAGCACGCGTCCGGGCGAGAGCTTCTCGCCCGTCATCGGATCGATCTCACACATGCAGATGCCGGGGTTTCCCTGATCATCCTCCGTAGTAAGGAAATAGCAGGTGCCGTCGGCAAACAGAAGCGAAGGATCGATCCCGCGGCTCGGCACATAGACGGGATCGGACCACTGCCCCGCCGGGTCCTCGGCGTAGACGATGAAATTGCCTCCTCCCGAAACATTGGTGCAGGCCACGTAAAACATGCCGTCATAATAACGGATCGTCGGCGCATAGAGTCCGCCCGAATGCGGCACGCCGAGATAACTGATCTGAGAATCCCTTGTGATCACATGGGAAATGCAGCGCCAGTCCGTGAGATTCCGGCTTCTGTAAACGGGAATCCCGGGAAAGAATTCAAAACTCGAAGTCACCAGATAAAAAGCATCGCCGACACGACAGATGCTCGGGTCCGGATGAAATCCTGGAAGGATCGGATTCCGATAGCTTCGCATAATTCTCTCCTTAATATCGAACCTGTTCTATTATATCACAAATTCTTCCCGTTTGAGAAAAAAATCCGTTTTTGTTATTTCTTTGATCCGTTCTTGTCACTGAGTTTTTTCAGTGCCTCCGCGGCAAAAGTCCTGCCGCCGATGCCGAACGCGATCGCAAAGGCGATCGCGAGGGCCGCGAGGATCACAATAAACGCCGTGTTGACGATGACCGCCGCGATCCCCAGCTGGTTGAGGATCATGAACACCGCAACGATGTAGATGGCAGCTCTGACGATCAGCACATAGGCATCCAGCCCGTTCCTGCTTAAGAGTCTGGCTACCGCGGAAGCGCCGAGCGCCGCGATCGCAAAGATGACCACCGCTGCGAGCGCTCTGGGCATATAGCTGATGACCGCGCCGCCGATCTGTGTCAGAACCTCGAGTTTCAGGACATTGAATCCTTCCACGCAGAAGAAGATCACGATGACCGTCTGCACAACGATACCCGCCACATGAGACAGAACAAATCTTTTGGCACTTCCCTCGACCAGACCGCTCAGTTTTTCATCGACACCGGTCGCCGCCAGGAGACGTTCCACGATCTGTCCCGTGAATTTCCCGATCATCGCGCCGACAACGATCACGAGGATGCCGACGATGATGTTGGGGATAAAGGCAAAGATGATGTCCAGCATGCTGATCGCCGGCTGGGAGATCGCATCGATCTTCAGCGCCTGGAGCGCCATGATGACCACGGGGATCACGATGAAGACATAGACGATATAGGCAAGCGTCTGGGAGAGCCTGGCCTTTTCACTGACCGCTATGCCCGCTTTTTCCTGCAGGGCATCAACCTTGAGTCTGGAAAACAATGGCACCAGAAGCTGCCGCACCAGCCGTGCGATCAGAAGGCCCACGACAAGGATGATCACAGCCGCCAGGATATTGGGCAGATAACCCCAGATCTGATTGAGCAGCCCGACGATCGGTGTGGTGACGCTGTTGACACCCAACAGATCAAAGATTCCCGGGACAAAAAGCAGAAATACCAGAAAATAGGCCAGTTTGCCGATATATTCCTTCGTCGTACCGGGCGGTGCGGTCTGTCCGTCCGCCTTCATCAGGATGATATTGAGCTTCGTCCGTTCGATGATCTTAAAGACGATACTCTTGACGATCGCGGCGACGATAAACGCCGCAACCAGCAAAAGAAGCGCCTTGAGCACATTGAACAGCGCCGTCCACATACCGGTCATTACTGCCATATTTCCACCTCCCTTTTGCTAAAGACCCTCGATCAGACGATACAGCTCCTCGGTCTCTTCGGCCGTTTCCGGAGACATCGTCTGGATGATACACCCAGCATGAACAAGGACACGGTCGCCGGGACGCACGCTAACCAGTCCCGCTTCCGCGTCCACCGCATTGCCGTGAAAATCCACCCGCGCCCGGTGTCCTGTGACGGACAGCACCGTGCCGGGCATCGCCACACACATCTATTCCGCCCTTGCCGTATCCGGCGCTGTCTCCGCTGCCTTTTTTGCCGCTTCCGCTTTGGCCTTCGCTTCGGCCGCCGCTTTGGCTTTCTCGGCCGCGGCACGTTTCATCTCTTCCTCCGCGATCCTCGCCTTTTCCGTCTGATGACAGGTGATCGCGATCTTGTCCGGTCCGGGCTCCGTGAATCGTTTCTCCATGGAAAGGCACTTCTTCGGACAGTTGTCCACGCAGGCGCGGCACTGGATGCAGCTCATCGGATGGATCGTCCAGGTCTTCTCATTTCTGTCGACCGTGATCGCTTTGGACGGGCAGCGCATCATACAGGCGCCGCAGAAGACGCACAGATCCATATCGTTGACAACATGGCCCCTCGTGTTTTCGGGATATTCCTTTTCCGTTTTTCTTGTCGCCGGCCGGCTGAACAGATTCTTTAACTCCGTGCCGATCATGTTGATCATTGCCATTCTCTTTACCTCTCCGTACAGCTGATGCAGGGATCGATCGTCAGCACCAGGATCGGGACATCCGCCAGTTCGCAGCCCTTCAGCGTCTCCACCAGTCCGGGAAGATTGGCAAAGGTAGGGGTGCGCACGCGCATCCGCTCGATGAACTTCTTGCCGTTTGCCTTGACATAGTAGAGCGCCTCGCCCCGCGGCTGCTCGATGCGCGTCATATATTCGCCGTCAGGGAAGCCCTTGACCGGAACCTCCACCGGTCCCACCGGGATCTTTTCGATCAGATTGCGGATCAGTTCAAAGGACTGGAAGATCTCGCGGATCCGGACCTCGCAGCGGGCATAGGAATCGCCGACCTTGCTGATGACCGGTTCCACATAGACATCGCCGTAGGCCGCATATCCGGTCGTGCGGATGTCTCTGGCCACGCCGCTCGCCCGAAGAAACGGTCCCGTGCAGCCAAGTTCCTCGGCCTGATCCGCCGTGAGCACACCGATCCCCTTCAGACGGCTCTGCACCGCAGCGTCATCCAGAAAGGTCTTCGAGAGGACTTTGAGTTCCTCCTCCATCCGGTCAAACCGCTCTCTAAAACGCAGCAGCATATCCTGCGGAATGTCCCGCCGCTGACCGCCCACCTTCATGACCGAGAAGATCACGCGGCCGCCGGTCGACTCCTCAAACATGTCCAGCACCTGCTCACGCAGCCGCCACGACTGCATATGCAGGCTCTCAAATCCGAATCCGTCCGCGAGGAGACCGAGCCACAGCAGATGGGAATGGATGCGGCTCATCTCCGACCAGATCGTGCGCAGGAACTTGGCGCGCTCCGGGATCTCAATGTCCATGATGTGCTCCACGGCATCACAGTAACCGAGACCGTGGCCCAGAGAGCAGATACCGCAGATGCGCTCCGCGACATAGGCCATCTCCTGAAAGTCCTTCTTTTCTACAAGTTTTTCCAGCCCGCGGTGGATGAATCCGATCGACGGGATCGCTTCGACAACACGCTCATCCTCCATCACGAGATCTAAATGGATCGGCTCCGGCAGCACCGGATGCTGCGGCCCGAAAGGGATCACACTTCTTGCAGCCATAATATACTCCTGTTTACTTGAAAGGTGTCTTTACCGCGGTCCGGTACAGATTGCCGCGATAATCCAGATTGATCATCCGGATCGTTACGCCAAACAGATCATGCATCTCGTTTTCGTAGAGAAACGCGCAGGGATAAACGCTGGTAATGCTCGCGATCTCTTCCGTCTGCCGCATGGTCACCTTGAGGTGTACCATGCGCAGCCCCATGCCAAAGGTATAGAGCAGCTCATACGCGGGGATCTTTGCCGCCGTCTGATCCGCATCACCGGCGGGTGTGCCTGCTGCGTCCTCCAGCTCCGCCCTCGTCGCGCAGATCTGCATCAGACGGTATCCCTCATATTTCAGTTTCTGAACCTCCTCAAGGATGACGCCCGCGTTGACATCCCGTACCGTCATATTCACTCTGCGTCTCCTCCTTCCGTAGTGCCCGGTGTTTCCGCCGTCTGTGTCTGCTCTTGTGCGGCCTCCGGCGAAGATTCTTCGGAATTGTAGTCATCCTCCGTCGTGTGAACGGCGAGCCGGCCGTAATCCACCGTGCAGTAGCCCTGCTTCATCGCGATCTTCATTTCCTGCTGCTTCTCGTCGAGAATGGCGACCGCCTTCTTCACTCCCTCGATCAGCGCCTCCGGACGCACGGCACAGCCGGGAACATAAATGTCGACCGGAACAACCTGATCCGCACCGCCGAGCACATTGTAGCATTCCTTGAAAATGCCGCCGTCGCAGGCACAGATCCCGCATGCCATCACCACTTTGGGATCCGGCATCTGCTTGTAGAGCTGTCTGACGACCGGTGCCGTCTGGGAGTTGATCCCGCCGGTCAAAAGCAGGATATCCGCGTGCTTGGGGTTGCCGGTATTGATCACACCGAAGCGCTCCACATCAAAATGCGGCATCATCGTTGCCAGCACCTCGATATCGCAGCCGTTGCAGCTGGAGCCGTCATAATGCAGGATCCAGGGAGATTTTGAAAGCTTCACCTTAAGTCCTCCTCTAACTCACTTGCCAATCAGATTGAGTATCAGCAGATTCGTGCCGGCGCAGACCAGGATCACGCCCCAGGCAAGGCCGAACATCCGCATCGCCTTGACACGCGGATGGGTATTGTCGATCAGCGTGATCAGGAAGAACACCACCGAACACGCGAGGATCGCAAACAGATAGCTCACCGGCTCTCTTGTGACAAAGAACATCCCGACGATCCCCATCATCAGCGTCGCGTCATACCATTCGGCCAGTTCCACCAGCCCCATATCGCGGCCGGAGATATCGGTCGTGAGACCCTTGACCATTTCCTGATGCGCGTGATGGGAGGTGCTCAGATCAAACGGCGACTTGCGCAGCTTGATGATCAGAACAAAGGCAAACCCGATCAGCATCCCGGGAAGCGCGATCACCGCCGGACGATCGGCCCCGATCAGATCATTGACCATAAAGCTCCCCTGCGCCACGTAGAAACCGATCGCGAGAAGCAGCATCATCGGCTCATAGCACATCATCTGCAACAGCTCCCTCTGCGCTCCCATCGCACTGTAGGGTCCGTTTACGGAATAGGCAGACAGCACCAGCATGACCTCGGACATCGAGAGCGAGAAGAACACCAGCAGCATATCACCGCCGCCGAAGAACAACGCTCCCGTGAAGATCGTGAAGATCAGATAGGCCGTGATGAACAGCACCTGAATGCTGTTCACGACGATCGTCTGCTTATGCATGAGCTTGTAGACATCATAAAAAGGCTGAAACAGCGGCGGTCCCTGCCGTCCCTGCATTCTTGCCGAGATGATCCGGTCGATCCCCTCCAGCAGTCCCCCGATCACGGGGCCCAGGAGCAGATAGAGGATCACGCGCACAACGATCGAAACCGCCATCAGAAGGCACCTCCTATCACGATAATCACCATGAGGATCACCAGCACCGCGGAGATCATGATGCTCGGCACAAGCAGACGCTTCTCGCCGAAATAATCCTCCATATACCAGTTGGCCAGATACAGGGAACGGGATTTGCCGAAGGAGTCGATATAATGTCTGTCATCTCCGGCATTGACACCCGCAACATAGGACATGGTCATCTTGTCCTTGGCTCCGACCGACAGGAATCTCGATCCGAGCGGGACCAGAAAGATCATCGTGACCATGATCATCATGATGATCACATCGGCACCGCCGATGACATTGGGCACGTTCATGTTAAACGTCTCGTTGAGGACCGGCTGCACCATCGCGTTGGACATCCAGGGGAAAGCAAAGCACATCACCACGATCAGTCCGGTCAGGGGCACCATGGAGATCAGCTCGCTTCCGTGGGTGCTGTCATCCAGATTGACGGACTGGTGGATGACCGTGCAGATCTTGCCCAGCCACTTCGCCCAGTAGAACAGCGTGCTTCCCGAGCCGAACACCAGGAAGATAACGAGCCAGACGCTGCTGGAATCGACGAAAGCTTTGAGTGCCGCCCACTTGGAGACCAGCATGCCGAACGGCGCCATGAACATGCCGCAGATACCGATCATCATGATCAGTGCCAGGCGCGGCAGCTTGATCACAAGGCCGTGCATATCCTCGATATCGCGGCTGCCCATGATGTTCTCGATATCTCCGACCGTCTGGAACAGAAGCGACTTGGAAACCGCGTGGAACAGCATCAGCATGACGGCGGCCCAGACACCCTCCGTCGTCCCGGTTCCCGCGCAGGCCGTGATCAGACCCAGATTGGAGATCGTCGAATAGGCGAGCACCTTTTTCCCGTCGGACTGGGAGATCGCGAGAAGAGACGCCGCAAAAAAGGTGAAGCCGCCGACCACCGTGATCATCACGCCGGTAAAGGTGTCCGTGAACATCGGCGAGAGCCGGATCAGCATATAAACGCCGATCTTGACCATGGTTGCCGAATGCAGCAGCGCACTGGAAGGCGTGGGAGCCACCATGGCGCCGAGAAGCCATCTCGAGAACGGGAACTGCGCACTCTTGGTAAGGGACGCAAAGGCAAAGAGCGTCACGGCGAGCATGATCACCGGCGCACGATCCGTCTGCTTCATGAGTTCACTTAACGACATGATCTGCCGGGGATCCAGATAGAAGAGCGCGAGGATCCCTGCCGAAAAGCCGACGCCGCCGAGCAGATTCATCCACAGCGCGCGGAAGGAATTGCCGATCGCCTCCTTGGTCCTCGTGTAGCCGATGAGCAGGAAGGAGCAGACGCTCGTGATCTCCCAGAAGAAGAACACCCACACGAGATCATCGGAGGTGATGAGTCCGAACATGCCGCCCAGGAAAATGAACAGCAGCGCGAGGAACACATTGGACCGGTCCTGCACATTGGTATGATGATGATGATAATCGCTCATGTAGCCGACCGCGTACATGCAGATGAGCGGCCCCACGACGCCTGCGATCAGATACATGACCGCCGCCAGAGGATCCAGCCGCAGATAGGTCGCATGTTCGGGCACCACGCCGGACAGCTCCATGGCCATGATCGGGCAGGTTCCGAGGATGCCGATCAGCGCGCAGTAATATTTCCTGTGCCGGAAACTAAGAATGATGACGACGATCAGCAGAAAAGCTTCTCCGAACAGGATCGTCTGCTCCACGAGCGACATCACCTCCTCGGAAGCAGGCTTATACAGCGTCTGTCCGCCGCCGAGAAGCACGAGGATCGCCGTATAGACCGAGGCCGCCATGATGGCAAACCCGCTCGCGATCACGGTCGCTCTGCGCAGGATATTATCCTTTCTCTGAAGAAAGATCAGAAGCGCTGCGATAAACGGAAAAATGATCAGAAATCCGGATGTTTCATATATGGAGATCAAGTTATGCACCCCTTTCCTCTGTCTTTTTACACAACACTTTATTATACCGCACGGGCGCTATGGTTTCAAGCCCGTCTCAGATCCCGGGATAACAGCGATGTTACGCCAACAGATTGTCGGCGATAAAGTCACAGTATGCCATGCGCACGATCTCGCCGTTTTTCACGCAGGCCGCTTCCATCAGCCGCTTCTTCCCGAAGGGACGTCTGCGCAGACGCGCCGGCACGCGGTAGCCCGTGAGCGAGCCGATCGAAAGCGACTGCGGCCGCAGGTTGCTGGATGCCACGATCGCGGACCGGTTTCCTTCCGCTCCCGCCACCGCTTCGCCGTAAAGATTGCCCATCACGAAGATGCTGCCGTTGGCTTCCACACGGCCGCCCGCACGCACATCCCCCATGATGATCAGACTGTACTCTGACCGGATCGTCTCCCCGTTGTGTACCGGTCCCGCATGCATCACGGCAAATTCGCCGCTCATCTGCTTCTCGAGCTCTCTGAGGATCGCACGGTCAACGGCGGACAGTTCCTCCGTATCGCCGCCGATCACCCGCGCGGGCTCGACGGACTCCTCACTCTCCCCGCTGTCGGCAAAGATCTCGGCCGCCGACAGATGTTTCGGCTCCACCGGTGCTTCGACCGTGAGCTCCGTCACCGTCACGCCGGCGTTTTCCTGCACGATGGCTATGAGCTCCTCCTGTTCCTCTTCGGTCAGGTCCCTGCCGCGGACAGTGAGCTGAAAGGCCGCATTGGCATAAAAATGCGAAGAGGCGCGGATCTGCGCGCCGAGTTCACCGCGCAGTTCTTCAAAGGAGCGGCGCGCGTCCAACACCAGGATCACGCCCTTGCCGGTCCCCTTGATCGTCACCCCTCTGCTCATCCGAGTATCACCTCCGTCAACTCCTCCGGTGTGGCCGCGAGATGGTCCGCGCCGGCCTGCATCAGTTCCTCTCTGCTCCCATAGCCGTACACGACGCCGATGGAGGCAACTCCCGCCTTCTTTGCGCCCAGGATATCGTATTTCCGGTCTCCGATCATCACAGCCTGTTCCCTGTCATCCTCGATCCGGTAATGTGCGAGGGCACGCAGGATCAGTTCCTCCTTGCCGACATCCGCCTCGCTCTCGTCAGGTCCGAAAAGTTCATCAAAATGCGGCGTGAGCTTCATATGATCGAGCACAGACCGCGCGATATTCTCCGGTTTAGAGGTGACGACCGCCAGCCGTTTTCCCGCTTCTCTCAGTTTTGTCAAAGCGTTAAAAATCCCCGGATAGACCGGGGCTTCCTTGTAGCCCTCCGTGTTGTAGACAGCGCGATAGATCTCGATCGCCTCCTGCGTCGTCCGTTCGTCAAACCCCGCAAAGTAGCGGAAGGAATGACTGAGCGGCGGGCCGATATACTTTTTCAGTTCTTCATCGGAAACATCGGTGACGCCGAAATGAGCAAGCGCCTGCCGGACGGATCTGCCGACACCGAATTCCGACTGTGTGAGCGTTCCGTCCAGATCGAAAAGGCAATAAGAACAGCGCATGATGTCAGACCCGTATGCCGAGCTTCATCGCCATCGTGTCCGGATCCTGTGCGAAACGGACCGCGCTGTCTGCAGAGATCTGCTGTGTCTGATACAGCTGCGTGAGCGCGTCATCCATGGTGATCATGCCCAGTTTCCTGTTGGTCTGCATGACAGTGATCAGCTGATGCGTCTTGCCCTCACGGATCATGTTGCGAACGGCGCCGTTGACATGGAGCACCTCAAAAGCGGCAAGACGTCTGCGTCCGTCCGCCGTGGGCACGAGCTGCTGGGAAATGATCGCCTCCAGCACGTTGGCCAGCTGGATGCGGATCTGCTGCTGCTGGTGCGGCGGGAAAACATCGATCATGCGGTCCACCGTGCTCGCCGCGCCGATCGTGTGCAGCGTGGACAGGACCAGATGGCCGGTCTCCGCCGCGGTGATCGCCGTGGAGATCGTCTCCAGATCGCGCATCTCGCCGACCAGGATCACGTCCGGGTCCTCACGCAGTGCCGCACGCAGCGCCGCAGCGTAGCTGTCCGAATCCAGACCGATCTCCCGCTGGTTGACGATGGATTTGTCATGCCGGTACAGGAACTCGATCGGATCCTCCAGGGTGATGATGTGCGCCTCAAGATTGGCGTTGATCTGATCGATGATGGAAGCGAGCGTCGTTGATTTGCCGCTCCCCGTAGGGCCCGTGACAAGCACCAGACCGCGCTTTCTGTTGTAGAGATCCACGACCGACTGCGGGATCCCGAGTTTTGCGGCGTCCGGCACCTCGGTGGCGACCAGACGGAAAGCCATCGCGACCGAGCTTCTCTGTTTGAACACATTGGCCCGGAAACGTCCGATCGCGGGAACGGAAAATGAGAGATCCAGCTGTCCCCGTTCCTCAAAGCGGGCCCGCTGCTGCTCATTGATGATGCTGGCGGCGATCGCCTTGGTGTCGGGCGGCATCATGCGGCCGTATTGTTCCATCGTGATGAGCTGCCCGTTCACACGCATCTTCGGCGGGATGCCGACGGTGATATGCACATCGGATGCCTCCGCGTTCTTTGCCTCCGTCAGGATCTGTTCGAGAATTGACAGCTGTCCTTCCATTTCGTTCCTCTCCTCGTCAATTGTTATGGAAAATGTCCCCTGCATTTCAGGCAAACCCCATCCGTTTCAAGGCATCGTGGTCGATCACGTGCCGGTTGTCCATGGTCTTCATGATGTCACTGATATCCAGATCATCATAGGTCTTGCGGTCGCTCAAATCGATGATCTCATTACGTTCAAAGGTGAGCACCACCGGCCGGAGCAGATCATTGTCGTTGACGCGGATGACCAGTGCCTTGGCGCCGCTGTTCAACTCAACGCTGGTTCCCGGCGACAGGATGTTGATCGAGTTCATCAGCGCCTCGACCACCTGCGGATCGTAGACATCGGGACGGTTCAGCATCTTGCGAAGCGTCAGCACCTCGGAAAGCGGCGGCTGATCCATCCGTACCGCCGTATCGGAATCATAGGTATCCGCAACCGACAGGATCTTCGCACCGATGACCGGCTTCATGCGTTTTAATTCCTCGGGATTGTCCTGCACATCGATCATATGCTGGGCCTGCGCGCAGATCCGCTTCATGTTCGGGTCGGAGGTGTAGAGATTGCCGATCAGGTCAAACCCGTTCAGCTCCGAATGAAGCAGCCGGATGCGGTCCTCGGCGGAAACCTCACGCTCCGCAAAGATCTTCTGGTCGACATCGAGCTTGCCGATATCGTGCAACACCGCGGCCGTGACCGCGCTGTGCTGATCCGCCAGCGGTATGTTCATCGTGTGGGCGATCATCGCGGCCAGGATGGCCACATTCAGACTGTGCTTGTAGATATAATCATCGGTGGAGCGGAGCCCCTGGATAAAGGTGATCTTGTTTTTCAGATTACCGTATTCGCGGATGATCGCATCCACGATCATGGAAATATGCTCGGTCTTCTTTTTCCTGCGGCAGGCCTCCATCTCATCCTGGATCTGGAAGGCCATCATCGTCTGGAAGCGCTCGAACTCGCGGTCCTCCTCAGTCATCGGCGGCACCGGTTCCGCGGGTTCCAGAATGAACAGGCCGATCAGGCCGAAGCCCTTGATATTCTGGATGCTCTGGGTGTCCTTCAGTACCGTCGCGCGGTCATAGAGCATGACGCCCTTCTTTGAGAAGATCGGTCGTGCAATGCGCATGCCGGGTTTGAGTTCCTCAAGCCTGATAAACCGCATGGTTTTTCCTCCGTAAATGAGGCCTGTCGTGCAAAGTATATCGGTTGATATTATACTAAAGGATGCAGCGGTTGGCAAGCGGGAATTCAGAGGTCCCGTTCTCCGCAAAAACGAAAAACCGCAGGATAGTTCCTGCGGTTTTCTGTCATCCCGGTTCTGGTGCCTGTTTTTGAAAACCCCGGTCGGTGAATGATCTGCCGGTCAGCCGATGCTGTTGACGGCCTTTGCAAGGCGCGACACGTGGCGCGAAGCGTTACCCTTCTTGATGACGCCCTTGGTCTCGGCCTTGTCGATAACGGAAGTCGCGTTCAAAAGCGCTTCCTGCGCTGCGCTCTTGTCACCGGCCTCAACGGCGGTGCGGACCTTTTTGATCGCGGTCTTCATACCGGACTTCACGGCCTGATTTCTCGCGGCACGCTTCTTGTCGGTCAGGATTCTCTTCTTTGCGGACTTGATATTCGCCATGGTATTCCTCTTTCCTCTAACAATTCGGTTGATACAGAAAGCGCGCAAAAAAACTTGCGTTCACGCGCGCCCTAATATAATATGATAAATGTCGCAAAAATGTCAATAGGAAAAAGGGAAAAATGAAAAATATTCGGAATTTCTGTATCGTCGCGCATATCGATCACGGTAAATCCACGCTGGCAGACCGTCTGATCGAGAAAACGGGTGTCCTGACCAGTCGTGAAATGCAGGCACAGGTTCTGGACAATATGGACATCGAGCGCGAACGCGGGATCACGATCAAATCGCAGGCGGTCCGCATGGTTTATACGGCGCGGGACGGTCAGGAATATATCCTCAACATGATCGACACGCCGGGACATGTGGATTTCGGTTATGAAGTATCGCGCAGTCTGGCCGCCTGTGACGGAGCGATCCTTGTCGTTGACGCGACGCAGGGCGTTGAGGCACAGACACTGGCCAATGTATATCTGGCACTGGATCACGATCTGGAGGTCGTGCCCGTCATCAACAAGATCGATCTCCCGAGTGCCGAGCCGCAAAAGGTCAGGGACGAGATCGAAGATGTGATCGGCATCGAGGCGCAGGATGCGCCGCTCATTTCCGCCAAGGTGGGCACCGGGATCGAAGAAGTTCTGGAAGCCGTGATCCACAGACTGCCCGCGCCGAAGGGCGACGCAGCCCGGCCGCTCAAGGCACTGATCTTCGACTCGATCTATGATTCCTACAAGGGTGTGATCGTTTTCTGCAGACTGTTTGACGGTTCGATCCGCCGCGGCATGCCCGTGCGCTTCATGGCAACGGGCGCGGGTGCCGAGGTGGTCGAGGTCGGCTATTTCGGCCCGGGGCGCTTCATTCCCTGCGATGCGCTGGAGGCCGGCGAGGTGGGATATTTCACGGCATCGATCAAGAATATCGCCGACACGCGGGTCGGTGACACGGTGACCGGGACGGAACAGCCCTGTGAAGAAGCGCTTCCGGGTTATAAAAAAGTGATGCCGATGGTCTACTGCGGCATCTATCCCGCTGACAACGCCCGCTACGGGGAACTGCGGGATGCGCTCGAAAAGCTTCAGCTCAATGATGCGTCGCTGTTCTATGAACCGGAGACCTCGCAGGCACTGGGCTTCGGCTTCCGATGCGGATTTCTCGGACTCCTGCACCTGGAGGTGATCGAGGAGAGACTGCAGCGGGAATATGATCTGGATCTGGTGACGACCGCACCGAGTGTCGTCTATCGCGTGTACAAAACGGACGGTGAGATGATCGAGCTCACCAATCCCTCCAACCTCCCGGATCCCTCCTCCATCGATTATATGGAGGAACCGATCGTCGCGGGTGAGATCATGGTCACGACGGACTATATCGGTGCGATCATGCAGCTGTGTCAGGAGCGCAGGGGAAAATACCTGAGCACGGATTATATCGAGCAGACGCGGGCTGTCCTGAAATACGAACTCCCCCTCAACGAGATCATCTACGACTTCTTCGACGCGCTCAAATCCAGATCCCGCGGCTACGCGTCCTTTGATTATGAGATCAAAGGCTATGAGCGCTCGGAACTGGTGAAGCTCGACATTCTGATCAACAAAGAGCAGGTGGATGCGCTTTCCTTCATCGTGCACGCGGACGGTGCCTATGAGCGCGGCAAGAAAATGTGCGAGCGTCTCAAAGACGAGATCCCGCGGCATCTGTTCGAGATCCCGATCCAGGCATCGGTCGGCGGCCGTGTCATCGCCCGGGAGACCGTCAAGGCGATGCGCAAGGACGTGCTGGCCAAGTGCTACGGCGGCGACATCACCCGCAAGAAAAAGCTCCTGGAAAAGCAGAAAGAGGGAAAGAAGAAGATGCGGCAGATCGGCAGTGTCGAGATCCCGCAGAACGCCTTCCTCAATGTGCTGAAGCTGGGAGATGAGGACTGAGGAAGCACGGTTGAAATGCCTGTGAAGCGCATGCGCCCTCTGGCGGTCTATGTACATATTCCCTTTTGTGTGAAAAAGTGCGCCTACTGCGATTTCCTCTCCTTCCCGCCGGAGGCTCTGCCGGCCGGATCGGAGGAAACAAAGCGGCGCTATTTTTCCGCTCTGTTGGCGGAAACGGATCATGCGGCACAAGAATTGCGGTCCGGGAGGACAGCCGCGGGAACGGAAAGCTGTCAACCTGCGGACGGGTTCGAGATCCGAAGCATCTATTTCGGAGGCGGAACTCCGTCTCTGGCGGATGCGGAGGAGATCGCCGGGGTTATCGCCCGGCTGCGGCGGCATTTTCCGGTCGCACCGGACGCGGAGATCAGTATGGAGTGCAATCCGGGGACGGTATCGGTCGATAAACTGCGCGCGCTCCGGGAAACCGGGATCAACCGCTTAAGCATCGGTGTGCAGTCCTTTGACGATACGGAACTCACGCTCCTCGGCAGGATTCACACGGCAGCCGGGGCGGAGCGGTGCTTCCGGGACGCCCGCGCGGCCGGCTTTGACAACGTGAACCTCGATCTCATGGCAGCGCTGCCGGGACAGACGGCGGAAGCGCTTTTATGCAATGTGGAGCGGGCAGTCAGCCTTTCTCCGGAACACATCTCCCTGTACAGCCTCATCATCGAACCGGGGACGCCCTTTTTTTCCCGCTACGGTGAGGAGGTATCGGATCCGCATGCCGCCCCACGATCCGAAAGGACGCAGCCGCACCTGCCGGATGAGGATGCGGAACGGGAGATGGTGCACGCGGCGTGGAGCAGACTGGAGGAAGCCGGTTATCATCGGTATGAGATATCCAATTTTGCCCGAGGGAATCTCCGATGCAGGCAGAATCTTGTCTATTGGGAACGCGGAGAATATCTGGGACTTGGTCTCGGTGCGGCGTCTCTCCTCGACGAGACCCGTTTTTCCAACACGAGAGATCTGAAGCTGTATCTTGATGCTTTTGCCGACCGTGCGGCCGCATCCGATGCGAACGCCGATACCGGCATGATCCGCGAGAACATCGAACGACTTGATGAGCCCGCGCGGATGGAGGAATTCATGTTTCTGGGACTGCGTCTCACGGAAGGCGTGCAGGAACAGCGCTTCGCGGACACCTTTCATCGTGAGATCGACAGCGTATACGGCGAAACGCTGCGAAAACTTGTGCGGGAAGGGCTCATCTCAAGGCGGGACGGTCGCATCTTCCTGACTCCCTACGGCACGGATATCGCCAACTACGTGATGGCGGCGTTTCTTTTTTAACCGGGCTGTCCCGAAACCCGTTCTCTATTCATCGGGATTGGAAAAATCGATGATCTCCGTCTTCGGCGGTTCGGTCTTTTCAACACTCTCCGCGACCAGGAAAGGTCCCTCCCCTTCATAAGCCTCGACAAATCGCTTTTCCACACGGGCCGTCACCTCGACCCATTCTTTGTCCGCAAGTCCGGCCGTCCCCGAGTATTCACAGGCAAAGCCCAGCACCTGAATGTCCTGCGCACAGCAGGTCATCACAAAACGTCCGGGAACAAAGCATCCTTTGGGGATCCCGCCGGGCTTCATGACCATGCCCTTGAACCGGACACGCTTTCCGAGATAGCGGTCGACATGTTCGAGGGCATCCAGATAGAAGTTTCCGAAGCCGAAATTGTTGAGCCCGATCGGATCCGCCTGCAGATCATAGGGCAGATCCTCGTCCAGCGTCACATCGATCTCGCCGTCCTTCCCCTCAAAAATGATCTCCGCCTTCTGATTGACCGCCTTGACATTGCGCTTGAAATTCGGCAGTTCCTCCATGCCGTCCGCGCGGTTGAAGAGGATCAGATCGGAATTGCGCAGCTGATCGGAGAGAAGCGATTTCATGTTCGTGAAATACATCGCAAAGGTCTGCGTGTCGATCACCGTGATCTGCTGTTCCAGCCGCCATGCCTTGGGAAGCTTGAAATCGCGGAACGGCCACATGCCGTTCCACTCGATCAGCACGCGCTCCGGATCATGCTCGCTCTCCAGCGCCATGAGTGCAGAAGGTGTAAAGGCCTCCGGGTCCTCAAACACCGCCTTTACCGTGTTGGTCTTCTTCAGCAGTGTTTCGTCATAGTCATTTTCGCCCTCTTCACAGACGATGAGAAGCGTCAGTCCTTTGGTCTGGAAATACGGCTGCATCATGGTGTAACGGTAAAAATCCGTTTTGCCGCTGTCCAGAAAACCGTTGATCACATAGACCGGCTTTTTCTTTTCCTCTCTGCCAAGCATCGATCCTCTCCCCCACGTCCCGTCCGGGATCAAAGTCTCCTGCGGAACAGCTTTTCCAGATTGTCCTCGTTGAGCTGCGCACCGATCACGCAGAATTTCCCGGTCACATCGGGATGTCCGGCACGGACCTCCGCTTCACCGGGCACATAGTCAAATTCGATCCAACTGCCGTCCGCCGCCGGCACCATGCCCTTCGCACGCAGGATCACGCCGAAAGTCTCTTCCTCTTCCAGACGATCCAGCATCGCGCGGATCTCATCACCGGTGTACTTGACCGGCGTCTCCATCCCCCAGCTGGTGAACACCTCGTCTGCGTCATGATCGTGATGATGCTCATGCTCCTCGTGGTCATGATCGTGATGATGCTCATGCTCCTCGTGGTCATGATCGTGATGGTGCTCATGCTCCTCGTGATCATGATCGTGATGATGCTCATGCTCCTCGTGGTCATGATCGTGATGGTGCTCATGCTCCTCGTGATCATGATCGTGATGATGCTCATGCTCCTCGTGGTCGTGGGATGCGCGGTGCACGATCACGCCCTCCTCATCGGGCTCCGCAGCGGTCTGACTGTGGTGATGATGATGGTGATGATGCTCTTCCCGCTTCGCGAGCACCTCCTTCATGAGCTCGGCCTCCAGATCATGGTTACCCTCAAAGGTGTCCAGGATCTCCTTGCCGTCAAGCGCATCGAGCGGCGTCGTGATCACTGTCGCCCTGGAATTGTGCTCGCGGACAAGCGCCGCCGCTTCCTCGATCTTTTTGTCATCCGCCTTGTCGGTCCTTGTAAGCAGCACCGTCCCCGCGCTCTCGATCTGATTGGAGAAGAATTCTCCGAAGTTTTTGAGATACACCTTGGCCTTGGTGCAGTCCACGACGGTCACCGCGGAGTTCAGTGTGAGCTCCTCCCCCTCGGTCGCGTCCTGTACCGCCCGCATGACATCGGAGAGTTTGCCGACGCCGGACGGCTCGATGATGATGCGTTCGGGTGCATAGGTACTCATCACCTCCTTCAGTGAGGTTCCGAAATCCCCCACCAGGGAGCAGCAGATGCAGCCGGAATTCATTTCACGGATCTCTATGCCGGACTCCTTTAAAAATCCGCCGTCAATGCCGATCTCACCGAATTCGTTTTCAATGAGCACCACTTTTGTGCCGGAAAGTGCTTCCCTGAGCAGTTTCTTTATGAGCGTTGTCTTGCCCGCGCCCAGAAACCCAGAAATGATATCGATCTTTGTCATGGTATGCCTCCTTGTTTTCCCAATGCTTCGCGGTTTATTGTAGTCCCGGCGAATGGAAAAATCAAGAGAGGCATACCCCGGTTCTCCGTTCAGTTGTAACTGATCTGCGCCGAGATCACCCGGTCACCGGCGCCCAGCCGGGACACATCCGTTTCCTCCCGTGTCCCCTCTTCTCTTCCGCAGTTGGCGGTCTCTCCGCGCGGACAGTACATCTCCCCGTTGATCATGACCACATGGGAGGAGGCCACCTGCCCGTAGGCGAGTGCGGCCGCACCCGCCGCGCAGTTGTTGGACACCGCCGCGGAACAGGTGTCATCGTCATACCATCTCGAGAAGCTGTAGCCGCAGGCTGTACAACTGGCGGCACCGCAGCTCGTCCGGTCATCACTGTGACCGGAACACCACGAGTTGATCGTGGTCGGCTGATAAAAGCATGCCGGCGCGTGCCGGTGCTCGACCGTAAAAACGATGTTGTCAAACGCACCCAATGCCGCCTCTGTCCGGCCCAGGTCGTAGGCTTCCCGGATCGCCCGGTCGACGCCCTCCCACCAGCCGTCGGCCGCGGACTCATCTCCTGTAAGGAAACGGGCCGCCGTCAGCGTGCCGTTCATCCTGACCGCGTTTTTTACAACCGCCGCCTGATCATAGTAGCCGGCGGGAAGGACCACCTGCTGTCCGATGCCCAATTGCATGGCATACCCGTCATCGCGTACCGAAGCGCTGCTTCCCGCAGACATGGACGCGGTGTCATTTCCGCCCGCAAATTCGTCCACCTGCCAGCTGATCGTGTTGTCCGCTGTCGACGGAATGCCGCTGATCGCGCCGGCCAGCTCCGAAAAGCTGCGCAGAACGCCCTGCGTTCCGGTAACTGGGATGTTTTTTGTCAGCAATGCAGCAGTTACCGCCTGTTTTCCATTACTGACAGATGTAAAAGAATCCAACACCGATTGATGATATTCACCCAGTTTTTCCAGGATCTCCCCGTTTCCCGTCTGCAGTCTGCCCGTCAGATCCGCAATGCCGCGGCCCTGTTCCTCGATCGATGCCGACAGTCCGTTCAGTTTCGCGCTGTTTCCGTTCAGCTCCGCGGTCATTCCCTCCAGCCTGCTGTCATGACCGTCCATCCTGCCCGACAGCGTGTCAAATCCGCTTTCCACATCCTGCTTCAGGTCCCCGAACAGCGTCCGGTTGCTCTCTCGCAGTTCCTCCAGTTTTCCTTCCACGGCATCAAAGCTCTCCCTCTGCGAGTTCTCCATGGTCCTCTTCATCTCCGATAGAGACGTGATCACCGTCTGATGACGGGAAGCATCATCGTCGCGGAAGGCATCGATCAGTTTCTCCACATCGTCGATCGATCCGCCGAATTCCCGTCCGATCGACCGGATCGATTCCTCGATCTGCGTAAATGTGCTCGCGGTCTGCTCTCTTGCCGCCGTCTGACCGTCCGCGGTCGTCTGCTTAAGCAGCAGGATCAGTTCCTTTGTGTTCGCGATCTCCTCGCGCAGATTTCCCATTCTCTCGCCGAGTGTCACCACATCACCCTGCAGCTTTTCCTGCACGGCCGAGACATTTTCTCCCTCCTGCAGATCCGCGTCTCCCTGAAGGCGCACCGCTTCCAGTGTGCTCTGATTGTCCGTGACCATCGTGTCCAGCTGCACCAGGTACGCATAGATCTCTTCCATCCGTCTGGCCATTTCCGCGTTCTCATCAGCCGTCTGCTGTAATGCGGCATCCGCCAGCGGCTCCGATCCGGGGATCGCACGCGACAGATCCGCCGGAACGTCGACACCGGAACCCTCCGATGCCCGTGCACGCACCGGGTCCGCCGGCTGACACAACAAAAGCAGCAGACACCCCGTCAAAGCCGCGATGACCGCCGCACACACGATCAATGCCCCCCTGTGCCGATTCCAGGTATCGACAAAAAGAGGCTTTAAGGATCTCATTTTCCTCATGCCCTGTCTCCTTATTTTCGGTTGGGGTGTTTCACGGAAAGGAACGGCGGTAGATATCCGCCGCAATTTGTATCATAGCGCAGACGGGAACGGAAAGCAAATTAAAAAAGTATAAAGAGCGGATCCGTCACCGGATCCGCTCCCTGCAGGTTGCCTCTTGATCATCCGGCCGTTTACCGGCCCTTTCTCAGCGCTGGATCCGCCCGGATCCGTCACCGCCCGCCAGCTTCTTCACCTCATCGACCGAGACCAGATTGAAGTCACCCTCGATCGAATGCTTGAGAGCGGACGCCGCGACCGCAAATTCGATCGTCGCCTGCGGATCAAACTCATTGACGCAGGCATAGATCAGGCCGCCGCCGAAGGAATCGCCGCCGCCCACGCGGTCGACGATGTGCAGCGCATACTTCTTGGAGAAGTAAGCCTGCCCGTCTTTGTAGAACATCGCGCTCCAGTTGTTGTCATTTGCCGAGATGGATTCTCTGAGCGTGATCGCCACCGCCTTGAACCCGAAACGCTCGGTCAGCTTCTGGGCGACCTCGATGTAGCCTTCACGGTTCAGTTTGCCGGTCGTCACGTCCGTCGAGGAAGCCGCGATCCCGAAGACATCGGACGCATCCTCCTCATTGGCGATGCAGACATCCACATACCGGCAGAGCTCGGCCATGACCTTGCCCGCCTTTTCCTTGCTCCAGAGCTTGCCGCGGTAGTTCAGATCGCAGCTCACCGTCAGACCCTTCTCCTTGGCCTTTTTCGCCGCGATCAGCGCGATCTCGGCAAGATTGTCGGATACCGCCGGCGTGATACCGGTCGTGTGGAACCAGCAGGCGCCGTCAAAGATCGCGTCCCAGTCAAAATCCCCGACCTCGGCCTCCGCGATCGCGGAATGCGCACGGTCATAGATGCACTTGGAGCCGCGCTGCGAAGCGCCCTTCTCGTTGTAATAGATGCCGACGCGGTTACCGCCGCGGGTGATGAAGTTCGTGTCCACGCCGTATTTGCGGAGCTGATTGACCGCCGCCTGCCCGATCTCATGCGCGGGAAGCTTGGTCACATAGCGGGAATCCAGACCGTAATTCGCGAGCGATACGGAAACATTGGCTTCTCCGCCGCCAAACAGCGCCTCATAGTGATCGACCTGTACAAAACGCAGGTTGTTGTCGGGCTGCAGGCGCAGCATGATCTCACCGAAAGTAACTACTCTTTTTGCCATAATGATCTCCTTTTTCAGTTTTTCACAAGATGCACCGCAAATCCGCCGAATTCATCGGCCAGATAAGCAACCGTCAGATGTCCGTCCGCATCATATTTGTATGAGGATTCGTCAAATTTCACGCCCTGTCTGGACAGATGATAGACCGCGCGGTCCACATTGTTCGTGCCGACGGCGATGTGCCCCATCGTACCGGGGCCCTTGGCCTTCATCACCTCGATGAAGCTGCCGGCGAACACGGAGGAATTGCCGACCTTCTTCGTGAAACCGAACAGGCTTTCAAAACTGTCCGCCACCTTTTCCGCATCCGCCGCGCTCTCCCGGTTGATCCCGACATGCTTAAGTTTAAAGCCCAGCATGGTCTCCACCGCCTCGCGCGTCATCTTCTCGATCTCATCAAATCTGCCGGCGGAGATCAGGTCCTTCTTGACCATCCAGCTGCCGCCCGCGCAGAAGACCTTATTGAAGGAAAGATAATCATTGAGGTTGTTTTTGTTGACACCGCCGGTCGGCATGAACTGCATCTTCGTGTAGGGGGCCGCCATCGCCTTGATCTTGGCGATCCCGCCGTTCTGCTCGGCGGGGAAGAACTTCACCGCGTCCAGTCCCAGCTCGATCGCCTGCTCCACCTCGCCGGGAGAAGCCGTTCCGGGAACGACCGGCATACCGATCGACTGGATGTATTCGACATTGCTGCGGTTGAAGCCGGGGCTCACGATGAATTTCGCGCCCGCGGCCTTTGCACGGTCCGCCTGTTCGGCGTTGAGCACCGTTCCCGCACCGACGATCATCTCCGGGAATTTCGAGGAGATAATCTTGATCGCCTCCTCGGCCGCCGCTGTGCGGAATGTCACCTCTGCAGCCGGAAGTCCGCCGGCAATAAGGGCCCTGGCAAGCGGCTCGGCGTCTTTGGCGTCTTCGATCGCGATGACCGGCACGATGCCGATCCGATAGAGTTCCTCACAGATCCTGTCCATTTCAGCCCTCCTTCTTCACGTCCGCGTCATCCTCGATCTCATCGGCAAATTTGCTCGGATCGAGATTGCCCGGATCCTGCCCGATGTAGGCGGAGATACCGCCGTCAATGTAGACGACCTGTCCGTTGATGAAGTCGGATGCGGGAGACGCGAGGAACACGGCGAGACCCATCAGATCCTCTGTGCGTCCCCAGCGCTGCGCAGGCGTCTTGGAACGGATGAACCGGTCGAACGGATGCATGGAGCCGTCCGGCTGCTTCTCACGAAGGGGTCTCGTCTGCGGCGTCGCGATGTAGCCGGGCCCAATCGCGTTGCACTGGATGTTATACTGGCCGTATTCGGAGCAGATGTTTCTCGTGAGCATCTTGAGACCGCCCTTGGCAGCCGCGTAAGCGGAAACCGTCTCGCGCCCGAATTCCGACATCATCGAACACGCGTTGATGATCTTGCCGGATCTGCGCTCCATCATGCCGGGAAGCACCGCCTTCGAGCAGATGAACGGACCGGTCAGATCGATATCGATCACCAGCTGCCATTCCTCCACGGACATCTCATGCATCGGAATGCGCTTGATGATGCCCGCGTTATTGACGAGGATATCGATCGGTCCCTTCTCGGCCTCGGCCTTTTTCACGAATTCCCGTACCTGATCCTCTTTTGTGACATCACAGACCGCGCCATACGCATCGATCCCGAGCTTTTTATATTCCTCGAGTCCGCGGTCCACCAGTTCCTGCTTGATGTCGTTGAACACGATCTTCGCGCCGCTCTGCGCATAGGCCGTCGCATACGCGAATCCCAGCCCGTAGGACGCGCCCGTGATCCACGCGGTCTTGCCCTTCAGTGAAAACTTCTGCAGAAAATCCTCCATGTTTCTTTCCTCCTTCTTTACATGAGATCTTTCATGGCGACATCATCCATGTCGTCAAAATCCTGATTCTCGCCGACCATACCCCAGATAAAGGTGTAGGCCTGCGTACCGCAGCCCGAATGGATCGACCAGCTGGGCGAGATCACCGCCTGCTCGTTGCGCATGATGATGTGACGGGTCTGTTGCGGTTCCCCCATGAAATGCATGACAAAGGCGTCGTCGGGCATGTTGAAATAGAGATAGACCTCCATGCGGCGGTCGTGTGTGTGACACGGCATCGTGTTCCAGACACTGCCCGGTTTTAATTCCGTCATGCCCATCTCCAGCTGGCAGCTCGTCACCTGCCCTGGCAGGATATACTTGTTGATGACGCGGTGATTGGCCTCCTCCAGGCTTCCCAGTTCCTTTTTGTTCTCGTCCTTGATGATGACAACATCCTCGGAGGGCGATCCCTCTCTCCGGATGAGCACAGTCGGCCAGGTTCTGTGCGCCGGCGCACTGTTCAGATAGAATTTGGCGGGCGTCGCACCGTCCCTGCTCGCAAAGGAGATCTCCTTTGTTCCCATGCCGATGTACATGCCCTCCTTCGGTCCGACCTCCCAGGTCTTCCCGTCGGCGGTGATCGTTCCGGCTCCGCCGATATTGATGACACCGAGTTCCCTGCGGTCGCAGAAATGCTTTGCACGCAGTTCCTCACCCGCGGTCAGCTTCAGTTCCCCCTTCACGGGAACCGCACTGCCGGTGATGATACGGTCGATATGGCTGTAGACCAGTTTGATCTCATCCGGCCGAAACAGATCATCGATCAGAAACTCCTGCCTGAGCCGCTCGGTATCATAATACTTCGCGTCCTTCGGTGAGGACGCCGTCCTCAGTTCCATGCTCTATTGCCCCCTTTCTTCATCGTCCTTTCCTTACGCGGGTTCGCATGACAGCGAAAAATCACCCTTATATCAGTATAACCAAAAATGTGTCCGCGGAACAGCAATAACTGATGTTATCTGAAAGATTTTTCTTCGTTAATCGTTTTTATTTTTTCTGCCGGCAGAAAAGCCACGATCTCCTCATTTCCACCGAGGATCATACCGACGGCACACCCCCGCGCGTCGAAGATCGCACCGCCGGACATGCCCGGATCGGCGCTCATCAGACAATAGCGGGCATCCGCCGGGACGCCGTCCGCATTCTCCGCCGCTTTTCTCTGAAAAGCCGGCACATCGAGCATCACACCGGCGCGAACCTCCTCCCCGCAAAAACAGAAAAGCGATGTTCCCTCTGCGGGAAAGACACGATCCGGATCATCTTCCTGCCCGGCATTCACAGAGACACGGCTCTCATCCGGCGTTTCTCCGGCGATCTCCCTGAGTCCCAAGGTGATCTGCGGCGGTATGTCCGTCGTTCTCACCGAAAGTAATATCGCATCTTCGGCATCGCTACGCGCAAGAACGGAAAAAGGAGCTTCGAAAGAACTTCCTGCCTGCGGCGAAAACAGGACAGTCCCGTCCTCCGCATCCCCGATCACATGCACCGCCGTGAACACGAGGATCTCCTCTTCTCCGATGCGGCAGATGCTGCCCTGCCCGCGCCGCCCGTCGGTGCGCACAGTGACCTGTGTCATTCTCACATGCGTCGCTGCTTCGCGGAGATCCTCGCGTTCCAGCGGAAGACAGGAAAACAGGGAAAGTGCGCGCATCGACGCGCAGATCTCTTCCGCTCCCGGTCCCTGTGCATGGGACGGTGCGGCGAGTGTCAGCAAAAGAACGGCGAAAAGAACCCCCGCCTTGACAAGTCTCCCCGCTTTCGCTACATTACCATTGATGAGCGGGATAAACGATCGCCGCTGCAGATTCCGAAAGGACGCAGGGGAGGAAAGTCCGGGCTTCACAGGGCAGGATGCCGGATAACGTCCGGCGGAGGCGACTCCCGGGACAGTGCAACAGAAAAGAACCGCTGCGCATGGCGCAGTAAGGGTGAAAAGGCGAGGCAAGAGCTCACCGTACCGGTGGTAACACCGGCAGCCGTGTAAACCCCATCCGAAGCAAGGCCAGATCGCGCGAGACAGGGCTGCCCGTCCTTCGCGCGGGTAGGTCGCTTGAGGCCGTCGGTAACGGCGGTCCTAGATAGATGATCGTTCACGACAGAACCCGGCTTACCGTCCCGCTCATCTTTTTTCATCATGCGGCAATCGCCCGTCATCTGTTTTCAGGATGCCATCAGACACGGAAACAGGAACCTCCGACGAATTCACGGCAGATCGAATTGTTGGGCAGCGCATCCTGATCCATACCGACGAAATAATCAAGGAATTTCAGCAGACGCTTCGCTTCGTCATACTCCGGCGTGCCCCGTTCCACAGCGAACAGAAGCGGCTCCGCAAACTGCTTCAGGATCGCGAGCTCATAGATCTGTGCGGAGTTGAACATCTCATCCGCGCTCTCCTGGAAAGGAAAGATATACTGTTCCTCTCCCGCGCGCACACTGTCCCACATGCTGATCGTGTGAGCGGCACTCGAGCCGCGCGTCCTGGCATCCCGCACGATCCTTCTTAAGAGCCGTGCATCCGTCGTGGGGATCCGGTTGTGCATATCCACAGACAGCGTTGTCAGTGCACTGATGTAGATCTTAAACTTGCTCTCCGCGGGAAGCGCGTGCGACATCTGGTCATTGAGCCCGTGGATCCCCTCGATCACAAGCACATCCTCGGCGCCGAGCTTCAGCATGTGCCCACTCCTCTCACTTTTGCCGGAGAGGAAATTGTAACGCGGCAGCTCGATCTCGCCGCCGTTTAAGAGCGTCATCATATCCCGGTTGAATCCCTCAACATTCAATGCCTCCAGACATTCGAAGTTGGGTTTTCCGTTCTCGTCAAGCGGTGCCTTGTCCCGGTCGTTATAGTAGTCATCGAGACTGATCAGATGCGGCACGAGTCCCCAGGTGCGCAGCTGGATGGAGAGACGGTTGGCAAAGGTCGTCTTGCCGGAGGAAGAAGGCCCCGCGATCATGACGAATTTCACATCGCGTCTGTCATGGATCCTTTTGGCCAGTTCTCCGATCCTGCGCTCCTGCAGCGCCTCCTGCACCAGGATGATCTGATCGGTCTCTCCGCGCACGATCAGATCGTTGAGATCCCCGACCGTCTCGATCCCCATCATCTCTCCCCAGTCGGTGTTGCGCGAAAGCTGCTCGAAAAGATTGTCCCGTTCATCAAAATCCGGCAGTTCCTCGGGCGTCGCCCGGTTGGGCAGGACCAGGATAAAGCCGCCCTTATAGGGCATGAGGGAATAAGCTTTCAGATAGGATACATCCGGCAGCATGTAGCCGTAGAAATAGTCACAGAAACCGCCGAGACGGTACACGTTAACAGAGGAACTGCGCCGGTAGCGGAACAGCGAGATCTTGTCCGTCATCCCCTGTTTTCTGAACAGTTCGACAGCCTCCTCGATCGGGAAACTTTTCTTTTCGATCCGCGTTCCCGCTTCGATCTCCCGCTGCATGCGGTCCTCCACGTTTTTCAGTACGCTTCCGCCGAAGCTCACATTGCCGCGCGGTGTGCAGTAATATCCCGAGCCGATGGTGAATTCCAGTTTGAGCACCGGCTGATCCGAGATCCCCAGTTCCTCGCGCAACGACTTGATGAGCAGCATGATCGCCGTGCGCACATAGGCTTTGTGACCGGCGCGATCCGAAAGCGTGAGAAACTCGAGTTTCCCGTCCCGTTCTACATGATGCATCAGTTCACGGATCTTACCGTTCAGGCGCACCAGCGCGATCCGCTCCGGATAGTCCTTCTGATACTCGCGGGCGATCTCCTCATAGGTCGTCTCCGCCGCATATTCACGCGTTTCCCCGTTGATCTCCAGTTTCACCGTCATGAGCCTGCCCTCCTCTGTTTCATCTGCTTTCTCTCATGGTTACATCTACATGCGGATAAGGGATCTCGATGCCCTCCTGCGCGAAGCGCTTCAGGATCTCAACCCTGCAGTCCGAACACGCGCCGGGATTGTCCGCAAAGATCCCTGTCGTCATCATGGCGCGCAGCGTGATGCCCGAATCACCCAGTTCCCGGCACAGGACCGGCACATCGGCTCCGCCGACATACTTGGGATGCGAGGCGATCACCTCTCGCATCACCCGCATCGCCTTTTCCACGTCCGTTCCGTAAGCTACCGAGACCATGACCGGATAGGAGTAGGACGTCATCTTGGTGTAATTGATGATCGTCGAACTGCTCACGACGGAATTGGGCACGTAGATCACCTCATTCTGAAAGGTGCAGATCGCAACATGCCGGAGGGTGATGTCCACGACAAATCCGGGATCGTTCGTGCCCACCTGGATGCGGTCTCCGATATCAAACGGTCTGGCCTGCGTCACAGAGAGCGCGATGCCGGCAAATACATTGGCGAGCGTGGACTGCGCCGCGAGACCGAGGACCACAGCCGCGATCCCCGAGGACGCGACCACGGTCTCCCATGTCCTTGAGAAGCTCGGTACAAAGGACACCGCCGTAATGATCGCGGCCATCCAGATCGCGATCCGGATGATCGAACGAAGGAGCACAAGATGGAGTTTTCCGTGCAGCCGTTCGTTACTCAGAAACCGATCCAACACAAGACCGGCCAGATAAGCCACAACGAACGGCAGGATATAGAGCACGATCCTGACGCCCACCGCCATCGGTGTTTTTCCCGTAGCGATATCCGGCATCACGTTCGTCACGGCATCGATCGCAAGAATCGCCGTCATCATCTCACCCCCGATCCGAAAAACCTCTCCGTGCTGCCGACCGCACCCTCACTGCCGCTTCCCAGGCGATGATCCGTGCGGGAAGACAGGATGACCTCCGCTGCCGCGAGATCCTCGGGTACAGTCACCTTGATGTTCGAATAAGCACCCTCCACCATTTTAACACGCACATCGGAGAAAAGTTCAACTACCTGTCCGTCGTCGGTGATCTGGGTCCCCTGTGAGAGGATCACCTCCTCATCCCGGTGCAGCCTGTCATAGCATTCCCGGATCAGCGCAGCCCGAAACACCTGCGGCGTCTGGGCTGCCCAGAGCGTGCTCCGGTTCGGCGTCTCCACGCCCAGACCGTCCCGGTCCGTCACCCGGATCGTGTCCTTTACCGGAACACCGACCACGGCCGCCCCGGTGTCCGTTGCCTCGTTCACGGCCCTGAGCATCATGTCTTCGGTGACAAACGGCCGCGCCAGATCATGGATCAGAATGATCTCGGCGTTTCCCGTCTTCTGCAGCCCGTTCCAGACGGAGTGATAGCGCTCCCTTCCCCCGGTGACGATCGCTTTGATCTTCTGAAAACCGAATTTTTCTACAATCTCCTTTTTGACATAATCCTCATCGCCTCTCGAGACGACCAGGATCAGGTCATCGACGAAGCTGTTCTCGAATTCATAGATCCCGTAATACATGAGCGGTTTGCCGCAAAGCTCCATATACTGCTTCTTCACGTCGCCGCCCATCCGGCTGCCGCTGCCTGCGCCGAGCAGAACTGCTGCTGTTTTCATCCGTCACCTCCGTTCTTCACTGCTCTTTTGCTATCACAAACGTCCCGGAGGGAAGTTCCAGCGACACGCCGTCCTCTGTCCGTGCCGTCACGATCTCCGTCATCACTTCCCCGGTCGCGCTTTCCTTCACCGCCCAGCCGCCTTCCGGCAGGATCATCGTCGCTGTCGTGTTTGCGGGGATCGATACCGTAAACACGGGATCATCGCCTGCATACTCCCACCGGCTTCCGATCCGTCCGTACACGGATTCATAGCTTCCCTCCGCCCAGGAGAGCGCCGGATCCGGTGACGGCCGCAGAAGGATGTGCCGGTATCCCGGCTGTTCCTCATCGCACCGGATGCCGAGCACACCGGAAAACAACCAGTGACCGGGTGATCCGAAAGCCGGATGATTGAGCGATCCCTTCAGTTCATAGGACCCGTCCGAAGCCTCCTGCCAGGCATCCCGCCTCTCCCATAGGGTTGTCGCCCCCTTTGCCGTGGGATAGAGGAGTGATCCCGGGGCATCCTGTAAAAACAGCTGCCACGCAAGTGCCGATCGTCCGTGATCGCAGAGGACACTGTAGAGATACGGCGTGGACGCAAAACCGGTCAGCTGCACACCGCCCTGCGCCTCGATCGTCACCGCCAGGTGATCGACCGCGGACTCCCGGAATTCCTCCGGGAGAAGATCAAACGCGATCGCGGTGACAAAACTCCCCTGCGAACCGTCCGTCATCCAGCCGGCTTCCGTCACCCAATGGTCACAGAACGCCCGCCGGAAGTTTTCCGCATCCGCGGCGAAAACCTCCGCGTCTCCGTCCTCGCCAAGAACCCCTGCCATGCGCGCGGCAAGATCGCAGACATGCGCACTCCATGCCGTGTTGATCCCTGCGACGGAAGGGCCGTCCAGCGCCAGAAAATCTCCGTACCCATCCTCCGGGCGCACCCAGGCATCACTGTTATCGACCAGATAGCCGATCCATTTCTTCACGCCGTCATAGGAATCTCTGAGCACCTGTTCGGATCCATACCGCGTATATAGTGTCCACGGGATCGTCACGATCGCGTCGCCCCAGACATTGTTGCCGCCGCTCCCGCCCTTTCCGGCCGTATCGGCGCCCGTGTTTTTGGGTGACATGTCCGCCACGCTCCCCGTCCCCGGATCCTGCGTCTCGCAAAGACTCTTTGCGAAATCCGCGTACCACACGCCGCCGTCAAAAAAGTCCAGCGCCGTCTCACAGAAAAGCTGCGCGTCTCCCGTCCAGCCGTAGCGCTCCGAGCGCTGCGGACAGTCCGTCGGGATCGAGAGGGAATTCCCCCTGCCCGTCCTCTCCATGTTATCACAGAGACTGTTCACCCGCTCATCGGAGCATCGAAACGTACCCGTCTTTTTCAGATCGGACGAGAGAAAAAGTGCCGAGACGCTCTCTACCCGCACGTCCGGCGACGAGGTGCGGATCTCGACAAACCGGAATCCGTGAAAGGTCATGGTCGGCGAGTATTCCTCTCCGTCGGGATCACCCTTCAGGATATAGCGGTCCACGCTCTGTGCACCGAGCAGATTTTTGGTGTAGACCGTGCCCGGTTCACCGTCTCCGTTGGTCATGCGTGCTTCGTTCATCCATTCCCCGTGACGCAGGAGCACGGTTTCGCCCTCGGGGCCGCGCAGACGGATCCGGCAGACCCCCGTGATCTCCCTGCCGAGATCATAGACTGTCACGCCCGCAGCGGATGTTTCCGCCGGCTGCGCTTCGATCTCTTCCAGCACGCGCACCGGTTCCTTCGTCTGCGCATGCAGTTCGGCATCAAAGCCCTCCGGCGCGATCACCCGGGCCTGTGTCCAGGTGTCGTCTTCGCCGTATCCGAAGGAATCATATCCGGTCATCTCCCTGCGCGCGTCATAGACCTCACCCTGCCAGAGATCATTGCCCCTGACCGGTCCGTCAACGCAGACCCGCCAGTCCGCATCGGTCGCGATCGTCTGTTCGCTGCCGTCCGCATATTCGATGCGCAGAAAAGCACGAAACGCGTTGTCTCTTCCCCACGGCTCACCGCCGCCTTCAAAACCCACCGCACGGTCATACCATCCGTGGCCGAGCGACGCGCCGATCGCGTTGCTCTCCGTCCGCAGAAGGCCGGTCACATCGTAGATCTGATAGTCCGTCCGCGTGTTATAGGCGGTATTGCCCGGATCGAACAGCGTGTCGGAAACCGGGGTGCCGTTGACCGATAGGGTGTAGATCCCCAGTGCCGTCGCATAGAGTCTGGCGCTTTTTACCTGCCGGGCGCCGGCAAGTTCGAATTCTCTGCGGAACAGAGGGGCGGGAGACGCGGCTCCGCTCTCTTCCGGTGTCAGCAGCATCGCACCGTCCGCGCACAGTTCTCCGTCCGCCGTGACGACGACCGGCTGTTCCCCGAAAACGGTGTGCCAGGGATCATCAAAGTCATCGGCGTAAAGAACCTCTCCGTTTCCGGCAGACACGAGGAAGCTGTCGACATAGGCACGATCGCCCCGGATGGCGTGAAAGCCGCACGCCCCCTTCGCCCCGCGGATCTCCGGCAGGGTTCCCTCCCAGACCTTTTGATCATTGATCAGGGTCTGCGCCGATGATCCCTTCACGCGAATCTCCCAGGAAAAGGTCTGTCCCTCCAGTTCCGATGCCGCGACCGGCAGTGCCTCCGTCTCCTCACACCAAAGAGAAACGTCCTGTTCCATCCGGTCCGTCATGAGCCGCACGGTTCCGTCGTCTCCGTCCGCCGCGATCCTCTGCCAGTAAAAACCGCGATCCTCGGGCGAGTAGCCCCAGACCAGACCGGCGCCCGAATCTTCCATACGCAGAACGGCGCGGATGCGGAAATCCGTCTGTGCCGTCAGATCCGGTGCCTCCTCCGTGGGGGCCGCGATCCAGCAGGCATCCGCCCGGTCAAAGCCGTCCGCCGGCAGTCCGGTTTCAAAGCTTCCGCGTGCGGGTTCTCTGACCGGAAGACCGTCCGTGTCCCACACGCAGACCTCCCAGGCATATTCCGTGCCGTATTCCAGCGTCTCCCCGCCATAGGCGACGGCAACAGAACGGCCGTCCCGCACCACACCGCTGTCCCAGACAGGGCTGTCGGCGACCGGGGCCTCACCGGCCCGGGTAACGCGGATCTGATATGCCGTCTGACACTGTCCCGTGCGCGTGTCCGACATCTTCCAGCCAAAGACCGGTGTTTCCACGGAGACACCCTTCGGTTCCGTGCGGTAATCAACGGTCAGGTCATAAAGCTGTGCGGTGGAAAAGCCGTCGGAGGAGGCGGTGGTTTCTGCCGGTTTTCCGGCATCCACGGGGGGCTGCGGAGAAATGCCGCAGGAAGGGAGGAGGATAAGAATATGAAAGAGAATTAGAGGAAGAAAAAATGAGCCACGCAGTTCGAGACCGCTCCGCGCTCTCTCACTGTCGCGGCATTCGCGAAAAATGCCCAGAGTTCTCGATAGAAATGAGCCACGCAGTTCGAGACCGCTCCGCGCTCTCTCACTGTCGCGGCATTCGCCGCATATGTCCTTCGTCGAAACGCCTGCTGCGTGCGGGCACGCGCCGGCGTTTCTCCTCGTCCATGCGTGGCTCATTTTAACGCGCATTTTAACGCGCATGGTATCTTCTCTCGCGGGAACCGAGGGGAAGATTCGGTTCCGCATTGAGGGACCAGTCGGCGCGCACACCACGAAGATAAGCATAGTATCCCGCCGCGCCGATCATCGCGGCATTGTCCGTGCAGAGAACGGGTTTCGGGCAGATAAAGCGGAGTCCGCGCGATGCGCAGGATGTCCGCAGCCGCTCACGGAGACAGGAATTGGATGCAACGCCACCGGCGATCGAGAGAACACCGACCCCCGTTTCCTCCGCTGCGCGCAGCAGATGCTCCTCAAGCACATCGACGACAGCCCGCTGAAAAGAAGCGGCCACGTCGGGGATCCGGATCTCTTCCCCGGTCATGCGGCTCTGGTTCAGCAGATTCAGTACCGTGGATTTCAGACCGCTGAAACTGAAATCATAGGAGGCACCTTCGATCTTTGCCTGCGGGAACCGGTATGCATCGGGATCGCCCCCCGCGGCAGCCCGGTCGATCGCCGGCCCCCCGGGGTAACCGAGGCCGAGTGCCCGTGCCACCTTGTCAAACGCCTCCCCCGCCGCGTCATCCCGTGTCTGCCCCAGGATCTCGTAGACACCGTAATCCTTGACAAGTACCAGGTGGGAATGCCCGCCGGAAGCCACAAGACAGAGAAACGGCGGCGCAAGCAGAGGATCCTCGATGTAATTGGCGCTGATATGCCCGTCTATATGATGCACATTGACAAGCGGCAGATCATTGGCGAACGCAAAGGCCTTGGCAAAGGAAACGCCGACCAGCAGTGCCCCGACAAGACCCGGTCCGCCGGTCACGGCCACACCGTCAAGCCCGGCGGCCGATATCCCCGCCTCCGAAAGTGCCGTGCGTACACAGGAAACGATCGCCTCCGTGTGCATTCTGGAAGCGATCTCCGGCACAACACCGCCATAGGTCTGATGGGTGCTGATCTGCGAGGAAATGATATCAGACAGGACTTCTCTTCCGTTTTTGACCACCGCTGCCGCGGTCTCATCGCAGGAACTCTCGATCGAAAGCAGCGTGATGTCGCGATCACTCATCGTCCGTTGTCACCGTCCAGCCGAAGATCTTCCAGCGGCCGCTTCCCGTCTCCTTACGCAGCACGAAGAGATAGTTGTTCGCATAGAGCTGGGATCCCTTACGCATCGTGATCATACAGGTCACATAGCTCAGTTCGTTGCCCTCGACCTCCTTCGTCACGATCTCGCTCGCGCTCTGGGTGCGATAGGTCGATACCGTATAGCCGTCTTTTTTCTTGCGTCGCACCTCCTGCAGAAGGGAAGTGTTATAGTCATACTGGTTGGCGACCAGTTCCGTGTCATAGAGCGTAAGGAGCTTGCCACCCATCTCCACGACCTGATCCTCCGAAGCATCCTCGCCGTAAAGCGCCTTGTAGATCCGGCAGAAACCGTTCACGACCTCCCTTGCGGTCGGCGGATAATGCCCTTCCAGATCCAGCATCAGGATATCCTGCACCTCGCCGACAGCCAGTGCCTCCTCGGAGGACGAGGTGTTGCGGTTGATGTAACCGAAATAGACTGCCACCGCGATTGCGGCCGCACCAAGAAGCAGCACGATCCCCTTTTGAATGCCGCTCTTCATGAACCCTGTTCTTCTCCTTCTTCTTCGAAGCGCAGATCCACGCTTCTGCCGTCCCTTGCGGCCACTGTCTCCGCAAAGATCTCCCTGGCTCTGTGGAGAAAATCCGCCGGGCGGTTCAGGGACGGGCTGTAATGTGTGAGCCACAGCTCCTTCACCTGCGCCTGCCTGGCCAGTTCCGCCGCCTCGGTAAACGTCATGTGTTTCTTTTCCCGCGCCTGTGCGTCCTTGTCGGGTTCGCCGTACATCCCTTCGCAGATGAAGAGATCCGCCCCCCTCGCATTTTCCACAATGCTTTTTGTCGGCCGGGTGTCTGTGGTGTAGGTGAGACGCAGGCCCTTTCTCGGCGGTCCCAGTACCATGTCCGGTGTCAGGACCCTTCCGTTGTCATCCGTCAGCGTCTCGCCGTGCTGCAGACGGTTCCAGTATTTCCTGTCGATCCCCTGCGTGTCCGCCGCCTGCATATCAAACCGGCCGATGCGGGAAAGATCAAAACGGTAGCCGTAACAGGTCACATTATGATTGACCCGGAATGCCGTGACGGTAAACCCGTCCGCTCCCGGCAGCGCGATCGTCTCCTCCGGTCCTTCCAGCTCGTGAAACTCGATGGGAAACGGCACATCCGCGGCGATCACACGCAGCGCGTTCACCACACGCGTCAGCCCTCTCGGACCGATCATCAGAAGCGGCGTGTCTTTTTCCGCGTTTCCCATGGAAAGCAGCATGCCGGGCAGTCCCGATATATGATCGGCGTGATAGTGCGTGAAGCACATCACATCGATCGGCTTGGGACTCCAGCCTTTTTTTCTCATCGCGATCTGCGTCGCTTCGCCGCAGTCGACAAGGACGCTCATTCCGTTATATCGCACCATCAGGGAAGTCAGCCACCGGTATGGCAGCGGCATCATCCCGCCGGTTCCGAGGAGACACGCCTCCAGCAATCCTCTACCCTCTCAACCACATGATCAATGCATCATCCGCGGGCGCCTCATAAAACCCGGGCCGGATCCCTTCGGAGGAAAACCCGGCTTTTTTATAGAGCCGGATAGCCGCCTCATTGGAAGCGCGCACCTCCAGTGTGCAGTCTCCGATGCCGCGTGTTCTCCCCTCGCGAAGAAGCCTGTCCAGAAGCTGTCCGGCGATCCCTCTTCCGCGGAAACCGGGATCGACACAGACATTGGTGATCTCTCCCTCCCCGCATATATTGCGGATCCCGGCATGACCAACCTGTCTCCCGTCCACCCGTGCGACCAGATAGATACTGTCCGAACGGCCGACCGCCTCGACCAGAAGCTTTTCCGACCATGCCTCCGTTCCGAGACAGACCGTCTCAAGTGCTGCCGCATCCGCCGCGTCCGCGGGCCGCATTCTGTCGATAACCGGTTCAGTCAATTTGTTCTCCAGTTCCCGTCTGTCCGGTTTTCGCGGCTCTTGCGGCCTTTTCCGCCGCCTCCCGCTCCGCCTGCGATGCCCGCAGGTAAACGGGAGCAAAGGTGTCCGCGTCGACCATGCCGCCGGCTCCGGCCAGAACATCCGCAAGATCCGCCAGTACCGCCGCACTCTGCCTGTTCTTCCAGGAAGGTGCCACACGGTACGGCACGGTGCAGACACGTGCAAGGGTCTCCCGGTATACAGGCTCTCCGTCTCCCAGAAAAACAGCCGGTTCCCCGATGGCATTCACCCGTTCCGCGATCTCCTCCGCGGAAACCGCGGCGGGCGCAAACAACGTTTCCATGGTCCGGGGCGTGTCCCCGAACCGGTAGAGACCGGTATATACCTGTCCCCGTCTGGCATCCATCATCGGACAGACCGTACCCGGCTCTCCGAGAAGCTGCCAGGCCATCGCATCCAGTGTGGGCACGGGCACCACAGGGATCCCAAGCGCAAACGCCAGCCCCTTGGCTGTCGCTGCTCCGATCCGAAGTCCCGTAAAGGAACCGGGTCCTTCCGCGACAGCGATACAGTCGATCGTCGAAAGATCCAGATCGATCGCCTGCCGCAACGCGTCAAGCATCGGCAGGAGCATCTGCGAATGTGTCTTCTTAAGCTGCGTCCGGTACTCCGCAAGCAGCTGTCCGTTATCCGTGACCGCTGCGGCGCAGACCAGTCCCGATGTATCGATCGCCAGTATCTTCATCGATCATTCATCCCTTATTCCCCGGCAACTCCGTTCTTTGTGACGGTGATGCGCCTGCAGGAAGGTCCTTCCGCATCGTCCCGCGTGATCGTGATCTGCGTCCGGCCTGCCGGGAGCAGTTCCTCCACGTGCTCCGCCCACTCGATCAGACACACACCGTCGCCGAAGAGATAGTCATCCATCCCGATCCCGTCCGCCTCGGAGGCATCCTCCATGCGGTACACGTCAAAATGATAGAGCGTCAGCCGGCCTCCCTCATAGATCTGCAGCAGGGTAAAGGTCGGACTCACCACGTCCTCGGGGTAGGGAAAACCCAGTCCCTCGGCAAATCCCTTGGCAAACACGGTCTTGCCGGCTCCCAGATCCCCGTTCAGCGCGAACACATCGCCCGCGGCGGCAGTCTCCCCCATGCTTTTTGCGATCCTGCGTGTCTCCTCGACAGAGCGGGATTCCAGGACCGTCGTCATCCCTTCCGGTAGCGCAGGATGCAATAGATCGCACGAAAACCGTCCCGCACGCCGATCTTCTTGCCTTCCTCGCTGGTTCTCGGACGATAGGAGATCGGCACCTCTTTGATGCGCACGCCGCGCCGGGCGAGCTTGGCCGTGATCTCCGGTTCAAATCCGAAGCGCATTTCCTCAATATCGATCGACTGAATGATCTCGCGCGGAAACACCTTGTAGCAGGTTTCCATGTCCGTCAGTTTCAGTCCCGTAAACAGATTGGAGAGTCTGGTGAGAAACTTGTTGGCAACGCGGTTGGCAAAATAACCCTTGGCTCTTGCATGCAGAAAACGAGAGCCGTAACAGACATCACAGCTCCCGTTCAGGATCGGTTCGCAGACAAACCCGTATTCCGCGGGGTCATATTCCTGATCGGCATCCTGTACGATCACCAGATCCCCCGTTGCATGGGCAAAGCCCGTTTTCAGCGCGGCACCCTTGCCGCCGTTCTTTTCGTGATAGATGATCTGCTGCACCAGCGGACGGATCCTCTCCTCAAGGATCTCGCGTGTTCCGTCCGTGCTTTTGTCGTCAACAACGATGATCTCCTTGTTCTTCACAGGAGAAGCCAGCACGCGCCGCACGATCTCTTCGATATTGTCCCGTTCGTTGTAGCACGGGATCACGATGGAAAGTGTAAAATCGTTCGCATTCATAACAATTCATTTTAACACAGAATGCGAAATAACTCAATCAACAACGTGCTCCGTCTTTGTCATCTGTTCCGATTTGAGGACCGGGCTGAGCTTTTTATAGATGAGCAGGGTGATGAGGGAGACCATCACACCCTTCAGCAGATTCAGGGGGGCGACCGCGAGCATCACAAAACTCGTGACATCTTTGATCCCGGCGTTCACCTTGCTGCCCATGCCGATGATCGCCTCCAGCGGCATGCCGTACAGGGCGGAAAAAGCGGGAAGCAGATAAAACGCGTTGAACAGGACACCGACCAGTGTGATCATGCCCGTCCCCACGGCACAGGAAACGACCGCTGTGCGTCTGGTCTTGCGAAAATGATAGATCACGGATGCCGGCAGGATGAAGCTGACACCGATCACAAAATTGGCCAGTTCACCGACAAAGGCCGTGCTGGTCCCTTTGATGATGAGTTTGATCATGATCTTGATGAACTCGATCAGCACACCGGCGACCGGTCCGTAGGCAAAGGCCGCGATCAGCGCGGGAAGCTCCGAGAAATCGAGCTTATAGAACTCCGGCGCAAAGAAAACCGGAAAATCCAGATAGAACAGTGCCGCCGCGAGCGCCGAGAAGACGCCGATCACCACGATCTTGCGCGTTGACAGGATCCGTTCGGTCCCGCCGTTCTTTTTTCTGGCCAGACGCTCAAAAAAGACCGCCACCGCCACGGATGCCGCGACGATCAGAAGACAGATCAGCACAAAGGAAAAATAGGTGAAAAAACTCTTTGCCAAAGACATAGTTCCTCCTCTCCCATCCGGACTTTACCGTCGGTACCGGGATCACACCGGTTCGGCCGTCTGGTTTTTGACGGTTCGCGGACTTGCCCGCTGTCATCGCGGGATCACCGCCGGTCGGGAATCTCACCCTGCCCTGAGTAAACTACTACATCATTATAATCGGCACGGAAGCATTGTCAAGCATGGCGGTTTATGCTATGATGTTTTTCGCGCCGTGATCCGGCGGGAAAGGAACAGTCATGGAATTCAAACAAGTTGCGGAAACCAGCAGTCTGAAGATGATCGGCACGATCGAGAACACGATCAAGATGCGGGATGTCGCGCAGAAATGCCGTCTCCTGAGCACCGACAACGGTCTGAAGATCGAGTGCAACTATACGGGGCCGAATGCCAGCCAGTATCTCACCTTCATTGAGAAACACCGCGAAGATCTGACCGAATACCTGATGAATCCCGATACCATGGATTTTTATGACTGGATGGAGATCAGCCATCAGACACAGCTCAAGCTCAAGAAACACGAAAAGGAGAATCTGGTCCTGGGTGTCAGTTTCGATCCGGAAACGCAGATCCTCGAGACCGGCATCATGGATGACAACCTGACCGTCAAGCTCGGCGCGCCGCTCATGAAGATCCGTATCAACGACTATGACCGCGACAGTTTCAAACTGCGCATCTACAATATGCTCCTTCTGGCCGATGAGATCGCCCTCGCCATGGGCAATGACTCCCTCAGGCAGATGGCCAATATCGAAATGGTCAAGACCTATATGTCCGACATTTATGATAAATATGTGATCCCGCAGCAGCCAAGCTACGAGTGACGACCGGCAAACAGCGTGCCCACGATCTTGTGGTCCACGATATCATAGATCTTCTCAGGTGTCTTTCCGTTCGTGATGAACATGTCGACACCGTTTTTCATTGCGTATTCCGCGGCATCCAGCTTGCTGATCATACCGCCCGTTCCGCGGTTGGTTGAGGTTCCTTCCGCCAGTGTCCGGATCCCCTCGTCGATCCGTTCCACGCGCGAGATCAGTCTCGCGTCGGGATGCGTCTGCGGATTGGCATCATAAAGCCCGTCGATATCCGTCAGCACCACCAGTGTCGCTGCGTTGCAGAAGACCGCGATGATCGCCGAAAGCATGTCATTGTCCGAAAAAAGCATCTTATCCGACTGGATCTCCGTGTGACTGACCGAATCGTTTTCGTTCACGATCGGGATGATGCGGTTTTCCAACAGTGCGTCAAACGTGTTCGTGAGATTCTGTCTGCTCGTCTCGGCCTCGATATCCTCGCTGGTGACGAGGATCTGTCCGCTGATCTTGCCGTATTCCGCGAAAAACCGGTCATAAAGATGAATGAGCTCGCACTGCCCGACAGAAGCCGCCGCCTGTTTCATGCGCACCTCCTTGGGCTTTTCCGGAAGGCGCATCTTGCTCACACCCACAGCGATCGCTCCGGAGGAGACCAGGATCATCTCATATCCGAGGTTCTGCACGCCGCTGATCACGCGGCACAGAAGATCCAGCTGTCGGAGATTCGCCTCCCCGTTCTCATTTGTGATCGACGAAGTGCCGACCTTGACCACGATACGCTTCTTGTTGAGCGCCATATCCCGACTCCTTTTCCCGGAATTCCGATGATGCCTCTCTATTTCGACAGTTGTTTCCGAAGCACTTCTTCGCACATGGTGAGCGCTTCATCGATCCCGGAGGGGTCTTTGCCGCCCGCCTGGGCCATATTCGGTCTTCCGCCGCCGCCGCCGCCCACTTTGGGCGCGATCTCTTTGACGAGGTTTCCGATATGCGCGCCGGCCTTTACGGCATCATCCGTCGCCATGGCGACCAGATTGACTCTGCCGTCCTGCTCCGAGAACAGGACCACCACACCGGAGCCGATCTTTGCCTTCAACTGATCGCCGAGATCCCGCAGGCCGTTCATGTCAACCCCGGGTACCTTCGTGGCAAGAAGCTTCATCCCCGCGACCTCACACACCTGATCCGTCACATCGCCGAGCGCTTCCCTGGCCTGCTTTGCCTTCAGACTCTCATTCTCCGAGCGTACGCTCTTTAATTCATCCTGCAGCTTGCGGATCGCTGCGGGCAGGCCCTCTGGTGTCGATTTCACGATCGCCGCCGCGTCTGTCAGCACAGCGTCACGCTCCTCATAGTATGCATAAAGATTGTCGCCGGTGATCGCCTCGATCCTCCGTACACCTGCTGCCACACCGCTCTCGGACAGGATCTTGAAGCGCCCGATCCGCCCGGTCGAGGTCACATGCGTGCCGCCGCACAGTTCGACGGACCATCCGCCCATATCGACCACGCGCACCTCGGCGCCGTACTTTTCTCCGAACAGTGCCATGGCACCGGTTTTCTTTGCCTCCTCCAGAGACATCACCCGTGTCACGACCGGCAGATCCGCCGCGATCTTCTCGTTGACGATCTCCTCCACACGGCGCAGTTCCTCCCCCGTCATCGCCTGATGGTGGCTGAAATCAAAACGCGTGCGGCTTGCGTCCTGATAGGAGCCCGCCTGTTCGACGTGATCTCCCAGCACCTCGCGGAGCGCCTTCTGCATCAGATGCGTCGCACTGTGATTTTTGCAGATCGCCTGCCTGTTCTTCTCATCGACCCGGAGCGTCACTTCGTCTCCGGTACGGAAAACACCCTTCTCCACGCGGCCGCTGTGTGCGATCTTGCTGCCGGCGACGTGTGTCGTGCCGGTGACCGCAAACACCGCCGTCTCCTGTCCGTCGGCGCTTTGAATCACGATACGTCCCGTGTCGCCGATCTGTCCGCCCATCGTCGCGTAAAACGGTGTTGCGCCGGCGATGATCACACCCTCATCACCCTCTCCCAGTTCATCGACAAGGCTGTCCGCACCGGCCATGGCCAGGATGCGGTCCGTCACGACCAACTGATCATAGCCGTCAAACCGGCAGGTACCCTCGACCGGATCAAAGAGATCCGCGCCGGCAGAGAGCTTTGCGGAAAAGTTCTGATTGTCTCTTGCCTTCTGCTTCTGCTCCTCCATGGCTTCCGCAAAGCCTTTCTCATCGGTGGAAAGCCCCTCTTCTGCGGCGAGTTCCGCCGTGAGTTCCATCGGAAAGCCATAGGTGTCATAGAGGAAGAATGCCTCTCTTCCCGTGATCCCGTCTCTTTTCTGCGCGCGCGCCTCTCCCAGGATCTTCTTAAACTCCTTCATGCCGTTCTCGAGCGTCGCCTCGAAGCGGTCGATCTCACGCGAAAGCTCCGCGAGCACAAATTCGCGGTTCTTCTTAAGGAGCGGATAGCTCTCCGCATAGACCTGATCGATATAGATCTCCGCCAGCTTCAGGATGTTCTCCCTTTTGAGCCCCAGTGCCCTGGCGTGACGTACCGCGCGGCGGATCAGACGGCGGAGGATATATCCCGCGCCCGTATTGGACGGAACGAGTCGTGCCGCATCGCCGATCAGCATCACGCTCGTGCGCGTGTGATCCGCGAGGATCCGCATGGAGCGGGTCGCCTTTTCGTCTTCCCCATAGGTTTTCCCGCTCGCTTTTTCGATGCTTTCGATCGCCGGAGCGAACAGATCGATCCGGTAGACATCCCTGCTGCCGTTCAAAAACGCGAGAATGCGCTCCAGCCCCCAGCCGGTGTCAACGTTTTTCTGCGCCAGCGGCGTCAGATGACCGTCATGATGCTTTTCATACTGCATGAAGACATCGTTGCCGAGCTCCGTGTAACGTCCGCAGGAGCATCCCGGTCCGCAGTCCGGTCCGCAGGGCGGTCGGTCCGCGATGTAGAACATTTCGCTGTCGGGACCGCAGGGACCGTATTCCAGTCCCCACCAGTTGTCCTCCGCCGGCAGATACCAGATATTTTCCTTTTTGAAGCCGGAGGCAATGCGGAACTGCGCCCCCTCCTCATCGCGGGGCGCGTTTTCATCGCCCGCGAAGACCGTCGCCGCCAGATGATCCGCGTCAAAGCCGAAGACTTCGGTCAGCAGTTCAAAGCTCCATTTGCAGCGCTCCTCTTTGAAATAGTCACCGAGGCTCCAGCTCCCCATCATCTCAAAAAAGGTGACATGGCTCGCGTCCCCGACGGAATCGATGTCGTTGGTGCGGACGCACCCCTGCACATTGCACAGACGTGTCCCCTGCGGATGCTTCTTTCCGAGAAGATAAGGCATTAACGGCTGCATCCCCGCGACATTGAACATGACGCCGGTAGATCCGTCACTGACAAGCGAGACCGCACCGCAGTCGACATGCCCGCGGTCAATGTAGAACTGCTTCCATGTCCTGCGAAGTTCATCGGATGTAAACTGTTTCATGGCAAAACTCCCGTTATATGTAATGATCAGAAATCAAATCTGTCGGCAAACCAGGCTTCCAGAGAATCGATCGCCACGCGTTCCTGTTCCATGGAATCGCGGAAGCGGACCGTCACCTGATGATCCTCTTCGGAATCAAAATCATAGGTCACGCAGAACGGCGTACCGATCTCGTCCTGTCTGCGATAGCGCTTACCGATGTTTCCTCTGTCGTCAAAATCGCAGTTCCATCTCTTCGAGAGCCGTTTGTAGATCTCCTCCGCGCCCTCGTTCACCTTTTTCGAAAGCGGGAGCACGGCGATCTTCACCGGAGCGATCGCGGGATGGAAATGCAGGACTGTGCGCATGTCCGGCTTGTCATCGGTACCGATGTTCTCCTCGTCATAGGCGGCACAGAGGAACGCCAGCACCACGCGGTCGGCGCCCAGCGACGGTTCGATGACATAGGGCAGATACCGCTCACCTGTCTCATCATCGAAATAGGTCAGATCCTCGCCGCTCGTCTCCTGATGGCGACCGAGATCATAGTCCGTGCGGTCGGCGATGCCCCAGAGCTCTCCCCAGTCGAACGGGAACCGGAATTCGATGTCCGTCGTTCCTTTGGAGTAGAAGGCAAGTTCCTCGGGATCATGATCCCGCAGCCGCAGATCCTCCTCCTTCAGTCCCAGCGTGAGCAGGAAATCCCTGCAGAAGGAACGCCAGTACTGAAACCATTCCAGATCCGTGCCCGGCTTGCAGAAGAATTCCAGCTCCATCTGTTCGAACTCCCGTGTGCGGAAGGTGAAGTTGCCCGGTGTGATCTCATTGCGGAAGGACTTGCCGACCTGTGCGATGCCGAAGGGCAGCTTTTTCCTCGAGGTCCGCTGCACGTTCTTGAAATTCACAAAGATCCCCTGCGCCGTCTCGGGGCGCAGATAGACCGTGCTCTTCGCATCCTCGGTAACCCCCTGAAAGGTCCTGAACATCAGGTTGAACTGCCGGATGTCGGTAAAATTGTGCTTGCCGCAGGACGGGCAGGGGATGTTGTTGTCGTCGATGAATTTCTTCATCTCCTCCTGTGTCCATCCGTCAACGCTCTTTTCCAGTGTCAGACCCTTTTCCCTGGCATATCCCTCGATCACCTGATCCGCACGGAACCGCTCGTGACACTCCCTGCAGTCCATGAGGGGATCGGAAAACCCGCCCAGATGACCGCTGGCCTCCCATGTTTTGGGATTCATCAGGATCGCGCAGTCCACACCGACATTATAGGGGGATTCCTGCACGAATTTCTGCCACCAGGCGCGCTTGACATTGTTCTTGAGCTCGACACCGAGATTGCCATAGTCCCAGGTGTTCGCGAGACCGCCGTAGATCTCGGAGCCCGGATAAATAAAACCGCGCCCCTTACAGAGCGCTATGATCTTCTCCATGCTCTTTTCTTCTGCTTTCATCATGTTCCGTCCTCCTCTGCGTCTGACCTTTATTTTTCCAGCAATATGGCGGCTCTTCCCTCCGTACCGGAAAAATCCGCCTCCGTATCCGAAACGAGCTTCACGCCCTTCGTGACCGCCTTGATCCTGTAGGGGGCGACGATATGATCATGCCCGTCCGTGAAGATGACATGGTTGTCCTTGTCGTCGGCACCCGCCGTATAGCTTGCCCCCTCTCTGTCCGTCAGCAGAGAAGGCAGCTCATAGCCTCTCAAACCGGCCTGCCGGAGACTTCCGTACCAGAGCGTCTCCAGCGTAAAATCGCCATAGTCTTCGGCCGTACGATACGTGCTGACCGTGCGGACCGTGCTCCCCTTCTGTTCGATGCTGTCGATCACGACGGCCGGTGATTCCGCGTTTGCCGCGCCGTTTGCCGCAAGAAACGCCTTAACATCGCTCTCCATGGAGGCGCGCAGTTCATCCAGGCTGTAGTAATTCTCACTGAAATCCTCAACGATCACTTCGCGGACATGCCCGTCCTTATCGATCCCGAGCGTTGTCACCTCCGCGCTGTCGCCGGTCCACTCCCCGCTGCCGCAGCCGCAAAGCGTGATCAAAAGTGCTGCGAGGACCGTCATGATCCTCTTCGTTCCGTTTCCTGCTCCCACGTTGATTCCCCGAATGCCTGTTCTCAAGCGCATAATACAAGCCTTTATTTTATCAAAGCTGCCGATGGCTTGCAAGAGTTTTTCCCGCAATCATCACAGGAATGCGAGACTGTTCAGTTCCTTGTCGACAAATCTGCGCCGGAAGATCCCCGCGATGGCGGACAGCTCGCCCAGCACCTCCTCGCTGACGGAAAACGTGTAGAGTCTCTCGATCGGTGTCTCACCGATAAAACGCATGGCATAGCGCGTCGACTCCAGCCACTCTCCATCGGGAAGACCGGGATACTGCCCGTCGATCATGAGCGCGCGGATCTCATAGACCGCACGCACGAGTCTTCTGTCCGGTTTTCCGTTTTCCAGTGCCCGGAGTGACTGATAAAGAAGAGACAGAAGTGCGCGGTCATCGGCGTTTTCCTGTCCGTAATAGTCCGCGAGTTCCAGAAGCAGCATCCCCGCAAAGGAATTCTCCAGATCGGTTCGCACACCCTCGAAATAATTCAGGATCTCCGCATCCTCGATCGTATAGGAATCTCTTCCTTCATACAGCCGGAAATTGCCGAAATGAAACGGCTGAAGCGCCGCAGCCAGACGGTTTCTCGGTCTTTTGGCACCGCGGGCAAAGGCACGCACCTTGCCCCGTTCCAGTGTCAGGATCGTCACCAGCTTGTCATATTCCCCGACGGCACGCTCCCTGAGAACAATGCCGCGGAGCGTTATCTTTCCGTCGTCCATAGGCCGAAATTCTTCAGTTGACGCACATCGTCGCGCCAGTCCTTTCTGACCTTGACAAACATCTGCAGGTTCACATGACAGTCCAGCAGTTTTTCGATATCCGCCCGGGCGGCCCGGCCGATCTCCCGGATCATCCGTCCGTTCTTCCCGATGATGATTCCCTTGTGGGATTCCCTCTCACAGATCAGGACCGCTTCGATATCACAGATTTCCTGCGCCTCTCCGTCTGCGGCCTGTTTCCCGTTCTCCGGCTTTTTCGTGCGCCAGCGCATGGTCTCCGTCACGACCGCGATCCCGTGCGGCACCTCGTCATCGAGAAACCGCAGCGCCTTCTCACGGATGATCTCCGCGACGATCTCGCGCTCCGGCATGTCCGTCAGTTCATCCTCGTCATAGAGCGGCGGGCCGAAGGGGAGTTTCTCTATGATCGCACGCTTCAGTTCATTGATCTGATCTCCCTTCAGAGCGGAAACGGCGAGACATCCGTCAAAGGAATAACAGTCCGTCACCCGTCTGACCGCTTCCCGCATCTCTTCCCCGGAGAGACCGTCCGCCTTGTTCAGCACGACGATCACAGGCTGACGTGCGTGCGACAGATCGTCTCCGATCTGCCGCTCCTCTTCACCGATCCTGTTTTTGATATCCAGAAGCCACAGGATGACATCCGCATCCTTCTTTACATCAGCGGCCACCCGCATCATCCGTTCCCCCAGGCGGTTCTTTGCCTCATGGATGCCCGGAGAGTCGAGGAAGATCATCTGCGCGTTTTCCTCCGTCACCACGGTCCGGATCCTGCCGCGCGTGGTCTGCGGTTTGACCGATGTGATCGCGACCTTCATGCCGATCAACCGGTTCATCAGCGTGGATTTGCCGACATTGGGTCTGCCGATCAGGGCGATCACACCGGTACGGAAATCATCCCCCGTCTGCGTCATGCCTGCGGCTTGTCCTGCGGATCGTTCTGCGGCGGCTGCGGCGCGACTGCAATGGGATTCAGCGGCGGGACTTTCCCTTCCCGGATCGCTTTGTGCAGCGCTTTGGCCTCCTTTTTCGCCTGTCTGTCCTGTTGCTTTTTGAGCTTTGCCTGCTCTCTGGGGGTCAGCGGGCGTCCCATCCCGCTGGCGCTCAGTTCCGCCAGTTTCTTTAACTGCCTGCGGCGGATGACGCGCACGATCTGTGCGATGATGAAGATCACGATCGCCCAGATCACCAGCTGCGGAATGTGCGTCACAAACCACACAAAGAAGCTGCGCAGTCCCATGATGACCGAATGCAGATTCTCGCCGAACCCTCTGGCGATCTCCTCCCACAGGGTCTCCGGTTCCTCGGTCACCGTGAATTCAACAACCTCGCTGATGTTCAGATAGATCGTGCTGTAATTGATCCGGTTGTCATAGGTGCGCAGCTGGGATTCCATGCTGTCCAGCTGATACTGCACATTGGTGAGGCGTTCCTCGACCGCGATCATGTCCTCGATCGTCTCCGCCTGCTCCATGAAACCCAGAAGACGGTCTTCCTCGGCGCGCAGCATCCGCTTGTGGGAATCCAGATCGGCATAAGAGAGAGTCACATCCTCGACATTCTTCGACTGGTTTGTGATGTTCGTGTGCTCCTGCACATCGTTCACAAAATCGGCAAGATTCTCCGCCGGGATCCGGATCGTCATGCTCGCGTCCCGGTGCCTTCTTGTCCTGTCGGCATAGGTCTGATAACTCCCGTTGGAGACATCGCTGGATTCGATATAGCCGCCGAGCGCGTTCACGCGGTTCTCCACGTGGGCGAGAAGCGCATCCATCTCCTCAGTCTCCGCGGAAATGTGCACGGTCGTGATCAGTTTGCGCGAGGTGTCCTGCGGCGTCTCCGCCTGCGTGGAACCGCTTTCCGCGGTCTTCATCTCTGCATCGCCGTCCCAGGAGGCTTCCTCCATCGCCGCCGAATCATAGAGCGTGTTCGTGCTGTAGCCGGCGGCCGGTGCCTCCATCGCGGATTCCGCGGCCGCATATTCCGCCGATTTGGAAGCCGACGACGATCCGCAGCCCGCAGCGGCAAACATCACCGCGATCGCAAGTGCCGCCGCCCGGCGCACGCTTCTTCCCATCATTCGTTCCGTATTTTTCATCTTCTCCTCCCTCACTGCGTCCGCGAATACCGGTATCCCCAGCCGGAGATCACGACTGTACCAGCGGCTCCACATGAGAAAACAGCGATTCGTGCTGCTTCACCTTTTCCGCGCTTCCGACCACGCAGATCCTGCCGTCGGCAAGGATCGCGTCAATGATCCCGGCGAGCGCACGGATGTCCTCTCCGGTGACATTTAGCAGTTCATCCCTGTCACGCTGCAGTACTTCCCGCGCCGTCTGCGTCAGCCACACGGTCATGCCGTAAGCCCCCCTGGTGCTCGGCGTTTTCGGGGTGTCCAGTTCGCTGACCGCCCCGATGATATACTGCGTGAGCGTCCGTTCATCCGCATCGAAACCGCGGATATAGTCGGCCGCCGCGCGGAAGACCTCCAGACTCTTTGCCAGATGCGGATCGCGATAGGTCACGAAAAACGCATCCCCGTTTCGTCTGTAGGTGCTCGTGCAGCCGTAGGCGCCGCCCTTCACGCGGATATTCTGCCAGAGATAGTCGTAGCCCATCATCACCCGGAGCGCGCGCAGCGCCCCCGTATAGGAGAAGCCGTGCTTTCTGAAGTTTCCGGCCATCGCGACATACTGTACCTGCCCGGGGGTGGTGAATGCCTCTTTTCCCCGCTCGACAGCCGGCACTTCAAAGATCTTGGCCATGGAGATCTCCGGGATCCCCGCATGGAGTGAACCCGCAAAGGCACGGATCTCCTCCGCAAGTCCCTCCGGTTCGTTCTTTGTCGTTACATCGACAAAGAGATTCTCTCTTCGGAACAGCAGAGCGGAAATAACGGAAAAGATCTGCGCCAGTTCCGATGCGCGCGCAGGATCCCGCACCTCCCTGCAGAGCGCTTCGATGAGCCTCAGGGCATCGATCCCGGTCAGCGCATCCGATACGCCGGCCATTTCGGAAACAGCGGTCAGCGCCCGCAGTGCCGCCGTCTGATTGCCCGCCGACGGGAGAACGGACTGTCCTCTGGTGCGGGTCTCCTCAAGAACCTCCTTGATCCTTCCCGGGGAATCAAACCGTGTAGTCCCGATGATCTCCGAGACCAGTGCGAACGCGTCGTGCAGATTCTCCTCGAGCACCTTGACCGTCACCTCGAACATCACACGGTACTCGTCGGAATCCGTCACCGGATAGAGATTGATGCCGACGCCGATGCCGCCCGTTTTGATGTTGATCTCGTTGGCGAGATCGCCGTAGGTGAAATGTTCCGTATCCATCATGGTGAGAAGCGTGCGCATGACGCCTGCGTAAGGGATCAGATTCTTCGGAAGGCCCTTCATGTCGAACACAAAATCCAGATAAACGATCCCGTTGGTGAAGACATCGTGATGCAGAACGGTGATCCCGTCCACATCCGTCTCCCTGTTGAAGATCTGCTCCGTCTCTCTGCGCATGTCTTCCCTGCGCAGAAGCGGGATCTTTGCCAGATCCTCCGGTGCGTCCGGCGTCTCCTGATAAACGCGCAGCGCCTTTGTTTCCTCGGCGATCTCCTGTCTCTGCTCTTCGGTGAGCGTCTCTCTGTACGCGGCAAGCTTCTTTCTGAGCGCCTCGTCCTTTTCTTCCGTGAGACCCTTTTTCGGTCTGAGCGCAAGCACCGTACGGTGCGGGTTCTTCAGCAGGTATTTCTCCGCCAGTTCCTCGAAGTAGCGGCCTTCGACCTCCTTTTTCAGTTCCTTGTAGATCGCGCCCGACTCGATGTGGATCCAGGGCTTCGTCTCATCATAGAGCCAGCTGTCCAGCATCTGCAGGCCATAGAGCAGTCCCTTGGGGAAGCGGCCGAAATCCGCCTCACGGTACTTGAATTCCTCATTGTTGATCGCAGCAAGCAGCGCCCGCTTGTCAAATCCCCGCTCGATCTGTTCCGCGATCACCCGCTCGATGATCCGGCAGAATTCGTCCTTCTGCTCCGGGTCGGCATTCTTGGCGACAATGGAATAAAACGGTTGTCTGATCCCACTGTCCCAGGTGCTCGAGATCTCCTGTCCGATCCCCGCATCGATCAGTGCTTTTTTGATCACCGCCCCGGAAGAAGAACACAGCGCATAGTCCAGTGCGTCAAACGCGATCGTGAGTTTCGCATCGAGACTGGTTCCGACGGACGCGTTCCAGGTCAGAAAGGTCCTGTTCTTCTCATCGTCCTCCGGCAGGATGGAGTAGAAAAACTCGAATTCCCGGGGTTTGTCAAACGGCTTCTGCAGTCCGACCGCGGAATCGACCGACAGCGCGTCAAATCTCGAAAGATAAGCCGCGTCCAGGAAGGACAGCCTCTCCTCCACATCCATGTTTCCGTAGAGATAGATATAACTGTTGGCCGGGTGATAGTAGCGACGGTGAAAATCCAGATAGGCTTCATAGGTGAGCTCCGGGATGTTGTCCGGATCGCCCCCCGATTCGATCGCATAGGTGGTATCGGGATAAAGGGAATTGAGCACCTGTCTGTCAAGCACATCGTCCGGCGAGGAATAGGCGCCCTTCATCTCGTTGTAGACAACGCCGTTGATCCTGAGTTCATCATCGGCGCTTTCCATTTCATAATGCCAGCCTTCCTGCTCAAAGATCTTCCGTTCCGCATAGATGTTCGGATAGAAGACCGCGTCCAGATAGACGTGCATCAGGTTTTTGAAATCCGTATCGTTGCAGCTCGCCACCGGATAGACCGTTTTGTCCGGATAGGTCATCGCGTTCAGAAACGTGTTCAGTGATCCCTTTGCCAGTTCGATAAACGGATCCTTGACGGGAAACTCTGTCGAACCGCAGAGGACCGTATGCTCGACAATGTGCGCCACCCCGGTGGAATCGGACGGCGGCGTGCGGAAACCGATGTAGAAAACCTTGTTCTCGTCACTGTTCGAGAGCACGGCGACCCTTGCTCCCGTCTTTCTGTGCTTTAAAAGCACGCTCTCCGAGTCCAGATCGTCGATATGTCTCTTTTCGATCACCTCATAACTGTCCGGTATCTTCATCTCCCACCCGTTCCTTTACTCACACATCAAAATCGTCTTCTCCGTTGATATCATAGTCAAAATCATCCGAGCCGTCCGGATTGAACGCCGTATTGCGCACCAGGTTCGGCTGCGAGGTCTGCGGTGCCCGGCCCGCGAACGGGGAGATCGCCGAGAGAGAGATCGCTTTCGGCGGCCGGCTGCTCTCTGCCGCTTTCGTCTCCTTCTTTGCCTTTTCAGCTGCCGTCTGTGCCGCTGTCGCCGCCTGAACGGCAGCCGCAGCCTGTGCCTGCGCCGCCGGAGCCTGTTCCGCCGGTTTATCGTCGGACTGCGCGGCCGATACGGGTGCCGTTACCTGCGCGGGCTGTACCGGAGCCAACCCTCTGGCTGCCAGCTCCTCCGCTTCCTCCTCTGCGTCGGCGAGCATCCTGAGACGCTCTTTTTCCGCTTTTTTCGCGGCTTTTGCCTCCGCCTTCATCGCTTTGGCATCCGCTTTGGCCTTGGCCTTCTGTGCGCGGGCGAGCGCTTTCTGCGCTTCCTTTGTGAGCACCGGTCCGGCCTCAGTCTGCGGTGTCTCATCCATCGTTGCACCCATGGTATCTCCTCCCTCCTGTCCGCGATCCAGTCCGATCGGCGTCTGGATTTCCCCGATTTCCGGCATACGCATACGGGATTCTCCGTCATCAGATCCGTCTCCCACAGGCAACACCATGCCCTCCGGCACAGCACCGGCGGCAGACCCGTCGTCAGCAGTCTGCAGAACCGTCGCCACAGGAAGGATCTGACTGTCATGAACAGTGACAAAACAGGTGATCCCGGCCCCCGTCACGGCGGCATAGCCGAAGCAGATAAGCTCCTGCGCATTCAGGCGGGTGGCACCGAAAAGAGGCAGGAGAAGCAGGATCCCCAGACAAAACAGCAGCCAGAAAGAAAGGCGGTCCGAAAAGTGCTCGCGCCAGAAGGTCACCAGCACGACCGCCATGGCCGTCGCGGTCACCAGATAAACCGGATAGGCGTCCAGCGGCAGATGAAAGATCCGGATCGTGTCCGTCTGTCCAAAAAACGTCCCCGTGTACGCAGACAGTGCGTCAGCCATCGAGGTGTCCTCGCAGGCCAGCAGGATCACCGCCACGGCGACGGACAGTGACAGGATGATCGCGATCCGTACCGCCTCCGCTCCGCGGTCCGCATCCGGGATCGCAAACGCAAAAAGAAGCGGGATCCACAGGATCAGTGCGGCAGGATCCAGATAGAGCGTAAAGCCGAGCATCGCACCGACAATAACGCTGCACACGATAAGGAAAGGTCTGCCGCCGGTACCCGAGGCATCAAAATGCAGATACAGCGCGATCAGCAGGAAGGTCAGCGCGAACACGCAGAGCATGACCGTCTGCGAACTGACCGCAAGAAGAGAAGCATAAGGGACGGGAAGAAAGCCGGTGATCCCCGCCGCGATAAAAGCGGCCATCCGCCCGGTCAGCAGACGGACGGAAAAATAGAAACAGATGATCATCACGGTCTGCAGAACCGCCATCACGACGGCCGCCACGATGATGCGGTTGCCCGCGAGCTTCAGAAACGGACGCAGCAGACCGACGGTGACGGAAGAAAGCATTCCTTTCGGTATCTCCGCGCCGTCCGCGCCGATCATGGACGCCGTGAACAATCCCTCGGGATCGGCGATATCCGACACATGCTTCGACAGATAAAGGATCCTTGCAAGAAATACCGCAAGGAGCAGGACTCCCGCCGATACGTCACCGATGATCCCGGCTGCCTGCGCATCGGGATGCACACGTGCCTGCAGAAAATCGACCAGTCTGCCAACGGCGAACGCGATCAGACAGACCGCGAAGATCGTCAGGAGCGTCAGAACAACGGAAAGGAGCAGACGCTGCTCATCGGGCAGGATCCCGGAAAAAAACCAGAACATGGCGACCAGCGCCGCGAGGAAAGCGGCAAAAACGCCCCAGATAAAACAGCTGCCTGCGGTCTTCCTGAGTGTCATGCAGCGCACCCGCCCGGGATCAAAGCGTGTCAGGCTCGTCCCAGTTGTGCCAGACGGCCTGCACGTCATCATCGTCATCAAGCATGTCCAGGATCCGCTGCAGCCCCTTTACGGCAGTTTCGTCCGTGACGGAAACATAGTTCTGCGGGATCATCGTCACTTCCGCCGAGACGGTCTCGATCTTCGCGCCGCTCACGGCCTCCATCACCGCCTGAAAATCATCCGGAGCCGTCAGGATCTCAAAGCTGTCCTCTTCTTCCCTGAGATCCTCCGCGCCCGCATCCAGCACCAGCATCATCAGATCGTCCGCGCTCATGTCGCAGACCTCCTTGTCGATGATGATCTGGCCCTTTCTGTCAAACATGAAAGAGACGCAGCCCTGCGTGCCGACATTGCCGCCCCCCTTGGAGAACGCCGCACGCACATTGGCTGCCGTGCGGTTCGCGTTATCCGTCAGCGTCTCGACGATGATCGCTGTTCCGCCCGGGCCGTAGCCTTCATAGGTGTTGTTCACATAGTTGACGCTTCCGCCCTCACCGGCTGCCTTTTTGATGCCCCGCTCGATCGTGTCGTTGGGCATGTTGTTGGCCTTGGCTTTGGCAATGACCGTCGCCAGTTTGAAATTGTTGCTCGGATCGGGACCGCCCTCCTTGACGGCAACGGCGATCTCACGGCCGATGATCGTGAAGATCTTGCCCTTCGCGGCGTCGTTCTTTTCCTTTTTGTGCTTGATGTTGGCAAATTTACTGTGTCCTGACATAATCCGTTCCTCTCATCCTCTCTTTTCTATTCTTCCGCGGCACCTTCCGTGTCCGCGGTCCCATCCCTGTTTCCTGCGGCCTCCGGCGTCTCCTCCGGGAGCCTGCGCACGAGCACATTTTCGATGCGGTGTCTTGTCACCCTGTTGATCTTGAACTCATAGCCGCCGACTTCGATCTTAAAGCCCGTATCCTCACCCTCCTCGGGGATCCGGTCGAGCCGGGAGATCAGGAAGCCGTTGAGTGTCTCGAAATTATCCTCGTCAAAGCTGATACCGAAGCCCTTTTCCAGATCCGAGAGCGGTGTCTTGCCCTCGATCAGGAACTCACCGCTGTTACCGGTCGGCTCGATGTAGACTTCGTCCTCGTCATACTCATCGAGGATGTTGCCGACGATCTCCTCGAGGATGTCCTCCATGGAGACAAGCCCTGCCGTCTGCCCATACTCATCGATGACGATCACCATCTGCGTCTTCGTCTGCTGCATGCTGCGGAAGAGCTTGTTGATGTTTCTCGTCTCGGGAACGAAACGCGGCTGCCGGAGCAGACCCTTGATCTTGCGCAGCGGCTGATCGCCCGGATCACCCCGATAAAGCATTTTCATCGCATCCCGGATGTTCAGGATGCCGATGATGTGGTCGATGTTCTCCAGATAGACCGGAAAGCGGCTGTTATTGCCCTCCAGCATGAAATCCACCGCTTCCTTCAGTGTCATGCTGCCGTCAACGGCGACGATCGAAACGCGGTGTGTCATGATATCCTGCGCCTCCTTGTCGGAGAACTCGAAGATATTGGAGATCATGTCCGCTTCCGAGGCTTCGAGCACGCCCTGCTCCTGCCCCTCACTCACGATCGACCGGATGTCCTCCTCCGTGACATCGGGCGCACCTCTCAGTTTTTCCATGAGCGCTCCGATCACGGAGCGCTTGCCGGATCGCGGTTTGTCCCCCTGTGATCGGTCCGCGTCCTCTGCTTTTTTCTGTTCAGCGGCCGGCTTCGTACTGCCGTCGTCCATAACTGTCCTTTCCGAAAAACACACAAAAAATCACAATATATGATAGCAAAAGCGTTCTGATGCGTCAAGTTGCGGCTCTTTTACCGGAATCTCCTCTTTGCCTCGGCGTACTGTGCGTTGATCTCCTGGATGGCCGAGGTGTCGCCGTCCTGATTGTCGGGATGATAGATCTTGACCAGGGAGCGGTACTTCTTTTCTACACCGGCAAGATCCCTGCAGCCCGCGAAGAAATCAAACGAGGAAACGGATCCCGGCTCCGTGCGGCGTTCTCCCCGTTTTTTCCGACGGCGTTCCTCCCGCCTTTCCTCCCCCTCATCGTCTCCGAAATCGAAGAAATTCGCCCGCCTTTCCCCGCGATGACGGGATCCGTCCCGTTCCCTGCGTTCGTCGTCATACGCCTCCCGCGGATCATCGACGAAACCGTCATCCTCATCGTAATCCCCATCCTCATCGTCATCCGCATATCGATCATCGCGATCGTCATCATATTCCTCGTAGTAATCTTCGATCTGCCGCTGTTTCCTGTCCGTCCGGCTCAGATGGCGGTTTCTTCCTCTGTCGCGGGGACTCTCCTCCCATTCTCCGTCATCAGCCTCTTCGTCCGCGTACTGTCGCTGCGGGCCGTCCCACGCTCTTCCTCCAAAGGTGTCATCCTCGAATTCCCCGGCGTGCCGCTTAAGCCAGGCATGATAGGTTCTTTCATAGTGCCGGTCCGCCCGCTTCGGAAACAGGAAATAATACCGGTCTCTGATCTGTGTGAAGGGCGTTTTGCGGGTGAAGATCCCGAAGACGATCAGGACTGCGATCTCCGCTCCCAGAAGAACCGGCAGCACCGGCAGGATCGCAATAAAGGCATGGGCGATGAGCAGCGAGAGGATCACCGGCACGCAAAGGATCACCGCGGCGATCAGGAGCAGAATGCTCAGGATCCCGGGAAACTGCTTCCTGAGATCCCCGAGAAGCAGGATCATGGAGCCAAAGGACACCAGAAAGGGACGGCCGTCCGGGTGGAACGGAAGCGTCTCCGGAAGCATGTCCGTTCCGGTAAAGGAAAAAACGACCAGATGCACGCAGGTCAGAAGAAGCGCGATGCCGGTCACCGGAAGCACACTGAACAAAAGGCGCACCACCCGGCTGATGAGTTTCAGAAGAAAAACGACGATCGAAAGCGCACCTCTGAACAAAGCGGCGCACACCGTCACGATCGCCGTTACCACCAGACTGATCATCGGTCCGTTCCCGTCAGCTGTTCAAAACGACACGCGGCACGCGCTCGCTGATGTCACAGACCAGTTCATAGTTGAAACGGCCGCTCTTTTCGCCGAGCTCCTCCGCCGTGATCCCGTCGCTGCCGTCCCGACCGATCAGCGTCACCTCGTCATCCGCGGAAGCATCCGGGATCTCCGTGACATCGACCATCATCTGATCCATGCACACGCGACCGACGATCCGTGCGCGTTTTCCCCGGATCAGCACTTCCCCTTTGCCGGAAAGACTGCGCGGATAGCCGTCCGCATAGCCCACCGGGATCGTCGCGATCTTCGTCGGCCTGTCCGCGACCCACGTTCCGCCGTAACTCACGGGCGTCCCTGCCGGGATCGTCTTCACACAGACCACATGACTCTTGAATTCCATGACCGGTTGCAGATCGATCCTGTGCAGATCGATCTCATCCGAGGGCTTGAGTCCGTACATCGTGATGCCCGCCCGGACCAGGTCCTTGGTGTGATGAGACAGGACCAGCATGCCGGCGCTGTTGTCACAGTGCACGAGCGGGATGTCCATGCCGTCATTGCGCAGGGTCTCCGCGAACTGTTCAAACCGCGAGACCTGCTCTTTTGCACTTGTCAGATCCTTTTCATCGGCGCGCGCGAAATGCGTGAAGAGTCCCTCCACCTCGATCCCCTTGGCCGCCCAGGCTTTTTTTACAAAAGCCGTTCCGGACGCGTCGGGTCGGATACCGATGCGGCTCATGCCCGTATCCACTGCGATATGCACCAGCGCGTTCCTGCCGACACGAGCCCCGGCGGCCGTCAGCTGATCCAGTGTGTCCTCACGAAAAACTGCCATGCGGATCTCCCGTTCGATCAGTGATTCATAGGCATATTCCCAGGTGTAGCCGAGGATCATGAGTGGTTTTCGTATCCCGGCGTCACGGAGCGCGATCGCCTCCTCGGCAGTGGCCAGCGCGTAGCCCCACACCGCGTCTTCATTTTCCAGCACATGAGCGATCGCCGAGGCGCCGTGCCCATAGCCGTTCGCCTTGAGCACCGCCAGGATCCTGGTCTTCCCCGGCAGGATCTCCTTCATCGCGCGCAGATTGTGCAGCAGCCTGTCCATATGGATGTAAACGGCCGCTCTCGCCGTGCGTCCCAGATATTTCGTTCTCATCGTGTGATCTCCGTCAGAAAGTGTATGATATCGCCGGCCGTCATCGACGCCTGCCCGCAGCCTGCGGCTGCGGCATCCCCGGCCAGTCCGTGAAGTCTGCTGCCTCTCGCCGCAGCTTCCATCGGCGGCAGTCCCTGCGCCGCGAGCGCTCCGACGATCCCCGCGAGCACATCACCGCTCCCGGCCGTTGCCATCCCGCAGTTGCCGGCCAGGTTCAGGATCTGCTGCGCGCAGTCCGCCCCCGCAGCGATCGACCGCGCGTCCTTACAGAGCACCGTGCAGGCAAGCTCATCCGCCAGTGTTTTCGGAAGTGTGAGAAACTCCTGTTTGACAACTGCCGCATCCTTGCCGGTGAGTCGCGCGAATTCTCCGACGTGCGGCGTGAGCACCGGCCATGCCTCCTCCGGGCGATAACAACCGACGGCATCCCTGATCGCCCTGTTCCCGGCGATCAGATTGCAACCGTCCGCGTCGATGACAAGCGGCAGCCTGTTGTCCCTGAGCACGATCCGCATCATCTGCGCCGCCGCTTCGCCCGTACCGATGCCGGGACCGATCACGCAGGCGTTTGCCCAGGAAAGCGCATTCCGTAGTGTTTCCTCCATCCGGTCCACGGGGGCTTCCTCGTCCCAGACATCGATCAGAGCCTCCGGCACGGTCTGCAGGAGTGCCGTCCGGTTGTTCTTCTCCGTAAAGACCCGAACCATGCCGACGCCTGCCGCAAAAGCCGCCCTTGCGGCAAGGATCGCCGCACCGCCGATCTGTCCGCAGCCCGCTATGATCAGCAACTTGCCGAAGCCGCCTTTGTTCGCTGAGGGATCCCGGCCCGGCAAAAGCTCAGCAGCGCTGCCGGTAAGGGACAACAGTGCGGGTGCTTCATCCGCGAAGCTCTCTTTTGTGATGCCCGCATCGGCGACCACGATCTCTCCCGCATAAACAGTGCCGGGATACAGCACCAGTCCGCGCTTCCGATGATTCATCGTGACTGTGACATCCGCCTGCACCGCGATCCCGCAGACTTCACCGGTGTCCGTGTGGATTCCGGATGGCATATCGATGCTGCATATGCGGAGCGCGTCCCCTTCCGTTTCCTTAAGCTGCCGGATCAGGGCGACCGCTGCCGAAAAGACACCGGTGAGCGGACGGGAGAGACCGATCCCGAACAGCGCGTCCACCAGATAATCAAAGCGCCGTTCGGTGACCATCCGCACAGCCTCTGCTTCCTCGGGTTCACTCAGCCGGATCATCGGCACGCCGTAACGCATGGCGGTTTCCAGCTGGTGCTTTGCCGCATCGCCGAATTTTGCGATCTCACCGACTGTCACAAGAAGAACCGCGGTCCCCTGTTCGTGCAGAATGCGTGAGACCGCGATGCCGTCGCCGCCGTTTCCGCCGCCGCCTGCAAAAACAAGGACGCGCGGCGTCTCTGCGCCTTCCTTTTTCCTGCGGGCGCAATCCTCACGGATCACACGCACAACCTCCAGCGCCGCGCGCTCCATCAACACATCGGGAGAGATCCCGAAACGCGCCGATGTGTTTCGATCGGCGTTCTTCATTTCTTCGGCACTGACAATGTATGCGGTCATTTCTTTACTGCCCCTTCATTGAGCAGACCCGCGCGGGAATTGATGTCCATGGTGCGGATCGGATGCTGTTTTTCCGGATCATAGTTGATATCAAAGATCTCCATGACCTCGGCACCGAAGATCCCGTGCATGTAGGAATACAGGTTGAAGTTCTCCACCTCTTTTTCCTGCTTTATGATGACCTGTTTCTTTAATTCCTTACGGATATCAGCGAGCCATTCATCGATCTCCGCGATCTTTTCGCTGTTGTTGTGCAGTTTCTCATAACAGATGTCCATCGAAAGCATCATGAGCCGCAGATTCTTCTGATAGATCTCCCGCGGAATGCCGATCTGCTCATCCTGACAGTTCTCGAGACGCTCATTGCATTCGTTGATCAGACGCGTGTGATCATCCAGATCCCTGGCTGCCCGGGAGTTTTCCCCCTCTCTCATCGCGCGGTCCCGCAGCTCCATGATCTCCCCCATGAGCTTCTTCTTCAGGACCTTGATCTTCTTCTCATCCTCTCTGAGCCTGGCCTGCCGGCTCATGAGCGCGGTGATCTCATCCGCCAGAGCCTCGATCTCCGGTGTTTTGGAGCGCTGTGTGAACAGCTTGTGCCACCGGTTATCTAACGGCAGGAGCGGCAGATCCTTGCCCTCTAACGCTTTTTTAAATTCTCTCTCATTGGTCATGATCTGTGCCTCGTGAGAATCATGCATTTCGATCCTCTCATTATACATCCGCTTCGCGGGGCATGCAACGTGACCGGCGGACCGTCACCTCCGTCGATCCTCCGGAGACGTTTGCCATTCCGACAGTTTTCAGTTTATAATTGCTGCATACGGGGGATCACGAAAGGAGGAGCGATGCGGCTGATCTTTGTACGACACGGAGAACCGGATTATCAGAGAGACTGTCTGACGGAAAACGGCATCCTGCAGGCACAGAAAACTGCGGAACGACTGAAGAACGAGGAGTTCTCGGCCATATGGTCCTCCCCCATGGGAAGGGCCATGGAGACCGCCTCCTATACGGCAAAATCACACGGTCTTGCGATCCGCACCCTGGATTTCATGCATGAGATCGACTGGGGAGATATCGAAACGGCGGATGACGGCGGCGCCCGTCTGCCGCACGAAGGACATCCGTGGACGCTTGCTTACAGGCTGCGGACAGAAGATCCCGATGGTGCCGAAAGCGCGTGGGATGAACATCCCTACTTCAGAAATAACCGCTGTATGCAGTATTACAGGAGCATTTCAGACCATCTGGACGCTTTTCTGGCGGATCACGGACTGGTCAGGAACGGCAGCATCTATGACTGTACCGAAGAACGCACGGACACGATCGCGCTGTTTGCGCACGGAGGCTCCGGCGCAGTCCTGTTCTCGCATATCCTGAATCTTCCGTTCCCGTTCGTCCTCTCCTCCATGCCGTACGGCGTCTGCTCCGTATCGGTCATCTCCTTCGAGGAACCGACAGACGGCAGGATCCTGCCCCGGCTCGAACTCTTCAACGATATGCGTCACATTGATACATACCGGGAGGAAAAACTGCATTTCGAGAAATAAACATCCCGCCGCGTGAATCCTACGCAACGGGATGCTGATCCGTGATCAACTCGATCAAAAAATTGTTCAGACGATTTTCAGGATGGCCTTCTTCGGACATTTCTCGGCGCAGAGGCCGCAGTGCGTGCATTTCTCCTGATCGATGCGTGCCAGATTGTCCTCCACGGTGATCGCACCGGCCGGACAGTTCTTCGCACAGATCCCGCAGCCGATACAGCCGGTCTGACAGGCTTTCATCACGATCGGTCCTTTGGCTTTGGACATGCAGGCAACCGCCTGTGTCGCGGAATACGGCACCAGATCGATCAGATGGCGCGGGCAGATCTCGATGCATTTACCGCAGGCCTTGCAGGCGTCCTTATCGACGACCGCGACGCCGTCGACCACATGGATCGCGTCAAACTGACAGACGCTCACACAGGTGCCGCCGCCGAGACAGCCGAATTCGCAGATCTTCGGACCACCGCCCGGTGTCTGATCGATGACGCGGCAATCCATGGCGCCGAAATATTCATACTTGACACCGGCATGTTCCGCGGTGCCCTGACAATGCACAAAAGCGACCTGTTTTTCGCCGGATGACGCCTCCACACCCATGATCCCCGCGATCACATTGGCGACAGCCTCACCGCCTACGGGACACTGTCCGACCGGTGCCTCACCCTTTGCGATTGCCGCCGCAAGACCGGAACACCCGGGGAAACCGCATCCGCCGCAGTTGTTGCCGGGAAGTGCCTCCAAAACCGCCACTTCCTTTTCATCCACATCCACATGAAGTTTATTGGAGGCGACGCCGAGGAACAATCCGATCAGGATCCCCACGCCCGCTACGATCGCCACCGATAACAATACGCCTGCTGCCATATATGCCTCCCGTCAGGTCCGATACCTGCTCTATTTCAGTCCCGAAAAACCGACAAACGCGATCGCCATGAGTCCTGCCGTCAGGAGCACCATCGGCATTCCCTTAAAGGACTCCGGCACATCGTTAAACTCCATCTTTTCTCTGAGCCCCGCAAGGATCACGATGGCGACCGTGAAACCGACGGCCGTCGCGAACCCGCAGATGATGCTCTCCAGGAGATTGTACTCTCTCTGCACGTTGAGGAGCGCGACACCGAGCACCGCGCAGTTCGTGGTGATGAGCGGCAGATATACGCCAAGCACCTGATAGAGCGAGTGCACATATTTCTTGAGGAACATCTCGACAAACTGCACGAGCATCGCGATCACCAGAATGAACACGATCGTCTGCAGGTAGATCAGATCCAGCGGGAGCAGGATGAATTTGTAGATCAGCCCGCAGACCGCCGATGCGACCGTGATAACGAAGATGCAGGCACCTCCCATGCCGGCCGCCGAACTGATCTTCTTGGAAACGCCGAGGAACGGGCAGAGTCCGAGGAACTGGCTGAGGACAACATTATTGACCAGCGAGGAAACGATGAGAATGGAAAACAGGGTTGCGATCGTTGCGCTCATGCTTCACCTCCCGCGGCCTTGTCCGCTGCCGCCTCCGTCACCAGTGTGTCCGTGTCCGTCGTGTCACGGAATCCGGACACATCCCTGCCTTTTTTCGCCCGTCCCTTTTTGATCCGGTTCATGCCCGCGATCATGAAAGCCAGCACGAAAAACGCGCCCGACTGCATGATGAAGATGGAGATCGGCTGATACATCCCGAAAAACGAACCGACCGGTCCGGGGATCACCGTACCGTCGCCCAGAAGCTGCACGCCAAACGCCGTACCGGCGCCCAGAAATTCGCGGAAAAAGCCCATGATCGTGATCGCACAGGTAAAGCCCAGTCCCATGCCAAGTCCGTCAAAGAAAGCCGGTACCGCACCATGCTTGGAAGCATATGCCTCCGCACGACCGAAGATGATGCAGTTCACGACGATCAGGGGAATATACACACCCAGCGCATCGTTCAGCGCCGGCAGATAGGCCTGGATGATCAGCTGCACCAATGTCACAAAAGACGCGATGACCACGATGAACGAAGGAATACGCACCGTGTCCGGAATGACCTTGCGCAATAGGGAGATCATCAGGTTGGAAAGAGCCAGCACAGCGGTCGTCGCGAGGCCCATCGTCAGACCGTTCGTCGCCGACGTGGTGACCGCCAGTGTCGGACACATGCCCAGCATCAGGACAAAGGTCGGATTCTCTGCGATCAGACCGTTAAAAAAGCGTTCTCCCGGGGTGTCGGCCCGAAGCCCCAGCGCTCCCGTTCTTCCTTCGCCGCTCATTGCGCGCCTCCCTTCAGATAAGTGTCATAGTAGAGCAGACCGGCATTGACACCGTTGGTGATGGCTGTTGTCGTGATCGTCGCGCCGGAGATCGCGTCCACGGTCTCCGGAACGTTATCCGCGGTCTTCGTGACATCAAAGGTCAGATCATCGGGGATGTCGACATCGTCAAACTGCGGGACCAGGACTTTGTTCGCGTTCATGCCGAGTCCCGGGGTCTCATTGATGGAGATAATGGAGATCCCGTTCACTAAGCCGTCATTGGTCAGACCCAGCGTCCACGTGATGTTGTCCCCGTAGCCCATGGAAGTGATCTGAATGGCATAGCCGTCCGGTGTTCCGTTCTTCTCGGCCACCTTGACGCCGTCGATGGAAACTCTGGAGAAATTGGGATCACCGGCAAGCAATGCGGCCGTCTCTGCGGCGTCAAAACCCGAAAAATCCTTGAATTCCGTAGCTTCCGGGTAAGCGTCCTGATTGGCCTTCTGCTCGGCAAGCGCCTTCTGCACGCGGATCGGTTCCTTGGTCACCTCGTAGACAATGCCCAGAAGCGCTCCGGCGACCAACGTGATCACAAACAGGATGAGTGCGTTCTTGATCGTCTCTTTCATGCCTTTTCCGCCTCCTTTCCTGCCTTCTTCTGTTTCACCGGCTTCGGAATGCCGAAGGCGCGCGGCAGTGTCCACTTCTCAATGAGCGGGACCAGCAGATTGCCCAGGATGATCGCGTAGCTGACACCCTCGGCGCTTGTCGCGAACATGCGGAAGATCCCCGTCATGACCCCGAGAAAGATCCCGTAGATATATTTCCCTCTGTTGGTGATGGGGCTCGTGACATAGTCTGTCGCCATAAAGAAAGCGCCGAGCATCAGTCCGCCGCCCGCAAGCTGTGCCGAAAGATAGGCGGAGTTGAACCCGTTCCCGCGGACAAGCTGCACGATCACGACGAAGATCGCGAATGACGCAATATAAGTGCCCGGGATCCTGAGATCGATGATACCGAGCAGGATCAGGATGCAGGCGCCGATCACGATGGCGATCATGGATGTCTCACCGATCGTGCCGGCCACGTTGCCGGTGACCATATCGAGCACATTGACCGCCTCGCCGTTTTTTAGGGCGGCCAGCGGGGTCGCCGTGGACACGGCATCCGCAAGATAATTGAAGTTCGTCATCGCCGCGGGGAACGAGATCAGCAGGAAGCAGCGCCCCGCAAGCGCCGGGTTCATGAAGTTCTGCCCGAGACCGCCGAAAAGCATCTTGACCACGATGATCGCAAAGACGCTGCCGAGCACCGGAACATACCACACGACCGTCGACGGCAGGTTCATGCCCAGAAGCAGGCCCGTCACGACCGCCGAGAGATCGCCGATGGTCACGGGCTTCTTCATCAGTTTTTCGTAGATGAACTCCGCCGCGACCGCCGAGCCCACCGACAGTAACAGGATGATCAGCGCGTTCACGCCGAAATGATAGATACCATAGCCCGCTGACGGCAGAAGCGAAACCGCAACCCAGAACATGATGTTCGAGGTTGTCACCGCGCTCCTGACGTGCGGATTGGAGGAAACCCTCCGCAAGGTGGTGTTGGGATTTGATTCACTCATAGGTCTTTATTTCCTCCTCTTTGCGAGCTGGATCTTGCGCATGCCTTTGATGAGCTGCGTGAGCTGTCTCCGTGCCGGGCAGATGTAACTGCAGCAGCCGCATTCGCAGCATTCCATGCCGTATTCTCTGAGGAAGCGCTCCTCCTGTCCGTTCTCGACGGCATCCGCGAGATTCTTGGGGATCAGACGCTCCGGGCAGACATCGACACATTTTGCGCAGTTGATGCAGGCGCTGGGGGCAAGTTCCGCCACCGCGTCCTTGGTCAGGCATGTGATCGCAGAAGCTGTCTTGGTCGTGGGTACATCGAGATCAAAGATCGCGAATCCCATCATCGGACCGCCGGAGATGATCTTGGCGGGTTCCGTCACAAAGCCGCCCGCGTCTTCGATCAGATCGCGGTAGTTCATGCCGATGCGAACCTTGTAATTGCAAGGGTCGGTGATGGCATCGCCCGTGATCGTGACGATGCGCTCCATGAGCGGTCTTCCCTCACGGACCGCACGCCCGACGGCACAGAGCGTGTCCACATTGTCGACAACGCAGCCCGCGTCCGCCGGCAGCATGGAGGAATTGATGTCTCTACCGGTGCAGGCGTGGATAAGCATGCGTTCCGCGCCCTCCGGATATTTGGTCTGCACCACCTTGACGGAAAGGAGCGGATCGTCCTTGACCTTGTCCATCAGGAGCTTCGCCGCATCCATCTTGTTGTCCTCAACGGCCAGGATCCCGTGTGCGTTGGGGAAGAGCCCCACCGCGATGCGCAGACCGTCGATCAGCAGATCCGGCTCCTCCAACATGCGGCGGTAATCGGAGGTCAGATAGGGCTCGCACTCCGAACAGTTGGCGATCACATAGTCGATCTTGTCCGGTTCCTTGGGGGAGAGCTTGACCGCCGTGGGGAAACCGGCACCGCCCATGCCGACCACGCCGGCTTCGCGGATGAGATCGATCTTCTCCTGTGTCGTCATCTCCTCGACGGGCTTCATCTCCGGCCACTCAACCTCGGCGTAGAGACCGTCGTTCTCGATGATGATCGAATCCACCATACCGCCGGTGACGACACGGCGCTTCTCGATCCCCTTCACCGTACCGGAGACCGTGGAATAGATCGGTGCCGAAACAAAGCCGCCCGCTTCGGCGATCTTGGTGCCCGTGAGGACTTTGTCTCCGGCCTGAACGATGGGCTTAGCCGGTGCACCGATATGCTGTGACAGGGGATAGACCAGTTCGCTTCCCGGCAAAATGGTCTTGATGGGCTTGTCCTTGGAGAGCTCCTTGCCCTCGTAGGGATGGATCCCACCGAAAAATGTTCGATTTGCCATCTCGCTACCTCGTTATGAAAGAAAGATTTGTCCGTTCCCGTCAGAGAAACACACAAAGATATTGTACGCCTGTTTTCGCGAAAAATGAACAGGATTTGACACTTTTTTTCGATTTTTCCGCGCATCTGCGGTACAATGATGCCGGAGGAAAAACGCATGCATTCCGACAGGCTTCTATCCGTGCGCGTCACTTCCTGCAGGACCGCACGCTTTCATGATCTCGGCGAACCCGCGGACACCCCGGGCAGTCCGGAGCTCTATCTTGATTTTTCGTTTCCCGGGAATGCGGACGAGATCACCGCCGCCGAGCCGGCGGGAGGTGACGTGTGCACGGATTCGGGGGTGGATGTTCCCGTCTTCGCGCATCGCGACGGCGTCTATATCCGCGTTACGGAAAGCGGCGGCCGTCTGCGTGCCCCCCTCATCCGTACGCAGTTAAAGCATTTCTATCCCGATATCGCGAACTATTCCTATCTGCCTGCGGAGGATATGGCGATCCACAACAGTGTCGCACAGTTTGTCGACCGCACCCATCGCCTGAAAGCGACAAAAGAGAATTGCTATGTGCGGCGCGAGGGGCTGTTCGTCCCCGTTCCCGTAAAGCGCAGGCGAAACCGTCCGGAATCGGCTCCGGATCTCTCCGCAGCGGACAGCTTTACCGAAAAGGAACCGCTCTTCCAGACGGATGCCCGCGATAAGCGCCGGTTCATGGAATACACAAAAGAAAAGGACATGAACGCCTGGCTGGTCCATGTCCTTGTTACACTACTTTTTTAGATCAACAGCTGTGATCCCTACTGGGCAGGCTTCTCATAGAAGAAGGAGCCCTTTCTCGTAAAGCCCACATCCTTGTACTGCACGATCTGCTCCGTGCTGCCGATGAACAGGTAGCCCTGCGGCCGCAGGGAAGCGAAATAGTCGCGGAAGATCTTGTCCTTGGCCTCCTCGGTAAAGTAGATCAGCACGTTGCGGCAGACGATCAGGTGGCAGTCCTTGGGATAGGGATCCCTGAGAAGATTGGCCTGCCGGAACTCCACATGCTTTTTGATCTCATCGGAGATCAGATACTTGTCCCCTTCTTTCCGGAAGAACTTGTTCTTGAACTCCGCCGGCACGCCCGCGACGCTCTTTGCGTCATACATCCCGGCCTTGGCCTTTCTCAGTGCCTCGGCGTCGAGGTCATAGGCAAGAACCTTGATGTCCGCCATGGGCACATGCTTGGACAGAAGCATCACGATCGTGTAGGGCTCGTCCCCGGTGGAACAGGCGGCGCTCCAGATCTTGAGCCGCTTGCCGAAGCGTTCGATCAGTGTCGGGATGATCTGCTCGTCCATCAGTTTCCACTGATCGACATTGCGGTAGAATTCCGAGACATTGATCGTCAGATGCTCGACAAAATCGTTGTAGAGCTGCTTATCGGTCTTGATCCCCTGCACAAAGGCATCGTAGCCGTTGAAATTATTCTTGCGGATCATATCGTTGATCCGACGCTTCATCTGTGCTTCCTTGTAGGCGCTCAGATCGATCTTGGTCAGATCATAGACCTGCTTTTTGAATTTTTCGTAGGCCGCATCCTTGGCGGGTTCTGCTGCTAAAGGCATTTTGTCTTCCCTTTCCGCATCCTGACCGTAACCGGTGATTACTCGGCAGCCTCGCCGTCCTCCGCGATCACCTGATCGATATCGACCGTCGCAACCTCGTCGTTGGCGCTCTCGCCCTCAGAGGTCAGTTCCTTGATGCTCAGGCTGATCTTGCGATCCGCCTCGTTGAAATCAACGATCCTGGCTGTGACCTCCTGCCCGGTCTGCAGCACATCAGACGGCTTGTCGATGTGCTCCCTGGCGATCTGCGAAACATGTAAGAGTGCGTCGATGCCGGGCTCTAACTCGATGAAAGCACCGAAATCCGCCATGCGGGCAACACGTCCCGTGACAACGTTGCCGATCGCATACTTGGAGGAGGCATCCTTCCAGGGATTCTCATCCTCAAACTTGCGGGACAGCGCGATCTTGGAACCGTCGATGTTCTTGATGAGCACCTTGACCTGATCGCCAACCTTGAAGACCTTCTTCGGATTCTCCACACGGCCCCAGCTCATCTCGGAAATGTGCAGCAGTCCGTCCGCACCGCCGAGATCGATGAAAGCACCGAAATCCGTGACATTCTTGACCGTGCCTTCGACGATATCGCCGACCTTGATCGTCTCGAAAAGAGCCTTGGCCTTTTCCTGCTTCTCGGCGAGGATGAGCATCTTGCGGTTGCCGATGTAACGGCGTCTGCGCGGATTGTACTCCGTGACGACGAACTGGATCTCCTGATCCTTGTACTTGGTGAGATCCTTTTCGTAGGCATCCGACACGAGGCTCGCGGGAATGAAGATGCGCACCTCCTCGACGACGACCACCAGACCGCCCTCCAGAACCTGCGCGACCGTCGCGGTCAGCACTTCCTTGTTGTTGAACGCATCCTCGATCCGCTTGTTGCCGCGGTCAAGTGCCAGGCGCTTGTAGGAAAGGATGACCATGCCGTCCGCATCGCCCGCCTTGAGCACCTTGACATCCATCTCATCCCCGACCTTGACGACCGTGGTGAGATCCAGCGAATTGTCGTTGCTGTATTCGCTGCGTGTGAGGATCCCGTCGGATTTATAGCCGATGTTTAAGATGATCTCCTCCGGCTTGACGTCGATGACCGTGCCCTTCACGATCTCGCCGGTGTGAATCGTCTTAAACGATTCGTCCACCAATTCAATGAAACTCTTGTCCTGATCTGACATTCTTTAATACCTCCTCGATGATCTTTTGCGGGGTGGACGCCCCCGCTGTTATTCCAACCCTTCGGGCCCCTTCGGGAATGTCGAAGCGGTGATCCTCCGGTGTGTGGACAAAGGTTGTGTGCGGACAGAGACTCTCGCAGATCTCATAGAGCTTGCGTGTATTGGATGACCGTGCGCTCCCGACGACGATCATCGCGTCGACCCTTGCGGCAAGCGCCTTTGCTTCGCTCTGACGCTCTTCGGTCGCGCTGCATATTGTGCCCGCAATGTTAACATCATACTCTTTCCCACGGATAATTTCAACAATTTCTTGAAATTTTGTCGCCCGAAATGTCGTCTGTGCAACAACCGTAACGGATGTTCCCTTCGGAAGATCCAGCCGGTCTGCCTGTTCCGCAGTCTCCACGACACGGACAGCGATGCCCGGTGCGGCCGAAACCCAGCTGACGATTCCCTCCACCTCGGGGTGCGACGGATCACCGACTACGATCACCGAGCGGCCTTCCCGGCCGGCGCTTTCCACGATCCCGTGGATGCGCTTCACAAACGGACAGGTGGCATCCACCACCGCAAAACCGGCATCTCCGATCGCCTGCGAGATCTCCCGCGGAACGCCGTGCGCGCGGATCACCACGATCCCGCGGGGCGTTTTCCCCGCGTCCTTCTCCCCGGCAGCCTCCTCCAGTTCTTTCAAAGATTCGACGGCACGCACGCCCCGGGACGAAAAATCACGTACCACCTCATCGTTGTGGATGATCGGCCCCCAGGTAAAGATCGGCAGTCTGCCGTCCGCCGCGGCAAGCTCTCCCTCCAGCATGTCAACCGCCCGCTTTACGCCGAAGCAGAACCCCGCATGCTCCGCAAGGATCACTTCCACAGCGCCAGGATCCTTTCCGTGACCTCGTCGATCGTAAGCGCCGAGGTGTCGAGATAAACAGCGTCATCCGCCTGCCTTAAGGGCGAGATCTCACGGTTTCTGTCCCGCTCGTCCCGTTCCTCGATATCCCGCCGGATCTGCTCCTCATCCGCTTCCTCTCCGCGTTCCTTCAGTTCCAGAAAACGTCTGTGCGCCCGGACGGCGGAAGACGCCGTCATAAAGATCTTCAGCTTTGCGTCGGGCAGCACCACCGTCCCGATGTCACGCCCGTCCATGACGACATCCGCAGTGCGGGCAAGCTCCTGCTGAAGTGCCACAAGCCGTTCCCGCACCTGTCCCACAACGCTGACGGTCGAAGCCGCCTGACTGACTTCCTCGGTGCGAATGCTGCCGCTCACGTTTTCGCCGTTTAAGATCACGACCTGCTCGCCTCCCTCATGCCGGATCGTGATCTCTGCCCGTTTCGCGGCATCCGCGACCGCATCCGTATCGCGGATATCCACGCCCTCGCGCAACATGAAAAGCGCCATAGCCCGATACATGGCCCCGGTGTCCACATAGATAAACCCGAGTGCTTTGGCTGTCCTTTTTGCTATTGTGCTCTTTCCCGCCCCCGCGGGCCCGTCGATCGCGATCGCTGCCATCTTTTTCTCCTCTCTTTCGTCTCTGTCCGCATCCTTCCGTTACCCGGGGATGACAGACCCGTTATCACTGCCCTGCCGCGCTCAGACCGGCCAGGCGTCCCGTCGACCAGGCGATCTGCAGGTTGTAGCCGCCGGTCAGGGCATCCGTGTCGATCACCTCGCCGGCGAAATACAGACCGTCCACGCATCGGGAGGCCATCGTGTGCGGGTCGATATCGCGCACATCAACGCCGCCGCGTGTGATCACTGCCTCCGTAAAGCCCCTGGTTCCCGTGACCGTCATCGGAACCGAGCCGATCAGCCGTGCGAACGCCTGTCTGCTCTTTTTGTCGATCTCGCCCGCACGCTGCATCGGCGGGATCCCGGAAAGACGGACCATGACTGGGATCAGTTTCGCGGGAAACAGATCATCCAGCGCGTTCTTAAAGAATTTAGCCCGTTTTTCTTCGAATTCGCGGATCAGCCGCGCGTCCAGCTGCTCAAAGGACAGCGCCGGCTTCAGATCCAGGGTGAGTCCGGCCTTCATCCCCTTATGATAATGCGCGCTGGCCGATAATACAAGCGGTCCGCTGACGCCGAAATGGGTGAAGAGCATCTCCCCCTGTCCGGAGAAGACCGGTTTTTTTACGCCCTCCGCGTGCATGGTCAGTGACACGTTTTTCAGTGTCAGCCCCTGCAGTTCCCCGCAGAACGCTTCTTCGACAAGAAAGGGGACCAGTGAGGGTTCCCTGGGTGTCGTGCGATGTCCGAGGGCCTCCGCCATGCGGTAGCCGTCTCCCGTGGAACCCGTCGACGGATAGCTGCACCCCCCCGTCGCCAGGATCACGGCGTCTGCGCCGATCCGCTCGCCGCTCTCCGTCAGGATCCCGCATATCCGTGGTTTTTCCGCACCATCTCCTCCGTCCTCCGTCAGAATATCCCGCACGCCCTCCCGGAATCTGAACCGCACACCCGCATGCACACAGCGTTCCTGCAGTGCGCGGATGATATCGGAAGCGTGGTCCGACTTTGGAAAAGCGCGGTTTCCGCGCTCAACCTTGGTGGGACAGCCGCTCTCTTCAAAGAAACGGACGGTATCCTCGGGTGTCAGCCCATGCAGGGCACTGTACAGAAAACGGGGATTGGTAACGATCCGCGACTGAAAGTCTTCTGCGGAACAGAGATTGGTGAAATTGCAGCGTCCCTTGCCGGTGATGTAGATCTTCTTTCCCGCCTTCTCGTTCCTGTCGAAAACGGTGACCGCAGCCCCGGCGGAAGCCGCAGAAAAAGCCGCCATCAGACCGGCGGCTCCGCAACCTATGACTGCTGTTTTTTTCCGGCTCAATGGGAGCGCTCAGACACCCGAGAACGAGTGGTACGCTGCCGTTAACAGAGAGACCGTGTCCGCGTCGGCAAGATCATAATCTCCGGAAACAGCCATGCAGGCAGCGCCGTGAATGAAGATCCACATCTGCATGAACAGATGCTGTACATTGTCAGCGCCCATCGCCTGTGCCTTGCTGATCTCGGCGGCGATGTGACCGCCCTCTCCGTTCACGAGATCATACATGCTCTTCACCTCTTCCTCCTCGGATTTCTCGGAGAGGAACAGCAGACGGAAGAGATGCGGGTTGCGCTGCGCGAAATTGATATAGCAGAGACCGAGATCGACAAACGGTACATCATGGGACTTGTCCGCGGCATCATAGAACTCCTCATAGAATTCCACCGCTTTGGTGTAGACATCCTTTTTCAGATCCGCCATTCCCTCATAGATGCGAAAGATCGGCTGTGTCGAGCAGCCGGCGGCTGCCGCAAGCTTACGCGAGGTGATCGCTTCAAACCCTTCCTTGCGTGTCAGTCTGAACGCCGCACCGACGATTTCCTTCTGTGTGATCGTTGCCTTTCTTGGCATTTTGCGTATCTCCCGGAATTTGTAGGATGACCTTCCATGGTCTCTGATTACTTCTGTAACATTCGTTATTTTACGACCAAAAAAACGAAATGTCAAATATAAATTCGCGATTTTTTCAAAATCATGTGATATACAATATATAGTTTGAAAAGGCACTTGGAATCGAATATCTTGTTGCGATATCCTGCTTTCCGGCAAGCACCGCCTGCATTTGTTCCGGGAAAAAATCCGACAGCGCATCGACGCGGATCCGATACCCCGTCATGTGCCATTCGATATGCGTAAAGATATGTTTTGCAGGAGGGAGCGGTGTGATCTTGAGCGCCCGGATCCCGAGCGACTCGCAGAACGCGAGCGCTTCCTTTCTGTTCAGATGTCCCTCCGCGCCCGGCAGCTCATAGAGACCGGCGAGAAGTCCCTTCTGCGGGCGTTTGCGGATGAGCACGCATCCTTCATCCTCGATGACGAAGATCGTGCGCTTTTCGATGCGACGCGCCTTTTTCGCGGCAGTCACCGGATAATCGGTTTCGCGGCCCTGTCCGTGCGCGAGGCAGTTCGTCTTCCATGGGCATTCCGTGCATTTCGGCATGCTGTTCGGCAGACAGACAGCACTTCCCAGATCCATCAGCGCCTGATTGAACCGCCCGGCCGCGAAGGGGGCGTCCGGCAGGATCGCCTCGATCTGTGCGCGGAGCGCGCGCTTCGTGCTCTCCTTCATGATATCCCGCGAATCCGCGTGAACCCTTGTCCAGATGCGCAACGCGTTGCCGTCGACCGCCGGGAACCGTCCGCCAAATGCGATCGATGCGATCGCGCCTGCCGTATAACAGCCGATCCCCGGAAGCTTTACCAGCTCCTCCGGTGTTTCCGGCATCTGCCCGTCATGCTCCCGCATGATGATCTCAGCGGCGCGTTTCAGATTCCGCGCGCGGGAATAGTAGCCGAGTCCCTCCCAGAGTTTCAGAAGGGCGTCCTCCGGCACCCGCGACAGTGCCTCGATATCCGGCAGATTCTCCAGAAACCTCGTGTAATAGGGTTTTACCGCTTCCACCCGCGTCTGCTGGAGCATGATCTCCGAGATCCAGACATGATAAGGAGACGGATCCTCCCGCCAGGGAAGGATCCGTCTGTTGTTCTCATACCAGTCTAAAAGCTGCCCGACCGGTTTCTTCAAGCGTTCACGATCTGACCGAAATCGGCCTTCAGGGAAGCACCGCCGATCAGTCCGCCGTCGATGTCCGGCTTGGAGAGCAGTTCCGCCGCGTTGCCGGCGTTCATCGAACCGCCGTACTGGATACGGACCGCCTCTGCGGTCGCCGCGTCGTAGAGTTCAGCGATCAGGTCGCGGATCATCTTGCAGACTTCCTGCGCCTGATCCGCAGTCGCGGTCTCGCCGGTTCCGATCGCCCAGATCGGCTCGTATGCGATGACCAGATCCTTGACCTGATCTGCGGTCACACCGTCCAGATCCCAGGTGATCTGACGGCGTATCCACGCGGTATAGGTTCCCGCCTTGCGCAGCGCCAGGGACTCACCGCAGCAGAGGATCGGCTTCAGGCCGGCCGCAAATGCCTTTTTGACCTTGGCGTTGATGAGGATATCGTTCTCACCGAAGATATCCCTTCTCTCGGAGTGGCCGATGATGATATAGGTGACACCGGCATCCTTGAGCATCGGCGCGGAGATCTCGCCCGTGAAAGCGCCCTTGTCCTCGATGTAGAAGTTCTCGGCGCCGACCAGGACGTTTGTGCCCTTAACCGCCTCGACCACGGGGACGATGTCGATCGCAGGGACGCAATAAACGACATCTACCGCATCATTTTTGACCAGGTCTTTGAGTTCCGCACAGAGTGCGACGGCTTCACTGGGGGTCTTGTTCATTTTCCAGTTGCCGGCAATGATCCTTCTTCTTGCCATTTTGTGTCTCCTTTCCTGAAACTCACTTATCGTCTGCCGCAAATACACCCGGAAGCTCCTTGCCCTCGAGGAATTCGAGAGACGCGCCGCCGCCGGTGGAAATGTGGCTCATCTTGTCAGCAAAACCAAGCTGATTGACTGCCGCTGCGGAGTCGCCGCCGCCGATGATCGTGGTGGCCTCCGTGTCGGCAAGTGCCTTGGCAACCGCCTTGGTGCCCTCCGCAAGAACGGGATTCTCGAACACGCCCATCGGGCCGTTCCAGACAACGGTCTTGGCGCTCTTAACGGCGTCCGCGTACAGAGCACGCGTCTTCTCACCGATATCCAGACCTTCCTTGTCCGCGGGGATCTTGTCGGCGTCAACCGTCTCGACCTTGATGTCGGGCGTGTCGATCGGATCCGGGAAGCCGTCCGCGATGACCGTGTCGACCGGAAGCAGGAGCTTCTTGCCGAGCTTCTCCGCCTTGGCGATCATCTCCTTGCAGTAGTCGAGCTTCTCATCGTCGACCAGAGATTTGCCGATCTCGCGGCCCTGTGCCTTCAGGAAGGTGAATGCCATACCGCCGCCGATGATCAGCGTGTCGCATTTCTCCAGCAGATTGTTGATGACATTGAGCTTGTCCGCAACCTTGGCGCCGCCGAGGATCGCGACGAAGGGACGGACCGGATTCTCCACGGCGTTGCCGAGGAAATCGATCTCCTTCTGCATGAGGTAACCGACCGCGTTGTTGCCGCCCTTCTCCTTGATGTACTTCGTGACGACCGAAACGGAAGCATGTGCGCGGTGAGAGGAGCCGAACGCGTCGCAGACATAGTCATCCGCGAGGTCAGCGAGTTCCTTGGCAAACGCCTCACCCGCCTCGGTGGGCTTGGTCTCCTCCTTGCCGCGGAAACGGGTGTTCTGCAGCAGCACAACATCGCCCTCGTTCATCGCGTTCACGGCCGCCGTCGCGGCATCGCCGGTCACATTGAAATCGGCGACAAAGTTCACGGGCTTGCCGAGCTTCTCGGAGAGACGCTTCGCAACGGGTGCGAGGCTTTCACCGTCGTTGGGACCGTTCTTGACCTTGCCCAGATGCGAGCAGAGAATGACCTTGGCGCCGCCGGAGATCAGCTTGTTGATCGTGGGGAGTGCCGCCACGATACGCGTCTCATCGGTGATCTCGCCGTTCTTGAGCGGGACGTTGAAGTCGCAGCGGACAAGAACGCGCTTGCCCTTGACGGACAGATCGTCCACGGTTTTCTTGTTTAATGCCATGTTGATACCTCCTTATTCTTTTGTAAAAAGGCCCGGCTCCTGTAGAGCCGAGCCTTTCCGGTAACTGAATTGCCTGTCGGACTTAGCCTAACTCAGCGAAGTACTTGATCGTACGTACCATCTGGCTGGTGTAGGAATTCTCGTTGTCGTACCAGGACACGACCTCGACGAGGGTCTTGCCGTCTTCCATCGGGGAGACCATGGTCTGCGTGGCATCGAACAGGGAACCGAACTTCATGCCGATGATATCGGAGGCGACGATCTGATCCTCGGTGTAGCCGAAGGACTCCGTGACCGCAGCCTTCATCGCCGCGTTGATGTCTTCCTTCTTCGCATCCTTCTTGTCGATGACCGCGAACAGAAGGGTCGTGGAACCGGTCGGGGTGGGAACGCGCTGCGCCGCACCGATGAGCTTGCCGTTCAGCTCGGGGATGACCAGACCGATCGCCTTTGCGGCACCCGTGCTGTTCGGAACGATGTTCGCCGCACCCGCGCGGGATCTGCGGAGATCGCCCTTGCGCTGCGGGCCGTCAAGGATCATCTGATCGCCGGTGTAGGCGTGGATCGTGCACATGATACCGGACTGGATCGGGGCAAAATCATTGAGAGCCTTCGCCATGGGAGCCAGGCAGTTCGTCGTGCAGCTCGCGGCGGAGATGATCTTGTCATCCTTGGTCAGGGTCTTGTGGTTAACGTTGTAGACGATGGTCGGAAGGTCATTGCCCGCAGGAGCGGAGATGACAACCTTCTTTGCGCCGGCATTGATGTGCGCCTGCGCCTTCTCCTTGGAGGTGTAGAAGCCGGAGCACTCGAGCACGACATCGACGCCGATCTGTCCCCAGGGGCAGTTGTTCGCATCGGGCTCCTTGTAGATCTTCAGTGTCTTTCCGTCAACGGTGATCGTGTTCGCATCGTCATCAAAATCGACCGTGTGCAGGTTCTCGCCGAACTTGCCGGCATACCCACCCTGCGCGGTGTCATACTTGAGCAGATGCGCGAGCATCTTGGGGCTCGTCAGATCGTTGATCGCGACGACTTCATAGCCCTCTGCGCCGAACATCTGACGGAACGCAAGGCGACCGATACGTCCAAAACCGTTAATTGCTACTTTTACTGCCATGGTGATTCCCTCCTGAAAATGAATCTGTAATTGATGTTTCCGTCACACCGGATTTGACCGCCGGCGCAGACCAGCATTTATTGTAGCGAATGAGGTGATAAAATTCAAGAGATAAGTATGAAAGTTTTGTGAATAGCGCATGCTATGCCTATATTCGTCTCAAAGCATCCGAAATATCGGCAGAAATGTCCTCCGCTCCCGCGTCACGTCACGGCATAATGCTTCACCGAGCCGTCTTCCAGGGTCTGCGCGACACCGGTGATCTGATACCCCGCGTCTGTCAGGACCTTGGTCATGTTCTCCACGGAGATCTCTCCCGTCGCCTTGAGCACAAGTTCCGTGCCGCGCGTGGCGGAGCGGTAGATCGCAAGAGATTCCAGATTGGCGTCATTGTCCGCAAAACATTTCGTCACCCCCACAAGGAAGCCCGGATGATCCTCGCACTGGATGATAAAGCGTGTGCCCTTATGCCGGTGTCCCAGAAGGTCGTTGAACGCCTGAAAGATGTCCTTTTCCGTGATGATCCCGATGACATGCCCGTCGTCATCCACCACCGGCAGCACGGCGATCTCCCGATCGATCATCAGCTGCGCGGCCTCCTCGAGGAAGACATCCTCGCGGGTCGTCGTGACATCGCGGATCATGATGTCCGCCACGGTCCTGCGCGACAGCAGGTAGTTGAGTTCGAAGATGGAGAGCGAGGTGTTCTTCTGTCCGCTCTGCTCCTCCACGAGTCCTCCCGTGATGAGCCCGATCAGTTTTCCCTTCGCGTCCGTGACCGGGAGGCGGTGGAACTGATTTTTGCGCATGATCTCCACCGCTTTGGAGATCGTCATGTCCCCCGAGATCGTGATCGGATCCGCTGTCATATGATCTTTCACATACATCGTCTTACCCTCCCAGATATGCCTCTTTTACACGCTCATCTTTCGACAGGTTGTCGCCGGTGTCGGAAAGCGTGATCCGCCCCGTCTCCAGCACATATGCCCGGTTTGCGATGTCAAGTGCCCGCATCGCGTTCTGCTCCACGAGGAGAATGGTCGTCCCCTTCCGGTTGATCTCAACGATGATATGGAAGATCTCGGACACCAGGAGCGGCGAGAGCCCCATGGAAGGCTCGTCCAGCAGGAGGATCGACGGCTTTGCCATCAGTGCCCTTCCCATCGCGAGCATCTGCTGTTCTCCGCCGGAGAGCGTCCCCGCCATCTGCTTCCTGCGCTCCAGAAGGCGCGGGAACAGCGTGAAAACATCCGCGAGATCCTTGTCGATCGCCTCTTTGTCCCTGCGGGAATAGGCGCCGAGCGTCAGGTTCTCCTCGACCGTCTGCTGGGCAAAGACCCGTCGTCCCTCCGGTACCTGCGCCAGTCCCATGCCGACGATCTTGTGCGGCGGAAGCTTTGTCAGTTCCACCCCGTTCAGCGTGATGCTCCCCGACTTCGGTTTTAAGAGTCCGGAGATCGCGTGCATTGTCGTCGTCTTGCCGGCGCCGTTGGCTCCGATCAGTGTCACGATCTCACCGTCATTGACCTCAAAGGAGATCCCCTTGATGGCTTCGATCATGCCGTAACTCACTTTCAGATCCGTTATCTTTAACATCCGTCAATCCCCCAGATAGGCCTTGATGACCTCGGGATCGCTCTGGATCTCCTCCGGCGTTCCCTGCGCCAGCACCATCCCGTAGTTCAGCACGGTGATCCGCTCGCAGATCCCCATGACCAGCTTCATGTCATGCTCGATCAGGAGGATCGAGGTGTTGAAATGATCGCGCACAAGACGGATCATATCCATCAGTTCCTCTGTTTCCTGCGGGTTCATGCCGGCCGCCGGCTCGTCCAGTAGAAGAAGCTTCGGGCCGGTCGCCAGAGCGCGCGCGATCTCCAGTCGCCGCTGTGCGCCGTAGGGAAGGTTGGAGGCCAGATTGTCCGCCTCCTCCTCGAGACCGAAGATCTTCAGCAGCTCTCTGGACTGCTTCTCGATCTCTCTTTCTCTGGCGCGGTACCGGGGAAGCCGCAGGATCGCCGTGACAGGCGAATAGGTGATGCGGCCGTGAAAGCCGGTCCGCACATTGTCCAGAACGCTCAGGCCCGCAAACAGCCGGATGTTCTGAAAAGTGCGCGCGATCCCGGCCCGGCTCATCTGCACCACGGTCCGGTCGGTCACATCCGCGCCTCCGAAGAAGATCCTGCCGCGCGTGGGCTGATAGACCTTGGTCAGCATGTTGAAGACCGTCGTCTTGCCGGCGCCGTTGGGTCCGATCAGTCCGATGATCTCGTGCTCAAAGATCTCCATGCAGAAATCGTTGACCGCGGTCAGCCCGCCGAAGTCAATGCCGAGGTTTCTGACCTCGAGAACAGGGAT
>JAILOV010000028.1 GCA_024690605.1 Lachnospiraceae bacterium | reverse complement strand
GACAGAAAAAACTGCTTACCGTGAACGGAAAAAAGTGCTTACCGCGGAGAGAAAAAAGTGCTTACCGTCGATGGAAAAAACTCCTTACCGAATGATGGCAAAATCATCTTACCGCGCACAGAGGAACTCAATGACTATATCAGAAGCCTGCCGGCGGATGTCCAGCAGGGGCTGCAGGCGACTCTGGTCGAGATGGAGGGCGGCAGTGAATCCGGCTGGTACTCGTTAAATAACGATATCCGCTACGATGTTGACGCAAGCGGTGTGCCGACGATCGAGTATCAGGTCACCAGTAAGGAAGTGCCGGACAGGGAAACCATGCCCTGCTATAAGACTGTCGGCTTTAACTTCGCGGATGCTACTTATGATCCCGCGACGGGGAAACTCACGGAAACCGGGCTGGGAGAGATCAATCTCGCTCTTGATGGAACCTATTTCACGATCGAGTCATCAAGGAGAGAGGACGGCCTGATCCAGTCCACGTGGCGGCTGGACTGGGGAAAGTTCATGGAGAAGATCTCCGTGGAGTATCCCGCCTGGGCGGCAAAGCTTCAGGATCAGATGGCGGCACAGTGCCTCGATATCAATCCGATCATCACGGTGTTTCCGAATGGGCAGCAAAACGGGGAAGCTAGGCCAACAGGACAGTTATTAGAGGACGGTACCTACGTCGGCCAGTTATTTGACAAGAACAACATTGAAGCGCTCATCAATTTCCTTCCGTGGTCTGCGTATACCAAGCAGTGCTTCCGGGAGAAGTTCCATAAAGCCATCATCAAGAACCGCGGGCAGATGACGAAGGCAGAGCTGTTGGCGCTCGTGAAGAGCCTCATGGAGGATAACGGGCAGACACCTGCCGGCGATGCACAGACGGGAATCTATCAGATCGGCAAGGATAAGGGGAGAGCCACCAAAGGTGTGTTCCCGGAGGGCGCGACCAAGTACACGACCTATAACTATTCGTCAAACGGGCAGTTCAACTTAGGCGATGCGATCCCGACATCGGAAGATGTAACAAACGGGTATCATGCGGATAAATGGTCGGGCAATGCGCAGGTAGGGTTCATGAAAGGCGCGACGAATCCATATGTTTTTGATGGGACGATCACGTATAAATACTCGCAGCCATATATAGCAAATTATACAACGGGAGAGATAGGATATCACGACATCATCAAGCAGCGCAGCTATTCCTATGCCACAGAGCGTGTTGTGGACTACTGGTATATCGACTGGGCACAGTTCTGGGACCTGCAGAACGTCAAAGACTCCAATACGGTATTCCCGGGTGGCGCCCACTATTTCACTTCAACGCACATACCGGGTAGTACCTATTCATATAAGGCAACGCAGAACGGACGCGAAATGGGGCCGACACCGGAATCACCGGATGATGATTATCATGTGGAATGGGATACGGCATGGACACCCAGATGGAGGAATGACTCAAGGAGGACATGGGTGGCAGCCGGCGGCGCCGATATGACAGAGGGTGAAGCGATTGCGGCATTTGAAGCAGAGGCAGAGGGACGCCTGTTGTCTGCGGACGAGATCTATGTCAAAAACGACGACCTGATGATCGACGGGCACATCTATATGAAGGGAGACCGCCACCAGTATAAAGACAGCAAAAACGACACAACACCGGGAAAGGAATGGTCCGTGTATGACATAGCAGAAGCGGATTATGACTACATGAACGAAACGCAGGAGCAGCAGGGCAGGATACCGCCGGAAACGAAGAATAAAAAGTATTATACGACGATAGAGGTCACGTATAAAGGTTTCATCGGCTCAGCCAAGGCATCTCCCGTGACAAGGACAGGAACGCGCGGAGGAGGCGGAGATGCGAACAGTTACATATACCCCAGCTCCAAATACGGATTCTCTTTTATAGGGAATGAACCAATCCGTGTGCATACACCGGTCATCTCGCCGGTAGAGTTAGAGTACAGGGATACAGCAGGCGTATGGCATAAAGCAGAACCGGCAGCGTTACCGCCATATTACCAGACGCAGCTCGTGAATGAAGCATATAACGCAAGTGCAGACTATCAGCTGCTGTTAGACGGTGAGTATGCTATTAAATTCATAAAAACACTGCATACTGAGCACGTAGGATACCCGGCCGCTGAAGCGACGCCGATCCTGTATAACAAATACACGAAACGAAAGTATGTCGCCTTCCCGTTCACAGTGCAGATTGATGGCAAGATCTATGAGCCAACGCCTGATGAAAACGAAGATATGGCATACCTGTCGGGTAATGCGCCAAAGAAACTTAAAGATTACACGCCGTGGATCCAGTTGTATTCTGATGATGGCGACGGGAAGAACGAAGATACCGTTCAATTCTATATCCCGCCGTGGGCAATAGAAGGAAGCGACTACACCATTCAGTACATGGTTGTCCCGGAAAACGCAGATAAGGCAGATTTTGATGCCTATCGTCAGCAGTTTGAGCTTAACAGGAGTGCCCCAAGTGACGGCTCGGACCATTTGTATAACTATATGGCAACCTACACAGTGGAAGCGCAGCTATCGGGCCTTATCTATGACTTCCAGGTGGTCGGCATTAACGATAAGGACAGGTTCTCTGGGCTAAAAGTAACAGCTAGTGGCGATACAGTATCGAACGGCTATGGGAACACAGCGCAGGATTATGCTTTTGCACCGGCAATGGAAGAAAAGAAGGTCGGTGATAAAAACAGATCCGGCGGAAGTGCCGTGCGGTATTCCTTTGACGGAACCGTGACAACAAGCTGGGACGCGGCAAACACACTGCCATTATCATCCGGTTCTTCTCATGCGTACGCAGATGAAGGAGAACTGGTAAAAGGCAATGAGATAGCGTTTACCGTACGCACGATCGCAAACCTCTGGGATGAAGACACGGAGGTAAATGACCTGAATGACTACCTTTATATCAAGCCAACATTCCAGTATGTCGATCGGGCAGGTGGATCCGTAACAGATGTTGATGTGTACTACGGAAACGAGATCGTTGGGCCGGATGGAGAACTGATGTGGAACGAGTTCACAAAAGCCGGATCGCCGCAAGATCTGTCTGTATACAACAAGACGCGGATAGCGGATGATAAGTTCAGAGGATCGTTCTATGCAAGAGACGCAAGCCTTATATATAAGAACAACAGAGAACGCCCGTCACTTATCTATATGGTGCGAAACCTCTTACAGGCGGATGACCTGTTATTCTCAAAAGATAAAGCAAATGAAATGCTTTATGAGATAAGAAGACCTCTCATCCCGACATGGCCACAGTTTGCATATAAGAGCGCGCAGGACTATGCAAATAAACCGGCAGAATGCAGTACGATGTCAAATATCAAACTGACATCAGAACTTCGGTTGCTGACAGGTAATATAGAACAGCTGGCACGGAAGATGTGGTTTTATCGCACCGTGATCTCCACTGTCTGTTCCACCGTCTCACCGATCTCTCCCCGGATCGTCAGTGTGACTTTACCCGCCTCGAAGCCCGCGCGGAGGATCGCCATGGCGCTTCCCCGGTAGCTGACGGTCTCCGTGTCGGTATAATCCTCATCGGTGATGGGATTGCCCGTGCCAAAGCCGGCAAGCCGCCCGCAGCCGGAAACGGATGCCTGCAGGAGAACGGCGGCATCGGGCACGATCCGGCCCGCTTCGTCGACGATCTCGATGCGGATGTAGACAAGATCATGTCCGTCCGCCGACAGTTCCGATTTTTCCTGTGTGAGACGGATCCCCGCCGGAGCCCCCGCGGTCTCGAGCATCGCGCGGCTGATCACCTTGCCGCCCGAGATGCTCTCCGCTTCCAGCAGTCCCGGCTGATAGTTCACTTCAAAGCGGACGCTCCCCGGCAGGGGCTTTTCCGTGTCCACCGGTTTTCTGCCGATGACAGTGCCGTTCAGCTTCAGCTCCACCTCCTGCGCGCGGGAGAAGACGATCACATCGACGGGTTTCCCTTCGAAGCCCGCGTGGTTCCAGTCCGGCCGGATGCCGGGGAAGCCCCAGGGGCTTAACAGTTCTGTCTTTCCGTGGGATCCCGCCGGAAAAACAAAGAGAAAGATGCCCGGATCCCCCCAGACGACCCGCCGGTAAGCACCCTGCGGGAGGAGCAGTCCGGTGATATCGAAATCCGCGTCGTTGGCCGTCCGCCAGGGATAGGGGGAGGCGTTCTGCGGCATCAGCCCCCACGGTCCCTTTGCAAGGAGCGGATCACCCTCGTCCAGATAGACCGCTTTGCCGATGCCGGCTTCTCCGAGATAGTCCCAGGCGGTCCAGGTAAAATCACCGATCACATAGGGCAGACGCTCGACCAGAGGCCAGCGGAAGCCGATCTCTTTGGGGAAGTTCTCGGAACCGAGGATCACCCGATCCGGGAAGAGGGCGTGGTCCTTTTCGTAGAGATCCTCCATGTAGTTGTAGCCGACGATATCCAGTCCGTTGGTAAAGGGCTCCGTGCCCTTCTCCCACAGATTATCCTCGCGGTCCTCCTGCACATTCTGCGCGGGATCGTGCTCTTTTGCGAGCGCATCGTCCAGACCGCTCCAGAAGGAGCAGATCCCGTTGCTGATAGGCCTTGTGCCGTCCAGACGCCGCACGGTCCCGGCAAGCTTTGTCGCGAGAGAATAGCCGTTGTTGAGCCCTCCGCGCTCCGGGATCTCATTGCCCGTGGACCAGAGGATCACGCAGGGATGCGTCCGGTCTCTGCGGACAAAGGCGGTCAGATCCTCTTCCCAGTGATCCGCGAAGCACAGACTGTAATCCCCGCTGCGCTTGGCGATCCCCCAGGCGTCGAAAGCCTCATCGAAAACATACATGCCGAGCCGGTCACACGCCTCGATCAGAGCCGAAGAGGGCGGATTGTGCGCCGTCCGGACGGCATTGAAGCCGCTTTCCTTGAGCTTTCTTATCTTGCGTTCTTCCGCGGCGTAAAGAGAGACGGAACCGAGGAGGCCGTTGTCATGGTGCAGGCAGCCGCCCTTCAGTTTCACCGGCCGGCCGTTGATGCGAAGACCTCTCACGGCGTCAGCGGTGACGGTGCGGACGCCGAACAGGGTCTCCGCGGTGTCCACGGTCTGTATCTCATCCGGAACAAAATGGGTGCGGTAACCGCCGAGATCCCGGACGGAGACGGACACCCGGTACAGATTGGGATGGTCGGCATCCCAGAGCAGGGGATGAAGAAGCGAAAAAGCCATGTGTGCCATCGTCGTGCTGCCGGGTTCCAGACTGATCACACGCTTCGTTTCCGCGGCGACATTGTCCTCGTGGTAAAGCTGCAGCGTGACCTCGGCCAGCCGCTGCGTAACGGTGACATTTTCTACATCGATCTGTGCGCTCAAAAAAGCGCAGTCATCCGTTATCTCCCGGGTGGAGACGAAGATCCCGTCGGGGACGATGTGTACCGCGGGACCGTGCAGGAGACGCACGCCCCGATAGAGACCGGATCCCGTATACCACCGGGAATTCGGTTGCATGGAGGTGTCGACATGGATCGTGATGCGGTTTTCCGCGCCGAAGGTGACAAGCCTTGTCAGATCAACGGTGAAAGGAGCGTAACCGTAATGCTGCCTGCCGATCAGAGAACCGTTCACCTCGACGGCCGCGTGCATCATCGCGCCGTCGATCGCGAGGACGACACAGTCGCCGGCCCATTCCGCGGGGATCAGGAGCTGTTTCGTGTAGTCGCTCTGTCCGCCGGTAAAATAGCCCATATCCGACTGCGCGGGGGCATCCGGGCGGACCGGTGTGCCGATCATCCCGTCGTGCGGAAGATCCACGAGCTCTCCCGGATCGGAAGCGAGCGCCCCCGGGGAATCGTGGAATCCCCTTCGAAATACCCATTTTTCATCGATCGGCATGCTCTGCATAAAAACCTCCCGGGCCTATTCCCTGTGGCCGTCACGGAACATGGAGAACTGATCCATCGGATAGTTTTCCAGATTCTCCAGAATGTTTCTCCGGTCTGCCTGCGCCAGCAGGATATTGCGCGCCTTCATGGTCTCCACCTCCGTCTTGTGACGGGACGGACCGCCGACGCAGCCGCCGTGGCAGGCCATGCCTTCGATGAAATCCTCCTCCAGTTTATCGTTGCGTAAGAGCATCAGCGCTTTCCGGCAATCCTTGCCGCCGGCGCATTTTAGGAGCTTGAGGTCCGAGACATCCTCACCGCGCTCGGTCATGCATTCGATGACCGCCTCGGCCACGCCGCCGCTGGAGGCGAACTTCTTGCCCCAGACGGAAGCCTCCTGATAGGTATTTTCCACGGGCTCCATCTGCACGTCTTTGGAACGCATCAGCGCGCGGATCTCGCCATAGGTCACCGCGTAATCGGCATTGTCCGGAACGGAAGTGTCAAGGGTCTCGGCCTTCTTGGCGATGCAGGGGCCGATGAACACGGTGACGCAGCCGGGATGTGTGGCCTTGAGGTAGCGGGAGACCGCGCACATGGGGGATACCGTGGAGGACATGTTGTTTTTGAAGATCTCGGGGAAATGGATCCGCTGCATGTTGATGAAGGCGGGGCAGCACGAGGTCGTCATCTTCCGGCCCTCCTTCTTTGCCTCGCTCCACTCGGATGCCTCATAGGACGCCGTCATGTCGCCGCCGAGCCCGACCTCCACCATAGCGGCGAAGCCGAGCTTTTTCAAGGCTTCCCGGACGGATGCCATGGTGATCTGTTCGCCGAACTGCCCCTCGGTGGCAGGGGCGCACATGGCGATCACTTCCTTGCCGGCCTTGATCTCGTGGATGATGTGGACCAGATAGGTCTTGGATCCGATGGCACCGAAGGGGCAGTGGTGGATGCAGCGCCCGCACTGGATGCACCGGCTCTCGTCGATCTTGCAGAAGCCGTTCTCGTCATAGGAGATCGCGTCGACGGGACAGCACTTTTTACAGGGCCGTTCCTGATGGATGATCGCGTGATACGGGCACACCTTGGCGCACATGCCGCACTCCTTGCATTTGGCGGGATCGATGTGCATCCGGGTCTCACCGGGCGTGATAGCACCGAATTTGCAGGTGTTCAGACAGGCTTTGCCGAGACAGAACCGGCAGCTGTCCGTGACCGAATAGGCGGAGATGGGGCACCCGTCACAGGCGGGATCGATGACCTGCACCACGTTTTTGGAATCCGGATTGTAGACCGGATTCTCCGCGCAGGCCAGCCGGATCCGCTGGCGCACGATCTCCCGCTCCTTGTAGACGCAGCACCGGTAGCTCGGCTTCGGACCGGGGATGATCTCATAGACGACCTGCTCCTTGTGCTTCGCATCGAGCTTGCCTTTCCATGCCAGGCGGCAGATCTCTTCCATAATGCGGTGTTTCAGACTGACGATACCGGAATCACTGGTGACCATAGGCGTTTCTCCTTTCGGTGAAATTCTATCAAAAACAGGCTGTAACTGCAATCTGAGTAAATAAATTCATTTATGGCAGGCCTGCTTTGAATTCGTTTCAGGGTGTTCTTTATCATCCCAAACTGTGATATAATATATTGTCTTTTTGATACAAATATAGGAAAGAGGAGTACAGATCATGATCCAGGCAAATAATGTCACCTTGCGCGTCGGCAAGAAGGCGCTCTTTGAGGATGTCAACATCAAGTTCGTCCCCGGGGAGTGCTACGGCATCATCGGTGCCAACGGCGCGGGCAAATCCACCTTTTTAAAGATCCTCTCCGGTCAGCTGGAGACCACGAACGGCGATGTGTCGATGACCCCCGGGGAGCGCCTGTCGTTCCTGGAACAGGACCACTTCAAATATGATGAGAACAAGGTGCTCGACACCGTGATCATGGGCAATGCCCGCCTGTATGAGGTCATGCAGGAAAAGGACGCGATCTATGCCAAGGAGGACTTCTCCGATGAGGATGGGATCCGCGCGTCGGAGCTGGAGGCGGAGTTTGCCGAGATGAACGGATGGGAGGCGGAATCCGACGCGGACAGCCTCTTGAACGGTCTGGGGATCGAGACGGAGCTGCACCAGAAGCTCATGAAGGAGTTAAACGGCGAGCAGAAGGTCAAGGTCCTGCTTGCCCGTGCGCTGTTCGGCAATCCGGACATCCTGCTTCTGGACGAGCCGACCAACCATCTGGATCTGGACGCGATCGCGTGGCTCGAGGAGTTCCTCATCAATTTCGAGAACACGGTCATCGTGGTGAGCCACGACCGGTATTTCCTGAACAAGGTCTGCACCTACATCGCGGACATCGACTACGGCAAGATCCAGCTCTATGCCGGCAACTATGATTTCTGGTATGAGTCGAGCCAGCTGATGATCCGCCAGATGAAGGAAGCCAACAAGAAAAAGGAAGAGCAGATCAAGGAACTCAAGGAATTCATCGCACGCTTCTCGGCGAACGCCTCCAAATCCAAGCAGGCAACCTCCAGAAAGCGCGCATTGGAGAAGATCCAGCTCGAGGACATCCGCCCGTCCAGCCGCAAGTATCCCTACATCGATTTCCGGCCGGACCGCGAGATCGGCAATGAGGTGCTGACGGTGGAGGGCCTGTCCAAGACCGTGAACGGGGAAAAGGTGCTCGACAACATCTCTTTTGTGGTGCAGCATGATGACAAGATCGCGTTCGTGGGCGGCAATGAGCTCGCGAAGACGACGCTGTTCCAGATCCTCATGGGGGAACTGGAACCGGATGAAGGCACCTACAAGTGGGGTGTCACGACCTCGCAGGCCTATTTCCCCAAGGACAATTCCGCGGAGTTTTCTTCGGACCTCACCATCGCCGAGTGGCTGACGGGCTATTCCGAGAACAAGGATGCCACCTATGTGCGCGGCTATCTCGGGCGGATGCTGTTCGCGGGCGAAGACGGCGTGAAGAGGTTAAAGGTGCTCTCCGGCGGTGAGCGCGTGCGCTGCATGCTGTCCAAGATGATGATCAGCGGTGCCAACTGCCTGATCTTTGACGAACCGACCAACCACCTCGACATGGAATCCATCTCGGCACTCAATGACGGCATGATCCGGTTCCCCGGCGTGGAACTGTTCGCCTGCCGCGATCATCAGGTCGTGCAGACGACAGCCAACCGCATCATGGAGATCCTGCCGGACGGGACGCTCGTTGACAAGCGCACGACCTATGACGAGTATCTGGAATCCGACGAGATGGCCAGAAAGCGCACGGTCTACACGGCGCAGCTGGAGGATGACGAGAACTGAGACGGACATCTTTGGGTGAGACAGGATCGAGCGTAAGAACAGATTCAGATTCAGGGAAGGGTAAACCATGATATCGATGCTGGCAAAAATGACACTGATATCGGCTCTTTATGTCGCGCTCACGGTCTACATGTGGACGCGGACCCGGGGGAGAAAACTGAGCGTCGGCGCCCGGATCAGCATCGGGATCATCTACGGCATGTGTTCCGTTCTTTCTACACATTTCGGCGTGAACTTCGGGGACATGCTGCTGAACCTGCGGGATGTGGCCCCGCTGGCGGCGGGTCTGTTTTTTGACCCCATGGCCGGCGTCATCGCTGGTCTTCTGGGCGGCGTGGAGCGGTTCATCGTCGGCACCTGGTTCGGCATCGGCTCCTATACCAGGATCGCCTGCAGCGTGTCCACGTGTCTGGCGGGCATTGTCGCTCTTCTCATGAATCTCAAGGTCTTTCACGGGAAAAAGCCTTCTCCCGTGTATGCCTTCTTCATGGGGGCGGTCATGGAAGTCTTCCACATGTATGTCGTGTTCATCACCCACAGGAGCGACATGCGGATGGCCTTCTACGTGGTGAAGAACTGCTCCATCCCCATGATCCTGTTCTCCGGTTTCGCACTGGCTGTCATGTCGGTCTGCGTGCAGATCCTCGCGCACGAGTGGAGGAACCCGTTCAGAAAGATCCGGGGGGAGGAGGTTTCCGTCTCCCATACCTTTCAGAAATGGCTTTTTGTCGTGACCGTATCCGTTGTCTTCGTCAATTTCCTGTTCTCCTTCATGCTGCAGTCGCAGTCAGCCTATCAGAGCGGATGTGATACCGTGATCGCCACTGCGGAGAGCGTGAAGCTCCGGTTCCCGGGCGGCCTGAAATATGTTGTCCCGGGCGCTTCGGAGTATTTCGAGATCATCAACGCGGACGGGGACATCATCGCGGGCAGGAATATCCACCGTTCGTTTACCGATGAAGAACTGGCGGCCCTGCGCGGGCATCAGGACGGACCGCTCTACAACGGGGCTGTGTTCGGTACAAAGGCACTGCTCAAGGCGGACACCCTGACGGAGAGCCTCCTGCTCTTGACCTATTTCCCGAACGGGGAGATGTACTGGAACCGGGACGCGCAGGCCTATGAGACGGCCCTCGCCGACATCCTGCTCTTTACCGTGATCTACATTCTCATCGCTTTTCTGGTGCGGCAGATCGTCGTCAACAACATCGATCTGATCAACCACTCGCTGGACAAGATCTCCAGCGGCGATCTGAGCGAAACGGTGACCGTCAGGAACTCCTCCGAGTTCGCCTCGCTGTCCGATGACATCAACCAGACCGTCGATGTGCTGAAGGGCTATATCGACGCCGCGGAGAAACGGATCGAACAGGAACTGCTCCTGGCCGGGACCATTCAGGAATCGTCGCTCCCCAGAAATTTCGAATTCCCCGGAAGAACGGAGGAGTTTGAGATCTTCGCGTCCATGGATCCCGCCAAGGAGGTGGGCGGCGATTTCTACGATTTCTTCTTTACCGAGAGGAACAAGCTGGCGCTGGTCATCGCCGACGTTTCGGGCAAGGGGATCCCCGCCTCGCTGTTCATGATGAAGAGCAAGATGGCGATCAGAAGCTTTGCCGAATCGGGCGGTACGCCTGCGGAGATCCTCACAAAAGCCAACGACGCCATGTGCGAGGGCAATGACGCGGAGATGTTCGTCACAGTCTGGATCGGCATCGTGGATCTGGAGACGGGGCTGATGAAGTGCTCCAACGCCGGGCATGAGTATCCGCTGATCCGGCGTGCTGACGGGGAATTTGAACTCTTTAAGGATCAGCACACCATGCCGCTTGCCGCGATCGAAGGACTGAAGGCCACGGAATATGAGATCACGCTCCATCCCGGCGACAAGGTGTTTGTCTACACGGACGGCGTGCCGGAAGCGATCAATGAGGAGACCGAAGACTATGGCGTGGAACGGCTGGTCTCGGAGATCAATACCGTGGCGGACAGGCCGTTTAAGGAGATCCTGCCGTTCCTGTCGGAAAGCGTGGAAAAGTTCAAGGGGAACGCGGTGCAGTTCGATGACATCACCATGCTCGGCTTTGAACTGAAAAAGCGATGAACGGGGATGCCTCGTCAGGGGATGACATAAGAAGGACGCTGGGAGGTGCGCATGATGACTGACCAGTCTGAGCAAAAGACGGCGGATCCGCGGGATCGCCGGTATCTGCTGTTTCAGATCGCTTTTTTTGCCGGCACGGTCCTGATCAATTTAGTCCTGCCGCGCACGGCGGGGGCACTGGGACTGCCGCTGTATCTGGATAATGTCGGAACGCTTCTGGCTGCCGTCCTGGGCGGCTATCTTCCCGGCATCGCCGTCGGTTATCTCAACAACATCATCAATATGCGCGGCAACCCCGGGAATGCCTACTATGTTGTCCTCTCGACACTGATCGCGGCAAGCGGCACGTGGCTCGGGAGAAAGGGCGTCTTTGACCGGTTCGGAAAGGCGATCCTCACGATCCCGCTCTTTGCCTTTATCGGCGGCGTGCTCGGCTCGATCCTCACCTATCTGCTCTACGGCTTTGGCATGGGGGAAGGCATCAGTTCCTCTTTTGCCAGAAATCTCCTGGAAAGCGGGAAGATGAATGTCTTCTGGGCGCAGATGACCTCGGATGTGATCATCGATCTGATCGACAAGGGGATCACGGTCGTGCTGGTCTTTGTCATCTTAAAGCTCATCCCGGAGAGGCTCAAGCCGGGCCTGTGGCTCACGGGCTGGCGGCAGAAGCCGCTGTCGACCGACGCGCTCCGCGCCGCGAAAAAGAACATCACCCGTTCCGTTTCTCTCCGGGGCAAGATCATCGCCATCATCTCGGCGATCATGTTCTGCGTCGCCGTGGTCACGACCTTCATCAGCTTTCTGCTCTATCAGTCCTTTGCCATGCGGCAGTATACCTACAGCTGCACGAGCGCGGCGAAGCTGACGGCAGGCGAGCTGGATCCGGAGCGGATCGATGATTATCTGCGCATGACCGATGCCGATCCCGTGTACCGGGAGGTGGAGAACCACCTGGAAAACATCCGGCAGGGGAATCCCGATATCGAGTATATCTACGTCTACCGTTTCCTGGAGGAAGGCGTCGCGGTCGTGTTCGATCTTGACACGCCCGAGGTGAAGGGGCAGGAGCCCGGGGATGTCATCCCGCTGGAGACGTATCTGCAGCCATACAAAGAGCAGCTGCTTCGCGGCGAGGAAATCGAGCCGCTGTTGGATGACACCATCTACGGCCGCCTGCTCACCGTGTTCGAACCGGTGCGGGATGCCGCGGGGAACTGCGTCTGCTATGCCGCGGCGGACATCAAGGTGCAGGATATCCGCAATTCCACACTGAATTTCATGACCAAGGTCTTTTCCCTCTTTATGGGTTTCTACATTTTCATCATGGCGCTCTGCATCTGGCTGGTGGACTATCATCTGATCTATCCCATCGCGGCCATGACGATCTCGGCGAGGAAATTTGCCTATGACAGCGAGGAGGCAAGAGAGGTCAGCGTGGATCGTCTGCAGCATCTGGACATTGCGACGGGAGATGAGATCGAAAACCTCTACGAATCGATCTCCAAGACCATCGCGGAGACCGTCGGCTATCTCGAGGATGTGGAGGCCAAGGGCGAGGAGATCGCCCACATGCAGAACGGTCTGATCTACGTGCTGGCGGATCTGGTCGAGAGCCGCGACAAGAACACCGGCGATCATGTCCGCAAGACCGCCGCCTATGTCCGTCTGATCATGGAGAAGATGAAGGAAAAGGGTGTTTACGCGGATGCGCTGAACGATGCCTATATCGAGGATGTCGCCAACTCCGCGCCGCTCCATGATGTCGGCAAGATCATGGTGTCCGATGTCATCCTGAACAAGCCGGGACGTCTGACGGACGAGGAATATGACATGATGAAGAAGCACACCACCGCCGGCAGCAAGATCATCGACAATGCCATGTCCCTGGTCTCCGACAGCGGCTATCTCAAGGAGGCCAAGAACCTCGCTACCTATCATCATGAGCGGTGGGACGGCAAGGGCTATCCCACGGGCAAGGCCGGCGAGGAGATCCCGCTGTCCGCGCGTGTCATGGCGGTGGCTGATGTGTTTGACGCGCTGGTGTCCAAGCGCAGCTACAAGGAGCCCTTCCCGTTCGAAAAAGCCATGGATATCATAAGAGAGGGCGCAGGAAGTCAGTTCGATCCGCAGATCGCCATGCTGTTCGTGGAATCGGCGGAAGAGGTGCGCGAGATCACGGCGAAGCACGAGTCCATGCTCGGCCTCGGGATCCGCAGATTTGAGGAGGAGAATCAACTATGAAACTGAATGTGAAACGCACGGTACTGGTGGGACTGGCTTTTCTGTCGATCTGCAGCTTCTGGCAGTACTATGACAACATCATCCCGCTCGTTCTCAAGGAGACCTTTGCGCTCGGAGAGACCTGGACGGGCGTGATCATGGCGTTCGACAACATCCTGGCGCTGTTTCTCCTGCCGTTGTTCGGAGCGCTCTCCGACAAGGTGGAGCTTCCCGTCGGCCGCCGGATGCCGTTCATCCTGTGCGGGACCGGCCTGTCCGTGGTGCTCCTGCTGATCCTCAACGTGGCGGACCGCTCCCGCAACTTTGTGATGTTCATCGTGGTCCTGCTGCTTTTGCTGGTCGCCATGGGCACCTATCGCTCGCCGGCGGTGGCACTGATGCCGGATGTGACGCCGGCACCGCTTCGCAGCAAGGGAAATGCCGTTATCAATCTCATGGGGACGCTGGGTGCCGTCTACACACTGGTGATGATCAAACTCCTGGTGAAGACGCCGGAGGACGGTGCGCTCACGAACTATCTGCCGCTCATCCTTTCCATCGTGCTCCTGATGATCGTCGCCGTGGCGATCCTGTTCGCGACGATCAAGGAGAATAAGTTGCGCGAAGAGGTGCAGGGGCTCACGGGCGGATCCGGCGCCGAAGAGGAGGAAGCGGATGAGGCGCAGCAGAAAAATGCCGGGGCGAAGCTGCCGCCCGAGGTGAAACGGAGCCTGGTCTTCCTGCTGCTCTCCATCTTTTTCTGGTTCACCGCCTACAACGCGGTGACGACGGCCTGGTCGCGCTATGCGACGGTGGTCTGGGAACTGAAGGACGGCGGCTATGCCAACTGCCTGCTGGTGGCGACGCTTGCCGCAGTGGCCGCCTACATCCCGATCGGCCTGATCTCCTCAAAGATCGGGCGCAAAAAGACCATCCTCGGCGGTGTGGCGATGATGACGGTCTGCTATTTCGTGGCGGCGCTGCTGCCGAATTATTACAGCTGGCTGTACGGACTGTTTGCGGTGATCGGCATCGGCTGGGCGGCGATCAACGTCAATTCCTATCCGATGGTCGTGGAGATGGCCAAGGCGGGGGATATCGGCAAGTACACGGGGACCTATTACACCTTTTCCATGGCGGCCCAGGTGTTCACACCGATCTTTTCCGGGTTTCTTCTGGAGCACGTCTCCTACCGGACGCTGTTCCCCTATGCGGTCATCTTCTCGCTGATCGCGTTTGTCACGATGCTGCAGGTGCGCCACGGCGATTCCCGTCCGGATGCGAAGAAGAGCGCGCTGGAGCATTTTGACGTGGATGACTGATTATGGTATAATTTTTTTTTGCGAAAGCAACGGAGCAATCCGCAGGCATCGTGATCTGCAGAGGGATGAAACTACCGGAGAAATATGCTGTTTGTTAAGGTTCTGCTCATCATCATAGTCGTCGTGGTTTTCCTGTATCTGCTGCTGATCATGCCGCGGATGTGGGGGCGCCCCGCAAGAGAGGCGCATCTGCGTGTTCTGTACGCGCACCGCGGGCTGTTTGACAACACATCGAACGCACCGGAGAACTCCATGACCGCTTTTCGGCGCGCCGTGGAAGCGGGATACGGGATCGAGCTGGATGTGCAGACCACCAAAGACGGTGTGCCGGTGGTGTTCCACGATTTCACGTTGAAGCGCATGGCGCGGTTCCCCGAGGGGGAGGCGCCGACGGACGCGGAGCTGAATGCGGACGGCACGCCCTGTGTGCCGGGCAGGATCTGTGACTACACCTGGGACGAGCTCTCCCGGTTTCATCTGCTCTCCACGGAGGAACGCATCCCGCGCTTTGACGAGTTCTTAAAGCTCGTGAACGGACGGGTGCCGCTCATCGTGGAACTGAAGATCGAATTGAAGGACCTGAGCGTCTGCCGTGCGGCGAGCAGTCTTCTGGACAGTTACGGCGGTGTCTACTGCGTGGAATCCTTTAATCCGCTGGGATTGTTCTGGTACCGCAGGCATCGGCCCGAGGTCATGCGCGGACAGCTGGCGGAGAACTTCCGCAAGAGCGAGGGATGGAATGCGCCGCTGTATCTGGCGCTGGAGTTCCTGCTCTTTAATATTTTCGGCAGGCCCGACTTTATCGCCTACAACCACAGGCATCGGAGCAACCTTTCCCGTGTGCTGGTGACGAAGGTTTTCGGGGCGCTGTCCGTGGCCTGGACGATCCGCTCGGAGCAGGAACTGAAGGACGCGAAAGGGGACTTCGCGGTGTTCATCTTTGACAGCTTTGTTCCCGCAGGAGGACCGCGGGCAATCTGAAACAATGGTATTTTCCGGCGTTTGCGCGCCGGCTGAAAATACAGAAACAGCAACCGGTATGCCGAACCGAGATCGGCAGAAAGGGCGAAGACAATGGCAAAAAAATGGGTCTACATGTTTACCGAAGGAAACGCGGACATGCGCGAGCTGCTTGGCGGCAAGGGCGCCAACCTCGCTGAGATGACGAATATCGGTCTCCCCGTTCCGCAGGGCTTCACGATCACGACGGAGGCATGCACGCAGTACTATGAGGACGGACGCAAGATCAACGACAGCATCATGGAACAGGCCATGGAGGGTGTCGCGAAGATGGAAGAGATCAACGGCAAGAAGTTCGGCGATCTCGAGAATCCGCTCCTCGTTTCGGTCCGCTCCGGTGCGCGCGCATCGATGCCCGGCATGATGGACACCATTCTGAATCTTGGTCTGAATGACGAGGTGGTGGCCGCGATGATCGCCGGCAACCCGGATCCCGCTTTCGAGCGTTTCGTCTATGATTCCTATCGCCGATTCATCCAGATGTTCTCGGATGTCGTCATGGAAGTCGGCAAGAAGTACTTTGAGCAGCTGATCGATCAGATGAAGGAGAAGAAGGGCGTCAAGTTCGATGTCGATCTGACGGCCGCGGATCTCAAGGAGCTGGCGGAGCAGTTCAAGGCGGAATACAAGAAGCAGCTGGGCAAGGATTTCCCGTCCGACCCGGTGGAGCAGTTAAAGCTCGCGATCGAGGCGGTCTTCCGCAGCTGGGACAACCCGCGCGCCAATGTCTATCGCCGCGACAACGATATCCCCTATTCCTGGGGTACGGCGGTCAATGTCATGCCGATGGTCTTCGGCAACCTGAACAATGAATCCGGCACGGGCGTTGCCTTCACGCGCGATCCCGCGACCGGTGAGAAGAAGCTGATGGGCGAGTTCCTGATCAACGCGCAGGGCGAGGACGTCGTGGCCGGTGTCCGCACGCCGATGGAGATCGCGAAGATGAAGGAGGAGTTCCCGGAGGCCTATGATGAGTTCATCAAGGTCTGCGACACGCTGGAGAATCACTACCATGACATGCAGGATATGGAGTTCACGGTGGAGAACCGCAAGCTCTACATGCTCCAGTGCCGCAACGGCAAGCGCACCGCGCAGGCTGCGCTGAAGATCGCCTGCGATCTGGTCGAAGAAGGACACAAGACGGAAGCGGAAGCGGTCGCCATGATCGATCCGCGAAACCTGGATACGCTGCTCCATCCGCAGTTCGATGCGGCGGCATTAAAGGCAGCCAAGCCGTTGGGCAAGGGTCTCGGAGCCTCCCCGGGCGCGGCGGCCGGCAAGGTCGTGTTCACGGCGGATGACGCGGTGGACTGGGCAAAGCGCGGCGAAAAGGTGGTGCTGGTCCGTCTGGAGACCTCGCCCGAGGATATCACCGGCATGAAGAGCGCGGAGGGCATCCTCACGGTGCGCGGCGGCATGACGAGCCACGCGGCGGTCGTTGCCCGCGGCATGGGCGAGTGCTGTGTCTCCGGCTGCGGCGACATCATCATGGATGAGGAAAACAAGAAGTTCACGCTCGCCGGCAAGGTGTTCCACGAGGGCGACACGATCTCCATCGACGGCACGACCGGCAACATCTATGAGGGACTGATCCCGACCGTGGATGCCCAGATCGCCGGAGAGTTCGGCAAGATCATGGCCTGGGCGGACAAGTACCGCAGGCTCAGGGTGCGCACCAATGCCGACACGCCCGCGGATGCGAAGAAGGCGAGAGAGCTCGGCGCGGAAGGCATCGGCCTGTGCCGTACGGAGCACATGTTCTTTGCGGAGGACCGCATCGCGGCATTCCGCGAGATGATCTGCGCGGACACCGCCGAGGCGCGCAAGAAGGCACTGGACAAGATCCTGCCTTATCAGCAGAGCGATTTCGAGCAGCTCTTCGAGGCGCTCGAGGGCTATCCGGTCACGATCCGTTTCCTCGATCCGCCGCTGCATGAATTTGTGCCGCACGAGGAGGCCGAGCAGAAGAAGCTCGCCGACGCGCTCGGCAAGAGCCTTGACGAGGTCAGAGCGATCGTCGAGGGACTCAAGGAATTCAACCCGATGATGGGCCACAGAGGCTGCCGCCTCACGGTCACCTATCCGGAGATCGCGGAGATGCAGACCCGTGCGGTCATCCGTGCGGCGATCAATGTGCAGAACAAGCACACCGGCTGGAAGGTCGTGCCGGAGATCATGATCCCGCTCGTCTGCGAGGTCAAAGAACTCGCGTTCGTCAAAAAGGTCGTCGTCGAGACGGCGGATGCCGAGATCGAAGCGGCGGACAGCGATCTGCAGTATCAGGTCGGCACGATGATCGAGATCCCACGCGCCGCGCTTACGGCCGACGAGATCGCCAAAGAGGCGGATTTCTTCTGCTTCGGTACCAACGATCTCACGCAGATGACCTTCGGTTTCTCGCGCGACGACTCCGCCAAGTTCCTCAGTGCCTACTACGACACCAAGATCCTGGAGAACGATCCGTTCGCGAAGCTCGATCAGAACGGCGTCGGCAAGCTCATGGAGATGGCCATCAAGCTCGGCAAACCGGTGAACCCGGATCTGCATGTCGGTATCTGCGGCGAGCACGGCGGTGATCCGACCTCCGCGGAGTTCTGCCACAGGATCGGCCTGGACTATGTCTCCTGCAGCCCGTTCCGCGTGCCGGTGGCCCGTCTGGCTGCCGCACAGGCGGCGATCGCCGATGAGAAGAGCGACAAAGCCGAGGAGATGAAGGAGAAGCTCAAGGGCGCGACCGACAAGGCCGCTGCCGTTGCCAAGGATGTCGCCGACAAGGCGATCGAGGTCGGCAAGGTCGTCGCACAGACGGGTGTTGATGTCGCCAAGGCGAGTGCCGCGGGCGTCAAAGCCGGTCTGGATGCCGCAAAGAAAACCTATCAGGACAACAAAAAGGCTTGAGTCACTGACCAGGCGGAATGCATCCCGGGGACAGGAACCACCCGTCCCCGGGATGTTTATGAATGAAGGACCGGGAGATCGGGACGGATGAAAAACTGGAAAACGTGGCAGATCGTGCTGTTTACCGCGGCATGCGTGTGTATGAACATCGGCGGGAAGTTACTGGCCGTGTGGCTGGAACTGCCGCTGTGGGCCGATTCCTTCGGGACCGCCCTGAGTGCCTATATCGGAGGACCCGTCTGCGGGGCGATCGTGGGACTGACGGCCAATCTCTCGTATTGTGTGTTCAACCGCCTTTCCGCGGTCTATTCCATCACCAGCATCGCACTGGGCATCATCATCGGCTTCGCGGCTCGCCGGAACTGGTTTGACCGGTTCTACGGCTTCATGAAGACCGCTTCTTTTGCGATGCTCACGGCCCTTGTGGTGTCTGTGCCGGTCGATCTGATGTTTAACAGCGGATTTACCGGCAACAAGTGGGGAGACGGCGTTGTCGACTATCTGACCGATAAGGGGTGGCCGATCTTTCCCTGTACCGTTCTGGGACAGCTGGCCCTGGAATTTGCGGACAAGGTGCTCACGGTGGCGGTCGTGTATCTGCTCATCCTGATCCGTCAATGGAAGGAAGAACGCGACAAGGAGAACGCGATCCGACGGGGCTCTTCGGGCAGCGGGACCGCGGCGGTCCTCTGTCTGTGTATCGCCGCCGGCCTTTTTTCCTCCATGCACGTCGAGGTGAGGGCAGCTGGGCTGTCGGAATCGCCGGACTACAACGATTATGTCCAGAGTGTTTACAGCAGCAACAACGGGCTTCCCTGCGGTGAGGCCAATGACATTGCGCAGACCAATGACGGCGTTCTGTGGATCGGCACCTATGCGGGACTCTACCGCTACAACGGACGCGAATTCCGCTGGGTGGATGACTATGAATCCGTCAAAAACGTCAACTGTCTCTATGTAGATGAAGAGGGTCGTCTGTGGATCGGCACCAATGACAACGGACTCTCCATCGTGATCCGCGAAAAGGTCGTCAATGTGCTCGATCAGGACAGCGGTCTTCCGTCAAATTCCGTCCGGTGTATCATCCGGGCGACGGACGGACACTATTATGTCGGCACCACCGGCAGCATGCAGGTCCTGGTGATGAACAACGGACTGAAGGCCGTGAACACATTGGAGGAAGTGAACTACGCCGACTGCATCACCGCCGACCAGAATGGCCGCGTCGCGGCTGTCGCCTCCGACGGACGCCTGTTTCTCATGCGGGGCGGGGAGATCCTTTCATCGATGCAGCTTCCCGACGAGCAGGAGGTTTTCAACTGCTGTGCCTTTGCACCGGACGGCATGCTGATGGTGGGAACCTCCACCAACCATATCTACAATTTCGATGTTTCCCATGATGACTTTCAGCAGAAAAACGTCACGACGTGCCGGGATGTCACCAGCATCAACAATCTCAATTATCTGAATGACGGAACTCTGTTCATTTCTACAGACAGCGGCGTTTCCTATATGGACGGAAACGGCTATCACGTGCTCAACACCAATGAATTCAACAATTCCATCGACAATATGCTCTATGACTATCAGGGAAACCTGTGGTTCACCTCTTCCAGACTGGGACTTCTGCGGCTCGCCAAGTCTCCCTTCAAGGATGTCTACGGTTCCATCGGCATGGAACGCAGGGTCGTCAACGCGATCGTCTCCTGGCAGGACTGTTTCTACATCGGCACGGACAAGGGACTGGATGTGGTGGACAGAACCTGCCGCAGGCAGATCCACAACAGCCTGACGGAGGAACTGGACGGCAAACGCATCCGTTGCATGTATGTGGACGGACAGGAGCACCTGTGGGTGTGCACCTATGGCAGCGGCCTGATGGAATACGCACCGAACGGAGAAACCTGGTCGTATAACACGGATAACGGCAGCTTCGGCAACCGCGCACGCCTGGTGACGGGGCTTTCCGACGGCACGATCCTGGCAGCCGGCGACACCGGCGTCAGCTACATCCGGGATCACAAGATCACAAAGACCATCCGAAACGAGGACGGTCTGATCAATTCCATGATCCTGACCGTGACAGAACTTTCCGACGGTACGATCCTGGCGGGGACGGATGGTGACGGGATCGCGGTGCTCAAGGACGGCGAGGTGCAGGAGATGCTCACCCGGGAGGATGGCCTGAGCAGCGGCGTCATCCTGCGAACGGTCAAGGATCCGAAATCCGAGGGCGTATTCATCGTCACCAGCAACAGTCTGTGCTATCTCGAACCGGACGGTTCCATCCGCGTGCTGGAGCAGTTTCCGTATTTCAACAACTATGATATCTGGGTCAAGGACGCGGACACGCTCTTCGTCATGTCCAGCGCCGGGATCTACGTGGTGGAGCGTGATGAGCTCGTGGCCGGCGGCGAGATCGCCTGGGAGCTGCTGGATGCGCGGAGAGGTCTGGGAACCTCGCTGACCGCCAATTCCTGGAACTGGTACAACGGGAACGACGAACTGTTCCTTCCCTGTGACACGGGTGTCTATATCATCGATGTCGAGCGGTATAACAGCGATGTCCGCTCCTATCGGATGCAGCTGGCTTCCGTCCGCATGGACGGCGTGCCGCAGCCGATCGCCCGCAAGGGAGCCATCACGGTCGGGCGGGGCGTCAACCGCGTGGAACTCGCTCCGGAGATCCTGAACTACACCATCCAGGAGCCCAACGTAGGCTACTATCTGGAGGGGTATGATACGCAGTGGACGATCGTGCCGCAGAACAATCTGAACAACATCATCTACGTCAATCTGCCTGCGGGGGACTATACCTTCCATCTGGCGATCCTGGACAGCGCGGGCGACCGGGTGCTGGAGGAACGCAAGTTTGAACTGGTGAAGGTCGGCGAGATCTATGAGCAGCCGGGCTTTCAGTTCTACATGCTGCTGATCCTCTCCATGATCCTTGTGTGGTTCACCTGGCTCGTGGTGCAGCGCCAGTTGAACCAGCAGCAGATCAAACTGAACATGGCCAATGAGACGGTCAACGCCATCGCGAACGCGGTCGATGCCAAGGACGTGCGCACGCATCAGCATTCCATGCGCGTTGCGGAATACTCGGTGCAGATCGCGGAGGAAATGAACTGCTACAAGTGGTGGCAGAAGAAAAAGGCGCTCTCCAGCCTGCGGAAGGCGGCCCAGCTCCACGACATCGGCAAGATCAGTGTGCCGGACAGCGTGCTCAACAAGGTGGGACGGCTGACGGACGAGGAATATGTGCAGATGAAATCCCACGTGATCAAGGGGGCCGAGATCCTCAAGGATTTCACGCTGGTCGAACATGTAGAAGAAGGAACGCGCTATCACCATGAGCGTTATGACGGCCGGGGCTATCCGGACGGTTTGAAAGGGGAGGAGATCCCTCTGATCGGGCGGATCATCGGCGTGGCCGACGCGTTTGACGCGATGACCTCGAACCGTGTCTACCGCAATCATATGGACACGGACTATGTTCTGACCGAGATGAAGCGCGGACGGGGCACACAGTTCGATCCCGACGCGCTGGATGCCTTTTTCCGTCTGATCGACAAGGGCGTGATCAACCTGGAGGAGATCTACGCCCAGAAGAAGACGGAGATCGCGCAGGCGGGGCAGGAGGCACAGGAGGAGCTTGCCCGGCGCGTGGAAGAGGATCGGAAGATCCAGGCGGCGCAGATGCAGGAGGATGCGGCGAAGGAGGCCGCTGACGGAACGGATGCAGCCGCAGAAGAGAAAGGAGCCGGGGAATGAAGCGTATCATTATCACAACCGCGCTGACCTGTGTGGCCATGCTTGCCGTGTTTTTCTGCGGATTCCGGCTGCTGCATCTTTCCGGCACGAGAGAGCATCTGACCGTCGGATTCATCTATGACAACGACGAGAGCACGCCCTACACCTATAACTTTTCCCTGGCAAAGGACGCGGTGGAAAAGGAGTACGGCGACCGGGTGACGATCGTTACCCGCAGTAACGCCCTGGATGAGGAGATGGAGGAGCCGCTCCGGGAACTGACGGATCAGGGGTGCGACATCATCTTCCTCAACGGCTACAGTGAGCTGGTGAGAGAGATCGCGCCGGAATATCCCGACATCCAGTTCTGCCAGACCTCCTACATGGACATGAACGGGCAGACGGTTCCCGCCAATTATCACACCTTTAAGGGAGAGGCCTATCAGGGCCGCTACGTGAGCGGGATCGCGGCGGGAAAGAAGATCAAGCAGATGGTCCTGGACGGCGTCATTGCGGACAACGAGGCCGTCGTGGGGTTTGTGGCGGCGTTTCCCACCTCGGAGGTCATGTCCGGTTACACCGCGTT
>JAILOV010000064.1 GCA_024690605.1 Lachnospiraceae bacterium | reverse complement strand
GGAGGCCGGCGCTGCCGCGTCGTCACGGCGGGCGAAGGCATCGCCGTAGGTTTCCTTGAGATACCCGGCATAAACCCTGGCCATGTCCGTGTAATCCCCGGAAGTGATGAAACGGTAGCGCTGCACGATCTTTTCATCCGGAAGTTCCCAGAGGTAAGAATACACCTCGCCCTGCGAAAGCGCGGTCACGTCGTACTGTTCGCGTGCGAGCATGGTGTAAACGGCGTTTACGGAATTGTAGCTGTTGGTCGTGCCTGCGATATCGGCCCGGACAGCGGCGTAGGAGCGGCCGTCCTCCAGCATGCACAGGAAGGAATCATTTCCCTCGGACACGCCGAAGGTGTTGTAATACACGCGGGTATCATGCACCAGATCCTTGCGGGAGATGCCGTAATCCCATCCGTAGACATTGGCATAGTAGCCGTTCAGGGACGTCTTTTCATTGTTGAAACGGATCACGGCACCGCCGCCTTCGGGAACGATCATGAAGCCCTCATCGGTCTTCCCGCCCGATCCGAAGAAAGGAAGCGGAGAGAGCGTATAGAGCGGATAATCGCCCTGGAACTCGATCTCGTTCATCGGGATCTCGGCGATGAGGTCATTGCCCTCCAGCCGGTACCGGATGGTGATATTGTACACGGGCTTGTCTGACGACTGCTCTGCCGTATCGAGGGCCTTCGCCTCCAGATAATCGTCATAGGTAAAGCCCGCCTCCTCAAAGTACCGCTGGAGCTTTTTCTTCTGGGTCTCCTTGGTGGTGTCCGCCCGGAAGGCGTAGATCAGCTCTGTTTCCATGATCGGATAGCGCGCCAGGAGCTCCTCCTTGTTATCCTTCTTTCCGAGCTTATTGATGTCATATTTCTTGAAATACTGACCGATCATCTCCTTCTCACCGGCTGACATGGGACCGACGAACTGATCATAGGTCGCCTTTGTCATGACCGGCGGGATCACGTATTCCTTTTCGATATCGCCGATGCTGTATCTTACGGTGATGGAGGTATCATCCGACTCGATCTCATAGAGACCGTTCTTTGCGGAGTGTCCGTAGGAGTTGATGGCGGTGTCGACACCGCTGACGTCGGAGTAGGTCAGGGCGATGGTGGAGTTGAGCCGGTCCTTTTCGGTTGCGAGGGCGATGCCGTCCGTATCGGTATTCTGAGCATTGGAATACCAGACCTTGCCGCTCTCCTTCACTAAGAGCGAGAACTGGGTGGTGGTCGAATCCATCGTGAGCTTCAAGGCGTCATTCTCCAGGACGATTTCCTCCTCCTCACCGGCATAGGAGCGGATCTCAACGGACTCGCCTTCACCCTCCGCCGCCTGGAATTTGATGATCAGAAAGATCGCCAGCGCAATGACACCGATGAATATCAGGGGAATCAGGAAGTCCTTCAGCCCCTGCTTTATGGCGTTGATGCGCTCCACCTGGTTTTCTGTCAGAACTTTTTTGGTTTTTGTCGCGTCTTTACTCATGTTTTCTCCAAATTGGTCAGACCGAAGCTACATTCGGAACAGCATTTCTCTTACCAGCGATACGATATAGGACACGCCCTCCGTGACCATACTGAAGAACAGCATCAGAATGAACACCATGACCAGCATGGCAAAGAGGGAAGCGATCGTGAAGAGGATGTTTTTTCCGCCGGAGAACTCGTGGATCTGCCCCATGGCGGCGATGATGAGGAGTCCGCAATAGACCAGGCTTAAGGCGCTGATCACAGAATAAAACTCCCTCTCATCCACTGTGACCACGTTGGAAAGCAGCATGATGGGCAGCTGGATCACGGGATAGGGCAGCAGGGCATAGCAGCTGGCCATATAGACCTGCTTCAGCCGTCCCTTGCCGTCAAAGAGTGTGGTGAGCGCCCAGTTTCCGATGACCCACAGGGCGAGCGGGAAGAGAATGCTGGCCAGATAGAGAAAGATATTGAGCTCCTCCCAGTACACGGTGATGAAGATGAAGCTTGTGTAGCGCAGCTTCATGATGCGCACGATGAGCGTCGCAATGAGAATCGTATTGGCGGCCGCAATGGTGCCCCGCTTCTCGTGGGTGAGATCCCAGAAGCCGTCCAGCGGATGGGTCAGGCAGTAGAAGGCGAACTTCAGGGAATCGATATACTTACTCCACGCTTCCTTGTTGATGAACCTGGCGGTTATGGTTTCTGTCATAGGTCTCACCTCACCGGTTTACAATGAAGATATCTGCGGTCTCGATGTCGTGTCGGATTTTGTAGAATCTCCCGATGGCCATGGGGATGAGGAACAGCGCCAGCAGGAACACGACGATCCAGACAATGTGTCCCTCTACCCATTCCTTGCGGTACTGCTTGAACGCCTTGGAATAGTTCTCATCGTCGTACTTGATCTCAAAATAATCCATGGCCTCCCGGTACTTCTTCTGACGAAGGAGCGAGCGGCCGATTCCGATGTAGGCGAGATCATAGTTGCCGTTGAGCTTCATGACCTCCTCCCAGGTTTCACCCGAGGCGTTGTAATTACCGTTGTCAAATTCCTCGATGGCGCGGAACACCAGCTGTCCGAACTCCGTAAGGGAGAAGGAGGTGAGGGTCGCGGTCTGCTGATCGAGGATGTAGAGATCGTTTCCGATGTGATCGATTCCGATCGCCCAGTTGAAGCAGCCATCCTCGTTTCCGTTGCCTCCGAAGGCGAACATGAGCCGTCCCTGATCATCGTAGCCGAAGGCTCTGCCGCGGTTGCGGTCCAGGCAGACGTAGGTGTCGTTGTCAAAGACCGTCACATCCGAGAAAAGGGAGGGACCCTGATGGCCGCCGCCGTCTCCCATATAGAGATCCCCGTAGTTGTCGTAATCGCCGTTTCGTACGAGGATGTCGTTGCCGATGAGATTGAGCTTCCGGACGGCCGTCACCTGCCCGCTTTTCAGATCCTCCTCCTTGACGTTGCCCGTTACCGCGTAGATGAAGCCCTCATAATCCATATAGAGGTTGTCATACTCCGTCGGGACAAAGGAGGTCATTTTGGACAGCTGCTCCTGGGAAGCCACCTTCTTCCAGAGATAATCCCAGAGATTATAGGTTGCGGGCAGCGCTCCCACAAAACCCGAGAAGCTGCCGTCCGCCTCATATTTGCAGAGACCCTTGTTGATTCCGCGTGCCACACAGTAGACGCGCTCTGCGGTATCCACCGCGATCTTGTAAGGCTGGAACACCACACCCTCATCCAGCGCGGAATCCTCCGGCTTGCCATACTCCATGATACACTCCAGATTTTCATCGAGCTTCAGGATCCGTGCGTTGCCCTGATCCGCGATAAAGACGTTGCCGTCCTCGGAAATGGCAATATCCGTGGGAGCCGAGAGGGTATTTACACCGCTCCCCCCTGTGAAGGAATCGATGATCCGGGATACGGAGAAGTGCTTGGCATCGTCGCGGATCAGCTCGATGATGCGGTTGTTGCCCGTGTCACAGATATAGAGATGATTTTCATGCGCGTAGAGACCCTGGGGGTTCTTCATCTTGAGCTCCAGCATCAGATCCGCGGAGGTGTAGCTTTCGGTCACGGAGAAAACGTCCGGCGAATCCTGCACGTCCTCCCAGTAATCGTAGCGGTAGGTGTAACCGTGCTCATGCATGGCAGCCTGTGCCGTGTCGCTGCACAGTGCCAGCAGGGATAAGGATGCGACTGCCCCCGCCAGGATCAGTCCCGCGCGTTTCACAGCCCTGCCACCTGATGTTCGTATCTGTTTTTCCAATTGCCGTCTCATCGATCCGCCGATCTCCATTCGTATGATTCCGTGGTTCATAGCCACCCGACAGTAACCTGTTTCGAACCCTCCCGGATCCCTTTTTATCCGCCAGTGATCAGTCTTTCAGACCGGAGCTTGCCATGGTTTCGAGGATCTGGCTCTCCGAGAACACGAAGATCAGGATCGGGACAACCATGACCACCACCAGAACCGCCGCGCCCTGACCGGTACGGGCGATACCGCCGGCCTGAATCTGCTGTAGCGCGTAGACCAGGGTTTTGCGCTCCTCGGAATAGATATAGGTCGATGCCTTGTTGTTCCACAGCGCCTGCACCGAGAAGATGATCAGAGTCATCCATGCGGGCTTGACGTTGGGCATCACGATCTGGTAGAAGACGCGCCATTCATTGGCGCCGTCGATCTTGGCCGCCTCGATAAGGGAGGTCGGCAGGCCCTCCATGAACTGCTTCATCAGGAAGAGTCCCATGGGCGACGCGAAGGCCGGGATGATGATGGACCAGTAGGTGTCGATCCAGCCCAGCTTGTTCAGAATCAGGTAGTTCGGGATCTGCGTCACATAGCCCGTGAACATCATGGCGACGGTGACCAGCTTGAAAAATGCTTCATTCCCGGGGAATTCATACTTCGCCAGCACGAAGGCGCCCATGGAGGCGATGATCAGGTGACCGGCGGTGCCGACAAAGGTGATGAACACGGTGTTGAAGAGATACCGGGAGAAGGTCACCCAGCTCTTGCCCATCGTGACGAACAGATCGGAGAAGTTGTCCAGCGTCGGATGCTGCGCAAAGATGCGCGGAGGGAACTTAAACAGCTCATCCAGAGGCTTTAACGCGCTGGATACGGCATAGATGATGGGGAAAGCCATGATCAGAGCCACGAGCACCAGAAAGACGTATAAAGCAATATCGCCCGCAATGGAGCGGTTGGGCTTCCTCTTCTTGATGATCGGCTTCTTGTAGGGCTTTTCCTCGACCTGTTTTTTCTGCTTTTTTGCCATTTCGGGTCCTATGCTCCTTCAATTGAAGTCCGTCCGGTTCCGGACCGGTGTGTCGTGCTGCGGGTGGGGATCAGGTTCCTACGCGTCTGAGCAGGCTCTGGATCGCCTTGTTGCACAGGATCATGATCAGGAACAGGATCGTCGCGATCGCGCAGGCGTAACCCATCTCAAATCGCGAGAAACCATAGTCAAACAAGTGCGTCACGATGGTGCGCGCGGCATAGTCCGTGGAGGGATAACCGCAGAGCGCCATGGTGACGTCGCAGACACCGAAGGCCTGGGTGATGGACATGACCGCGCCGAACATCAGCATCGGCTTCATGTTGGGAAGTGTGATGTACCACAGCTCCTGCCAGCGGTTTTTGATGCCGTCCATGTAGCCTGCCTCGAACTGACTCTTGTCGACGCCCTGGAGACCGGCGACGAAGGACAGGAAACCGGTGCCCAGGCTCATCCACAGAATGACCAGCATACAGATCGGCAGCATGTAGGTCGGATTGATGAGCCACAGAATCGGTGTGTCGATGACACCGATGTTCATCAGGAACGCGTTGACGTAGCCGTAGGCGTCGCCCCGGAAGAACACGGAGAAGATGACGTAGCAGTTGCCCGCAATGGAGGGGGCGTAGAAGACGATGACCGCCACGGAGCGCACCCACCGCGGCAGCTCGTTGATGAGCCACGCGAAGAGGAACGACAGGATATATCCCAACGGTCCCGTGATGATGGCAATCATAAAGGTGTTCTTGATACCGATGAGGAAGATGTCGTCCTCCAGGATCAGCGAGATGTAGTTGGACAGACCGATGAAGCGCGGCGGCTCCAGAATGTTGTAATAGGTGAAGCTGTAATAGATGGACGCCACCACCGGGAAAACATAGAACATGCAGAACAGGATGGCGTAGGGCGCAAGGAACAGGTAGCACATCTTGCGTGCCTTGGCCTTTTTCCAGGCGACTCCTGCCTCATGCTTGCGAAGCGTGAAGTATTTCTGCAGGGTGGTCATGTTTTTGGCGTCTACCGTCGCTGTGTTTGTGCTCATTGGCAAATCCTCTGTGTGTTATTCGATGGGCATGCCGAATTCCCGGCGCTTCTTTTCGATTTCTTCGTCGATCATGATCGAGTAGTCGATGATGGTCTCGCGCGAATCGACCTTTTCGTTGATGACCTTGCGGATGGCGTTGGAGATGTGCCGCCCGGTGAAGTAGCCGCCCGGAACCTCACGGATACCGCGGGTCTCATCCCACTGGGCGTTGAGAACCGTGATGTCATCCATGGACCAGGAGAGATTGGAAAAGGCGTCCCGGTTGGCGGTCGCGTAGCGGGCGCTGGATCCCAGCAGCGCTTCGATCTCGCGTCCGAAGCGGACCTGCGTCTCAGGCTTTGCCCACCACTTCATGAACTCCCAGGAATTCTGTTTAAGCTGCGGATCCGGAGTCGAGCACATCATGGTGGCGCTGCCCGTGATGAAATCCGAGCGATCGATGTAGGTCGTGCCGTCCGCTGCGACCCGCTCCGTGCCGGGGATCACCGTGAAGTCCCAGAGACCGCGGATCTCCGGTGCGGAGACCATCAGCGTGTTGTAGGTGGAGTAGGCGGAGATGCCCAGCGGCATCTCGCCCGAACGGAAGCGGCTCACAAAGTCGTAAACCGTCGGGATGCCGTAGTCATTGAAGTAGCGCACGTAGTCGTCAAAGGCGCGGATGCCGGCCTCATCATTGACCACGGTCTTTGTGCCCGCTGCGTTGTACATGTCTCCGCCGTACTGGAACAGCAGGGAGAAATACAGGGACAGATCCGGCACATTGCTCATGATCTGCGTGGAAGCGGTCGCGGCACCGGAGGAACCGGCTGCGGTCGGGATGCCCACGGACAGGTTGTTGCCCTGAATGGTGGGGAACTCCTCGATGAGCTCCTTCCAGGTCTGGGGAATCGGAAGCCCCAGCTCCTCCATGACGTCCTTGCGGTAGAACATCACGTTGAAGGTCTGCGTCTCGGGAATGCCGTAAATATGCTCGTCCAGACGATACTGCTCATAGGAACTCTCGGAGTAGTGAGAGAGCACCTCCTTGCAGTCGGGGAACTGCGTGAGATCCTCGGCGGCATTACGGAGCGCGTAGTTGACGGGCTGATCGGCGCCGATGGAGAGCACGACGTTGGGACCCCGTCCCGCCATGACGGCGTTGAGCACCGCGGTGGGATCGACGATTTCCACGTTGACCTTGACGCCGGATTCCGGAACGAAGGTATCATCCACCATGGTCTTTAAGATGGTGCCCTGATCGCGTCCCGTCAGCACCCAGACCTTGACCAGCTGGTTCTCATCGACGCCCTCGTAGACGTCGCCGACGGAGTTGTAATCGACGACAAAGGAGGCGACGAAGGACTTGGCCTCATGTCCGAGCTTCATGAAGACATTGGCCTTGCGCTTCGCGGGAGAGGCAGAGGTGCCGGTGACGGCGATATAGTCGACGTCCAGCTTCGTGTCGCTCATGTTGAGGGAGGCCGTGCCCAGACTTGTGATGTTGTCCTTGAAGGTGACAAACTCGGTGGTGATATTCTGCGGCTTGCGGCAGAAGCGCTCCAGCTGCTGAGCGACAGTCTGTGCGGTGGCGATCTGATCCGCCTTCTGTCCGCTGAAGGCCACCATCTCATCGACGATCCGGTAGAGCCGCTTGGATTCAAGCGACATCGCCTCCATGATCTCGGGGTAGGTGGTGTTGATGCGGTAATCGCGGTACTGATCCGGCGTGGCGCCTGTGTAGATCAGAACCTTGCGGTAGATCTGGTTCAGACGGAAGGTGGAATCCTCCAGCTCGGAAAGAATCGGTCCGACTCCGCCGAGGGTGCCTTCCAGGCGGATGGTGTGGGTGCCGCCCGTCAGATAGAAATTGAACGGCGTGCCGGACGAGTCGGCAAGCTCCATATAATTCCAGTCATTTTCGTAGGGGAAGGAGACCGCCTCCAGCTCCCGGAAGGGAGTCTCCCCGTCGATCAGAACCCGGCGGGAGGAGACGCTGCCGCGGGAATAGTTCTGACGGGCCTTGATCATGATGTTGTAATAACCGTCCTCGGGAACGTCGAAATTCCACTCGATCCACTGACCGGAGCTGCGCCAGGTGTCTCCGCCCACGTAATTGAGAATCGTGTGCGTGACGCTGTTGGGCACCGTGGTCGGGCTGGAACGGTCATACTTGGCATACAGAGAGGATTCCGAACGCTTGCTGGATTCCTCGCCCTGCACGATGGAGGAGAATTTCTTTGCCGTTTCGCTCCCTTCCGTTGCGGGCTGCGACGCCAGATACTCCTCGTAGGTCGGAAGGCTGGCCGTGCCCTCAAGAGAGAGGGAGGCGATCACCATCGGCTCATTTTCTGCGGAGAGTGTGAGGGTGTTGGTGCCCTGTTCAAAATAGAAGAGATAGGGATCGACCACATAGCCCATGTCGTCCCTGAAATCGGCCTCCTGCCATTCAAAGACCTCAACCTGGGAGGGGCGGATTTCATTGCCCCGGTTGTCGGTCCGCACAGGGCCTCCGTCGGTCCACACGCGGGAGAAGCAGATGTTGTTGGCCCGCTCAAAGGGGATCTCACCGTTGATGGAGACGGAACGCTCCGCGGCGACGCCGCGGGATTCGGGCAGATAATACCTGGTGTGCAGGCGGTACATGCCGGCCTCCGGGACATCGACCGTCCAGGTGGCCACGGATGCGGTGTCGGTAAAGACCACATCGGTCTCGCCGTCCAGCTCGTCGACCATGTGCACATCGCCCTCCGCTTCAAAGCCGGCGATATCCACGTCAATCACCTGCTGCGGACGGGCCGCATCGGCGTGTGCCGTGAGGTAGCCGGTGTAGGTGCCGGTGCGCTCCATGCCCGCCACGTCGGTGGTCAGATCGGCGCCGGCATATTTGTCCTCAAAGGTCTCCACCCGCCGCATGGACAGGAGAACACAAACCAGAATAAGAGCGGAAAGAACGATCACGGTGATCAGAACGGTTTTACCAGTTTTATGCATATGGTACAGG
>JAILOV010000049.1 GCA_024690605.1 Lachnospiraceae bacterium | reverse complement strand
CCATTGCTGGTCTTCCGTTCTTTTACTTGGTTCGTTCTTTCTGAACGATTCTCTCGACAGCTCTCGCTGTCTTCTTGGAATCTTTCAGGGTTGCATTACTGTTCAGTTGTCAAGGTTCTTCGCTCTCTTTTTGCGAGAGCGAATGTTAGTATATCACCGTCAGAGGAAGAGTGCAAGCACTTTTTTTAAAAAAAACAAATGAATTTTTATATTTGCGAAACGCCCGTATTTTCGGGGTTTTCAGACATTTATCGGAGTTCCAGTGTGCAGATCTCATTCTCCGTGACGGCAAGAAAACGATTCCGGAGCGAGGTCGTCGTCAGGATGCGCACCGGCTTTTCAAACGCGCCCGCGTATTTCCGGTTTCCGTTCATATCATAGATCAGCCACGACTTCGCGCCGTAGATCACCACGCGGTCCTTGAGCAGCAGCACATCCTCAAAATCCTGATCAAAATAGAGCGTCACCGCGGGCTCCCCGTCCGCGTCATAGACCTGCAGGCGATAGGCGCCTTCCTGCGTATTATTATGAAACAACAGTGCCACATGATCCTCCTGATCATAGACACCCGCGATCTCTTCGCCGCCGGTCAGATGCTCCGCGCGGCTCGTCGGGATCTGCGCGCCCGCAAAGAACATGACGCGGTCATCCGATACCGCGCAGGCCGTCTCATCATTGAGGAAACGGATAAAAGGTGCGACCGAACCGGTGTAGTCATAGCCGCTCACATAATTGTCCGTCGCGTTCTGTCCGACCGATCCGAAATTGTAAAAGGCGATGCTGGTGTGGATCCTGCCGTCTCTGGCATAGAGAAAGGAAATGCCGACCAGCTGGCCGTTCGGCGAGATTGAGATCGCGAAGGGATAGCCGCTGTCCGCCATGGTTGTCTTGAAATACGCCAGCGCCGTCCCCTGCGCGTCATAAAGATAGATCCAGGTGTTGTCCTGATCATCCAGGATCGCCGCCACAACCCCCTGTGAGGCCACGCAGAAATCACGGATCGGCAGGTTGGTGTCGATCGTTCCGATCGCGCCTGCCGTCCCCGCGACATGAATGATATGTCCGTTATAATCGCCTGCCGCGACGACATTCCTGCAAATGCGCACGATCGGTGACTGCATCTCATAAGTCTCGTTCCACAGCACTTCCCCGTCGCCGTTCATGCAGCGGATCCCGTCCTTGCTGTACTGGATCACATGATCGCCGAACGCGAGGAAACTCGCGCCGCTCGCTTCGCTGATCGGCGCGGACTTGATGATCGTCGCCTCGGAAAACACCTTGTCCCGCCAGGAAAAGTAGGCCAGCGCAAGCCCCGCCCCGACCAGCACGATCACCAGGATCGCGCGGTACAGGATCACCAGCCGGTGACTTCTGATCTTTTCAAGATAGGAAGGCTCTTCAGTCAAAGCGATACACCGTCGTCGTGTCCAGCTCGCGGTCAGGTCCGAAGACCGGCCGCGCGAATCCCTGCTGATTCAGGGAATTCGGAAAATACTGTGTCTCCAGGCAGAAGCCCTCGCGCATGCCATAGGAGCCGCCGTCCTTGGCCTTCGGCGTTTTCAGCGCGTTGCCGGCATAGAACTGCACACCCGGCAGGTCGGAGAGCGTGTGCATGGTGATCCCCGTCGCGGGGCAGCTCGTCACCGCCACCTCGCGCAGGGTTCCGTCCGCGTCATCCACGCAGTAATTGTGATCATAGCCCTTCACCAGCTTCAGCTGCTCAAAGTCCGCGTCGATCTCCCTGCCGATCTCCTTGGGTGATGTGAAATCCATCGGCGTACCCGCGACAGGCGCGAGCTCTCCCGTGGGGATCGCGCCCGGGACCACCGGCAGATAATGCGACGCGAAGATCTGCATGATATGATCCGTGATGCTCCCCGCGTCATGACCGCGCAGATTGAAGTAGACATGATTGGTCAGATTGAGCGCCGTGTTCCGGTCAGAGGTCGCGTGATAGTGCAGCGAGAGCTCATTTTTGTCCGACAGGCTGTAGGTCACGGACACCTCGCGATTGCCCGGGCAGCCCAGCTCGCCGTCCGGAACGGAAATGGAAAAGGTGACTTCGTTTTCGCTTTCCTTAGCCGCCCACACCTTTCTCTGAAATCCGTAAACCTCGTCGTCGCTGTGCAGATTGTTCTCATTCTCATTGACCGGCAGGCTGTATTCCACGCCGTCGATCGTGTAGCGCGCGTTTGCCGTGCGGTTGGCCACAGGCCCCACCACAGCACCGAGATTGCCGCGGTTGCGGTAATATTCCTCCAGGTTTGCCTGCCCGAGGCAGACATCCACCTGCTTCCCGTCCTTTGCGGGCACCACGATATCGCGAAGCGTCGCGCCGAGATTCAGCACCGTCACGCGCATTCCCGTCCGATTGGTCAGGTGATAGGCATATACCGGCTCCCCGTTCTTTGCTTCTCCGACATGTTCTCTTTTTACCGCCATGGTCTTTTCTCCTTTCCTCGGCAGGTCGCCGGTTATCAGAGCTCCGTCCGGCCCTCCAGGGCGCGCAGGAGCGTCACTTCATCAATATATTCCAGATCGCCGCCGACCGGTACGCCGCTCGCGATCCGCGTGCAGCGGATCCCCGTGGGCTTGACGAGCTTGCTGATGTACATGGCCGTTGTCTCACCCTCAAGACTCGAGTTGGTCGCGATGATCACCTCTTCGATGTCGTCCGAGGCCAGACGCGCCATCAGCTCTTTGAGCCGGATGTCCGACGGTCCGATCCCCAGCATCGGCGAGATCGCACCGTGCAGCACGTGATAAACGCCCTCATATTTGCCGGTCTTTTCATAAGCCGCCTGATCGCGCGTGTTCTCGACCACCATGATCGTGTGATGGTCCCGTTTCGGATTGCTGCAGATCGGACAGATCTCGTCATCCGTGAGCGTGCAGCAGACCTTGCAGTGGTGCACGTGTTCCCGCGCGTCCGTGATGGCGTTGGCGAGCCGCGTCACGCGATCTTTGGGCATATGCACGATATGAAAGGCGATTCTCCCCGCGGATTTGTCGCCGATCCCCGGAAGAGATGCCAGCTCTTCGATCAGGCGGTTGATATGTCCGCTGTACAGATTCATGTCCGCGCCGTCAGAACGGAAGGCCGCCCGTCATCTTTCCGAGCATTGCCTCGCTGTCCGCGTCCGCCGCCGCCTGCGCCTCCGCGATCGCGGCGACGATCATGTCCTCCAGCATCTCCACATCCTCGGGATCCACGGCATCCGGAGAGATCTTGATCTTCTTCACCGCCTTGCCGCCCGTGACCGTCGCTTCCACGGCGCCGCCGCCCGCTTTCGCGGTGTATTCCTTTTCTTCCAGTTCCTTCTGACTCTGCTCCATCTGCCGCTGCATGCGCTGCGCCTGCTTCAGCATGTTCGCATAGCCGCCGGGCATTCCGCCGCCCGGAAATCCGCCTCTCTTTGCCATTTCCCTGCTCCCTTCTCTCTTTGATCACGAACCGGACGGATCCGGTTCTTCTTCCTCCACCTCAATACCCAGTGCGCCGGACCACTCCTCCAGAGAAAAGGTGTCCGCCCCCTGTGCGGCGCCTGCCGCGGGTGTCTCGATCCGCACCGTCACATCCTTGCCCGTCACGTCAAGGATCGCCTGACGGATGTCCTCCGCCCTTCCGTTCACATGATCCGCTTCCCCGTCACCGAAAAGGATCGAACCCGACGTGATCACCAGCGCGCCGTCCGGATCCGCGCGGAGCGTGCCGTTCCGCAGGATCATTTTCAGCGGTTCGCTGGGAAGCCTGCGGATGATCGTGTCCATGTCCCGGATCATCTGCCTGACATCCTCCGGCAGCGCTTTGACCGCCGCTTTTAGCGCCTCTGTCCGGTCGGCAGCCGAGGGTTCCCGTTCCTGCGCAGCACCGCGCACAGGCGCTGCAAAATCCCCGTTCTCCAGTCTGCCGATCGCCGTCTTTATCTGCGCTTCATTCCGGTCGCTCCGGTCCTCCAGCGCGCGTACACGCGCGTCAAGTTCATCGCTGTTGTCCTCGGTCTGCGGTCTGAGCAGACGGATGATCGCCGTCTCGATCAGGATGCGCTTCTGACCGGAATAGCGGATCTGCGCGGCGAGATCCGAAAAGATACGGATGTCGCGCAGCAACATGTCCAGATCCAGCTTCTCCGCTTTCGCGGTGAGCGCCTTCAGATTTTCCGTGGAAAGATCGGTCAGATGCGAGGCATCCCCCGCGGCCCTGATCAGCATCAGATTGCGGAGATACCAGATAAAGTCGCCGACATACTGCACCAGATCGCGCCCCTCCGCGACCGCCTCGGCGACCCGGGTCAGCGCTTCACCGACATCACCGGCGACAAGCGCATCCAGCAGTGCGCCGTACACCTCGACCTCCACCGCGCCGAGAACATCAAGGACCATGTCCCGCGTCAGTTCCTCGCCGTAATGGAATGCCGCGCACTGATCCAGAAGCGAGAGACCGTCACGCATCGCGCCGTCCGCGGCGCGCGCGATATAGGAGAGTGCGTCATCGGTCGCCTCGATCCCCTCCGCCTGCGACACCTGACGCAGCCGGTCCCTGATCTCATCCAGCGAGATACGGTGAAAATCATAGCGCTGGCAGCGGGACAGAATCGTCACCGGGATGGTCTGCACCTCGGTCGTCGCCAGGATAAAGATCACATGCTCCGGCGGCTCCTCCAGCGTCTTTAAGAGTGCATTGAACGCCGCGGTCGAAAACATGTGCACCTCGTCGATGATATAGACGCGGTACCGGCCGATCGTCGGCGAATACTCGATCTCGTCAATGATCTGACGGACACCGTCCACGCCGTTGTTGGCCGCGGCATCGAGCTCCACGACATTGAGCGCGGCCTTCGATGCCATCGCCTGACACACCGCGCAGGTTCCGCAGGGAGAACCGTTCTGCGGGCTTTCACAGTTGACCGCGCGCGCAAAGATCTTGGCGACCGTGGTCTTGCCCGTTCCTCTGGTTCCGACGAACAGATAGGCATGCCCGATGCGGCGGGAAATGATCTGGTTCCGCAGTGTCGTGACGATATGATCCTGCCCGCGCACCTCGTCAAAGGATGACGGGCGGAATTTTCTGTAAAGGGCGATATAGGACATCTCTTCCGTTCAGCCGAATGCCGCGCTCAGTCGCCGAAGCTGATGCCGAGCATCTTGGCTTCCTTGATGATGCCCGCGTCCGGATCGACCGTCTTTAACTTGCCCGCGACCTCTTCCAGCGGCACCTTGACGATCTCGCGGTTCTTGTAGGCGACCATGAAGCCGTACTGTCCCTTCAGGATCAGGCGCCCGGCCTCCGCGCCGAGACGGCTCGCAAACACACGGTCATAGGGATCCGGCGTGCCGCCGCGCTGCATGTGACCGGGAACCGTCACGCGCACCTCACGACCGGTCTTCTTTTCAATCTCGGCTGCCACCTCATAGGACACCGAGGGGAACTTTCTCTTCGCCAGTTTCTCCTTGTATTCCTTTTTGGAAAGCTTGGCATCCTCCTTGGAGATCGCGCCCTCCGCGACAGCCAGGATCGTGAAATGACTGCCCCGCTCGTCGCGTGCCTCGATCGCCTCGCAGATCTTGTCAATGTCGTAGGGGATCTCGGGGATGAGGATGATGTCCGCGCCGCTGGCCATACCGGCATTCAGCGTGAGCCATCCGGCCTTGTGGCCCATGACCTCGACGATGAACACGCGCCCGTGGGAGTCGGCCGTCGTGTGGATGCGGTCGATCACATCGGTCGCGATACCGACAGCACTCTGGAAGCCAAACGTCATGTCCGTTCCCCACAGATCGTTGTCGATCGTCTTCGGCAGGGAAACGATGTGCAGCCCCTCCTGATTCAGCAGGTTGGCGGTCTTCTGCGAACCGTTCCCGCCGAGCACCACCAGGCAGTCCAGCTGCAGCTTGTAATAGTTCTGCTTCATGGCCTCGACCTTGTCCAGACCGTTTTCATCGGGCTCGCGGATCGTCTTGAACGGCATCCGGGAGCTGCCGAGGATCGTGCCGCCGCGCGTCAGGATACCGGCAAAATCAGCGGAGGTCAAAAGGCGGAAATGAGAATAGATCAGGCCCTTATAACCCTCCAGAAAGCCGTACAGCTCGATCTCCTCATCGCTGTGCATCAGGCACTTCACCACACCGCGCATCGCGGCATTCAGCGCCTGACAGTCACCGCCGCTCGTCAGCAAACCGATTCTTCTCATCCTTCCGCCTCCTTATCAAATGTTGTTGAGGTCCTGACTAATGCCCGGGATCGCTCCGTTGTTTCGCAATCCCCGCAAGCTTTCCTATTATACCATGTTTCCCTCTGATTCGGAACAAGGATTGCGAAAGAGGGAAATTTCCGATAAACTTGTGCGTATGAAGAAATGGAGCTTTGCCGCCCTTCTCCTTGCGGCACTCGGCATCCTCCTTGCGGGTCTTTCGAGTGCACCCGGGAAAAACTGGGACAGCTGGGGACGGCATGAAAAACAATACGAAGAACTCACGGCTGCCATCCTCTCCGGGCAGCTCGCGCTCCCCGAGGAGCCCGCGGCTTTTCTTGCGGAAATGGACAATCCTTATGACCCCGCCGCCCGTAGCATCGCCTCCGACGAGAACGGTGCCTATGCACTGATCGACACCGCCTATTACAAAGGGAACTACTACACCTATTTCGGGGTGACCCCCGTCCTGCTCCTGTATCTTCCGGTCTATCTCTTCTCCCGCCGGATCCTGCCGACCTGGATCGCCGTGATCTTCACCGCGCTCCTCTGTGTTCCCGCGGCTTTCGCCCTGATCCGTGCCCTGTGTAAAAGGTGTTTCCCGCAGGCTTCCGCAGGGACACGCGCCCTGCTTTCCCTCCTGCTCGTCGGCACCCTCGGCCTCCCCTATCTGGCGGCATTCTGCACCACGTATTCCATGCCGGCCGTCATGGGGCTGCTGCTGACCATGCTCGGACTGACGGCTTTCCTGCACGCGGAGCGGGAGGACGGATCTCTTTGCCGTCCGCTCCTTGTCGCCGGCTCGGTCTGTCTTGCCCTGACGGTCGGCTGTCGTCCGGTCTTTGCCGCATCGTTCCTGCTGCTCTTTCCGATCTTTACCGGCGCGATCCGCCGCGGTTCGTTCTTCCGCCCGGCAAAAACCTCCGTCATCAACACGGCCTGCGTTCTCCTGCCGGCCCTGCTTCTCGGGAGCGGCTTTCTTTTGTACAACGCCCTGCGCTTTGACAGCCCTTTCGAATTCGGCTTCCGCTATCTCTTCACCACAAGGGATCTGCTGCACGGCAGTCACGGCTTCGGCGAAACACTGGAGGGCGTGCGGCTGCTGTTTTTCCGGATACCGGCGGTCCACCGCGTATTTCCCTTTATGGAGATCGTCGACTATCAGGGGCCTTTTCAGCATGTGCTCTACGTGGAGCCCCTCTTCGGCGGCCTGCTGCCGCTCCATCCCCTGCTGCCCGCCGCGGTCATCCCGGGACTGTTCCTTGCGATCTTTGCCGTCCGAAGCAGAAAAAACGAGGCCTCCGTATCACCGCGGGGGACGCGGCAAGCGATCCCGCTCCCGTTCCTCGGCCTCTCCTCCCTGGCGATCGGCATCGTGATCCTCGTGATCGACGCCTCCATCGCCGGCATCTCCCAGCGCTATGAATCGGACTTTGCCCTGTTCTTCTTCATCCCGGCGGCACTGCTGTTCCTCTCCCTCCGGGAAAGGCTTGCCGCATTGAACGCGCGCCGGCTTCTCTTCATCCTGACAGCCGCGCTGCTCCTGATCACCCTCGCCGAGTGCTTCCTCTCCTTTGCCTCCATTCTCTGTGACGGCCGCTACTTCGCCATGCGCGACTGGAACCCGGAAGCCTACAACCGGATCGCGTCGTTTTTCCCATCTTGACAGCCGTCATTTATTGCGTTATGATTGCATTTGTCTCTTCGAGGTGTGGCTCAGTTTGGCTAGAGCGCTACGTTCGGGACGTAGAGGCCGCTGGTTCGAATCCAGTCACCTCGATAAAATAAGAGAGTCGCCCGCAGGGGTGACTCTCTTGTTTTTTATTTGGTCTATGGATTCGTGTACCCCGGATCTGCCGCCTTCGAATCCAGTCACCTCGGGATGTGCCACGATGGAGGCTGCCGCCTTCGAACCCAGTCACCTCACGGATACACCGGATCCACCCGCATGTCTGCAGTGATCTCGTTGATGTTGGCGTTGATCACATAGCTGTCCCCTTCCGCGAGACCCTCGGAAATCTCCGCCCGGTCCGTCCCCTTATAGGCGATCGTAACCGGTGTGCGGACCGTCTTTCCTTTTACGATCTTCAGGACACAGTACTGGCCGTCCTCCCG
>JAILOV010000040.1 GCA_024690605.1 Lachnospiraceae bacterium | reverse complement strand
GGAGGTAGCCATGATCGATCAGAGAACGGAACAGGAGATCCTTGCGGATCTGCGCGATGCGTTCGCCGCACAGTACGGGGACGCCGACGGAGCACGGTTCTTTTTTGCGCCGGGGCGCGTAAACCTGATCGGCGAGCACACGGATTATAACGGTGGCCATGTCTTTCCCTGTGCGCTGACGATCGGCACCTTTGCCGCTGTCCGGCGGAGAGGGGACGACCGGATCCGTCTCTTCTCCATGAACGGCAAGGAGGAGCGCTTTGTCGAATATACCACAGGAGATCTCGCGCCGGAGGGCAAGAGCGGCTGGACCATGTATCCGCTGGGTGTCGTGTGGGCCTTCGCGGGCCGCGGGATGAAGCTTCCCGCCGGCTTTGAGATGGCGATCTGCGGGAACATCCCGAACGGTTCCGGGCTTTCCAGCTCGGCGTCTCTGGAGGTGCTCACGGGCTATGTGCTCAGAGAACTCTATGGCTTCCCGGTGGACAATGTCGAGCTGGCGAAGATCGGCCAGTATTCCGAGAACAACTACAACGGAATGAACTGCGGCATCATGGATCAGTTTGCGTCCGCGATGGGCAAACGGGATCATGCGATCTTTCTGGACACGGCGGATCTTTCCTATACTTATGCGCCGGTGGTGCTTGACGGGATGAAGCTGGTGATCACCAATTCCAGAGTGAAGCATCAGCTCACCGATTCCGGCTACAACGACAGGCGCAGGACCTGCGAAGCGGCGCTTGCCGATCTGCAGCGGGTGGCGGACATCCGGGCGCTGGGTGAGCTCACACCCGAAGAATTCGAGGAGAAGAAGAGCGCGATCGCGGATGATGACCGCAGGCGCAAAGCGAAGCACGCGGTCTATGAGAACGCCCGGACCGTACGTGCCGTGGAGGCACTGCAGGCGGGAGATATCGACACCTTTGGCCGTCTGATGAACGAGTCGCACGTGTCGCTTCGTGATGACTATGATGTATCCTGCCCGGAGGTGGACATTCTCGCGGAGGAGGCCTGGAAGATCCCGGGCGTTCTCGGTGCGCGGATCACGGGCGGCGGCTTCGGCGGATGCACGGTCGCGATCGTTAAAGATGAGGCTGTTCCGGAGTATCGGGAGAAGATTGGATCTGTCTATCGCGAGAAGACGGGACTGGATGCGGAGTTTTATGTCGTGGAGATCGGGGACGGACCGAAGGAACTGTCATAGATCATGCAGATCATTCGCTGACAGCACTTTTCAGTTCGCGCAATATCGCCTCTTTGGAGAGCGCATCGAGTGACTCGGCGAGCGGGATCCTGCTTTTCAGGATCCCGCTGCTTTCTTCTTCGGAGAAGCCGGCGTGGTAACGCACACATTCGATGTAGAGATGCCAGGTGCCGGTGATGTCGGTTCTGGTCTCGACGGCAAAGGTCAGCACCTGCAGCGCTTCCGCGTAGAGTCCGGAGGCATAGAGTTCGCGCCCCCATTTCTGCAGTGTGCGGGCAAGTTCCAGATAGCGCATGTCATACTCTGTGAGGGGTGTGATATTGGCGGTGCCGTATTTCAGCTTCAGATCCGTGTTGGAGATGCCGGTCAGGTTGACGATCTTCTCTGCGGCCAGCTGTTTTACCGTGTCTTCCGCATGGCGCACCTCAGCATTGTCAGGCAGCGCGCCGAAGGGGAGGCGGTCAACGGGGATCCGGATATAATCGAGATCCTCCAGGCTTTTTTTTCGCACGAAATTGGCGTCATGCTCTCTCTTAAAGAAGGCGGCGTCATCTGACTTCTGCTTGGCGTCACTTCTGCGGATGGCATGCTGCACGATGATGATAAAGATGATAAAACTTGTCAACAGTGGCATGAACATGGTATAATATTCACTTGGATTGTTTCGTAACACATGTTATACAAAAATATAAAGGGTGAGTTCATGTTTGCTGGGATCACTTCCGGATCATTATATCACAGACTGTTTCGCGTCGCGACGGTCGGTTTTGCCGTTTGCCTGGGAGCGGCGGTTTTTCTTGGCGCGACGGACACCGCCCGGGCCAAGAAATCCAGGGGGAGTGCCGATGAGCCGATCCCGCTGGGCATCTATATCGGACCGGTCGATGTCGGCGGCCTGACCGCAATGCAGGCGAAGAACAAAGTGGAGGCGTTTCTCGAGGAAGCGGGAGGTGTCCGTCTGACCCTGAAGGGACATGAGTCCGTGGATGATCAGGGTGTGACGCCCCGGGCGCTCGGACTTGTCTGGACCAATCCCGAGGTGATCGATGACGCGTTCGACTACGGCCGGCGCGGAAACGCCGTCAAGCGCTACAAGGAACTCAAGGATCTGGAATACCAGACCAGAGAGCTGGAACTCAAGGTCACACTGGACGAGGCTCTCGTTGACGCTTGGCTCGATGAGAATGCCGTGCGCTATGAACAGAAGGCCGTCAACTATGAGCTGCATCGGGTCGATGGCGCGTTCACGGTCACTTCGGGACAGAGCGGGCAGGAACTCGATAAGGCGGCTTCGAAGCAGAACATCCTGAGAGCGGTTTCCGAGGGCTGGAACTTCGGTCCGACCGACATCGAGCTGGCGATCACAGTGCAGGAGCCCAGAGGAAGCGAGTCGGAGTTGCGCTCGGTACAGGATCTGCTGGGAACCTATACCACCAGCTACAAGTCTTCCGGCAAGGCGAGATGCGCCAATGTGGAAAACGGCTGCCGTCTTTCCTCCGATGTAACGGTGTATCCCGGTGAGGAGTTTTCCGTGCTGGGGCACATCACGCCGTTTACGGAGGCCAACGGCTATCAGCTGGCGGCATCCTATCTTTCCGGGCAGGTGGTGGATTCTCTGGGCGGCGGGATCTGTCAGGTATCGACAACGCTCTATAACGCGGTGCTCCTCGCGGAGCTCGATGTCACGGAGCGTCACAACCATTCCATGATCGTGAGTTATGTCTCGCCCTCCGCGGATGCGGCGATCGCCGAGAGTTCGGGCAAGGATTTCCGGTTTGTCAACAACACGGATACGCCCGTCTACATCGAGGGGATCACGGGGCCGAACAAGACCATCACCTTTAACATCTACGGCAAAGAAACCCGGGATCCGAAGCACAAGGTGAAGTTTGAGAGCGAAACGCTGGAGATCATCCAGCCGGACGGTGAGGTGATCAACGCCAACGCCTCCCTTCCTGCCGGAGAGGTCAGTGTGCAGAGCGCACATATCGGATACAAGGCGCAGCTGTGGAAGGTGGTCACGGAGGACGGCGAGCAGGTGAGCCGCGAGGTGATCAACAAGTCCAGCTATCAGATGGTGCCGCGGACGGCGACCGTGGGGACGGCGACATCGGATCCCGCGGCTGCCGAGAGGATCGCGCAGGCCATCGCCACCGGTTCGATCGATCAGGTGAAGGCCGTGGCGGATGCCGTGCGCGCCGGTGCGGCTCTGCCTGTTGTCACGGCGCCGCCTGCCCCGGAGCCTCAGGCACAGCCGGCGGAAGCACCGCCGCAGGAGCAGCCGGCCGCGGAGTGAGCGGAGATCAGGTATCAATCCAAGCAACAAAGAGATCTGTCCAGGGAGGATCATGGGATGTCGGAAAACAGGGAGTTGCGGAAAAAGCTGCTGACCTATATCGAGAAGAATTCCCGCGCACAGCTTGATGAGCTCGCGGTGATGTTTGATGTTCCGGAGATCAACATCGCTAATGAACTCAAGGCACTGGAGGAGGAAGGGATCATCTGCGGCTATCACACGATGATCGACTGGTCCAAGACCTCGATCGAGGAAGTGTCGGCGCTGATCGAGGTGCGCGTGACACCGCAGCGGGGGCTCGGCTTTGACAGCATCGCGGAGCGGATCTACAAATATCCCGAGGTGCAGAGCGTCTATCTGATGAGCGGCGGCTTTGATCTGATGGTGATCCTTGAGGGCAAAAGCCTGCAGGAGGTGGCGGGTTTTGTGTCCAACAAGCTTTCCACGATGGATTCGATCCTGTCCACGGCAACCCATTTCATCCTGAAGAAATACAAGGATCACGGCACGATCCTCACGAAGAAATATGAGGATACCAGGGAGATCATGTCGCCATGAGAAATCCGCTGTCCGAAAAGGTAACGGAGATCAAACCTTCCGGGATCCGGAAGTTCTTTGATATTGTGCAGGAGATGGAGGGAGCGATCTCTCTCGGTGTCGGGGAACCTGATTTTGACACGCCCTGGCACATCCGTGATGAGGGAATCTATTCTCTGGAAAAAGGGCGGACCTATTACACGTCCAATTCCGGATTAAAGGAGCTTCGCGAGGAGATCTGCCGCTACATGAAGCGGACGCAGGGTCTGGATTTTGACCCGCTGACGGAGTCCTTCGTGACGGTCGGCGGATCGGAGGCGATCGATCTGGCACTGCGCGCCATGGTCGATCCCGGCGATGAGGTGCTGATCCCGCAGCCGTCCTATGTTTCCTATGAGCCCTGCGCGGTTCTTGCGGACGCGGTTCCCGTGATCATCGAGCTGAAGGGAGAGCACGATTTCCGCCTGCAGCCGGAGGAGATCCTGGAAAAATGCACGGACAGGACCAAGATCCTGGTGCTGCCCTATCCCAACAATCCGACCGGCGCGGTGATGGGCATGGAGGATCTGGAAGCGATCGCGAAGGTGGTGATCGAGAAGGATCTCTACATCATTTCCGATGAGATCTACAGTGAGCTGACTTATAACGGAAGGCATGTTTCGATCGCCTCTCTCCCCGGTATGCAGGAGCGGACGATCGTGATCAACGGATTTTCCAAGGCCTATGCGATGACCGGCTGGCGTCTCGGCTATGCGGTCGGACCGGAGAAGATCATGCGGCAGATGATCAAGATCCACCAGTTTGCGATCATGTGCGCACCGACGACCAGCCAGTACGCCGGTATTGAGGCATTAAAAAACGGCGACGAGGATGTCGCCATGATGCGCGAGGAATATGACCGCCGCAGACGTCTGCTGCTGCACGAATTCGCGGACATGGGTCTGCCGTGCTTTGAACCCTTCGGCGCCTTCTATGCGTTTCCCTCGATCAGCAGATTCGGGATGACGAGCGATGAATTTGCGACACGGCTTTTGAAAGAGGAGAAGCTGGCAGTGGTTCCCGGCACCGCGTTCGGCGACTGCGGGGAGGGCTACATCCGCATCTCCTATGCCTACTCCGTGGATGACTTAAAGCGCGCGCTCACGCGCCTGCGCCGGTTTATCGACAGGATCTCCTGATCTCACCCGGCCGGCTTGTAGAGGTTGGAATCAAACAGCCGGTTGAATCCGAGCCACCCGTTCTCAGCAGCCCCGTTCAGGGCTTCCTTAAAGGTCTCCAGCTTTGCGTCGGTATTGTCCGCGAGATTCAGCGCCAGTGCTTCGATGATCGCGGGCTTTTTCGGTGAACCGAATTCGTATTCCCCGTGGTGCGCCAGGATGCAGTGGATGAGCCGCATCCGCAGATCCGCGGGAAAACCGTCGATCTGCGCGATCTTCTCCTCCAGCATCTGTGCGCCGATGACGATGTGGCCGACAAACTGTCCCTCGTCCGTGTAGTCGTTGAGCGGGAAGGGCGAGATCTCCCGGGTCTTGCCGATATCGTGACAGATCGCCGCGGTGATCAGAAGATCCCGGTTCAGCAGAGGATAGGCGGTGCAGTAGTGTTCGCAGAGACGGACAACACCCATCGTGTGCTCCAGCAGGCCGCCGATGAAGGCGTGGTGAATGGATTTCGCCGCGGAGGAACGCATAAAGAGCGCGATGAATTCCGCGTCATCCACAAAGAACCGCTGCAAAAGAGTTTTGAGATGCGGCTCTTCAATGCTTTCCACCGTGCGCGTAAGCTCCGCGAACAACGCGTCCCCGTCCTTGTCGGAAACAGGGAAATAGAGAGAGGAGTCGACACTGTCGGGCCGGACGAAGCGCGCCCGTTTGATGCTGACCTGCAGAGCACCGTTGAAGAGCGTCACGTCGCCGACGATGTCGACATAGTCCAGTGCTTCGAAATCGCCGATCCCTTCGCTGTCCGGTTCCCAGATCTTGGCGTCCAGCTGTCCCGTTTTGTCCTGCAGGATACAGTTTTCGTAGCTTTTGCCGTTCTTCGTGACGGCATGATTCTTCTGTTTGCAGAGATAGACGCCGCTGATGCGGTCGCCTGCGTGAAGATCCCTGATAAAATTCATTTCGACACCTCTTCTGTGATCATGGTCAGCTGCATGGCCAGATGATCGTCCGGGCTCTGGCGAAGGATGGACAGCGTGACGGCTTCGCCGGGATCGGTCTGATCGAGTGCGGACACATAGTCTTTCCATTCGTTGACGGGTGTATCGTTAAAGGAGATCAGGACATCGCCGCTCTGAAGTCCTGCGCGCATGGCCGGGGAGCTCATCTGCGTGCGGAGCACAAAGGCGCCCGAAGGAATGCCGAGTTCTCCGGAAATCTCCGTGTTGACGTCGGTTCCGAAGATTCCGAGCCGGGACAGCGGGATGTTGTTGGCAAGATGCTCGATCAGCCGTTTGATCTCCGAAATGGAATAGGCGAGGACACGGTTTTTGTCCACGCCGTCGATCCCGTCCGGATAGATGATGCCGACAACCTGGCCGGTGTAGTTGAGCAGGAAACCGTGGGCGTTGTCGCCGCCGTAGATGTCCGTGGCGAACACGGTCAGCGCCTTATCCGCGAGATCGATCGGGATCTTGTCCGACACAACGGTTCCGTAGCAGAACGAATGATAGATACCGATGGGGCTGCCGATCGCGATCACGGGGATCCCCTGAAAGGCACTGCTTAAAGAGGAACCAAGCTCGGCGGGCCGGATCTTGTCTCTGGTGTCTGTTTGGATCATGCGTTTGGGGACAGCCAGAACACAGAGACCGGTATCGGCATCCGACATTTTGAGCGTTGCCTCCGTGCTTGTGTTGTTAAACCAGGTGACGGACAGGCTGGCCGAGGTTTTCAGAACGGAGGAATAGGTGAGCACCAGGATCTCAACGCCGTTGTCTGCCACGATGAGACCGGGCGTTTCACCGCTCTTTTCGATCGTACCGCCGACAAAATCCTGTTCTCTGATCGCCGCGTGTACCAGCACCAGTGACCGTTCTGCCTCCGATGCGGTGCTTTTCAGGGATCGGTAGAGATCATCGGCGTTGCGGCTGTCCAGACGGAAGCGGGAAAGGGCGGAGGAGATCGCAGCATCCACACGATCCTGCTCGGATGCTTCGATGCTTGCCTGAATGGATTCCGCTACGATCTGTTCCTGTGCGGAGGCGATCTCTTCGTCGTTGGCGTACAGGTCTTCCGGCTGGATCTCATCGTCGGAGGTCGGAAAGGTGACGGCAGCCGGTTCCTCCGCGGGGGAGATCCGGGCGGAGAACAGAGGTTCCAGCAGGAGAAATGACAGGCAGGCGACACCGCCGAAAACGATGGCGAGAAGGGCGGTCATCAGCGTGCGCCGGAACAGCTTTCTTTTGTTGATCGGCCGTTCTTTGATCTTTTCCCGGATGAATGCCGTGTCCGATTCCGCCAGCGGGGATACCGGTGTGTTCTCGATCGGCGGGGCGTTCTTTTCGATATCTTCACTGTTGCTCATGGAAGCTATTATAGCACGATTTGTGCTATAATGCTGTCATGAATGAAAGAGCACTGCGTTTGCTGGAATTTGACAGGATCACGGCCGCACTGGCGGAGCATGCGGATTCCGCACCGGGGAGGAAACTGTGCCTGGAGCTTCTGCCGTCCGCAGACAGGGAAGAGATCCTCTGCAGGCAGCGGTTCACAAAGGATGCGATCGATCGTCTGATAAAGAAGGGCGACATCTCTCTTGCCGCGGCCTTTGACGGAAGTGAGCTTCTGTCCGCCCTGCGGGTGGGGAGGAGTCTGGAAGCGGGCGAGCTTCTGCGCGCCGCACTGTTTCTGCAGAGTATCAGCCGCATGAAGAGTTACGGAGAGATCGGGGACGACGAAGAACCGGATTCCCTGAGTCCCTATTTTGAAGCGCTTGTGCCGATGAAGGAATTAAGCGGCGAGATCCGGCGCTGCATCCTCTCCGAGGATGAGATCGCGGATGACGCGAGTCCGGAACTGAAGCAGGCCAGGCGGGCGATCGCGCGGATCGGCGGACAGATCCGCAAGGAACTCTCGCGGATGGCAAACGGGAATCTGAAACAATATCTGCAGGACGGCGTGATCACCATGCGCGGCGACCGTTTCTGCCTGCCCGTGCGCGCCGAGTGCAAGGGACAGGTGAACGGTATCGTTCATGACGCGAGCGCAACCAGACAGACACTTTTTATCGAACCGCAGGCGATCGTCTCGATGAACAACGAACTCCGGGAGGAACGCATTCGCGAACAGGAGGCGATCGAGCGCGTGCTGGATGACCTGAGTGCCAAACTGGCGGCGCACGCGGATGATCTCGCCTTTGATCTGGAGACGGCGGCGTTTCTGGATCTTACCTTTGCCAAGGCCCGCTATGCGCTGGACACCGGCGCGATGATCCCGCATTTTAACGAACGGCCGGCATTTCTTCTGAGAAAGGCCAGACATCCGCTGATCCCGGCGGACAGTGTGGTGCCGATCGACGTCTATCTGGGAGACGCGTTTGACCTGCTGGTCATCACGGGTCCGAATACCGGCGGAAAAACAGTGACGCTCAAAACAGTCGGTCTGCTTTCTCTGATGGGACAGGCGGGCCTCGCGATCCCGGCGGGGGACCGTTCGGAACTCGCGGTCTTCCGGGAGATCTTCGCAGATATCGGGGATGAGCAGTCGATCGAACAGAGTCTTTCTACATTTTCCTCACATATGAAACATGTATCCGCGATCCTGGATGAGGCGGATGAGGACTGTCTGTGCCTGTTCGATGAGCTGGGGGCGGGAACCGATCCAACCGAGGGGGCGGCGCTTGCGGTCGCGATCCTGGACAGTCTGCATCAGAAGAAGATCCGGACGCTCGCGACCACACACTACAGTGAATGCAAGGTCTATGCGATGACGACCAACGGGGTCATGAACGCCGCCTGCGAATTTGACGTTGAGACGCTGCGGCCGACCTATAAGCTTTTGATCGGGGTTCCCGGCAGCAGCAACGCGTTCGCGATCGCCGGCAAGCTCGGTCTCTCCGGCGATGTGATCGAGGCGGCAAAACGGCGCGTGAGCGAGGACGCGGAGAGTTTTGACCGGCTCCTGGCCGATCTGCAGATGAGCAGACAGAAGGCGGACGAGGAGAGGGAACAGCTGGAGAAGACGCGGGCGGAGGCGGAGGCGCTCCGCAGCGATCTCAGGAAAAAACAGGACCGGTTGGACGCAGAGAGAGACAGACTGCTGGAAAAGGCACACAGCGAGGCCAGAGAGGTCCTTAAGGAAGCCAAACAGATCGCTGACGAGACGATCCGCACGATGAACCGCGCCGGCGTTTCGGTCAGGGAACTGGAGCAGGCAAGGAGCCGCACCGGGGAGGAGATCGCAAAGAAAAACGAAAAGCTGGCCCGGAAAGCCCCGAAAGAGACCCATCCGAAGGTCGATCCGGCAAAACTGAAGAAGGGCGATCTGGTCCGGATCGTTCCGATGGGCTTAAACGGTACGGTTTCCACGCTTCCGGATAAAAAGGGCGAGCTCTTCGTCACCTGCGGTATCATGAAGAGCAAGGTTCATGTGCGGGATCTCGCACCGGCGAAGGAGGAGTCCGACGGGAAAAAGGCGATCCGCGAACTGTACGGAAGAGAAAAGCGTCAGGTGGATCTCTCGCGCGGCATGAATATCTCTACAGAGTGTCATCTGATCGGGATGACAGTGGATGAAGCCATCGCGACGCTGGACCGCTATCTGGACGAGGCGTATATGGCACATCTGAAAACCGCGCGGATCGTGCACGGAAAGGGAACGGGAGCGCTCAGAAACGCGGTGCAGGAGCATCTGAAAGCGGTGCCCTATGTCAGGGATTTCAAGCTCGGCGAATTCGGTGAAGGAGACGCGGGCGTGACGATCGTAAGCTTCATGAAGTAACGGGAACGATGGAAGGAGAAATGCATGGCGCAGAAACAGAAGATCCTGATCGTGGATGATGATCAGAACATCGCGGAACTGATCTCGCTCTATCTGGAGAAGGAATGCTTTGAAACGCAGATTGTCGGGGACGGTGAGTCGGCGATCCGCACGGCCAAGACCTTTGCCCCTGATCTGATCCTGCTGGACATCATGTTGCCCGGGATGGACGGTTATCAGGTCTGCCGTGAGATCCGGACCAGAGAGAAGACACCGATCATCATGCTCTCCGCCAAGGGCGAGGTGTTTGACAAGGTACTGGGTCTGGAACTGGGTGCCGATGATTACATGGAAAAGCCGTTCGATTCCAAGGAACTGGTCGCGCGGGTCAAGGCGGTGCTCCGGCGTTATCAGGACAGCAGGCCGGAGGCAAAGAGCAGCGGAGAGAAGGCGGTATCCTACCCGGGGCTGTCCATCAATCTCACCAACTATTCCGTCATGCGTGACGGGGAGCGCGTGGATATGCCGCCCAAGGAACTGGAACTGCTTTATTTCCTCGCGTCCTCGCCGAACCATGTGTTTTCCCGTGAGCAACTGCTGGATCAGATCTGGGGTTATGAATATGCCGGCGATACGCGCACGGTTGACGTGCACATCAAGCGTCTCCGGGAGAAGCTCGGCGATCATGAGAACTGGCGTCTGGCGACGATCTGGGGTGTCGGCTACAAATTTGAGGCGAATTAGGAGGCGGTTATGGTCAGAGTGATCTCGGACAGCACGTGTGATCTTTCTCCGGAACTCATCGAACAATATGACATCGATATCATCCCGCTGCATGTCTATCTCGGGGACGGGGATTATCTGGACGGCGTGAATGTGACGCCGGAGGAGATCTACCGGTGGTCGGACGAAAACGACGCAACGCCCAAGACATCGGCACCGTCGCTTGAGGATATCATGGAATGCTACCGCAGGCATCTGGATAACGGAGATGACTTGATGGTGTTCACGATCTCTTCCCAGATGTCATCCAGCAACAACAACTGTATGCTGGCCGCACAGGAACTGGAAGCGGAGGATCGCGTGACCGTCATTGACTCCGCCAATCTTTCGACGGGCGTGGGACATCTGGTGATCGAGGCAGCGATCCTTGCGGCACAGGGACAGGGACTGCGGGAGATCGAGGAGCAGATCCTGCGCTATCGACCGCTGGTGAGAGCCAGTTTTGTCGTTGACACACTCACCTTTCTGTATCGGGGCGGCCGCTGCTCCGGACTGGCGGCTCTTGCGGGTTCCGCGCTGAAGCTCCATCCGCGGATCGTTGTGGAGAACGGTGCGATGCATTCCGACAAAAAATACCGCGGTTCCCTGGACAAAGTGATCCTGAACTATGCAAGAGACATGGAGGAAGCGCTGAAAACAGCGAAAACGGACCGTGTGTTCATCACGCATTCCGGCTGTCAGCCGGCGGTTGTGGAGGCGGTCCGGGCGTATCTGACAGGACTGGGACATTTTGACGAGATCCTGGAAACCCGTGCCGGCGGCGTGATCTCTTCACACTGCGGCCCCGGAACGCTGGGCGTGCTGTTCATCGATGGGAACGGCTGAAGAGGAGAGGACCGGATGCAGTTCGGAATGCCGACACTCATTGAGAACCGGACATTGCAGGATAATGTTGATCTGTGTAATGAACTGGGACTCCGTTTCATAGAACTGAATATGAACTTCCCGGAGTATCAGGTCGAGCGGCTGGAACAGACCGATGATCTGATCGGGGCGGCCGAAAAGGCCGGGATCTACTACACGATCCATCTTGACGAGAATCTGAATATCGCGGATTTCAACCGGCTGGTGTCGGATGCGTATCTGGAAACCGTGCGACGGTCGATCGGGGTGGCGAAAAAACTCCTGTGTCTCCGGGATCGATCCGGCGACGGCAGCAGGCCGCTTACGCTGAATATGCACATGAATCACGGCATCTACATCACACTTCCCGACCGAAAGGTGCAGATGTATGACCGCGATTTCGATACGTACATGGGATCCTTTTCCGTTTTTCGCTCCCGATGTGAAGAGTGGATCGGAGAAAGTGATGTGATGATCGTCGTGGAAAACACGGATGGCTTTCGTGATTATGAGAAAAAAGCGATCGAGTTTCTGCTGGAAAGCCCGCGGTTCGGTCTGACCTGGGATATCGGACATTCCAAGGCGGTCGGCGAAAAAGATGTACCGTTTCTTCTGGAACACCGGGAACGCCTGATCCATTTCCATATTCATGACGGCAAGGAAAAACCGCCCGCGAACCATCTGGCTCTCGGAGACGGAGAGATCGATCTGGAAGACAGACTGCGGCTGGCGGGCAGCAGGAATGCCCGATGTGTTTTGGAGACCAAAACGATCGAAGCCCTGAAAAGATCGGTGAAGTGGCTGGAAAGCAGAGAATACAAAGAATAGAAACCGACGAAGGAGACAGCAGATGGAAAAGAAAAAGCTGTGGATATTTCTTGCGGTAGCGTACGGCGTTACCGCGCTGATGAGCATCATCATGTATATGGGGTTTAAGAGACAGTATGACATCACGTTGTTTGTGAACGCGCAGATGATGTATCCTGCGTGCGGTGTGATCATGGGGAAACTGATCTGCAGAAGAGAAGACGAAGAACTTCCGCTGGCCGGATTTGTGACGGTCCTTATAACAACTGCGATCATGATGCTGATGGCGATCCTGTCCGTAGTGGTTCATCTTGAACCGCTGGAGGTTGCCGGTCAGACGATCGACATCTGGAACACCGCGTCGCAGTTTCCCATCCTTCTGGGAAGCCTCGTTGCCTATATTCTTTTCTGGACATGCGGAAAGAAAAAACGTGAAAGTGTTGGCATTGAGAGAAAGAACATAAAACGGAGCATCCTGATGATCGCGGTTTTCGTTGCGCTTCTGATCGGAAGGATCATGTTGTGGGTGGTTTTTGAGGACCTCAGGCTCGGTTCTGACGAATCCCTGCAAAGGGTGTTGTCTGCGGCAGGGAATCCGCTGACCTGGCTCACCGTGGCGATGCTGCCGGTCAATTTTGTTCTGACGTTCATCGCCTTCTTTGGTGAAGAATACGGCTGGAGGTACTATCTGCAGCCGATCATGCAGAACAGATTCGGAAAACGCATCGGCGTGCTGCTCCTGGGTGTCGTATGGTCCGTCTGGCATATGGATGTTGATTTCATGTACTATGCAAAAGATTATGCGCTGCAGGCATTTGTCAGTCAGATCATCGTATGTCTGGCGATCTCGATCTTTTTCGGATACGCATATATGAAAACGCAGAACATCTGGGTGCCCATGATCATGCATTATCTTTTTAACAACGTTACGGCACTTCTTGCCGGCGGAGGCACCGATGCGCTGGAGGATCAGGTCATTGAATGGTCGATCCTTCCCGGCTATGCGCTCTCGTTCATCGTTTTCTTCCTGTTCATTCTGGCGCCGATGTACAAAAAGAGCAAAGACGGGGAAGACGGGATCATCGGGTAGCTGTCTATGAGAGTGATCGATTATTTTGAAAGTGATAAAAAAGAGCATTGGCTTAACAGGATAAAAAGCGGCGACTGGCGTGCGGCCGGATTTCTGTATGAGCTGCTGAGCAAGGGGGCCTTTTTTGATGCTGTGGGTGAAAGATCAAGGGTTCTGCTGCTTACGGACGGAGTCGAACTGATCTCGTTCTGTACATATGCAGAAAAAGATGAGATCCCGTCGACAGAACTCTCGCCGTGGATGGGATTTGTCTACACGTTCCCGAAGTACAGGGGACATCATTATATGGGAATCCTTATGGAAGAGATCGAGCGGCTTGCGATGAAAGATGGTGTATCGGAAGTCTATATCTCGACCGATCATATCGGACTCTATGAGAAATACGGATGCGTGTTCCGGACGGAAATGAATGACAGGAACGGAGTGCCGTGCAGGATCTATGCGAAGAAGATCCCGACCGATGCATTGCTGACAGAACCGGAAGATACGGAATGGCCGTTTGAATATACGGATCATGACCGAAGGATCGCCAGAGCCATTGTATATGATGATGCCGGATATTTCTATTTTGTTCGCGCCGAAAGGAACGATGATTTTGGAAAGGCTACATTGATAGAAACCCCCGGCGGAGGGATCGAACCGGGCGAGGATCCGGAGTCGGCTGTCAGACGGGAGCTTAAAGAGGAACTGGGTGCAGAGGTCGAGGTTGTCCGCAAGATCGGCGTTGTCAGCGATCATTATAATCTGATCCACCGGCACAATCTGAATCACTATTTTCTTTGCAAGGTCCTTTCATTCGGGGACAGGAATCTGACACAGGATGAGATAGAGGATTTTCATCTGTCCACATTAAGACTGACCTATGAAGAAGCGATAGCGGAATATGAAAAAAGACGGGAGTCACGGATCGGAAGACTGATCGCGAACCGTGAACTGCCCGTCCTCAAGAAGGCGAGAACGTTCCTGTGAATGCAGCATGCGGAACAAAGGTTTAAGGGAGTTTGATTGGAACAGGAAGGGTCAAAGAAGTTCATATGGGGTAATACATGGATATTACTGATCGTCGCGGCTTCTTTCGGTTACGGAGAATATGTTAAAAAGATGATACGGCTGTCTCTGGGTGAAGAAGCACAGGCGCTGGAGAATGCCGGCAAGAGCCGGGATATCGGATATATCATCGGACATCATGAGGAATTCATGAAAGCATATGAGGACTTAAAAGAACCGATTTCCCGGGTCTTTGCGTTATTGGATGATGACGGAGCCGACACTTCTGACAAACCGTTGGCGGATGCCACGTTGCTGTCGACCGTATATGAAGAACTGGATAAGGCCGCCGACAGCATGGACTGTGATGCGCTGCAGGCAATCTTTGATGATATGGACGGTTACAGGATACCGGAGGTTGAATGAACGATGATCATTCTTATCGCGGGGGCATCCCATACCGGCAAGACGGTCCTTGCACAGCGGATGCTCGAAAAATTCAAATATCCGTATGTCTCTGTCGATCATCTGAAGATGGGGCTGATACGAAGCGGTAACACGGATCTCACACCGGAGGATGATGACGAACTTGTCGGATATCTCTGGCCCATTGTCCGTGAAATGATAAAGACGGCGATAGAAAACCGACAGAATCTTATCGCAGAGGGCTGTTACATTCCTTATGACTGGCGAAAAGATTTTGACGATGCATATTTGCCGGAGATACGGTTTATCTGTCTCGCGATGACAGATGCCTATATCGACGCGCATTTTGATGATATAAGAGATCACGGATCCGACATCGAATCCAGGATGGATGACTCTGATTGTACTGCCGACCGGTTAAAGGAAGAAAACCGGAAGGTCATCGAGGGATTTGCCCGCGCGGGTGAGCGGGTGATCCTGATCGATAAAGATTACGAGTCTGTCCTATCCGGTCTGTTTTCGATCGATCCGGTAATATAAAAAAGTACTTGAATTCAATTTTTAATTCGCTTAGCCTTTTCTCAGGACGTCCGGATCTAAGTTGAGAGGAGGTTGTTTTCTTGAACAAAGAACAATTTCACAGATGGATAGCTGACAGCACCGGAAACGAGAGTAACATCTGCCAGATATACGCAATGAAAGACGGTGAAACGGTATTCGATGATTGCTGGCATGGCTTCGGGACCGAAGATGCAATGAACGTCAATTCCGTGACCAAGGGTGTGGTGTCTATACTTGCGGGGATCGCGCTGGATAAGGGATGTATGAAGAGTGTTGATCAGCGAGTGATGGATTTTTTTCCCGATTACACTGTAAAGCGCGGAGAAAAAACCATCTATGACGTAACGGTCAGACACCTGCTCACGATGACAGCTCCGTATAAGGGAAGATCCGAGCCCTGGAAAAAGGTGTGCACTTCCGAAAACTGGACGATCGCGGCGCTGGATCAGCTCGGAGGTCGAAACGGGATAACGGGAGAATTCCGGTATGCGACACTTGGCATTCAGATCCTCGCAGGGATCATTGAGAGAGCATCCGGGGAGAAATGCATAGATTTTGCCAACAGGAATCTGTTCGAGCCGTTGGGACTTCCCGCGCGCGTTTTGCACGGAGACAGTTCCAAAGAAGACCAGTATGATTTCTTTATGAACAGGAATCCGAGGAAATGTGAGTGGTATGCCGATCCGCAGGGTACCGTTACGGCCGGTTGGGGGCTGTGCATGTCGGCAAGAGATATGGCTGTTATCGGCGCCATGGTGCTGGAGGACGGTCGGTATAACGGCAAGAGGATCGTCTCCGAAGAATACATGAAAGCGATGATCACGTCGTATCTGAAACTTGGTGAGCGGTTTGGATCCATGAACTATGGTTACTTATGGTATCAGCCATACGATAACAGAGAAGTTTATGCTGCGATCGGCGACAGCGGAAATATCATCTATGTAAACAGAGCGGAAAATGTATCGGTGGGGATCACGGGCACATTCAAGCCGAGGATTTTTGACCGGGTTGAGCTTATCGATCAAAAAGTGTTACCGGTGATCAGAGGAGTTTAAGCACAATAGCAGTACAGACGACTGCTGAAGAAGACAGGCAATGATAGAAGGGAGACACGAACATGCTTGATTTTCTTATAAAACATCAGACAGATATCATGCTTTCGCTGAGCAGCATCTGTGCCATGACGGCATTTTTCGTCTTCCTGACCGATTCATTGGAAAAAGGCAGAAAAGCCGCACTGATGGTTTTGGAAATCGGAGGGATGATCCTGCTCATATTCGAGATGTTTTCATATATCTATCGGGGAGATATGAGCGAACTCGGCTATTGGATGGTGCGGATCGGCAATTTCATGACCTTTGCGATGATGCCGATCCTCATGGGCGGAATCACGTTTTATATTCAGGATCTTCTGAAGAACGATGTCGGATTGAAAAAGACGCCCGGACGCCTGAAGTGGATCTATGTTCTTGTCGGTATAAGTGAGATCCTTATCGTCGGAAACATTTTCGGCGAATACTATTATGTGATCGATGAGCAGAACCTGTATCATCGTTCATGGGCGTTCATGGTCTGTTATGCCACCCCCCTCGTTGTTCTTGTCATCCTTCTGACGGTGATCTGTCAGTATTATAAGGAGATCAACAAAGACATCAGGATCTCACTCCTCCTGTTCACGATCGCTCCTTTTGCCGGTTCCTTGATCCAATTCTTTATCTATGGGCTGTCCATAACCGACATTTTTATTGTCGCTACATGTGTAATGCTGTTTGTGTTTGTGCTGATCGATCTTAATCGCGCAAAGGAGTTAAAAGAGAAGATAGAGCAGAAGAACAGGGAGCAGATGGAGATCATTTCTACCCTTGCGAATATCTACAATTCAATGCATGAACTCGATCTTGAACACAATACTTATCGTGAGCTCCGTGCCGGATATCTGTCCGCTGATGAGATATTGGATAATAAACAGATGGATCTTCAGCAGATCGTTAATATCATGGTCAAAAGCACCATAGATCCATCATGTATCGATGAAGATCTGTTAGAAACGATAAACCTAAGCACCATCGACGACAGGATGCATGACACGGATATATGGACCAAGGAGGTCATGAATCCGAACAAGGAATGGAAACGCGGACGTATCATCGTATCCAAAAGAGGAGAGGACGGAAAGATTGCCCGTATTCTATGGGTAACAGAGGATATAGACAAAGAAAGAAGAGAGAGAGAAAGACTGATCGATGCGTCCGAGCGCGCGGTTGCCGCAAGTGAGGCCAAATCAGCATTCCTGTCCAATATGTCCCACGAGATACGTACCCCGATCAATGCCGTGCTCGGTATGAATGAGATGATCCTTCGTGAGTGCGATGACGAGATTATACTCGGTTATTCGGAGAGCATCAGGACAGCAGGATCGACCCTGCTCGGGCTTGTCAATGATATACTCGACTTTTCCAAGATCGAGGCGGGCAAGATGGAGATCATTCCTGTCGATTATGACCTGTCCTCCGTTATCAACGATCTGGTGAACATGATCAGGATGAAGGCCGATGCCAAGGGAATCAAGCTCGAATTTGAGATCAGCAAAGAGGTCCCGAAACAGCTTCACGGCGATGAGGTCAGGATAAAGCAGATCGTTACGAACATCCTGACAAACGCCGTAAAATACACGGAAAAGGGTTCCGTTACGCTGTGCGTCGATTATGAGAAGATACCCGATGAAGAGGACAGCATCATGCTGGATGTCGCCGTAAAGGATACCGGGATAGGCATCAAAAAGGAGGATATGAAGAAGCTCTTCTCCGAGTTCGACCGGATTGAGGAGAAGCGCAATCGCAATGTCGAAGGCACCGGACTGGGAATGAGCATCACGAAACATCTGCTTGAGATGATGGGATCAGCGCTGGAGGTCGAGAGTATATACGGGGTAGGATCCAGGTTCTCCTTCAGACTGAAACAGACAGTGATCGAGTGGGAGGAGCTGGGTGATTATGAAGCCGCCTATAAAGCAGCCATAAGCAGCCGGGAGAAATATCATGAGAAGTTCCATGCTCCCGAAGCAGAGATCCTGGTAGTCGATGATACGCCGATGAACCTCGTGGTGTTCACAAACCTGCTCAAGCAAACGGGGATCAGGATCGACACCGCTTCAAGCGGAGAGGAGGCACTATCTCTTTCGTTTGATAAGAAGTATGATATGATCTTCCTTGACCACATGATGCCCGATATGGACGGCATCGAGACGCTTCATAAAATGAAGGCACGGGAGAACGATCCCAATACGGATACTCCCGTTATCTGCCTTACGGCGAATGCTGTTTCCGGTGCGCGTAAGAAATACCTGAGCGCGGGATTCGATGACTACCTCACCAAACCGATAGACTCTGTGAAGCTGGAAAATATGCTGATCGATTTCCTTCCGGAGGATAAGGTGCTAAGGTCTGCGGGTGACGGGTTGACATCGATGGCCGATGAAACGCAGCAGATCTCCGCTGATGCCGGTACAGGTTCCCGGATCCCTGATTTTATTGGCAGGATCGATGAGATAGATCTGAAGACCGGGATCAATAACTGTGGTAACGAGGCCGCCTATCTGGAAACAGTAAAGCTGTACGCCGGTATGGTGAAGGATCAGGCGGACGAAATACAACGGTTATGGGAATCGGGAGACATAAAGGGTGCCACCATCAGGATACACGCCCTGAAAAGCTCATCAAGGATCATCGGAGCGACGGATCTGGGGGAGCTTGCCCAGGAACTGGAAAATGCGGGCAACGAAGGTGATACCGATAAGCTTGGGGCTGAGATAGGAAATCTGCTCGACAGATGCAAGAAGATCGGCGAAGAACTTTCACCGCTTATCCCGGAGGATGAACCTGATGACAGTGATCTTACGCCGATCGATAAGGGCGAGCTTAAGGAACTCTATACCGCGATAGGCGAATTCTTATCGGTCAGCGACTACGACAGTGCAATAGATCTTATCGAAGCGCTGAAGGCCTACGGAGTTCCCGATGAGGAAAAAGAAAGGCGCAGGGCGCTGATCAATGCGGCTGATGAAGTGAGATACGAAGATATCGGAAAGATCATAGCAGGATGATGCCGGTGAGCGTCCGTCTGGAAAGTATTAAGCATTAACTCTACGCTTCGTAGGTACCGTTATCAGAAAAACTGATCTACAATCTGTGCATGGAGGTGAGAACGAATATGAACCAATATGTTACAGGAGCGGTGATACGGACACTGCGGGAAAAGAACGGGATGACACAGCTTCAGCTGGCGGAAAAACTGGGAGTGACGGATAAGAGTATCTCAAAATGGGAAACTTCGAGAGGCCTTCCGGACATTACCCTGCTGGAGCCGATCGCGGAGGCATTCAGGATCTCGGTTACGGAGCTGATTTCCGGCAATACCATTCATAATGCGAATGTATCCGCAAATATGCTGCGATCAAAGTTTTATGTCTGCCCGGTCTGCGGGAATGTGATACACAGCATGGGCGAGGCCGCGATCCATTGCCACGGTATTCAGCTTATGCCGTCAGAGGCGGAACCGACGGATGAGCGTCACATGATCTTCATCGAGCGTGTTGAGGATGAATATTATGTGCGGATCGATCACAGCATGACAAAGGAGCATTACATTTCGTTTGTGGCGGCGGCGTCATCCGACGATATGCAGCTGGTGAAGCTCTACCCGGAAGGGAATGCTGAAGCGCGGTTTAAGATCAGGGGAGTCAGAAGGATCTTCTTCTACTGCAACCGCGACGGCCTGTTTTCAATCGATCCGGTAAAGGGAATCGATGACAGGGAAAGCGGATACGATGATTCGCGGGAACGCAGGGAACTGGAAAGGTCGGCGGATATGCTGTTTGGATAAAAAGTGCTGACCGGAAAAGGGAAGAGCTTATTATGAACAAAAAAGGGAGAAAACGAGATGAATACAGACAAATATACAATAAGACCGGAAAAGGAAGAGGATTACGGGGCTGTTGAGAACCTTGTAAGGGAAGCGTTCTGGAATGTTTACCGTCCGGGATGCAGTGAGCATTATGTGATCCATGTGCTGAGGAATGATCCGGCATTTGTCAAAGAACTGGATTTCGTGATGGAACAGGACGGAAAACTGATCGGTCAGAATATGTTTATGCAGACGATCATCGAGGCGGATGATGGAAGAACAATCCCCGCCTTAACGATGGGACCGATCGGAATCACGCCGGAGCTGAAGCGTAAGGGATATGGAAAAGCCCTGCTGGATTACTCATTGGAGAAGGCAGCAGAAATGGGCTTCGGAGCAGTTCTTTTTGAAGGGAATATTGATTTTTATGGCAAAAGCGGATTTACATTTGCACGGGAGTTTGGAATAAGATACCATGATCTGCCGGATGGCGAGGACGATTCCTTCTTCCTCTGCAAGGAGCTGATCACGGGATACCTGGATGATGTGACCGGAGTATATCAGACTCCGCGGGGATACTATGTGAAGGATGAGGATGTGGATGCGTTCGATAAAGGATTCCCGCCTAAAGAAAAACTGAAACTGCCGGGGCAGATCTTTGGGTAAACGATGGCAAATGCAATAGCAGGCATAGGAGAAAAGCGGTATCACTGACAAAAGATGGTAACAGGATAAACGAGCTGGAGAGACTGAAGAAAGGAGCAACGCGGTGAATAAAACGCTTAACGGAAATCAGATCAAGGTCATTGCGATCATCGCCATGACGATCGATCATCTGACCTGGGTGTTTTTCCCGGGCTTTCAGCATATATGGTACGTTTATCTGCTTCATATCATCGGGAGGCTGACGGCGCCCATCATGTGGTTCTTCATTGCTGAGGGATTCCACTATACCCGGGATGTAAAAAAATACATTTCAAGACTCTTCATTTTTGCTGTCATATCGCATTTCGCTTACGATTTTGCGGGCGGGATCCCCTTTATCCCCAACGGGTTTTTCAACATGACAAGCGTGATGTGGTCGCTGGCTTGGGCGGTGGTATTAATGGTCATCTTCACGACGAACCGGATACCCAAGTGGGGCAAGATCCTGCTGATTATTCTGATCTGCTTCATCACATTTCCTTCGGACTGGTCCACGGTCGCGGCGATGTGTCCGGTATATCTGTACCTGAACCGTGATGACTTCAAAAAGCAGTCCGTTACGATGTTGATCTGGGTTGCTGTCTATGCTGCCGTATATTTCATCTTCATGGATAAGATCTATGCGGTCATCCAGATGTTTACCCTGTTATCGCTGCTGGTCCTGAAAAACTACAATGGCGAAAGAGGAAAGTGGAAGGGAATGAAATGGTTTTTCTATATCTATTATCCCGTGCATCTGTTTGTGATCGGGTTGATACGGGTCATGCTGGGGCATGGCAGCATATTCCCGTAAACTAAGATGAAAGGATCGTAAAGATGAAGGTATTCCGTCGTTTGTTTTCATTATCTGCGCGGATATCTTCTTTACGATCATATCGATCTTTCAAGGCGGTATATTCAGAGGATGGTTTTCAAAGAAGGAGCCGACAGCATAAGAAAAAGCTGAATATCGGAAGGGTCTTTATCAGTTCGGAGAATCATCGAAAAGGCTATGGCGTTTTCATGATGCAGGAAATAGAAACCTTGTAGCCGTCGGTATAAAAATTTACTCTTGATACACCGATCTGGAAAATGAAAAGAGCGGAGAGGCTGTTATTGCCCCTTCGCTCTGTTTTTTGTTGGCCGAAAAATTCTTTCACTGATATAATAAACATGACATACAGTTGTCATGTTAAACCTGATATGATACATAAGGAGTGTGAGAGGGGGCGTTACCCGGGAATGAAGATAGACAGGCTGATCGGGATATTGTCCGTGCTGCTGCAGGAAGAGAAAACGACGGCGCCGGAGCTTGCGGAACGGTTTGAAGTGTCGAGAAGGACGATCAATCGGGATATAGAGGATCTGTGTAAGGCAGGTATTCCCATACAGACGGCGCAGGGAACCGGCGGCGGTATCAGCATTATGGAAGGATATCGGATGGACAGGACGATCCTGACATCAAAGGATATGCAGATGATCCTTGCCGGACTTCGCAGTTTGGACAGTGTGAGCGGAAATAATTATTACGGACAGCTCATGGAGAAGATACAGGCGGGGTCTTCTGAGTTTGTAAGCGGCAGGGATTCTATTCTGATCGATCTGTCATCATGGCACAGGGAATCACTTGCTCCGAAGATAGAGACCATACAGGATGCGATCGGAGACAGACATTTGATAAGGTTCCGGTATTATGCTCCGTCAGGCGAGAGTACGCGTACAGTTGAGCCATATTATCTGGTATTTCGATGGTCGAGCTGGTATCTGTGGGCATGGTGCCTGAAAAGAAAGAACTTCAGACTGTTCAAGCTTAACCGCATGGACGGAGTAAAGAAAACGGGAAAGAGCTTTAAATGCAGGGAAGTGGTCATGCCGGATCTTTCCACTGAGAAAATCTTTCCGGGCGGGATCAAAGTGAAAGCATTGTTTGAACCGGACCAGAAGTGGCGCCTCGTAGAAGAGTTCGGGACTTCCTGCTTTACAGAGAACGATGACGGCAGGCTTCTCTTTACGGCAGACTATACGGACATGGAGAATCTGATCACCTGGATCCTGACCTTCGGAGATAAGGCGGAGGTGCTTGAACCAGAGGAGGTTCGTGAGAAGATCAGAGCAACGATTGAAGCCATGATAAAGAATTACAGGAGGACATAACGATATGAAATATCCCTGGATTGAAGAGTATCTGCTGGAAAAGACAGGCGTGACCAAGGATCTGCAGGCGGATTGGAACTGGATCCGGTTTCAGATCGGCGGAAAGATGTTTGCTGCGATATGTCTGGATGATCATGATGAACCCTACTACATTACACTGAAGCTGGAACCGCTGGAGGGGGATTTCTGGCGAAAGCAGTATGAAGACATCATCCCCGGCTACTATATGAATAAACAGCATTGGAATTCGGTAAAGGCTGACGGAGAGGTGCCGGATGACATCCTGAAGGATCTGCTTGATAAGTCATATCAGATAGTACTTGGAAGCTTCAGTAAGAAGAAACAAAAGGAGATTTTGGGCGATGAATGACATGAGTGAATTGATCAGCTGCTGTGGCTCTGATTGCAGTGTCTGCTATTGCTATGGCGAAATGTGCAAGGGGTAAAATATGGCGTTTGACTATAAGAAGGAATACAAAGAGTTTTATATGCCAAAAACGGAACCGTCAATTGTTACGATTCCGAAGATGAATTATATTGCGATCCGCGGTCAAGGTGACCCGAATGATGAAGATGGTGATTACAAAGAGGCGATCGGACTTTTATATGCGATAGCCTTTACAATCAAAATGAGCAAAAAGAGCGATCATCGGATTGAGGGGTATTTCGAGTATGTTGTTCCACCACTGGAGGGATTCTGGTTCATGGATGGCATGGATGGGATCGACTATGCCCACAAGGAAGATTTCCATTGGATCTCTGTGATCCGCCTTCCCGATTTTTTGACAGAAGATGATTTCAGGTGGGCTGTGAATGAAGCGACGAAAAAGAAAAAACAGGATTTCTCCAGGACTGAGTTCATGACGGTGGAAGAAGGGTTATGCGTCCAGTGTATGCATGTGGGTTCTTATGATGATGAACCTGCTATGGTTGCTATGATGCATGAGTTCATGGAACAGCAGGGTTATGAGCTGGATATCACAGACAAGCGCCTTCATCATGAGATTTATCTCAGTGATGCCAGAAAGGTTGCTCCTGAAAAGTTGAAGACGGTGATCAGGCATCCGATCAAGGAGAAAGGGTGAAAAACGTCCGGTGGACATCTGCTCAGCGCTGATCGGAATGAAATGGAGGACTAAGAAAATGGAGTACATCAGAGTTACAAAAGAAAATCTGGAAAAAGAACACATCTGCTGCGCGATTTCAAACAACAAGGACGTGCAGGTTTCTTCAAAGAAAGCCTGGCTTTCGGAGAGGTTTGATGAAGGGCTTGTTTTTCTGAAGAGTGCGGAACGCGGCAAGTGTTTTATCGAATATATCCCGGCGGAATACGCATGGATACCGATTGAAGCGGATGGTTATATGTACATTGACTGTCTGTGGGTGTCCGGGTCTTTCAAAGGGCATGGATATTCCACGGATCTGCTTGCAGCCTGCATAGAAGATAGTAAGGAAAAGGGCAAGAAGGGGCTTTGCATATTGTGTGCCGCAAAGAAGAAGCCGTTCCTGGCTGATCCGAAGTTTCTGAAGTACAAGGGTTTTGCCGTTGCGGACGAAGCAGATAACGGTATTCAGCTCTGGTACCTGCCGTTTGACAAAAATGCGGAGACTCCGAGATTTAAAGAATGCGCTAAGCATCCTCATATAGATGAGAAGGATTATGTTTTGTATTACACGAGCCAATGTCCGTTTAATGCAAAGTATGTTCCGGTCTTGGAGCAGACAGCTAAAGAGAATGGTATCCCTTTCCGAGCAATCTATTTAGAGAGCAGAGGGGAAGCTCAGAATGCTCCGACTCCGATCACAAATTACGCATTGTTCCATGATGGTGAATATGTTACAAATGAACAGATGAATGATAAGAAGTTCCTGAAGCTGGTCAACGGATAGAAGGAAAGCGGTATGGCACCAGTAAAAGAGGATGATTTCGGACAGGAGAGCTGCAGATGATATTGAGAGATTTCAAAAAGGAAGATGCGAAGATCGTCGCCGGTTGGATCCGCTCAGAGGAAGAATTATATAAGTGGTCCGCCGACAGGTTTAACAAGTATCCGCTTACAGGAGATGACATAAACGAAAACTATGCTCCACAGATAGAAACAGGACGCTTCTATCCGCTCACGGCAGCAGATGATAATGGAGATGTCATAGGTCATTTTATCATACGTTATCCGAGAGATGACGACGACAGCTCCGTTCGTTTCGGCTTCGTTATAGTGGATCCCACACGCAGAGGAAAAGGATACGGAAAAGAAATGCTCCGGCTTGGAATAGCATATGTAAGGATACACTTTTCCGCCTCGAGGATCGATCTGGGAGTATTTGATAATAATGCGGGCGCAAGGCACTGTTATGAAGCGGTGGGATTCCGAGAGTACGAACGGAGCGAATGCAGCATGCCGACAGGTTCCTGGATTCGTATCGGCATGGAGATAACGGAATTATGAATTTGATCCTGAAGACGGAAAGGCTGTTTTTGCGGGCAATGACACCGGATGATTATCAGGCACTGTTTCAGGTGCTCGGTGACCCTGAAACCATGTGGCATTATCCTTATACCTTGGACGGGCAGCACGTCAGGGATTGGATCGAACGAAACAGGAATCGGTATCGGAAGGATGGCTTCGGACTGTGGGCCGTCTGCATTGGAGAATCCGGGGAGATGATCGGCGACTGCGGGCTGACACTGCAAAACATCAACGGAGAATTGCTCCCCGAGATCGGTTATCATATCCGCCGTGACTGTCAGCGGAACGGCTATGCCAAAGAGGCGGCAAAGGCCGTCCGTGACTGGGCGTTTCGGAATACGGATTATCCGGCATTGTACTCCTATTGCAAATATACCAATGTCCCTTCCTTCCGGACGGCAGAATCCATCGGCATGCACTTTGCCTGTGAATATCCGGATGAGGCGAACGGGAGAACACATGTATCGGTGATCTCGAGAGAGAACTGGCTGAACGAACTCACGGAAAATATGATCCGCTGGGCAAAAGATAAACTTGGAAGCAGCGATCACGCCGGATGGTGCCTTTCGTTCATCGAGGACGCGCTTGAGAAGAGCAACGGGATTGAGATCTTTGGCGGGGATTCCGCGAAGGCGTCTGCTTTGCTCTATGCTGACGGAATGCGTCAAAGCAAACCGGAGCGGGGCGCGTTTGTCTTCTATGATTGCATCTGCCGGGGCCCGGACGGTCCTGTCAACTGGGGGCACTGCGGCATCAGTCTTGAGAACGACAGGATCATCCATGCATGGGATACGGTACGGATCGACGACTATCGGGAAATGGAAGCTATGACAACGCTCGCCGGGGATCAGCCGAAATACATCGGCTGGGTGCCGGTGGAGCGCGTATTGAAACAGAAGGAGAATGCATAAATATATATTCCGGTTTTACAAAATACCAAAGCGCTAGCCATGCTGAATGCTGTCCGGCCTGAGAAAAAAGAGGCAATTCTCGATCAGCTGAACGGAGCCTCGATCTGGAAGATGACTGTGGATCCGGACTACAACGGAAAAGAAACAATAGAAGGAGCAAAGAAAGTAGAAAATCTCAGTATAACCTATAATGTAGAAAAGGGCATACTCAATTGCAAAACAGATGGCAGGATTGATACGATCAGTGCCCCTGCGCTTTTGGAAGTGCTTGATTCCAATAGTGAAGGGGTCAATGCAGTTCGTATAGATGCCGATAATCTGGAGTATATTTCATCTGCCGGTCTTCGGGTTTTGCTTATGGCAATGAAGAAGCATGGTGGCGGCTCTGTGAGCGTATACGGAGCCAGTGATCCGGTCAAGGAAATCTTTGAGACCACCGGATTTGATCAGATGATCCGTATAGAGTAACTCGTCGAAGGCAATCAATTCCAGGCTTTACTGGGAGTTACGGGGTCCGGTAAGACTTTCACGATGGCCAATGTGATAGCGGCTTTGAACAAGCCGACATTGGTCATATCTCATAATAAAACTCTGGCTGGACAATTATACAGTCTTCGGCGAAAAGTCTCAAAATACTAAAACAAAAAGCCTCAAAATACTAAAACGAAAAGCCTCAAAATACTATAATAAAAGTTGCAAAAACGCCGATAATACGCTAAAATATCCAAAGAGGTGAGCACCGTGAAAGAATACAGAAAAAGAATAATCGACGATTTGCTCGAATTAAATATGGAGGCATTTGGAGCCACCTGGATAAGGGGGCCAAAAGGTTGCGGAAAAACGACAACTGCAAAGCAAAAAGCCAGGTCTGTTGTTGAATTTCAGGACGAGGAAAAGAGAGATAATCTTTTGAAGATAGCAAATACTGCGCCCTCCAAATTGCTGATTGGAGACAAGCCAATCCTGTTTGACGAATGGCAGGATGCACCGAAACTCTTCGGCGCGATCAGGAAGGATGTAGACGATACCGGAGAAAAAGGATGCTATATACTGACGGGATCATCTTCAAAAGAGGTTAAGACGCCCCATACGGGAACGCTTAGGAT
>JAILOV010000058.1 GCA_024690605.1 Lachnospiraceae bacterium | reverse complement strand
CCGGAAACCGAAGATGGTTTTTCTCAAGAAATGCCCGTCGGTAGAGCTTGTCCCAGGGGGCTGCGAGCGACTGATCCGGTTGTCCGGGTTTCGGCACAAAGAAGATTACGCGGCACTGCATGGCGATCAGCCGGTCTTTGTCCGATGTGACAAAGTCCCTGCCGTACTGGAACCAGCCGGAGCGCTTCTCTCCCTTTTCCCGCCATCCGTCAAAACAGACGAGATCCGCATCCGAACGGATCGCAAAGGATAATGCGGCTTCACAGTAATCCGGTTCCAGCCAGTCGTCCGGATCGACAAACGCGACCCATTCTCCCTTCGCGGCTTTCAATCCCGTGTTTCTCGCTGCACTCGCTCCGGCGTTTTCCTGATGGATCACGCGGACCGGCGCACTGCCGATCCCGGAGGCGGCATAACGGTCACACATCGGACCACATTCGTCCCCCGAACCGTCATCGACCAGGATCACCTCGTCGGGCGTGCGCGTCTGTGCCGCGATGCTCTCCATGCATCGCGGGAGATACGCCGCCACATGATAGACCGGCAGGATCAGGGAGATGGTTGCTCTGTGTTCTTCCATTGCCGAACTTGTTCCTCCACTGCCAGTGCCAGCGCCTGCGCGTCCCCGCGCCGCACAAACACGTGTCTCTCGTCAGCCTCGTAGCGCTCGTGATTCGCCGTCGAATCCCCGAGCAGCATAGGTTTGTTCATCGCCTCAAAGATCACGGCCTTTCCCGGGATCGTGCGGTCCTGCTTCCCGTCCCCCTCCCGGAAATGTCCCGCGAGGCACAGGTCGCTCTCAGCGATCACATCACGGAGCGCCTCCTCCGAAAGCCACGGTATGTGGACCGCATAGGGAATTTCCGCAAACATCTCCCGCTCCGTCTTTTTCAGTCCGCCCACAAAGATAAACTGCAGAGCCTGTTCCGGCAGTTCTCGCTCTGCCTGTGCCATCGCCTTCAGGATCACATCGATCCCCTGCAGCGGCAGGCCGGTACCGAAATAAAGGACGATAAAGGGTTCCTGCTCTCTTGAGAGATCTTTGATGTTCCTGCTATACTTCGCCGAATCCCTGCCTGCGCTGCCGGTTTTCACTTCGAGTTCTCTGTCTGATGCAGGATTCTTCCAGAACTTCCGGTCCGCCTCCAGATACAGCGTGTGCACGGATGGCTTCTCGCCAAGCCGGAGTTTGAACTCGTCAAGGACAAACGCCCGGTTTGCCTCCGTATCGGTAAAGGCGACATCGGAGGCTTTGAGCGTCCGTTCATCGATCCGGTGCAGAAGACGCGCGATCAGTCCCCATGCCCGCACGAGCTTTCGATCCAGCACCACCGTGTCATAGAGGGACAGGAAGAAATCCGACACGATGACCGGACGCACACCACCGGCGCGATCCGCACTTTTTAATGCACTGCGGACAAACGGAAGGACCAGCTGCGGGAGAAAGCCGAGCTCCACCAGATCGCAGTCATCAAAGACGCCCTCCGTCGTCAGCTTCCGCACCTTGCAACGAAGTTCGAGGATCCGCCACACAAAGCCCTTTGCTTCGGCCGTCACAAAATGCGCCTGCGCCGCTTCCCGTGCGATCAAGCCGTTCACCTGTCTCGTGCGGATATAGCCGGCGTTCTTAGCGGTAATAGATACGACTCTTTTCCCTGAGAACAGCTTCTCCGTCCTTGTTTCTTGAATAGTAGACCTTACGCTCATGATATTGCACATCCTGCAGGATCTTGCGGTTGGCACTCACCGCGTCGCCAAGCACCCCGATCATCCATGTGATGAAACCGATGATGATGAGCGTGCAGGCGAGGATCAGGGACTGCACGTGACCGCCGCCGCCCGTTGTGAAATAGAAAAAGAGAAAGCGGATCAACAGGAGGATCCCCGGGATCATCGGGAACAACGAAACAAAACCGAACGCTTTGAGCGGCTTGTAGACCAGATAGGCGCGCAGGATCGTCAGCATGCTGGTGCGCACATAGCGCCACGTGCTGGAAGCCAGCCTCGATTTTCTCGTTGCCGGGTTCGTGTGGATCTTCACGCTGGTCATCGGGATCTTCTCCCGCCCTGCCTGCACGATCGTCTCCAGCGTGTAGCTGTAGTCGTTGACCACATTGAGTTTGAGCGCGGCGTCCCGGCTGATCGCCCGGAATCCGCTGGGCGCGTCCGGGATGTCCGTGGCGCTCGCCAGTCGCACCGCATAGCTGCCGATGTGCTGCAGCTTCTTCTTCATCCAGGAAAAATCCGCCGTATCGTCGATGGGCCGCTCGCCGATGACGATATCCGCTTTACCGGCGAGGACCGGCGCCACCAGCGCCGCGATATCCCGGCCCTGATACTGGCCGTCGGCATCGGTGTTGACGATGATGTCCGCACCGTTGTCCAGTGCCACATCGAGCCCCGCGAGAAATGCCCGCGCGAGCCCCTTGTTCCTCGCAAAGAGCACGATATGATCAACGCCCCAGTCGAGCGCCACCTCCGTCGTGCGGTCACGGCTTCCGTCGTTGATCACGAGCGTCTCGATCTCATCGATCCCCGGAATCTGTTTCGGCAGATCGTTGAGGGTCGCCGCGAGCGTCTCTTCCTCGTCATAGCAGGGAATCTGGATCACCAGCTTCATGGCATCATCTCCGTCGTGTTGTAGTAGAACCGGAAACGCGGATACTCCTCGCGTTCCCCGTAGCCTGCACAGAATTCCTTTTCATCCTCCCACACGTCGTCGGAATAGACGAGCAGGAAGGAGTCTTTTTCCGCCTCATGAAGATCGTGCACTACATGGACCGGCACATCCCTGAGATAGAACTGGATGGTGTCGGCAAAGGTGTGCTCCCCGCGGTCCACACAGATCACGGGTCTGTTTTTTGCCTCTTCACTCATCTCCCGCTCCGCAAGGATCGTATACGCGATCACCTGATCTCCCAGATTGATCCGGTTGTAAAAGCGGATGTAATGATCCCCCGCCTGCAGTCCCAGCAGGATCTGCGGAAAGATGAGGAGCAGGAGCAGGATCGAGGCGCCCCGGCATTTCCGGATGAGGAGCATCAGGGCAAGGATCAGGCCGGTCACAATGAGGCCGTAGACGCCGCCCTGCAGGAAGAACCGGGGGATGTCAACGAGCGCATCCGCCCCCTCGTCCTTAAGCCAGTAGCTCAGCCCCACGATGAAGTGTCCGCCGATGCTCGTCACATGCGGCTTGGACAGGATCCCCGCATAAGCGACAGCCGTGGTGAACACGAGTACGCCCGCAAACAACAGACTCCTGACTTTCAGTTCCTTCTTATCGGTCTCGAGCATCCGCATGATCCCGAAGCACAGCATGAGCGGCACCATCGTCTCATTGTAACGCCCGTAGATGATCGTGTCACCGCGGTTGTCCGTCACCATGAACACCGCCGACACGAGAAAGGTAAAGAGCGCCGCAAGGAAAAGAAAACGGCAGAAGAGATCCGGCGCCTTTCGCTCGCCGCGCTTCCCCCGTGCTCTGTCAAAAACCTCGGTGATCCCCCAGAGAAAGAGACACCCGGTGCTCGCCGCGAGGTAAAAGAGCTTCCCGCAGACGCTGACGGCAAAATCCGCTGCACCCTGCAAGGAATACAGGTGCTTGAGCTTGTGGACCTGCCCGGCGAGCGTGTGACTGCTCACCCGCGGATCCTGCGCCGGCAGGAGGTGTACGATAACGCCGGCGATCACGATGATCGCGAAAATGGCGATCCCGACGGTGATCCGAAGTTTGCGTTCCGCCTTCGGACCTCGCTCCGTCTTCGGCTTCCGCCCGGTCAGCCGGTCGATGACAAGGCACAGCACGAGTGCCAGCGCGATCCCCACGGTCCTGCGATGAAGAAAGACGAGATACCCGGCGATCAAAAGCGCAGGAAGCGCCAGGACCGGCCGCTTTTCCAGGATCATGCGCTGATAAACCCTGCATAAAAGCAGAAAACAGACCAGCACCACGATCTCCGTGAGTGTCATCTGCGCATAGAAGAGCCAGGTCGGATACAGGATCGCCGCACCGGCAAGGAGCGCTGTCCGCTTTCGGTCCGCTTCCGGAAACTGCGCTCTGAGGATCCGTTCGATGAGGAGCAGTCCCAGAAACAGCAGCAGAAAATTCACGCCGATCGCCGCGCGGTAGGCAGTCACGGGATCGTCGATCAGGGCGTACAACGGGAACAGGATCAACGTGTAACCGGCGGAATAGGCCTGCCCCATCGCGGACACCTCGGACCAGTCATAGTGAAGAAGCTTCGCCGAAGTCTCCCAGTAGCCGAATTCATCGGGAAAAAGCGCAAATCCGCAGAGATACGGGATCACCATCATGAACACGCAGAAAAGCAGCGCGCCGCACAGGATGAGATCAGCCCGATCCCTGAAAAGGGGCATAAAGAATGCGGACACGACAGAAGTTTTCTTTTGCCGTGTCCGCACCATGATTCTTGATCAGCTTCTGATCCGAGGCTTAACCTCAGGATGCATTACTTGGTCGCAAGCTCGTAGGCAGCTTCGGGATCCGAAACATTGACCGTGACCGTGTAAGGGTTCGTGTCGGTGTCCTGAAGAACCTCGGTCGCGCCGCCCGGAACAACCTTGACGACTGCGACTTCGCCGGACTGCGCCTCTTTCTTGTTCAGCTGAACCTTGAACGGAAGAGAGCCCTTGAACGACGTGATCATCTTAGGTTTCCCAGTCGTCTTAATCTTAAAATTCATCTGAAGCTTACGACCGGGCTTGTAACCGGCAGCCTCAGCAGCCGCATCCAGCGCAGCAGACGCAGCGGGAGCGGTCTTCGACGTCACATCCCAGGTCTGCACCCAAACCTGCTCACCCTTTTCGTGCGGGATCACCTCATCAATTTCCTGCTTGGTAACCGTCGTCGCGACCGGAACGCTCGCGAAATAGGAACCCGAAGCCGTGGACTTCTTGCCGGCAACCGTGGAACCCGCAAGGCTCTTCGCAGCAACAGCCTTCGCAGCCTCTTCGATCGCAGCCTGCGCAGCGGCAGCTCTGCCGTCAGGCTCCGTGGTCGCAGCAAGCGCCGACGCATAAGGCGTGACAGCGATCGCAGCAGCCATGGCAACCGACAAAACTCTCTTTGCCATCTGATTGATCATGTTTCCTTCCTCCTTTTCCTAGCCAGGATGTTTTGGGTTTGATAACCCTGTTTTCAAAAACAAAAATATGATAACGCAAGGTTCCCGCCCTGTCAACCCCTGCCCCCCATTTTTTGGGCTCACCCTTCGGGGCCTTCTTCGGACTCCTCTTCCACCGCGTCCGCCTCGCCGTGCAGGATGGCCAGCATGTAGCGGATCCGCACGTTGGCGCGCTCATAGAACTGGCCGGCCAGTGACTCGGCCTCCTCGTCAAATTCCCCGTCATAGGCGTCATGATAGGCCGTGACGGCCTTGTCCATGTATTCCGCGGCTTCCGCCGGCAGATCACCCATGCCGGCAAATTCCTCTGGTGTCTCCACCGCCGCCATCTCATCGAAGGCGATCTTCAGCCGGTCCAGCTCATTCAGAAGCGTCTGCGCCGCGTTCTCACTCTCCGGATCGATGGCGTCGATCGCCCGGTCGATCTCGGACACCTGTGTATAGAAGTTTTCCATGCTCGCCCGGTACTCCTCCAGCGGATCCGCTTCCTGCTTTCCGCAGCCCGCAAGCAGCGCAAGGGCCACAAAAAAACCGACTGCCAGGGTCAGCGGTTTCCGCGCGCCCTGCCGGGCACTGTTCATGGATCTTTCCTTCATTTCCGAACCTTCTGTCATCACCTGTACCTGAGCGCCTACTTCTGTTCCTTGCCGGAAAGTGCCTTCAGTCTCGCCGTCGCTCTGGCGATCGCCATCTGGGAAATGCGGTATTCCCTGAGGGAAAGCTCCCGCTGCATCTTCTCCTGTGCGCGGGTCAGCGCTTCCCTGGCGCGGTTCTCATCGATGTCCTCGGGCCGCTCAGCCGTCTCGGCCAGCACCATGGCCCGGTTGTTGATGAAATGCGCGACTCCCTTGCCGATGACCGCCACGCGGAAGCCCTCCTCCTCGGGGACACTGAAGCGCAGTTCCCCGTTATAGACCGCATAGACCGCGTCCTCGTGATGCGCGAGGAAAGCCTTCTCCCCGTCCACGCAGGGGAGGATCAGCTCCGCACAGGGGCCCTCATAGAACACGCCGTCCTCGGCATAGATCTTCAGTTCAAAGAATTTTCGTCCGCTCATTCGCCTGACAGTTCTTTGGCCTTCTTTGCCACATCGTCGATCGTGCCTACATTAAAGAAAGCGGCTTCCGGATAGTCATCGGTCTCGCCGCCGATGATCGCTTCGAATCCCTCGATGGTCTTGTCTAACGGCACATAGACGCCGGGAATGCCCGTGAACTGCTCCGCCACATGGAACGGCTGGGAAAGGAAGCGCTGGAGCCTCCGCGCGCGGTAGACCGTAGCGCGGTCCTCGTCCGAGAGCTCCTCCATGCCGAGGATCGCGATGATGTCCTGCAGCTCCTTGTACTTCTGCAGCATTTCCTCGATCCGGGTCGCGACACGGTAGTGCCGCTCTCCCACGACCTCGGCCTCCAGGATCCGGCTGTTGGACTCCAGCGGATCCACCGCCGGATAGATGCCCTGCTCCACGATCTTGCGGGACAGAACGGTCGTCGCATCCAGATGGGTAAAGGTCGTCGCCGGTGCGGGGTCGGTCAGATCATCCGCCGGCACATAGATCGCCTGCACACTCGTGATCGCCCCGTTTCTCGTCGACGTGATCCGCTCCTGCAGGGCGCCCAGATCCGTCGCCAGCGTCGGCTGATAACCGACAGCCGAGGGCATCCGGCCAAGAAGCGAGGATACTTCACTCCCCGCCTGCACAAAACGGAAGATATTGTCAATGAAGAGAAGCACATCCCGGTGATCCACATCGCGGAAGTATTCCGCAAGCGTCAGCCCCGTTTCCGCGACCCGCATGCGGGCCCCGGGGGGCTCGTTCATCTGGCCGAAGACCAGCGCCGTCTTTTTGATGACCCCGGAGTCCTTCATCTCGACCCACAGGTCATTGCCCTCGCGGGAACGCTCGCCGACACCGGTAAAGATGGAATACCCGCCGTGCTCGGTGGCGATGTTGTGGATGAGTTCCTGAATGAGCACCGTCTTGCCGACACCCGCGCCGCCAAACAGACCGATCTTGCCGCCGCGCGCATAGGGAGCCAGCAGATCGATGACCTTGATCCCGGTCTCCAGGATCTCCGCCTGCGTCTCCTGATCCGCAAAGGCCGGCGGTTTCCTGTGGATCGGCCAGTGCTCCTCCGCTTCGATGGGATCACCGCCGTCGATCGGTTCCCCGGTGACATTGAGGAGCCGCCCCAGCGTCTTCTCGCCCACCGGTACCGAGATCGGACCGCCCGTGTCCGTGACCGTCATGCCGCGGGAGAGACCTTCGCTCGCCGTGAGCATGACCGTGCGCACAACACCGCCGCCCGTATGCTGCATAACCTCCATGACATCGTGCCGGTCATCGGTATCCAGCGTGAGCGCATCGCCGATCCGCGGCAGCGGCGAACCGTCACTGTTGTCAAAACGCACATCCACCACAGGCCCCATCACCTGCACGATCTTTCCCTGCCTCAAAACTGCCTCCTTATTTCATGACCTGTGCGGCAACATGCCGGTCAGGCCCTTCTCTTCTTCGCGCCGCCCACGACCTCGGTGATCTCCTGCGTGATCTCCGCCTGTCTCGTGCGGTTGTAAGTGCGCTGCAGATCTTTGACGATCTCCGCGGCGTTCTTGTTGGCGGCATCCATCGCCAGCATCCTCGAATTCTGCGCGCTGCAGAACGATTCCACCAATGCCCCGTAGATCAGACCGCTGACACAGGGCTGCACGATATTGTCCAGCACCGCCGACGGCGAAGGATCCATCAGGAGCGTCTCCTCGTGGATATCCTCCGGCAGATCATAGGTGCGCCGATCAAGGGAAGCCTGCAGCGGCAACAGCCGGTCCATACGGACCTCGGTCGCCAGTGCTCCCTTCATCGCCGTGTAGATGATATAGACCTCTTCCAGTTCTCTCGCCTCATAGTGATCCAGCAGTCGCGAGGCGATGGATCTTGCCAGCGGGATCGTGGGCTTCTGGGCGGCGTATTGGAAATCGCCGTCGATCCAGATCCCCCGGTTGCGGAAATACTGCCTGCCCACCTCGCCGACGACATAGAACAGCTCCGTCCCGGGCTCCGGGATCTTGGATTCGGCAAAGGTCAGCACATTGTGGTTGTAGGCGCCCGCCAGTCCCTTATCGTCCGTGATGACGATATAGCCCTTTCGCCTGTCCTCCGGCGCGATCTCGTCATAGGTGTTGAGATAGACGTTTTCGGTGTCCGCGGGAATGTGCCGCATCAGCCGCTGAAGCTCCGCAAGCGTCGCGTAGAAATAGGGCTCCGTCTCGGCCAACATCTTCTTGGCCTGACGAAGCTTGTTCGAGGAGATCATGTACATGGCGTTCGTGATCTTCCTGGTTTCCTGCACGCTGTCAACGCGCTCCCTGATCTCCTTAAGACTCGGCATCAGCGGACTCCCGTACGGCCGCCGCCGCGTCGAGGATCTGGTGCCTGAGCACATCGTCCAGCGCCGCGCCGTTGTTGATCTGCAGGATGATATCCTTGTTCTTCTCGGCGATCGTGGAGAGGAGCTCATTTTGCGCCTTCTTCACGTCACCGGGTTTTAAGTCATCAAAATAGCCGTTGTTGGCACACACCAGCGTGATCACCTGCTCGGCCTGGGACAGCGGGTGATAGAGCGGCTGCTTCAAAAGCTCCATGAGTGCCTTGCCGTGCGCCAGCTGCTTCTTCGTCGTGTCATCCAGATCCGAGGAGAACTGCGTAAAGACCGCCATCTCGCGGTACTGGGCCAGATCGATACGGATCGAACCGGCGGCCTTTTTCATGGCTCTGGTCTGCGCGGCACTGCCGACGCGGGACACCGAGAGGCCGACATTGACCGCAGGACGCATGCCCTCAAAGAACAGATCGCTCTCCAGAAAGATCTGCCCGTCGGTGATAGAGATCACGTTGGTCGGGATATAGGAGGACACATCGCCCGCCTGCGTCTCGATGATCGGCAGCGCGGTGATGGAACCGCCGCCCATGGCATCGGAAAGCTTGGCAGCCCGCTCCAGAAGCCTCGAATGCAGGTAGAACACGTCGCCCGGATAGGCCTCGCGCCCCGGCGGCCGCTCCAGAAGAAGGCTCATGGAACGATAGGCCACAGCGTGCTTGGAGAGATCGTCATAGACGATCAGGACATCCCGTCCCTGCCGCATGAAGAATTCGGCGAGTGCACAGCCTGCGTAGGGGGCGATATACTGCAGAGGCGCGGCATCCGCTGCCGTCGAGGACACGACAATGCTGTATTCCATCGCGCCGGTCTCTCGGAGCATGTGCACAAGACGCGCCACCGTGGAGACCTTTTGTCCGATCGCCACGTAGATGCAGATGACGTTCTTGCCTTTCTGATTGATGATGGTGTCCGTCGCGATCGATGTTTTTCCGGTCTGACGGTCGCCGATGATGAGCTCACGCTGACCGCGGCCGATCGGGAACATCGTGTCAATGGACAGGATCCCCGTCTCCATCGGCTGGCAGACGGAATGCCTCTCCACGATCCCGGGTGCCCGCTGCTCGACAGGCATATAACCCTCTGCCTCGATGAGCCCCGCCTCGTCGATGGGATCACCGAGTGCGTTGATCACGCGGCCGAGAAAGGATTTGCCAACGGGCACGCCCGCCTGTTTCTTGGTACGGACAGCCTTGGTGCCCTCGCTGATCCCCTGCTCGCCGCCGAACAGGATGCAGCCGATCTCGTGCTCACGAAGATCCTGCACCATGCCGCGGGTGCCGTCCTCGAAGATCAGGATCTCACCGTAAAAGGCGTCCTCGACGCCCTTGACGATCGCAATGCCGTCGCCCACCCAGGTGACGACACCGATCTCTTCGATCCGTGCCTGCAGGGAAAAATCGGCGATCTCTCCCTTAAGGAGGGTGATGAGTTCCTCGGGAGACGAGGCATTGACGCCGGACAGGCGCTCGCGCAGCTGCGCCCCACGGCCGGTCTCGGAAAAATCATATTCCTGGCTGCCCAGACGGATGACAAACCCCGAAGCGAGCGACGGATCCTGTTCCACCTCGATCCGAAGATCCTCGAGATCGAACTGCTTCATGAGTGCGGTCCGGATCTGCTCGAGCTGCGCCGGTTCCGGCGCCGTCCGTGCATAGCGCAGAAACGCACGCGTCACCGGTGCGATCTGATTCTCTTTGCTGTTCTTCCCAGCGCTCATGAAGCGCTCTCCCCGGAGGATTTGAGATCACGGATAAAGGCGTCATAGAGTGCACTGTCGGAAACCTTGTCAGCACTCTGCACAGAGATCCGGGAAGCCGCATCGATGACCATATCCTTGATCGCTTCCTGATTCTTCTCCCGGGTGATCGTCGCCTCGGTCTCCGCGGTCTTGCGCGCATCCGCCACGATCCGGCCGGCCTCGACCTTGGCTTCGGCGACGATGCGGTTGTACTCCTCGAAGCCCCTGCCGCGCCACTCGGCCAGCGTGGATTCCTTCTGTTCCTCCAGCTCTCTGGTCTGCGTCTCGTAGAGCTTCTTCTCCGCAGCGGCCTTGTCGAGTTCCTCGTCCAGACGGACGCTGACCCCCTCGATCTGCTCCTTACGCTCCTTCAGGATCTTGTCAACCCTGCCGAACAGGAACTTGCGGAAGAACGCATAGAGGATCAGCAGATTGATGATCGTGTAGACAATACTCATATTGACACTTAACACGGCGTTTTCCTCCGACGATCACTTGACAAAGATGATGATGATCGCAACCAGCAGGCCGTAGATGGCCGTTGCTTCCGCAAGCGCACCGCCCAGAAGTAAGAGCGTCATGATCCGGCCGTTGGCCTCAGGCTGTCTCGCCACCGCTTCCACCGCCTTGCCGGTCGCGATACCGATGCCGATGCCCGCGCCGATACCGGTGAGTGCCGCAATGCCTGCACCGAGTGCTGTCAGATCCATGTCCATTTCTCCTTTCTTTCCCGATCGAAACCGGTCACTCCACGGCTTCTTTAATGTACAAAGAAGTCAGAAACACAAAAACATAGGCCTGCAGGAGGCCGTCAAACAGATCGAAATAAATGCAGAAAACAGCCGGGACAAAGACCGGCACGACCGCTTTGAGCATTTCCATGATCACGGTCGCTGCGAGGATGTTGCCGAAAAGTCGCATGCAAAGGGAAAGCGGCTTGATGCCCAGTTCCAGGATGTTCATCGGCGTGATCAGCGCCAGCGGCTGCGCAAAGGACTTGAGCCACCCCAGACCGCCTTTTTTGCGGATCGACGCGATCTGCACGAGCACGATGCTCATGATCGCCAGCGCCGCCGTGACATTGAGATCCATCGTCGCCGGCGTGACGCCGATCAGACCCACCAGATTGGAGAATCCCAGGAAAATGAGGAGCGTCGTGATCCACGCCGTGTATTCCTTGGCCTCTTCGCCCAGACCGCTGGCGATCAGTCCCTTCAGCTTCACGACGGCCGTCTCGATAATCAGCTGTCTTTTGGAGATGTTGTGAACCTTAAGCCCCGAAGTCATGATGAGGGTGAGGATCATCAGGAACGCCATCACGCCCCAGGAGACCACCACCGATTTGGAGATATCAAAGAATCCCGCCGGTCCGAATCCCGGATCGATCGCGATCGCTGTTTTGTCGGAATTCAACAGCTCCTGAACAACTTCGCCGACTTCCATAATCCCGCGCCTTTCCTGCGTTTATCAGTTGCCCTGTTTGCGCTCGATCTTCCTGCGTGACACATCGGTGCGCAGATAGACATCATCACGCACGGTGATGTGGACATCCTCATCCTTTGTGTAGTGAGAGGCCTCATGCTTCTCGGCCACCGGGCGCATCTGCGCGATCATCATGCGCACCGCGATGAACGCCACGATCAGGGCAACGATAATTCCGATCACGATCGCTTCCATACTGTCCGCCTTTCTGCCTTACATCATCATCATGGCAATGAAACTGAACACGACGCTTAAGCCCGCCGCGATCAGCACGAAGTACATCGTAGCCTTGCCCTTGTCCACCGGGAGATTTCCGATCATCTTGCCGGTCTGTCCGTTCATCGCAAAGAGGAAATTCTGTCCTTCCCATTTCGTGGAGAGGAGCCAGACAGGGAACACCGCGTATTCCGGCTTGTTCATGGAGACCTGGATGTTTCTTGAGGTCTCCGTCACCGATTCGTGCTGCACACTGGCGCGCATCTCGTCGGCCGTCGTGTGCTCCGCGCGCTGACGGGCGCGCTCTTTGACATCGTCTCCGGAAACATCGTAGCGGTTGGCCAGAAAGCCCGGCAGATAAGCCATGGAGAAAGGCTTCAGATCTTCATAGTTAAAAGGTTCAATGGAATCCATGAGATCATCGGGCATTTTCGAAGAGCCATCCGCCGGGATCCGGGAGAAGGCCACATCGCCGCTGCGCCGGACCCGGTAGACCTTGGTCTCGGTGATCTCCTCATCGCCCTGCCTGTGGGTGTTGCTGTCCTTTCCCTCGAATTCCATATCCGCGTGTGCGGAACCCGAGAACATCCAGAAGGGAACATAGACCCCCTGGATCTCCTCGAGATGATTGTTTTCGGTAAAGGATTTCGGAAGCAGACGCTTGCCGTGATAATACTCTTTCAGGGCTTTGATCGCGTCCTTTTTCTCGAAGCGGAACGGAATGCAGAAATCCGGCTTGACCGCCTTGGACATCTGTCCGGCGATCGCCGTGGGATTGCCGCAGTAAGGACAGGTCGTGACAGCCGTGGTGGCATCCGTGTCAAGTGCCGCGCCGCAGGAGGTACAGACATAGGTGTTGGTCTCCATCTCGCCGCCGTAACTCGCAGCTTCCGCGTTGGCGGCATCGATGCGCGCATCCTCCTTTTCTCTGGCGACCTCTGCCTTGGCCGTCTTTTCGGCGACCAGACGCTCCACCTCCTCGACGGTATAAAGACCGTCACAGTAGTCGCACTTCAGTTTCTGCGTCTTCCCGTCGAAACGGAGCGGCCCCTCACAGGCCGGACATTTGTAGGATGTTACCTGTTCCGCCATATCCACCTCCATGATCTGTCCGTGACAACCCACAGACGGAATTATTTTATCACAAATCTCCGTTTCATGGAAGTGATCTTCACCTTAATCATTCGTCTTTGATCAACCGGGCTTACGCGATATTTCTGTCCGCCTCCTCCGCTGCTTCTTTTTCTTCCACGGCTGTTTCAAGGAGTTCTTCCCGTTCCTCCTTCTTCTCCCGGGCCGCCTCTTCGCTCTCTTCCCTTCTCTGTGCCCGTTCGGCGAAAAGCTCCGCGATGCGCTCCTCTTCCTCTTCATGACGCTGTCTCGCTTTTTCCGCGAGTTCCTCGTTGAGGCGCTTCTTCTCCAGACGGCGCTCCCGCTGTTCCTTTTTCAGGCGTTCCTTTTCTTCCAATGCTTCCCTGCGACGCCTTGCGGCTTCCTCCTTATCCTCCGCCGCGCTTTCGGTCCCGGATTCCGATGTATCGTCCGTATCCCCGTTCCTTCTCTGCCCGGTCTGCAGGATGAGCACATCGGGAAGCGTCCGGTCCCCCCTGCCGAAGCCGGAGACAAAGTTTTCGCCGCCGATCGCGCGCATCTGATCTGACAGATCTCCGTCACCGCCGCGGACTGCGAGGTCCACATGCTGGATCGTGCCGACCCCGCCGCTTTCCTTAAGGAACACGCCGGTCGACCGCAGCATCCCGTTCAGCCGGTTGCCGGCATCCGTCATGTGGAAATCCGTCCGCTGTGCATCCAGGAAGATCGCACCGACATCCGTCGCCTTCAGATCCACGAGCTCCTCCTCGCCGTTTCCGTTCTTATACCAGACGCGCAGTTTGGAAAAGATCTCATCGTTCTCATCGATCCATCCGTTGCCGTCGGAATCATAAGCACGCAGATCACCGAAGCCGTCCCCCGACACCGCGCCGAAAAGCTCCGATCCGTCATTGATGATCCCGTCCCCGTTCTTATCGAATGCCAGGAAGCCGCTCCCGCTCTGCAGGGAGGCGACCTCTTCCTCCGTTCCGTCCGCGTCCAGATCGAACCGGAAGGTCTGCGAAGAGACCCGGGCTACCGCGGAACCCACATTAACGACCAGCGGATCCATGAGGACCGAAGAAAGCATCGGTGTCCGGATCTGCGTGACCTGTGCGAATTCCCGGGTCATGAGGATGTTCATGTCAAAGGTGATCGTGCGTCCGTCCGCGGTCTGTGCCTGTCCGAGCGTCCGAAAGGACAGTTCCTCATATTCATAGTGATCCACCTGCGTCTGTGTGAGCATGCCTGCACTCTGCGACAAGAGCGACCGCATGAGCCCGCCGGCGCCCGTCTGATAACCGCCGAACATGCCGGCCTGCAGGAAACGCCCGAAGAGAAGGAAAAGCAGGTTGTTCTTCATATCCGAAAGACCGGAAGAAGCGCGATTCCCGGTCCGCAGGATCCCGTTCGTGCCGGACGCCCCATTGTCCCGCAGTTCCCCGTTCTTTGTGTAGTTCGCATAGGGGCTCTCCGACAGAGCCTTCCCGGTATCGTGATCCCGTTCCCCGATGTTCCCGTCACAACGTTGTGCGACGGACGCATAATCTGTTGACTCCAGCGTCACGGTTCCCTGATCCCGGGACTGGTAACGCACATACTTCCCTGCCGATGCCATCTGAACAGCGCTGCTTTCGATCTTCATGCCTGATCCTCCTTCTGCCTTTGCACAGCGCGCAAAAAAGCGCACAAATCCAAGCCGCCGTTCCCCTTCATGGGACCCATTCCTGGACTTGTGCGCTCCCTCGCACCACGTGCCGCGCATCGGCCCCACCGGGCGCAGGGCACCGGCAGGACCGTGTCTTTGTTTTCAATACCTATATCGGCAGAAAGGAAGCAATGATTTAGAGCAAAGATCAGATCGCACCATCCGTGTCGCTGATCTTCACCACCTGACCCGGTGCCTTGAAAATGTGCCCGGCGGGCACGAATCCGCGCACCGGTGAGAGCGGATATATGCGTGCGCCGCGGCCCACCACACTGCCGGGATTGAGCACCGTATTGCACCCCACCTCGACCAGATCTCCGAGCATCGCGCCCATTTTGCGAAGGCCTGTCTCCACGACCTCATCGCCGTCTTTGAGCACGATGTTCTTCCGGTCGCTCTTGATATTGGAGGTGATCGCACCGGCGCCCGTGTGCGCGCGGAAGCCGAAGATCGAATCACCGACATAGTTAAAATGCGGTACCTCCGCGCGATTGAACAGAATGGAATTCTTGCATTCGCAGGAATTGCCGACCGTGGCCTTTTTACCGATGATCACGGACCCGCGGATGAACGCGCCGGGCCTGAGCTCCGCCTCCTCATCGATGATGCAGGGACCGGAGATGTTCGCCGAGGGATGGATCTTCGCCGAGCGGGCGATCCAGATATCCTCGCCCTTCTTTTCAAAGATCTCCTCCGGAAGCGTCGGTCCCTTCTTCAGAATGAATTCTTTGATCCCGCCCAGTGCCTCCCAGGGATAGGTGAAGGTGCTGAGATATTCCGCCGCGATCGTCTCCTCCAGATCAAACATGTTTTCAATGGTATAGTCTTTGATCATAATCTTACCCCCTGAAAATCAACCCTCTCGTTGTTCCCGAACATCCATCAGCTGTTTTCGTCCGTCCGATCCGTTTTCTTCTTGACCGCAGATGCACTTCCTCTTCCTGTGCCGGACTTTGTCAAAGATCCGGCAGCCTTACTTCTTCCGGAAGCACTTCTCCCTCTCGTGCCGGCGCTCCGTCCGGAACCGCTGCCGCGGCTCCCTCTCCCGGATCCGCCGCTGTCCTTCCAGGCCGGATATAATCCCGCGATCCGCTCAAACTGTGCGCGCAGTGCCGCGGAATAGTCATTTTCCTTGGCGCCCTCCGTCCGTCTGCGCACAAAGCCGTCCAGCTTCTGCATATAAGCGTCTTCTTCGAGCTCACCGCCCGCGACCATCGTGAGGCCCTTTTCCCAGCTCGCCGTGAGTGCCGGGTTTAACATCGGTTTCATGGAGCAGGCGACCGTGTCATAGATCATCTCACCGAGAAGTGTCGGCGTGATGATCTGCGTCTTCCTGTTCAGCGAGAGATAGCGGTTCTTGAACAGTTTTTCCAGGATCCCCGCTCGTGTGGCACTCGTGCCGATGCCGCTTCCCTTGATCTGTGCCCGGAGCTCCTCGTCCTCGATGAACTGCCCCGCGTTCTCCATCGTCAGGATCATCGTGCCGGAGCTGTAGCGCTTCGGCGGTGTGGTCTCCCCTTCTCTGATCGCCGGATCGCGGAGCGTGACCTGACTTCCCTTCTTCAGTTTTGCAAGCGCGGAGAGCATCTCCTCGCCGGTGAGGGTCACCTCCTCGCCGTCCGCTTCCTGTCCTTTTTTCTCTTCGACATCTTCGCTACCGGCAGCCTCCGCTTCCTGCTCCGCTGCCGTCTCCTTTTTCCCGCCGGATTTCTTCATGCTGCCGGTGTCCAGCACATGAAGATACCCTTTGGATTGCAGCGCCTTAAAGGATGCCTTGAAAGTCTCCATGCCGCCCGTCGTCTCCGCCGAAAGAACCAGTGCCGTCTTCTGCCAGACGGCCTGCGGATAGAAGACAGCTAGGAACCGTCTCGCGATCAGTTCATAGACTTTGGCCGCCATCGGAGACAGCGAATTCAGCGCACCCAGTCCCTGTCCGGTCGGAATGATCGCATAGTGATCCGTGATCGCCTTGTCGTTGACATAGCGCGTTTTCGCGATCCCTTTCCAGGATTCGTGCTTGAGGATCGCCTGCGCAAAGATCGAAACCTGCGGCACCTTTGTCAGACCGTCGATGTTGTTCTTTATCACCTTGGCGATCGCAGTGGAAAGCACGCGCGCATCGGTTCGCGGATAGGTCGTGAGCTTCTTCTCATAGAGCTCCTGTGCGATGTTCAGCGTCTCATCGGGGCTCAGCTTGAAAAACCGCGAGCAGTCATTCTGCAGCTCCGCCAGATTGTAGAGGAGCGGCGCGCTCTTCTTCTCCGTTTTGTGTTCGGCTTTTTCTACAACCGCGGAAACGCCGTCCTGCTTATCCCCGAACACCTCGCGGATCAGACCTTCGGCGTCCTTCTTCTTCAGGAAACCGTTTTCCTTATAGAGAGCCGGCGATCCGAAATGCGGGCTCTTCTCATTCACCGTCCACTGTGCGGTAAAACGGAGGCTTCCCGCTTCGGAAGCCTCATCGGATCCTGCCCGGTCCGCCGTCACGCAGACGCCGGTCTCGATCCTGTAGAACGGCGTGGGCACAAAGGAGCGGATCTCCCGTTCCCGTTCGACCACAATGCCGAGCACGCAGGTCATGACCCTGCCGACCGCGATCACGCAGCGTTTCTCGGAACCCAGACAGTTTTTGATCACATCGCCGTATTTGAGTGTGAGCGCGCGGGAGAAATTGATCCCCATGAGATAGTCTTCCTTAGCGCGTAGATAGGCCGCGGCACCGAGACCGTCATAGGCGGAATCATCCTTGGCTTCCCGGATCCCGCGCAGGATCTCCTCATCGGTCTGCGAATCGATCCAGACGCGCTTCTTTGTCTTGCCCGTCACGTGGGCCTGCGCATCCACCAGACGGTAAATGTACTCCCCCTCACGCCCGGAGTCGGTGCAGATGTAGATCGTGTCGACATCCGGCCGGTTGAGGAGTCCTGCCACGATCCGGAACTGCTTCGCGACCGACGGGATCACTTCGTATTTCCATTCCGTGGGGATAAAGGGGATCGTCGCCAGCGACCATCGTTTGTATTTCTCGTCATAGACCTCGGGATAGCTCATGGAAACCAGATGACCGACGCACCAGGTGACGACTGCCTCCTCGCTCTCCATGAAGCCGTCCCCGTTCCGCATCCGGTAGCCGAGAGCGCTCGCAAACTGTCTGGCCACACTTGGCTTTTCGGCGATGAACAGCTTTTTAGACATGTTCGAGTTCTTTCATTCCGATGAGTCTGAGACCCGTGACATGATGCGCCGCCGCAGTGAGCTCGGCGGAGAAGCCGGCGCCGGAGAACAGATAGCAGTGATCCGCATGGAGACCAGCCTGCCTGGCATAGGTCAGGATAAAGTGATAGTCTTCTTCCGTGAGGATCCGGTCATAGGAACAGAGCCCGATTAGCGTCTCCCCCGTTTCGCTCTCGGCGACGATATCGATGGCACCCGCCTTGCCGTTCCACTCGCCGTAGCCGTCGATCGCGAACGGGAGCCGTCCCTGCGCATCGAGCTGCTCGACATATTCCGTGCAGATTTTGCGGAAGGTGTGACAGGCGGCCTGGGACAGCGCCGGGGACAGATAGAGATCATAGAACTTCTCCGGCGAGACCATATTCCGTGCGCTTTCATAGGGATAGATGCAGGTGAAATAGAAGCGGAAAAAGGCATTGCTGATGCGATAGACACCTTTTTTTGTCTGCGCGGCGCCCGCCGTTCCGTAGGAAAAGACTTTTTCCACAAAACCGGGAGCCATGAGCGTCTTCATGTAGACAGACAGCTTGGCCCTGGGGATCCCGGTCGCATGATAGAGATCATTGAGTTTTTCTCTGCCTGCCGCGAGGTTGGCGAGGATCGTCGCATAGACCGCGGGTTCCCGAACCTGTTCACGAAGGCGCTGCATGGCCAGCCCCTGCAGACCGGTCCGACTCTCCGTGAGAAAGAGCGCGGTCAGATTCTCGCGGAAACTGACTGTGGGATCATAGAATTCCCACAGTGCCGTCTCACCGCCGAAAACCGTGTAGACAAGAATCGCGTCCGCCAGAGAGATCCCCGGAAACTGCGCGCGGAGAGCGGCAAAACCGCTCTCCCGCCATTTGACAAAACCCGATATCTCTGCCGCCGCGCTCCCCGCGCAGGCAACAAAGCAATTCTCCACCCACACTTCGGCATCGGATACCAGCAGCACAAAGAGTTTTTCCTTAAGCTCCGGAGAACGCACGAGCTTCACGAGCGTCTTCAGAAGATCCGTCTCTTCATAAAAGAAATGCTCGAACTGATCAAGAATGAGGATCAGGCGCTCACCGGCCGGGATTCCGGACACGATCCGCGCAAGAATGTCCGGATAACCGGCGTTTTCCGGAAGCATCACGCCCTTTGCCGACAGTTCGGCGGCGAGAAGCCTTCTCTGCTCCCTGTCCGTCACACAGCGCGCCGTGTAGAAAAACACCCGCTCCCTGCGGACAAAAGACTGCAGGAGACCCGCACGGGAAATACAGGGATTCCCGTAGAGCACCACCATGGCATTTTCGCCGCTGTCAGCGAAGCGTCTGAGGGACGACAGCGTCGCCGCATGCATCCGTTCCTTCGGCATTGCTTACTTTTTTTCGATAAAGCCTTTGGCCTTGAGAAGCTCCGCACAGAGCACGGCACCGCCGGCCGCTCCCCGCATGGTGTTGTGCGAGAGACCGATAAATTTCCAGTCGAAAAGCGTGTCTTCTCTGAGCCGCCCGATGCTCACGCCCATGCCTCTCTCATAGTTAACATCCAGCGTCACCTGCGGACGGTTGTCCTCAGTGAAATACTGAATGAACTGCTTCGGTGCAAGCGGAAGTCCCAGCTTCTGCGGCTCGCCGGAAAATCTCTCCAGAGCGGCGATCAGTTCTTCCTTCTCCGCCTTTTTCTTAAGCTTCACAAAGGTGGCCGCCGTATGCCCGTAGAGCACGGGGATCCGGACGCACTGGCTCGTGATCGTGAGGCCCTCCGCCGGCACGATCGCGCCGTTTTCGATATGTCCGAAGATCCTGAGCGGTTCCTTCTCGCTCTTCTCCTCCTCACCGGAGATGAACGGGATCACATTGCCGACCATCTCGGGCCACTCGTCAAAATTCTTGCCGGAACCGGAGACCGCCTGATAGGTTGTCGCAAGCACCTCGACCGGCTCCCATTTCTTCCATGCCGCAAGCACGGGGGTGTAGCTCTGGATCGAGCAGTTCGGCTTCACGGCGATGAAACCGTGCTTTGTCCCCAGCCGCTTCTTCTGGAATTCGATGATGTCCGTGTGCTCCGGGTTGATCTCCGGGATGATCATCGGCACATCCGGTGTCCAGCGGTGTGCGCTGTTGTTGGACACGACCGGCACCTCGGCCTTTGCGTAGCGCTCTTCCAACGCCTTGATCTCATCCTTGCCCATCGCCAGTGCCGAGAAGACAAAATCCACCTCGTCGGCGATCCGGTCCACCTCGTCGACGCCGACGATCTTTAAATCCTTTACGCTCTCCGGGATCGGGGTCTCCATCTTCCAGCGTCCCTCGACCGCCTCGGCATAGGTCTTGCCGGCGGATCGCGGGCTTGCCGCCACCGTCACGACCGAAAACCACGGATGATCGGCGAGGATCGCGATGAAACGCTGTCCCACCATACCGGTCGCTCCCAGAATGCCCACTCTCAGTTTTTCACTCATGTCTCTTCCTCCTCGTGTCTCTCTATATATGTTTGTAAAATCTGGTTTGTATGATGATGCCTACGGATCGCTTATTGTATCATTGTATGCCGTTGTCCAGTCTTCCTTCAGGATCTCCTCCGATACCCGGATCTCCTCCTCCATGGCTTTCCGGCCCGGAGCGCCTGTGGTGAGACGTTTCTCCACACAGGTCTGCATGGAGATCGCGTCGAAGACATCCTCATCGAAGGAATCGGAAAACTCCCGCAGCTCCGTCAGGGTGAGATCGTCGATCGCACAGTTCTTTTCCACGCATCGAAGCACCAGACGGCCGATGATCCCGTGTGCGTCACGGAAGGGAACCCCTTTGCCCACCAGATAGTCCGCGGCATCCGTCGCGTTGGTAAAGCCCAATGCCGCGCTCTTTTCCAAGACATCCTTCTTAAAGCGCAGGGTCCTCACCATGCCGGTGAAAAGCGTGATGCAGGCGTCCGCGGTATCGATCGCGTCAAACGCCCCCTCCTTATCCTCCTGCATGTCCTTGTTATAGGCAAGGGGCAGGCCTTTCATCGTGGTCAACAGCTGCATCAGATCGCCGTAAACGCGGCCGGTCTTGCCGCGCACGAGCTCCGCGATATCCGGATTCTTCTTCTGCGGCATGATGCTCGAACCGGTCGAATAGGCGTCCGAGATCTCGACAAAGCCGTATTCGTTGCTGTTCCAGAGAATGATCTCCTCGGAAAAACGTGACAGATGCATCATGATCATCGAGAGCGCCGACAGGAATTCGATCAGATAGTCCCTGTCGGAAACGGAATCCATGCTGTTCCTCGTCGGCCCGTCAAAGCCCAGGAGCGTCGCCGTAAAGGCGCGGTCCAGCGGATAGGTGGTCCCGGCCAGTGCTCCCGCCCCCAGCGGGCAGACATTGAGTCTGGCGCAGAGATCCTTAAGCCGCGAAGAATCTCTGGTAAACATCTCGAAATAGGCACCCAGATGATGGGCCAGCGTGACGGGCTGCGCCTTCTGCAGATGCGTGAAGCCCGGCATCACGGTGTCGATATGCTCCTTCATGAGGTTCAGGATCGTCTCGCGCAGTGCCCGCAGACATTTGTCGATATCGATCACCCGTGCTCTGGTGTAGAGGCGCATATCAAGCGCCACCTGATCGTTGCGGGATCTCCCGGTGTGCAGCTTTTTTCCGACATCGCCGCAGCGCTCGATGAGATTGGCCTCGACAAAGCTGTGCACATCCTCATAACGGTCGGTGATCGCAAGGCTCCCGCCATAGACATCGGCATAGATGGAGGAAAGACCGCGCACGATCTCGCTCGCCTCGCTGTTTGTGAGAATGCCCTGCTTCTCCAGCATCTTGGCGTGCGCGATGCTGCCCTCGATATCTTCTTTTAAAAGCCTCTGATCAAAGCCGATCGACGCGTTGAACGCCCAGGCCAGTTCATCGGTCTCACCTTCAAATCTTCCGCCCCACAGCTGCGCCATGTTTTCACCTCATATCGCGTTTGTTAAAATTTCATTGTATTTTAGCAGAGGTTCCTGCATTTTTCAACCGCAAGAAAAAAGAGCAGCTTAGCTGCTCTTTGAAATTTATGCCGGCGGCGGGACTTGAACCCGCACGATGTTGCCATCAACAGATTTTGAGTCTGCCTCGTCTGCCAATTCCGACACGCCGGCGCATCAGGGTCACATTGTAGCACAAACAGGAAAACGGTGCAATCCTCAATTCACGGTACCGGGCGACTCAGGCCTCCACGCAGCAGTCATCCGCAACGATCAGTTTTCCGGAGAGGATATACTCGGTCAGATCCTCGCGGTTCATGGGCTTCCCGAACAGATAGCCCTGTGCGCGCTCGCACCCGATGGAGCGCAGGAAATCGCGCTGGGCGTCCGTCTCTACCCCCTCGGACAGCGCCATCATGTTGATCTCGTCTGCCATGTGGACCACGCTGGAAAGGATCGGTTTGGTCCGCTCATTTTCCTCAAAGCCGGAGAGGAATTTCATGTCGATCTTCAGCACATCAAACGGGAAATCCTTGAGCGAATTGAGCGAGGAATAGCCGCTCCCGAAATCATCGAGCCAGAGCTTGAAGCCGGCCTCCTTGAACCGGCGCATCGATTCCACGATGATCTCCGGATGATCATTGAGCGCGCTCTCCGTGATCTCGACATCAAGAAGCTGCACGGGAATGCGGTATTTCTGCGTGATCGCAAGGAGCTCCTGCACCATATCGCAGCTCTCAAAATCCCGTCTCGAGAGGTTGATCGAGATCGGCACGAGCTTCAATCCCATGTCACGGGCAAGATTGAGATTGCGGCAGACGAGCTCTGCCATGCACAGATCCAGCTTGTGGATGAGATGATTCTCCTCCAGCACATCGATGAAGACCGCCGGAGACAGCATGCCGTAGACTGGATCCTCCCATCTGGCCAGTGCCTCGAGATTGCACAGTCTCCCGTCCTCGAGCCGCACGATCGGCTGATAGAAGATCCGGATGTAACCCTCGGAGATCGCCCGGTCAAGATTGGAGACGATGTAATGTCTGCGGTGCAGCTCGGTCTCCAGCTCCTTGTCATAGATGTAGCTGAAGCGGTCAAACCGGTTGCGGATGCTGTCACAGGCGATCCGCGCACGGTCACACGCCAGCGAGGCGTCCGCCTCTCCTGGCTCCGAACGGTAGATGCCGACCTTGAGTTCCAGCCGCACATCCCGCTGTTCGACACGGATCATCTCCCGCAGGGCTCTCGCTTTCTCAAAATTCTCCTCGCCGGAGAGCGCGGTCAGCACGATGAAATGATCATCCGAGATCCGGGCAACCAGCGCCTCGGAGAACAGCTCCTCCATGCGGTCGGCCAGATTCCGGAGCAGGCGGTCCCCGCTCTGGAAGCCATAGGTCTCATTGAATTCCTTGAAATTGTTGATATCAAAATACAGAAATTCCGGCCGGTCTCCGGCGGAAAGACTCTCCTTAAGCATCTGATCCGCATGGCTGCGGAAATAGTGCATGTTCGGCAGACCGGTCAGGGGATCCGTCTCATGCGCGGAAAGCATACGTTTTCCAAGCTTCCCCTCCTGCTCCTTTTTCTTCATCGCATCCAGCCTTGCGGACAGCAGCTGCATACGTCCCATGCGCTTGGCTTCATAGAGCGTGTGATCGGCATAGCGGATCATATCCAGCAGATCCTTATCCTCCGCGGGCGAACCCTCCGAGATGCCGCAGGACAGGGACACATGGATGTCCGTGCCGGGGAAGTTCTCCGTATGCATCTCCTTTTGCCATTCCCGGATCGAATCCCGGATCTCTTCGGCCGGATAGCCGCTGGAAAACAGGATGAAACCGTCGCCGCCGTAGCGGTAATAGTCCAGCCACCGCTCCGCATTCTTCACACGCATCGGAGAGAACCGCTTGTCCATCGTCATCGCGACGCGCTTGAGGACCTCGTCGCCCACCGTATGATTGTAGGTGTCGTTGATGGATTTGAAGTTGTCCGCGTCCACCATGGCGACGATCACCTCGCGGCCGATCAGCTCCGTGATGTCCGTATTCATGCAGCTGCGGTTTTTTAACTTCGTCAGCTCATCAAGCAGTAACGATTCCCTGAGCTGCTCATAGGCGGCGAAAAGATGCTCCGCGCGCCTCGCGTGCGCCATGCGGATGGCGTAGTTACCGGTCGCGCACATGAACAGACACAGCCACATGACAAAGAAATTGATCTTTGTCGCGTAGCTGGCACCGTCGATCCGCACCATCAGCATATACATGAAATAGAAGGCCGATGCGGAAATGAGGAGCGAGATGATCGGACGCCACACGATCAGACAAAGGGCAAACACAACAAGGGAAATGAAGGCAAGCGCCTGCTCTCCCTTGGAATAGTCATAGTAGGAAATGTAGGTGCCGAACAGAATGCAGGTGAGCGTGAACACAAGGAAAAAAGCAACCGTCAGACGATGCCTGTTTTTCTTCCGCTTCATGCAGAAACGGGAATAGAACATGACGACCGAAGCGACGGCGATCAGCAGGAGATACAGACCGATATGGGTGACAAGCCAGGAAAAGGAGCGCTCTCTGACGCCGGTGAGATTCCCGTAGACCGCACTCGCGATCATCCAGATCTCCAGCACGATGATCACAACGGACATGTAGATGCTCGTGCGCATGTTCTCGAAATCGAACTCATCGCGGACAAACGCGCTGTCTTTGCAGAGCCCGAGCCATCTTTTGATCCTCTCCGCCATAGATCCTCCCATCTCCTTTCTATTATAGTTTTTTTCGGCTTTCTGTCAATGATTGCCCATTGCCGGAGAAGTCTGTATAATGATGTCCGGGTCCCGAGCATGAGCAATCCGTGGACATCATATCAAGTAAACTGACTTTTGCATCACAGAAATACGGGAGCGCAAAATGATACGTGAAAATCTGGAACAGGTCAGAAAGAACATGGCACAGGCATGCACGCGAGCGGGGCGTCCCGTCGATTCCGTGACGCTCATCGCCGTCAGCAAGACCAAGCCCGTCGAGGACATCCGCGAGGCCATGTCCTGCGGCTGCACGGTCTTCGGCGAGAACAAGGTGCAGGAACTCAGGGACAAGACCGCAGTGATCACCGAGCCGCTCCACTGGCACATGATCGGTCATCTGCAGACCAACAAGGTGAAATACCTCCCGGGCATGGCGGAGCTCATCCACTCCGTGGACAATGCCGCCCTCGCCAAAGAGATCGAGAAACAGGCCGCAAAGCATGATCTCGTCATGGACGTCCTCTGCGAAGTCAACATGGCCGCCGAGGAGACCAAATTCGGGCTCACGCCCGACGAAACACCCGCTTTTGTGAAAAGCCTGCAGGAGCTGCCGCACCTTAACGTGCGCGGGCTCATGACCATCGCTCCCTACACGGAGGATCCGGAGACGAACCGCCCCTACTTCCGGGGACTGCGGGAGCTGTTAACCTCCATCAATACCGGTCTTCCGCAGGATAAGCAGATGGACATCCTGTCCATGGGCATGACCGGCGATTACATGGTCGCCATCGAGGAAGGCGCCACCATGGTGCGTGTAGGGACCGGCATCTTCGGAGAGAGGAACTACGCGATCTGAAACCGATCTACACCAGATCCGCAGCCATCTCCTCGTACTGCCTCGTATAGAGTTCGTAATAGGCGCCCTTCTTCTTCATCAGTTCTCTGTGCGTCCCCTGCTCGATGATCTTCCCCTCATTGACCATGAGGATCACATCGGCATCCACGATCGTCGAGAGACGATGCGCGATGACGAAACTTGTGCGACCCTTGATCACGGTCGCGATCGCCTCCTGGATCTTCTTTTCCGTCACCGTATCGATCGAGCTCGTCGCCTCATCCAGCACCAGGATCCGCGGATCCGCAAGGATCGCCCGGGCAAAGGAAAGGAGTTGTTTCTCCCCTGTAGAAAGGAGATCTCCGCTCTCACCGACCTGTGAATCCAGCCCCTTCTCCATCCTGTCAACGACGGCGTCCGCGGACACGAGTGCAAGGGCCCGCCGGATCTCCTCATCCGTGGCGTCCGGCTTCCCGTAGCAGAGATTCTCCCGCACGGTCCCCGAGAACAGATGCGGTGTCTGCAGCACATAGCCGATGTGCGAATGCAGCCAGAGCTGTGAACGTTCGCGGGCATCCCGGCCGTCGATCAGGACACGTCCCTCCGTCGGTTCAAAGAACCGGCAGACAAGATTCACCAGCGTCGATTTTCCCGCGCCGGTCTCGCCGACGATCGCCACATTCGTTCCGTGCGGCACCTTCAGATTAAAGTGCTCCAGCACCAGTTCCTCGCCGTCCGGGTATTGAAAGGACACATCCTCGAATTCCACATCCCCGTGCAGTTCCTCCCAGTTTTCCCGCTTCGGCCGGAAAGTGTCGCCGTATTTTTCTACAACCTCCGGCGAATCCGCCACATCGGACTGCGTGTTCAAAAGCTTTGTCAGCCGCTCGATGTTGACCTGGATCTCCACGAACGCGGAAAGCGTCTGCATGATCATGCGGATCGGTTCCATCAGATTGATCGCATAGGACATGAAGACCGAGAGCGATCCGATCATCATCAGGCGCTCGAGCGTCAGCTGCCCGCCCTTCCACAGGACGATTGCCAGTGCAAAGGCGCTCATCAGAGAAACCACGGAGGTAAAGAACGCCCGCGTGCGCTCCGCGCTGACCGCCGTGGAACGCATCTCCTCCGTATCCCGCTCAAAATCCTCGCGGATCCTGTCTTCCACGACCAGCGTCTTGATGCTCCTCGCGCCGGTGACGCCCTCGTTGAAATCCCCCGTGATCGTCGAATTGAGTTCGCGCACGCGGCGATGCAGGATGAGGAATTTCCGCTGAAATACGATGATGAACACGACCGTGACCGGCACAAGCGCAAAGATCATGAGCGCCAGCCGCACATCGACCGTGAGCATCATGATGCAGACGCACAGGATATAGGCGCCGTGCCAGACAAGATCCATCATCCGCCAGGCGCAGGCAAGGCCGATCTTTCCGGAGTCGCTCATCACGCGTGCATGGATATACCCCACATTGTTCTGGTTGAAATAGGAAAAGGACAGCGTCTGCAGATGCGAAAAAGCCGCATTGCGCAGATCCCTGTTTACCGACATCTCGATCTTGCCGCAGAGCGACGCGGTCACAAAATTGTCGATGACCTGAAATAACAGAACTCCCAGATACAGCGCGGCGAAAGTGCCCGCTCCCGCCAGCGTTTTCTCACCAATGAAATGATCCAGTGCATAGCGGTTAAACAGCGGATAGGCCGAATCAATGAGCGAGCTCGCAAAGCCCAGCAGGATCATGAGCAGCATGATCCACCGGTAGGGCTTCAGGAATGGCAGAAGCCGCAGGATGCCGAACAACGGCAGTTTTAAGTTTTTTTCTTCTTCTTTTGTCATTCGCTTTGCTGCCTCTGCAGCTCGTAGATCTTCTGATAGAGACCGCCTTTTTCGATGAGTTCCTCGTGCGTTCCCTCTTCGGCGATCCGTCCCCTGTCGAGCACAATGATCCGGTCCGCCTGCATAAGGGTCGTGATGCGATGGGCAATGAGGATCACCGTGGACTGTGCCAGATTTTCCTTAAGCCCCTGCCGGATCCTTGCATCCGTCTGCGCATCCACCGCCGACAGGGAATCATCAAAGATCATGATCGGCGGATCCTTGACCAGCATCTGCGCAATGGCTGTCCGCTGTTTCTGTCCGCCCGAGAGCGTCACGCCCCGCTCGCCGACCGGCGTGGCATAGCCGTGCGCAAATCGCTTCACGGCGCGGTCAAGGGAGGCGATCCCTGCCGCTCTGCGCACCATGATGCGCCGCTCGTCCTTTCCCATTTCCCCGCGTGTGATCGAGATGTTCTCCTCCAGTGTCCGCGAGAACAGGAACGGTTCCTGCAGCACCATACCGATCTTTGAACGAAGATACGATGTCCGGATCCTGCGGATGTCCACGCCGCCGATCGAGATCGAACCGTTTTCCGGCGGCAGTTCATAGAGTTTGTCCAGAAGATACATGAGCGTGGATTTTCCGGAGCCCGTGCCGCCGAGGATCCCGATCGTCTCGCCGGCGTGCACCGTAAAGCTCACATCATCCAGCACCTCCGCATTCGTGCCCTCGTAGCGATAGTTCACATGGGAAAACACGATATCCCCGTTCAGATCCGGCTCCGTCGCATCCGGCTCCTCCCGCTCGGGCTCGGCATTCAGGATATAAGCGATCCTGTCGATCGAAACTCCCGCCTTGCTCATGTCGGAGATGATCCGTCCCAGTTCACGCACCGGCCAGGAGAGCAGCGCATTGTAGAAAACAAACGAGATATACTCACCGGCCGTCAGAGAACCGTGTACCGCCAGATGCGCGCCCAGAAGCATCACCGTCAGCAGCTGCAGGCCGGAGATCAGATCGCCGGATGCCCAGAAAGCGGAAAGCAGGCGCATCAGGTTGATCCAGAGCTGCGTATAATCGTGATTCTGTCTTTCGAAACGCTCCTTTTCATAAACCTCACGCCCGAAGGCGCGAACGACACGCACCCCGGTCAGATTCTCCTGCGCGATCGCCGAGAGCTTCCCCTCCTCCTCATCCGCATGCAGAAAGGAGCTCGCGATCCGGTTGTGGAAGAACACCGAGTAGCCGACAATGACCGGGATAAACGCCGCGGCGGCCAGGGCCAGGACCGGATCGATCCCGATCATGAAGTACAGCGCCAGCGCGACAAGAAGACCGATCCTGAACAGCGAGATCAGCTGCTCGGAGAGGAAATTCCGGATCGTTTCCACATCGGACGTGCACCGCTGGATGATATCGCCCGTATGGTTCCTGGCGTGCCAGGCGAAGGGAAGATGCAGGATGTGTCCGAACACATTGTCCCGCATGTGCTTCAGCATCTTTTCCACGCCGACGGCCAGAAAGACGTGCAGCAGGAACCGGAACAACGCCGCCAGGAGTGCGACCAGGATCACACACAGCGAGATCAGCCACAGATGGGTGCGGAAAAAGGTGCCCCCGCCGATCCTCTCAAGGGCGACCAGCACAAAGGAAGGGAGCGAACTCTCCTCCTCTCCCAGAACGGAATCCACCGTGTATCCGATGATCCGCGGATTGACAAGATCAAAAAAGGAAACCAGCATGGAACAGAGGACACCAAGCACAAAGAAGCGCTTGCTCCCCTCCAGGATATACAGCAGAAGTGCGGTCCTTGTCGGAAAACGGAGACGCTGCGCGGTCCCCGCATCTGATTTTTTATTTTCTGCGATCTTCATCTGTCGATGTTTTCTTTCTCTCTCATTCCGTCAGCGCATCCAGCAGTCCCGTACAGCCCTCCAGAACGTCCCGCCAGGTCGCCTCAAAATCCCTCGTGTACCAGGGATCCGAAACCTCCCCGGGACGATCGGTGTAGTCCATGAGGAGATGCACCTTATCATCGGGATCACCGCCGAAGAGACGCCGCATCCGGGACATATTCTCGCTGTCCATGCCGATCAGCAGATCATACCGGTCATAATCCGCCCTTGACAGGAGCCTGGCATGTTTCGCGCCGACGCCCAGTTCATTGTCCGGCGTCCCGATCCCGTGCTGCCGCAACATATCGCGTGCCGGCGGATAGACCGGGCTCCCGTGCCCGTTCCAGATCTCATCCGTGTCCGTCGCCGCCGAAGCGATCTCAAACCGATCTGCCACACCGGCCCGGTTGACCAGATCCTTCATCACAAACTCCGCCATCGGTGATCGACAGATGTTTCCATGGCATACAAATAACAAGCGATATTTATTCATCCAAGTCTTCCTCCTGCCCCATTATGCCCTATTTTGCAAAGTTCTGACAAGTATTTCTTTGTCACCGTGACAGAGCTTTCTCAACACTATTCTGGCATAATCTGGCATAATCCGGCATATGTTGGACCTCATTGGTAGTCAAAAGGTAGTAGAAATCGGGGGTGCTGACTACTCCAAAAAAGGTGCAAGCCAGAAATCTGACGTCATGCACCCGTATATCAGTAGTCGATTTTTGAGAAAAAAGGTACAAACAGCTATAAAAGGATATTTTTCATGGTGATGAAAAACGGAAAGGTGCACTGCTCCTATGAAAAAGGTGCATATGCTCTGAAAGCCGCATCAACGCTGACTTTCTCCCATCTGAGAAATACCCAAAAAGGCAATTACTGAAATTGAGAAAAATCGATCGTAAACGCGCTTATGACAAGTCATTATCGATATTCCGTCAATCACCATCAGGAGGATTGTCACAAAGAAATCCCCCGATCGTATGACCGGGGAAATGACCATTTCTTCGCTGTCCGCTTCATATGCCGTATACTCATGGTCAAACTCATACCCCAGACTTTTTCCTGGCTCTGGGTTTTCTTAGGTCACTTGACACTATCCATATTGAAGACCGCCATCCAACGGCCGTTCTTTTTTCTCCAGGTGGTCGTG